>NZ_DAITQL010000014.1:0-69898 GCF_036833075.1 Hyphomicrobium sp.
GAGCAACTGCATGGCCACGTCCTTGAAGGCCAGCGTCGGCCCGTGGAACAGCTCCAGCACCCAGCGGTTGCGATCGATCTGCACGAGCGGCGTCACCGCGGGATGATCGAAGCGGCCATAGGCCTCGCGCGCCATGGCGTGCAACGCCGCCGCATCGATGGACGCGCCGACGAACGGAGCCATCACCTCCGTCGCGACATCCGCGAACGGCTTGCCCGCGAAGGCGGCGATGGTCTCCGGCGAAAGCGTCGGCCAGATCTCGGGAACGTAGAGCCCACCGTCGCGCGCGAGCCCGGCGAGAAGCACGTCCTCGAACGTCAGATCGGCCGCTTCGCCACGGGTGGAGATGTACGTCACGGGATCGCTGTCCTGGGTTGCAGGGCCGCCGGGCGCCTGCGGCTTCCGATCCTCAACGCTGTAAAGGCCCGCTCGCGCGGGATCAAGCCAACGCACGCGGATTAAGCGTGTGCCGCCCGCAGCCGCGTCCAGGCGAACGCCGCGAACACCGCGAGGAGCGTGCCCGCGAGCCCGAACCAGGTCAGCGCGTATTCGAGATGCCGGTTCGGAATGTCGAGGCGCGTGACGCCGCCTTTTGGCCAGCCCCCCGGATTGGCGGGCTCGGCCGTCGCATCGACGAAGAACGGCAGCACGCGCGCCCGATCCGCCTCCGGCAGCGAGCGCGCCATGGCCTCAAGATCGCGCCAATACCAGACGTTGCGGGCCGTATCGGGGTCAGGATCGAACCAGCCTCTGACGGCAGGCTTGCGCACGAGCCCCTGCACCGCCACCCGCCCCTCGACCTCGCCTGCCGCACGGCTTGCCGACTCCTTGAGCGCCTCCGGAACGAACCCGCGGTTGACGAACAGGATGTTGCCGCCCTCCGTCTCGAGCGGCGTGTAGATATGCCAGCCCGCCTCGCCGTCCTCGGTGGCAAACAGCCGCCGCTCGTCCGCATGCCGGAAGCGACCAGCGACCGAGACCGGCCGATACTCCTGTTGGCCGAGCGCCTTCCACGCTTCGGGCGGCTCTTCGAGCGGCGCCGGAGGCTTGCCGGTCTCAGCGGTGATGGCGGCGATCAGCCCTTCCTTCCAGGCGAGCCTCTGCAATTGCCAGACCCCGAGCCCGACGAGCAGGGGCAGCATCGCGAGCGTCAACGCGGCCGGCCAGATCAAGCTGCGCAATCCCGTCCGCCGTGTCGCCGTGTCCTCGCCCGTCATCGCATGCGCCCGCCGTCAATCCTTGGCCAACCGGCCTTCCTCGGCCTTGTGGGTCCACTGCAGGGCGATGAGGATCGCCTTCAGGAACCGGAGCAGTACGAACGCGAGCACCGGCGTCAGCACGCCCCACAGCACCACGTGCACCCACACCGGCGGTTCGAAGCGGAACTCGACGAACAACGCCGCGCCGAGCACGACGAACCCGAGGATCAGGATCGCGAACACCGCCGGGCCATCGCCCGTGTCGATGAACTTGTAATCGAGGCCGCACCCGCTGCACGCGGAGCGGAGCATCAGCCCGTTATGGAACAGCGGGCCGCGCCCGCAGCGGGGGCAACGCGCCATTACACCGGCCCGCACCGGATTGATGCCGCGATCCGGCCCGTCGTGACTGCCGCTTGCGCCCATGGCACCTCCTCGAAAAATGACAGGGGCCGGGCTCATTCGTCCCGACCCCCGAAGCTTACATCCAACGGGCGCAAGGCCCCTGTGTCTTAGCGCCCGGCTGTCTTAGTGCCCGGCACCCGGGTTGGCGCCGGCGCCCCAGACGTAGATGGCCGCGAACAGGAACAGCCAGACCACGTCGACGAAGTGCCAGTACCAGGCTGCCGCCTCGAAGCCGAAGTGCTGCTTCGGCGTGAAGGCGCCCCGGATCGCGCGGATGAGGCACACGAGCAGGAAGATGGTGCCGATGATCACGTGCGCGCCGTGGAAGCCGGTCGCCATGAAGAAGGCCGAGCCGTAGGCGTGGCCACCGAAGGTGAAGTTGGCGTGCTGGTACTCGTAGAACTGCAGCATCGTGAAGATCATACCGAGCACGACGGTCGCCACGAGGCCGAGCACGAGACCGCGACGGTCGTTCTTGAGAAGCGCGTGATGCGCCCACGTCACCGTGACGCCCGACGACAGCAGGATCAGCGTGTTGACCAGCGGAATGCCCCAAGGGTCGAACGTGCCCTTGAAGTAGCCCATGACCGGCGCGCCGGTCGCCGGGATCACGGCTTCCGTAGAATCGACCGGAACCGGCGGCCACTGCCCGCCGAACAGCTCGTTCCGCTGGACCATGCCGACGGCCGTGGTCATGTTGTCGAACGTATGCACGTCGCCGGGGAATAGGGCGAAATCGAAGTAAGCCCAGAACCAGGCCACGAAGAACATCACCTCCGAAGCGATGAAGAGGATGATGCCATAGCGTAGGTGGAGTTGCACGACCGGCGTGTGGTAGCCCTCGTTGGCTTCGACGATGACGTCGCGCCACCACGACGCGGCGGTGAGGACGAGGCCGAGGAAGCCGATCAGGAACAGCCACGGGCCGGAGAGGCCGAACAGGCCCGTCGCGCCTTCGCCGAGAGAGCGCATCCAGACGATGGCACCGATCGCCGTCACCAGCGCGGACACCGAAGCCACGATCGGCCAAGGGCTGGGATCGAGCAGATGATAGTCGTGTTGCTTGCCGTGCGCTTGGGCCATGTTCGTCTCCGTAAATCCCCGTTCGTTTACCCCGAGACATCCGGCTCGAACCCGAGACGGTGCCTGGATCGTCCTTCGTAACAAAACTCCGCCGGCCCGCCTCTCGGTCGCGCCGGAAACCCGTCAGCCTCCCTGCCGCGCGCCCTCGCTCCCCGTCTCGGCGGCCGGCGCTTCGGCTTTGGCGCCGCTCGCCACGGGATAGAACGTATAGGACAGCGTGATCTCCCTGATCACATGCGCATCGCGGTCCTCGGCGATCGACGGATCGACGAAGAACGAGACAGGCATGTCGACGCTCTCGCCCGGCGCCAGCGTCTGCTCGGTGAAGCAGAAGCACGCGATCTTGGCGAAGAAAGCGCCGGCGGCGTCCGGCGAGACATTGAAGCTCGCCGTGCCCTTGATCGTCTCCTGCGAGGTATTGTGCGCCTTGTAGACGGCGAGCGCCGTCTCGCCGAGCCTGACCACCATCGTGCGCTGCACCGGCTGGAAGTCCCACGGCATGCCGGGCGTCACGTTGGCGTCGAAGCGGACGACCATGGTGCGGTCGGAAACGGCGTCGGGGGCTTTTTCCGCCCGCATGGGCGTGCCGCCGTAGCCCGTGACCTGGCAGAAGATGCGGTAGAGCGGCACCGCAGCCCAGGTTGCAGCACCCATCATGACGAGAGCGCCGACGCACCAGAGCACGACCGTTCCGTTGCGCCCCCGGTTCATGGCGGACCGCCCTGGGGCTCAGCGCCGCGCGTGGCCTCGCCGCTTTGTGCGCCTGGCCCGAACCCGCCGACCGCCGTCGGTTGCCCGCCCATGCGCACGATCGTCGCCGCGTAGAACAGAAGCACGAGGAACGCGAGCCCGAACGCGATCGCCGTCGACCGCAAACGCTGCCGCCGGATGCGCCTGGCTTCCTCGTCGGGGCCGTTCACCGCTGCCACCTCGTCCCTTTCGATGTCGATCGTCCTCATGCGCCTACGATCTTTGTTGCGAGATGCTCGCCGAGGATCACTGCGAACAGGAGGAAGAGATAGAGGATCGAGAACCCGAACAGTTGCTTGGCCGCATGATCGGCTTCGCGCCCTTCCCGGATCCGCCACACCTTGGAGGCGAGATACAGGAACACGAGCCCGAGCACGACCGAGGTGGCCAGGTAGACGACGCCCCCGAGCCCAATGAAATAGGGCGCGACCGCCAGCGGCACGAGCACCAGCGAATAGAGGAGGATCTGCCGCCGCGTCTCGTCACCCCCGGCGACGACGGGCAGCATCGGCACGCCGACGCGCTCGTAGTCGCGGCAGCGATAGAGCGCCAGCGCCCAGAAATGCGGCGGCGTCCACATGAAGATGATGAGGAACAGGAGCACGCTTTCGATCGTCACCGTTCCCGTCGCGGCCGCCCACCCGATCATCGGCGGGAACGAGCCCGCGGCGCCGCCGATGACGATGTTCTGCGGCGTCCGCCGCTTGAGCCACATGGTGTAGAAGAAGACGTAATAGGCGATCGTCAGCGCCAGCAGCACGCCGGCCACCCAGTTGACGAGCACGCCGAGCGTCACGACCGACATGACGGAGAGCACCGAGCCGAACGCCAGCGCCTCCTCGGCGGTGACGCGCCCGCGCGGAATGGGGCGTGCGGCCGTGCGCGCCATGCGCGCGTCGATGTCTGCGTCATACCACATATTCAGTGCACCCGACGCGCCCGCACCGACCGCGATGCAAAGGATCGCGATTGCGGCGAGAACCGGATGCAGCGTGCCTGGCGCGGCGAACAGGCCCGCGAGCGAGGTGAACACCACGAGCGACATCACCCGCGGCTTCATGAGCTCGATAAAATCCCCGACCGAGGGCTCGGTGCTGGTGACGGCGTCCGTGAGTGCGCCTTCGGCTGTCAGTTCCTTCATCGTCTCCCATCCTCCCGCCGCGGGTTGCCCCCGCTCGTTTGAGGCGCGCAATTCTGCGTTGCGGCCCTGAAGGCGCGGCGGGTGCGGTGCACCCGCCGCGTGGTTCTATCGCCGGACGGTGGAGCATCACTCCGCCGTCTCGCGGGGCTCGCCTAGTGGTGCGAGCTGCCCGAGATACGCGGCAGCGTCTCGAACGAATGGAACGCCGGCGGAGACGGCAGCGTCCACTCGAGCGTCGTCGCGCCCGCGCCCCACGGATTGTTGCCGGCCGGCACCTTGCGGGCCAGCGCAACGAACACGCCGATGAAGAAGCAGAGCGTACCGACGGCCGTCATATACGAGCCGATCGACGAGACGTGGTTCCAGAATGCGTAGGCATCCGGATAGTCGACGTAGCGGCGCGGCATGCCGGCAAGGCCCAGGAAGTGCTGCGGGAAGAACAGCACGTTGGCGCCGATGAAGGTGATCCAGAAGTGCAGCTTGCCCCAGAAGTCCGAGTACATGTAGCCGGTCATCTTCGGGAACCAGTAGTAGTAGCCCGCGAAGATCGAGAACACGGCTCCGAGCGACAGCACGTAATGGAAGTGCGCGACGACGTAGTAGGTGTCGTGGAGCGCGCGGTCGACGCCCGCGTTCGCCAGCATGACGCCCGTCACGCCGCCGACCGTGAACAGGATGATGAAGCCCAAGGCCCAGATCATGGGCAGCTTGAACTGGATCGACCCGCCCCACATGGTCGCGATCCACGAGAAGATCTTCACGCCCGTCGGAACGGCGATGACCATCGTCGCGAACACGAAGTAGGCCTGCGTGTTGACCGAAATGCCGGCCGTATACATGTGGTGCGCCCACACGATGAAGCCGACGAGGCCGATGGCGACCATGGCGTAGGCCATGCCGAGATAGCCGAACACCGGCTTCTTCGAGAAGGTCGACACGATGTGGCTGATCATGCCGAAGCCCGGCAGGATCAGGATGTAGACCTCGGGGTGGCCGAAGAACCAGAACAGATGCTGGTAGAGCACCGGATCGCCACCGCCAGCCGGCGCGAAGAACGTCGTGCCGAAGTTACGGTCCGTGAGCAGCATGGTGATGGCGCCCGCGAACACCGGCAGCGAGAGAAGCAGCAGGAACGCGGTGATCAGCACCGACCAGGCGAACAGCGGCATCTTGTGCAGCGTCATGCCCGGTGCGCGCATGTTGAAGATGGTGGTGATGAAGTTGATGGCGCCGAGGATCGACGAGGCACCCGCCACGTGAAGCGAGAGAATCGCAAAGTCTACCGCTGGTCCCGGATGGCCCGCCGTCGAGAGCGGCGCATAGAGCGTCCAGCCCGAGCCGAGGCCGTGCATGCCGCTCGGCCCCTCGACGAACATCGAGATGAGGAGCAGCGTGAAGGCGACCGGTAGCAGCCAGAACGAGATGTTGTTCATGCGCGGGAACGCCATGTCCGGCGCGCCGATCATGAGCGGCACGAACCAGTTGCCGAACCCGCCCATTGTCGCCGGCATGACCATGAAGAACACCATGATGAGACCATGGCTGGTCACGAACACGTTGAACATGTGCGGGTTGGAGAAGTACTGCATGCCCGGCTCGGCGAGCTCGAGACGCATCACCACCGACAACCCTCCGCCGATCAGCCCCGTGATCATGGCGAAGATCAAGTACATCGTGCCGATGTCTTTGTGGTTCGTGGAGAACAGCCAGCGACGCAGCCCGGTTGGGGCGTGATCGTGAGCGTCGTGGCCGGCGTGTGCGGTGCTACCCATTGTTCGAAACCCTTGTTGACCTGGGTGTTTCCATTCTCAGTTCCAGTTGGCCGTCGCGCCCTCCGGGGGGCGACGCCCGCTGCTTAGCGCGCTTGCGACGAGGAGCTGTCGGCGACGGTCTTGTGACCGGCCTGCTCGAGGGCGACCTTGTCGAGGATTTCGCGCGCTTTCTTCTTGTCCTTGGCCTGCATGGCGCCGGCCCACTCGTTGAACACGCTCTCGGAGACGACGCGCACCGCAATCGGCATGAACGCGTGGTTCAGTCCGCACAGCTCCGAGCACTGGCCGTAGAACATGCCTTCCCTCTCGGCCTCGAACCACGTCGCGGTGATCCGGCCGGGCACGGCATCCGTCTTCGACGCGAACGACGGGATGGTCCAGTTGTGGATGACGTCGTTCGAGGTCACGAGCACGTGCACGACCTTGTTGACCGGCACGACGATCTCGTTGTCGACCGAGAGCAGCCGCGGCGAAGGAATGCCCTTCTGCTCGCGCTCGGCCACCTCTTCGTCGGTCAGCATGTTCGAGGTGATCGTGAAGTTGCCGTAATCGGGATATTCGTGCTCCCAGAACCAGGCGTTGCCGATCGCCTTGATGGTGAGATCGGGCTTCGGATAGGTGAACTGGTTCATCAGAAGCTTGAACGAGGGAATGGCGATCACCACCAGGATCAGGATGGGGATCACGGTCCAGGCGACCTCAAGCAGCGTGTGATGCGTGGTCGTGCTCGGCGTCGAATTGCGCCGCTCGTTGAAGCGGAACATCACATAGAGGAGCAGGATCAGGACGAAGATGGCGATGGCGATGATGATGGTGTTGGTCAGATTGTAGAAGCTGTGCAGCTCATGCGCGATCGGCGAAGCGGCTTCCTGCAGGCCCATCTGGCCCGGCAGGGCATGCCCCAACCCGGCGTTGGCCATGGCCGCCCCCGGCGCCAGAAGCAAGGCCATGAGCCCGGCCAGCGCCGTCTGAGGCATGCACTTGAAAATCCATTTCAGCATCATCCGCTCCCCGATCCGTATCCCGGCAACAGCTGCCGGATATCTCCCTGATGTCGGTCGTTCGACCTGCCGACCGTTCCTGCCCGGCGTGCCGCCGATTCGGCGAGGACGATCCGAAAGCCGCGTTTCGCTGCACTCGCCATCTGGAGCGCGCGCGGCAACGTCGGAGTCCCCCACACCGACACACAGCACAATCTTCAATCTTGTCTCAAGTCAAGTTTTCTGCGTCATAACCACGCGTTGTCATCACGGAAGACGCAGACGACGGTTTTGCATTGCACCATGCGCCTGCTCTAAATACTGATATACATCAGCCAAAAAGAGCCGTTTCAGACGCAAAAAGAGACGTACGCGGGCCTCGTAAGAGAGTCGCACTTTAGCCCTTTTTCTCACCGAGACGAACGGAGCGCGGTCAGGACGCACCGGTGGTTTGCAGTCGTTAGGCGCCGTGCGATCGCGGCTCATCGAGGGCATTTCGATTCTCATGGCATTCTCTGACGGCAGTCCGGTACGGCTCGCGAGCAACGCCCGGCGCAACAGGCTCGGCATCTTGTGTGCTGCGCTAGGCGCGGTGCTGGCGGTGCTTCCCGCGGCGGTCATGGCTCAGGATGCGAAACAGGCCGCGTTGCAGCAGCAGTTCGAGGGCGAGGTGAAAGGCCAGTACGGCGACTGGCAGTACGTCTGCAAGCCGCCCCCGGCGGGCGCCAAGAACGAGGTCTGCGCGCTGGTTCAGAGCGTGACGGCCGAAGACCGCAAGAACGTCGGCCTAACCATCTATTTCCAGAAGTTCTCGAACGGCACGAAGGTGCTGCGCGTGTTTGCGCCGGTCGGCGTGCTGCTGCCGCCGGGCATCGGCCTCAAAGTCGACGGCGCCGACATCGGCCACGCACCGTTCCTGCGCTGTCACACCTTCGCCTGCTATGCCCAGGTGACGGTCGACGACAAGCTGATCGACCGGCTGAAGACCGGCAAGACGGCGATCTTCATCATCTTCCAGACCGAGGAAGCCGGCATTGGCATCCCGATCTCTCTCGCGGGCTTCGGCGACGGGTTGAGCGCGCTCAACTAGGTTGCGGCGTACGGATGGGCATTGACGCGGGGATGGTCGCGCGGCCGCAACCGGCGGCGCAAAGGATCGCGCCGCTCAGGGGTTAAGGCAGCGTGCTTGAGGAGAGATCATGCCGCGCAACGACGGGAGCGAAGGGACGCTCTTTCGCTCCGCATCGGCTGCAGACCTCCGCACACGGAAACGCCCGGAGCCTACAGGCACCGGGCGCTTGATGAGTGTCGCGATGTAAAGCGCGCGACTAGGCGACGCGGCGCTGCGGCTTGCCGACCGTCGGCTCGCTCCGCTGAGGCGCGCTGTCCTTGGCGCCGTTGAAAGTGATGTAGTCGCGCTCTGCAACGCCCGG
The DNA here is from genome assembly GCF_036833075.1 of Hyphomicrobium sp. Lineage (GTDB taxonomy): Bacteria > Pseudomonadota > Alphaproteobacteria > Rhizobiales > Hyphomicrobiaceae > Hyphomicrobium_C. Next base: position 8,764 of record NZ_DAITQL010000014.1, read on the forward strand.
CCGTCCGTTCGAGTAGATCCAGACGTCGGTGCCCGCCCACGTGTCGAAGATCTTGCGGTAGGTCTCGCCATACTGCTCGGCGGCCGTACGCCAGAAGGCCATCTGCTCGTTCATGAGGTCTTGCGGAGAGCGGCATTGCGCAAGGCGTGCCGGAATTTGCAGGTAGGCTTGCGTCCGCCGGTTCGCGAGCCCGCAGACCTCTAGTTGGCAACGCGCCGCGGCTTTGACCGGAGCGCTCAACCGTTGCGGCACCGCTCCGTTGGCATCGGCCTGCAGCAGACCCATGCTCTCGAAGGCCGTGACGCAGCTCTGGACCATCGGTCCGAAGGGTCCGAATATGTTCGGATCGAAATCCGTGGGGTGCCCCATCGCCATCGCATCTACTCCCTTAATACGCGGACCAGGGGACTTGGCCCTGATCTCATGATTGCTGGGCCAAGCGTAGGCACGGCTTGCCCCGAATGCAAATGATCAGAATCAATTCTATAAGAGGAGGACAATAACGAAATGTTGATAAGTATTGACGCTTCGAGCCGCCTTCTCGGATACAGCGATGATTTCCAAGGGTTGCTGCATCAAGCGCCGTAAGTGGATGATCCAAGCGCGCTAAAGGGATGCAGAATCGTGCTTCGGAGATCGTTGCGAAGGCTCGAAACCAACCCGCGCTGTTCAACGCCAAGCGCCACGAGGCTGTCGCGACGGCCTGATGCGACGTGTCGCCGCGGCCTCCGTCGCGAGAGAGGCGCTTGGCGGCACGCGGCCGCCGAGTGACCGATAAGGCCGCTGCCCGCGCGCCGCTCACTTCCCACGCGCGCCATCGGGCCGCCCGCGAAACGCACGCCACCCTCGGCAGCATGCCGCCCCTCAAAACGAACCCGGCGGCTGAGACTCGGACGCCGGCGTCCCTGGTCCGCCGGGCATAGCGCTGCAGTCGCGCGCCGGCCGATTTCAAGGCGGACGCACACCGCAGCTGCCGCCATCATCGCCCGCAAAGGCGCCAGCCGGGCCGCAGGGAAACCCGATCGCAGGGAAGAGCGCGGCCGGCACACCCCGCGCGGGGTGTGCCGGGAGTGAGCTGAGGATCAGCCGACGAGCTTGAGCTTGATGATACCGAGCACAAGCGCGGTGACCGCACCGCCGACGCCGCCCGTGGCAAAGCCGTTGACGACGGCGTTGACATCGAGGCCCGAGGTCGCGGCCGCGCCGCCGAGGCCGAGCAGCGAACCCAGCAGCTGGCCGACGATCCCGCCGCCCAGCGCGCCGGCGATGGTATTGCCGAGCGTCCCGAGAGAATCGTTCTTGGTAACGGCGGCCGCGGCGTTGCCGCCGATCGCGCCGCTTGCGGCTTGGATGAGCAGTTGTGTCAGATCCATGGTCGTCTCCCCTTTGGCTCAGCGTCTCCACCGTCGATCGGCCAGAATCGCAAACGAGCCGGAACGGAGCCTTCCACCGCTCTCGCACGAGCGCAAGCCGCCATTGCTCTGTTATGGTTGACAATCCATCCTTAAAATTCTCCGGTGTTGCGGCGCCGGAGTCGTAGCTGGTCCGCAAATGGGCCTTGCCGTCCCGTCCCTTCGCAGTGCAAACATCGAGGATCGCCAGCCGGAGAGAGCCCTCGATGAACGTTCACGTCGTCCAGATGCCTGCCAGCGCCTCCGAGCCGGTCCGCCACGACTGGACCCGGGCCGAGGCGCAGGCGATCCACGACCTGCCTTTCAACGATCTCCTGTTCCGGGCCGCGACCGTCCAGCGGCGCCACTTCGACCCCAACAAGGTCCAGCTCGCGCGCCTGCTCTCCATTAAAACCGGCGGCTGCGCCGAGGACTGCGGCTACTGCAGCCAGTCCGCCCACCACGCAGCGGGCACCGGCCTCAAGGCGTCGAAGCTCATGGAGGTCGAGCGCGTCCTCGACGAGGCGCGGAAAGCCAAGGCCCAGGGCGCGACCCGCTACTGCATGGGTGCGGCCTGGCGCTCGCCCAAGAGCCGCGACATGGACACCGTCGTCGCCATGGTCGAAGGCGTAAGCGCGCTCGGCATGGAGACCTGCATGACGCTCGGCATGCTCTCCGACGACGACGTCGTGAAGCTCAAGGATGCCGGCCTCGACTACTACAATCACAACATCGACACCTCCGAGCGCTATTATTCCGAGATCGTCAAGACGCGCACGTTCGCCGACCGGCTCGACACGCTGGCCCGCGTGCGCGAAGCGGGCATCAAGGTCTGCTCGGGCGGCATCGTCGGCCTCGGCGAGACCGTCGAGGATCGCATCGACATGCTGGTGACGCTCGCCAACCTCGACGAGCACCCCGAGAGCGTGCCGATCAACATGCTGATCCCGATCCCGGGCACGCCGCTCGAGGATCGCGAGAAGGTGGATCCCATCGCCTTCGTGCGCATCATCGCGCTCGCCCGCATCATGATGCCGGCTTCGTTCGTGCGTCTCTCCGCGGGGCGCACCGAGATGAGCGAGGAGACCCAGGCCCTCTGCTTCTTCGCGGGCGCCAACTCGATCTTCTGCGGCGACACTCTGCTCACGGCCGACAACCCCGGCGAGGACAAGGATCAGGCGCTGTTCCGCAAGCTCGGCCTTGAGCCGATGCCGCTTGAGACCGAGGCCGGCGCCACGCCGGAGACCGAAGCAGACACGGAGCATGCCGGCTGCGGCTGCTCCGGAACCGCATCATGTCAGACAGCCACGAGCGGGCGCTGAAGGCGCTCGAGCGGCGGGGACGCCTGCGGGCCTTGAGCCCCCGCAGCGGCGTCGATTTCTCGTCCAACGACTATCTCGGCCTCGCCGCCTCGCGCGAGTTGGCCGAAGCCGTCGCCCGCGCGCTCGACCGCGGCGTTGCCGTGGGCGCCGGCGGCTCGCGGCTTCTGCGCGGCAACGACCCCGAGCACGAGGCCTTGGAGGCCGAGGCGCAGGCGTTCTTCGGCGCGGAGAGCTGCCTTTACTTCGGCGGCGGCTTCCTCGCCAACTACGCGCTCTTCTCGACGCTGCCCGCGCGAAACGACCTCGTCGTGCACGACGCGCTGATCCACGCCAGCGTCATCGACGGCATGCGCGCCGGCAAGGCCGCTACGGTCGCGGCCGCACACAACGACGCCCAGGCCTTCGACGACGCCATCGGGCGCTGGCGGTCCGAAGGCGGCACGGGTCGCCCCTGGATCGCCGTCGAAAGCCTCTATTCCATGGACGGCGACCGCGCGCCGCTCGCGGACCTCATCGCCATTGCCCGGCGCCACGACGGCATGCTCGTCGTCGACGAGGCCCACGCAACGGGCGTGTTGGGACCGGACGGTCGCGGCCTCGCCCATGCGCTCGAAGGCGCGCCCGACGTCATCTCGCTCCACACCTGCGGCAAGGCGCTCGGCGCCAGCGGCGCGCTGCTGCTCGCTCCGCGCCTCGTCCGCGATTACCTCGTCAACCGCGCGCGCGCCTTCATCTATGCCACCGCCCCGTCGCCGCTGATGGCCGCCACCGTGCGCGCGGCACTCCGCATCGTGCACGACGACCCCGGCCGCCGCGAGCGCCTGGCAAACCTCGTCGCCTTCGCCGGCCGCGCGCTCGAGCGCCGCTGCACGATCACGCCTTCGGGCTCCCACATCCAGCCCGTGATCCTGGGCACCGACGAGCGCGCCGTCTCGATCGCCAGGGCCCTCGTTGCCGGCGGCTTCGACGTGCGCGCCGTGCGCCCGCCGACCGTGCCCGAAGGCACCGCGCGCCTGCGCATCTCTCTCACCCTCAACGCCGGCGAGGACGCCACCGCCCGCCTGCTCGACACGCTCGCCGCACTCCTCGAGCAGGTGCCGGCATGACGCAACCTCAGAGTCCTGATGTGAGGCCTTGCCGCGCCATTTTCACAGGGCACGAAGCTGCCCGAACACTCAATACCGACAGCAGAAGTATCTGGACCCCGACCTCCGTCGGGGTGACGTTGCGAGTAGGCGCTCCGCGCGCTCATCTTCTACCGTCATCCCGGCGAAGGCCGGGATCCAGCCACGTCTCGAACCGGCGCAAAAGCTCTCTCTGGCGAAGAGCAGGAGCCCCACGAGCATGACGCAGGGCCTCATCGTTACGGGAACGGACACCGGCGTCGGCAAGACCGTCTTCGCGGCCGCACTCGCGGGCGCGCTTCAGGCGACCTACTGGAAGCCGATCCAGTGCGGCCTCGCCGACGGCGGCGACAGCACCCGCGTGCAGGAGCTCGCCGGCCTCGCGCCCGATCGCATCCTGCCCGAAGCCTATCGGCTCGCGATGCCGGCCTCGCCCCACCGCGCTGCGGAAGCCGAAGAGATCGAGATCAGCCTCTCCAGGCTCGGCCTTCCCGAGGTCAGCGGCCCCCTCGTCGTCGAAGGCGCGGGCGGCCTCATGGTGCCTCTCAATCGGCAGGCGCTGATGATCGACCTCTTCGCCTGGTGGCGCCTCCCCGTCGTGCTGGTCGCCCGCACCGCGCTCGGCACCATCAACCACAGCCTGCTCTCCATCGAGGCGCTGAACGGCCGCAACATCCCGATCCTCGGCATCGCCTTCGTCGGCGAGGAGATCGCCGACACCGAGCGCACCATCACCGAGATGGGCAACGTCCGACGCCTGGGCCGCCTGCCGCTGCTCGACACGCTGACGCCGGCCAAGCTGGCAGCCGCCTTCGCGGCAGGCTTCCGCGTCGAGGACTTCCGCTGATGGCGCGCACGACCCTTTGGCACCCCTTCACGCAGCACGCCGTCGAGCCCGATCCAATCCCGATCGTCCGCGGCGAAGGCGCCTGGCTCGAGACCCGCGACCGTCGCCGCATCCTGGACGCGATCTCGTCGTGGTGGGTCGTGACGCACGGCCATCGCTACGCGCCGATCGTCGCCGCCATCCACGAGCAGATCGACAGGCTCGACCAGGTGATCTTTGCGGGCTTCACCCACGATCCCGCCGAGAAGGTAGCGAGCAAGCTCATCGGCCGGGCGCCGTGCGGCCTGGCCCACGTCTTCTTTTCCGACAGCGGATCGACGGCGGTCGAGGTGGCGCTCAAGATGGCGCTCGGCTACTGGCGCAACATCGGCGAGCCCAGAACGCGGATCGCCGCCCTCGACCACGGCTATCACGGCGACACCGTCGGCACCATGTCGGCCGGCAGCCGCGGCGTCTTCAACGCCGCCTACGAGCCGCTGCTGTTCGACGTGGTGCGCATTCCGTTCCCGTACGCGGGCCGCGAGCAGGAGACGCTCGACGCCCTCGAGGCCGCCGCCCGCGAGGCCCCACTCGCCGCCTTCATCGCCGAGCCCTTGATTACGGGTGCCGGCGGCATGCTGATCTACGGCGCCGGGACGCTGGCCGAGATGAAGCGCATCTGCGAGGGTCACGGCGCGCTCTTCATCGCCGACGAGGTGATGACCGGATGGGGCCGCACCGGCACGCTGTTCGCCTGCGAGCAGGCCCGGGTCGCGCCCGACATCCTCTGCCTCGCCAAGGGCCTCACCGGCGGATCGCTGCCCCTCGCCGCGACCCTTGCCACGCCCCGCATCTTCGAAGCGCACTATTCTGAGGACCGGTCGCGCACGTTCTTTCATTCGTCGAGCTATACGGCCAATCCCGTGTGCTGCGCCGCGGCGCTTGCCAACCTGACGATCTGGGAGACGGAGCCCGTCCTCGAGCGCATCGCCACGCTCGAGCGCCTCCAGGAAGAGAGCCTCGCCGCATTGGCGGATGACCCGAGGTTTATGAACCCGCGCCGGCTCGGCACCATCGCCGCGGTGGACGTAAAGGTCCCCGACGGCGGTTATCTCGCCGCGGCCGGCCCCGCGCTACGCGCGCACTTTCTCGATCGCGGTGTGCTGCTGCGCCCGCTCGGCAATACGATCTACGTGATGCCGCCCTACTGCACGACCGCCGCCGACCTGCATCTCGTCTACGACGCCATCCGCTCCGCCCCTGACGCACTTGCATGAAACGGTTCATTTGCGGAGCTCGCTTAGAGCGCTTCCGTTTCAGGTGGAAACAGCGCCTCGGCCCGCGGACGCGGGTCTGGGCTCCGGCCTTCGCCGGAGTGACGGTGAGGTTGGGCTGCTGCATTCCACAATGACGACGTCATCCCAGCGTCATGGCGGAGCCATGCTGCGCATGGACGGGCGGAGCCATGCTCCGCAGGGACGGCCGGGATCCACGCAAGCTTCAGCGCTCACGACGCCGAAAGCTGTGCATCCAGCCGTTGCGGCAGATCATCCGCCTTTGGGCCGCAGCACGTAGGCCGCCTCATCGAGCGCGGTGACGCCGCGCCGGGTGAGGTTGGGGCTCTGCGCGAGACCGTCGCGCGTCTCGCAGATGCCGATGTCGTAATCGCGTCCGAAGAGCTCCGTCACCTGCGCGAGCGACGTGGAGAAGGGCGGGCCTGCGATCTGCCCGTCGGGGTACGAGAGGGAGATCAGCAGCATCGGCGCGGCCGGCACGAGGCGGCGGAGCGTTTGCACATAGCGCGCCTGCAGGCTCGGCGGGAACGCCACCAGCGCCGCACGGTCGTAGACGGCCGTCACACCCGCCACCGCCTCGGCAGGCAGTGCGAAGATATCGCCGCACCAGATGGTGATCGGCCCGGCCGTGCGCACCGTGAACGGCCCGACCGAGCGCGTGTCCGCCGCGACGCCTTGCTCGCGGAAGAAATCGTCGACCGCGAGCGGCGACAGCTCGACACCGACCACCCGGTAGCCCAAAGCGGCAAGCCAAGCCATGTCGAGGCTCTTCCCGCAGAGCGGCACGAGCACCGCGCCCTCCGGCGCGAAGCCGAGCGCCGGCCAGTGCGCCGGCAGGAGATCGTTGCCGGACGTCTGATGAAATCCGATCTCGCCGTTTTGCCAGCGCTCGATCCAGAAGTCGGGGGTCACGGGCCGCCTCCTTTTTTCTAGCTGCGATAGTCCGCGTTGATCGACACGTAGTCGTGCGTGAGGTCACACGTCCACACGTGTCCCGACGCTTCGCCCACGCCGACGTTGATGCGGATCACGATCTCGCGGTTCTTCATATAGGCCGCGACCGCCGGCTCGCTATAGTCGGCGGCCCGCTCGCCATCCCGCGCCACGCAATGATCGCCGAACCAGATCGAGAGCGCATCGCGGTCCGCCGCCTCCCCCGATTTTCCGACCGCCATCACGACGCGGCCCCAATTGGGATCCTCGCCCGCGATCGCCGTCTTGAGGATCGGCGAGTTGGCACACGAAAGCGCGATCCTGCGCGCCGCCGCGGCGCTCTCCGCCCCCTCGACGACGAAGGTGACGAACTTCGACAGCCCCTCGCCGTCCTTCGCCACCTGGATGGCGAGATCCTGCATCAGATCGTGCAGCGCCGCCGAAAAGGCCCTGAGCTTCTTCGACCCGACCTTTGTCACGGGCTCTTGCCCGCGCGCCCGAGCCGCTCCCGTCGCGAACACGAGGCACGTGTCGCTGGTCGAGGTGTCGCCGTCCACCGTCATCGCGTTGAACGTCGTCTCGACATGCTCGTCGAGCAGCGCCTGCAGCGGCTCGGCGGCGATCGCGGCATCCGTGAAGATGAAGCAGAGCATCGTCGCCATGTCGGGCGCGATCATCCCGGCGCCCTTGCAGAAGCCGTTGATCGTCACCTCGACGTCGCCGATGAGCGCCTTGCGCGTCGCGAGCTTGGGATAGGTGTCCGTGGTCATGATGGCGCGCGCCGCCGCCTCGAAGGCATCGGGCTGGGCGCTCTTGACCAGCCCATCGATGAGATGCGCGAATTTCTCCGCTTCGAGCGGCTCGCCGATCACCCCGGTCGACGCGACGAAAACGTCGTGGCGGGTGCAATCGGCAGCCTTGGCTCCGGCCTCGACCGTGAGATCGACGGCCTCGCGGCCACGTTTGCCGGTGAACGCATTCGCGTTGCCGGAGTTGACGATCAAAAGCCGCGCCGTGCCTTTCTTGAGGTGCTTGCGGCAGGCGAGCACGGGCGCCGACGCGGTCTTGGACTGCGTGAGCACGCCGGCCACCGTCGTGCCGTCCGCGAGCACCGCGACCATCAGATCCGTTCGCCCCCGATAGCGGATGCCCGCTTCGGCCGTGGCAAACCGCACGCCGTCGATGGGAGCGAGGCGGACGAGGGTCTCGGGTACGAACGGCGAGCGCGTGGCAATGGATCCCATGGGAAGCTCCGGCGAGAACGACGATGTCGGCCGATGAAGCCGACGGCGGCGAAACGATGGACCGGCGGCGTCCCGAGGTCGCGGGACAATCAACCCGCCGTCTGAGACAGCACCTGCAGCACGAACACGCCCGCGATGATGAGAGCGATGCCAAGGAGCGCCGCAAAATCGAGTTTCTGCCCGTAGATCATCAGTCCCGCGATCGAGATCAGCACGATGCCGATACCGGACCAGATGGCATACGCCACGCCCATCGGAATGGTTCTGAGCGCGATCGAGAGAAAATAGAAGGCGGCGCCGTACCCGATCACGACGACGACCGAGGGCCAGAGGTTCCGGAACCCGTCGGCCGCCTTCAACGCAGAGGTCGCGGTAACTTCCGACAGAATGGCAATGATCAAGGCAAGTTGACTGGACATCCGTGCTTCCCAAGCTGGCGCATTTTTTTGCGGCATAGCATTCCGCGCACGGGTACACCAGCGCCGGGAGCCCGACAGTCATTGTACGGAGCCTGATAGTCATTGGGCGGAGAGCCCAATAGCCATGATGGGCAGAGAGACCAATATAAGCCGACCACGGCCTGATAGACGCCCTCACGACGGGATGAGGCCGCCTAATCCTTCTTCTGCTCCTCGGCGCCCATGCTCTTCATCTGATCGTTCATCTGCTCTTCCATGAGCTTCTTCTTGGCCGCCGCGATCGCCGTCTCCTTGCGCACGTCCTCGGCCATGGCGGGATCGACATACTCGATCGTGGCCTTGCCGCGCAGATCCGACGCCACCTGCTGGCCCTTCTGCTGCACCATGCTGTTGACGATCTGGTCCTTGACCTCCTCGTAGGTCGGCAGCGGCTTCGTGCGCCGGTCCTCGACCTTGATCACGTGCCAGCCGAACTTGCTCTGCACGGGTTTCGAGACCTCGCCCGTCTTGAGGGCGAAGGCTGCGTCCTCGAACTCCTTCACCATCTGTCCTCTGGTGAAATACCCGAGCTTGCCGCCGTCGGCCTTGGAGCCGGGGTCCTGCGAATAGTCCGCGGCGAGCTTGGCGAAGTCCTCGCCCTTGCCGACCTTGTCGTAGACCTCGCCGGCCTTCGCCTCGGTCTCGACCAGGATGTGGCGCGCATCGACCTCTTCCTCGGGGGGGATCATCTTGACCTTGTCGTCATAGATCCCGCGCACCAGCCCATCGCCGATCGCGCCCTTGATGGAGGCCTCGTAGTAGGCATCGCGCTTGGCGCGCATGATCCAGTAGGCTTGCCGCTTCTCGAAATCCGGCCCGCTCGAGAGCTTCTCTCCATCGGCGGCGTCCGCAAAAAGGCGCATCTCGATCAGGAATTCGACCAGGATCCGCCGGCGCTTGTCCGCGGGCAGGCTGGCGATCTCCGGGCCGATCTCGGCTTCCACGAGCTTGAGATCGGATTCCCGGATCTCCTGTCCGTTGATCTTCGCAACCACCGCATCCTCGGCCATGGCGGGGCCGGACACGGAGAGAAGCATCCCCCCTGCGATCGCAAGCGCGGCGAGGCGGACGATTTTGGCTCGTTTCACGGGGGTTGGCTCCTGGGATCTGAAAGGCCGGGTGCGCGCGGGAAACGCCCTCGGGTTGCGGCCTGGGGACGGGCATGCCCGGAAGGCACGCGCGGCACCGGAAAATTCGCGGCATCCATAGACCACGCGGCGTTCCCCTGCCAAGTGAACAAATGCAAATATTTGCCTCTGTCTTTCCAAGAATTGGCCTTAGGAACGACAGAAAAACTCACCGATGAGAAAGGGCGGCCACGCGTTGACAACTATGGCCGGCAATCCTTATGTCTGCCCCCGTATGGCCGATCGGCCGGACTGGTGCTCCCGCGGTTCTCCGGTTCTTGGTGTTTGATGACAGCCGGACGCGCCCCGGAAGCCGAGCAGGCGATGCTGGGCCTCGATCTTCCGGACGCACCGCGTCTCCCGCCAAGTCCATGATTTTGAGGAATTAACTTGATGCTCTCCCTTGGCTCGTTCGGTACGCTTGCCTCGAAGATCTTCGGCTCGTCCAACGATCGGCGCGTGAAGGGCTACCGCGCGCGCGTGGAGGCGATCAACGCGCTCGAGCCCGAGATCGAGAAGCTCAGCGACGCGGAGCTCCGGGCCCGCACCGACACCTTCCGCCAGCAGTACCGCGACGGCACGTCGCTCGACGACCTTCTCGTGCCCGCCTTCGCGACCGTGCGCGAGGCCGCCCGTCGCACCCTCGGCCAGCGTCATTTCGACGTGCAGCTGATCGGCGGCATGGTCCTTCACGAGGGCAACATCGCCGAAATGAAGACGGGCGAGGGCAAGACGCTGGTCGCAACCCTTGCCGTCTACCTGAACGCCATCGCCGGCGAGGGGGTGCACGTCGTCACCGTCAACGATTACCTCGCCAAGCGCGACGCCGACTGGATGGGTCAGGTCTACCGCTTCCTCGGCCTCACGGTCGACACCATCGTGCACGGCCTCGACGACGAGCAGCGCAAGGCGGCCTACGCCGCCGACGTCACCTACGCCACCAACAACGAGCTGGGCTTCGACTACCTGCGCGACAACATGAAGCTCCGAAAGGACGAGATGGTGCAGCGCGGCCATGCGTTCGCCATCGTCGACGAGGTGGACAGCATCCTGATCGACGAGGCGCGCACTCCGCTCATCATTTCGGGCCCCCTCGAGGACCGCGCCGACCTCTACGTCGCGGTCGACGGCCTGGTGAAGGCGCTGGTGGCCGAGCACGACCGCATCGAAACCACGCTCGCCAAGTCCCTTTCGAAGGACGAGCTCAAGGAGGAGCTCAAGACGCAAGGCTTCGTCGAGCTCGACGAGAAGCAGCGCCAGGTGGCGCTCAACGAGCTCGGCAACGAGCGCATGGAGCAGCTGCTCGCGGAGGCGAAGCTGCTCACCGGATCGCTCTACGACATCGAGAACGTCTCCCTCGTCCACCATGTCAACCAGGCGCTCAAGGCGCACAAGCTCTTCCAGCGCGACAAGGATTACATCGTCAAGGGCGGCGAGGTCATCATCATCGATGAGTTCACCGGCCGCATGATGCCGGGGCGGCGCTACTCGGAGGGCCTGCACCAGGCACTCGAGGCCAAGGAGCACGTCGAGATCCAGCCCGAGAACCAGACGCTGGCCTCGATCACCTTCCAGAACTATTTCCGCCTCTACAAGAAGCTCGCCGGCATGACCGGCACGGCGCTCACCGAAGCGTCCGAGTTCATGGACATCTACGGCCTCGACGTCGTCGAGATCCCGACCAATCTCAAGATCTCGCGCATCGACGACGATGATGAGATCTACCGCACGCAGAAGGAGAAGCTCGACGCCATCGTGACGACGATCGCGGACTGCGCGCGCCGCGGCCAGCCGATCCTCGTCGGCACCACCTCGATCGAGAAGTCCGAGCAGCTCCACGAGCTCCTCAAGGACAAGAAATACATCGAGGCCCTCGGCAAGTCCCTCATCGCGCAGGCCGAGAAGATGAAGGCGGCCAAGGACGGCAAGACGACGCCGGAAGGCGACCTCAAGGCGTATTTCGACGACATCGGCGCCTATCTGATCTCCGTCGGCACGGCGAAAGGCAGCGACGACCCGATCCCGCATCAGGTCCTGAACGCCCGCTACCATGAGCAGGAAGCCGGCATCATCGCCCAGGCCGGCAAGCCCGGCGCGGTGACGATCGCCACCAACATGGCCGGCCGCGGCACCGACATCCAGCTCGGCGGCAACGTCGAGTATCAGCTTCGCGACTGGATCGCCGAGGAGGCCGCCGCCGGGCGCACGCCGTCCGAGGAGGACATCGCCAGGAAGCGCGCCGAGATCCAGGCAACCGTTGAGGTGCAGAAGAAGACGGCCCTCGAATCCGGTGGCCTCTACGTCCTCGCCACCGAGCGCCACGAGAGCCGGCGCATCGACAACCAGCTCCGCGGCCGCTCCGGCCGACAGGGAGACCCCGGCCGCTCCAAGTTCTACCTCGCCCTCGACGACGACCTCATGCGCATCTTCGGCTCGGATCGCATGGACAGCGTGCTGAAGACGCTGGGCCTCCAGGAAGGCGAGGCGATCACCCATCCGTGGATGAACAAGAGCCTCGAGATGGCGCAGAAGAAAGTCGAGGCGCGCAACTTCGACATTCGCAAGCACATCCTGAAGTACGACGACGTGATGAACGATCAGCGCAAGGTCATCTTCGACCAGCGCAAGGACATCATGGCCGAGGACGACGTCTCCGAGATCGTGGCCGAGCTGCGCCAACAGGTCCTGAGCGATCTCGTGTCGCGCTTCATTCCCGAGCGGGCCTACGCCGAGCAATGGAACATGACGGGCCTCAAGGAGGCGGTGCAGGCGATCTTCGGCCTCGACCTGCCGCTCGAGGAGTGGGGCGCGGAGGAAGGCATCGCCGACGAGGAGATCCTCGAGCGCCTGAAGACGGCCGCCAGCGAGAAGGCGGCCCAGAAGGCCGCCGAGATCGGACCCGACACCTACGGTCAGATCGAGAAGATGGTCCTGCTGCAGACGCTGGACCACCTGTGGCGCGAGCACCTCGTCACGCTGGAGCACCTGCGCCAGGTCATCGGCTTCCGCGCCTACGGCCAGCGCGACCCGCTGAACGAGTACAAGAGCGAGGCGTTCGTCCTGTTCGAGAGCATGCTGTCCCGGCTCCGCGAGGCGACCACCGGGCAGTTGATGCATGTGGAGCTCGCGCCTCCGGGCGAGCAGCCGCCGGAGCTCGACGAGCCCGAGCTTCCGGAAATGTATGCGCACCACATCGATCCCACCACCGGCCGCGACGAGCTGAGCGAGGAGCTGGCTCTGGTCGACGCCGCCATCGCGGCACGTGGACGGGGCGGCGCCTCTCCCGCCAAGCGCGCTCCTCTCCAGACGCGCAAGGCGGCCGGCGCCGTCGATCCCGATCAGCCGGCCACCTGGGGCAAGGTCTCGCGCAACGCGCCCTGCCCGTGCGGCTCGGGCAAGAAGTACAAGCACTGCCACGGCCGTTACGAGTAGACGGCCACTGCGCCTCTCAACCGGCGAGAATTTCCCCGACGCGCGGCCAGTCCGCGCGTCGTTCTGCTTATGACATTTCAGAAATAAGCCAGGATAGAGAACGGCGAGATGCGGACCCGAGCTCGCCAATGCGGGGGCGGCTAGATACCACAATCGCCCATGAAAGAAAAAAATTGAAACAACAAAATATTAATTATGATACGCGCAATAATTTCACGTAGAATAGTACGATTAACAGCAAGAAACCAATCGAATACACGAGAGATGCTTTAAAAAACTGACAAGAAATCGAAGTGTATTGATGAATTTTACCTATCAAAAAGATTCGCTCATCTGGAGATCCATCGCTTTTACATCGATTTAACGAATGGACCGTAGTCTCCCTCTCAGTTCAGACGCGAGCGGGACGTCCGGCGCGGGAACTGAGAAGAGTCATATGGGAGTTTAGAGTCATGACCAATTTCCTCTCGCGCTTCATGAAGGACGAGTCGGGTGCCACGGCCATCGAGTACGGCCTGATCGCCGCCATCGTCGGCGTCGGCATCATCGGCGCCCTCGGCACCCTCCGGACCAGCCTCCAGGGTATCTTTGAAACGGTCGGCGGCGAGCTCGACGGCGCTGGCCAGTAAGCCTCTACGCCAAAAGCTGACTATGACAGGCCACCTGGAAGGTCAACCCAGGTGGCCTGTTTGTTTCCGAACGCTGATTTGGCGCAACCGCACCAGATGTTAACCCCGCTTGCGCTATGGTTGAGCAAAACACTGAGTGCCAGGAGCGCGCATGACCGGGCTTATGAAAAGATTCTGGGCCGACGAGATCGGTGCCACTGCGATCGAATATGGTCTGCTTGCAGCGATCCTCGGAATGGGGATCGTATTCAGCCTGACCAATTTTCAGATTGCCCTGACCAACCTCTTTGGCGTGGTCGAGAGTCAAGTCCCGGACGGCTCGGCCCACTGAGCCACCTCGGGAGAAGCGGAAATAACGCGCCGTTTACCGGAATGCGCGACTCTTGTCATGAATGACACGCTCGACAGCCGCCCCAAGAGGACGCGGACGGGCCAGTACAGACAAAGGTGCGTATCGTGATTGCGTCCACCGTTTTGATGATCTTTGCAGCCATCATGGCCTTTGCGGCCGCGACGGACCTGCTGACGATGACCATCCCCAACAAGGTTTCGCTGGCGCTTGCTGCGGCTTTCGTTGTTACAGCCCCTGTGATGGGGCTGTCCCCCAGCGAGATCCTGCTGCACATCGCGGCGGGCGCGGTGGTATTGGCCGCCGGCATCGTGCTCTTTGCCATCGGTGGCTTCGGCGGCGGTGACGCCAAGCTGCTCGCCGTCGGCGCGCTCTGGGTCGGCTTCGACCAACTCCAGCTGTTTCTGGGCCTCACCGCCGTTCTGGGCGGCGTCCTTGCCCTCCTCATTCTCTTCTACAGAAAACAGCCTCTGCTCGGCATCTACGCGCCGGACTGGGCCATCGACCTCCACAAACCCGGCTCCGGCATCCCGTACGGCATCGCCATCGCCGGGGCGGGCCTCCTTGTCCTTCCGGTCACACCCTGGGTCGTCGCGGCCGCCGGTTAGCCGTTTCGATACACGAATTAACGGCGCGTTGACGTTTGTCCTCCAATCTTTGGAGCCGAGCACAAGTGTTCGGCACAAAGGGCCGTATGGGACAACACGCGCGATGAAACGTCCTCAACTGATCGGATTGGCAATTGCGGCCACGGCCGGCGTCATGGCGTTCGTCATGGTGCGCGGCATGGTCAACAAGCCGCCGGTCGAGAAAACCGTCGAGGTCAAGGTCAAGTCGACCGACGTGCTCGTGGCCCGGACCGACATCGGCCTCGGCCAGATCACCAGCGACGGCCTCTTCCGCTGGCAGTCCTGGCCCACGGAAACCGTGACGGCGGGCTATATCACCCGCACCGACCAGCCGGACGCGATGACCCAGCTCGCCGGCTCGATCGCGCGCGCGCCGATCATGGCCGGTGAGCCGATCACCCAGGTGAAGCTCGTGAAAGCCGGCCAGGGCGGCGTCCTCGCCGCCATTCTGCCGGCCGGCATGCGCGCCATCTCGACTCGGATCAAGGACGAGACGGCCGTCGCCAACCTCATCCTCCCGAACGACCGGGTCGACGTCATCCTGATCCGCCGCACGCGTGGCCGCAACGGGCAGGATGAGTACGTGAGCGACCTCCTGTTCGGCAACGTGCGCGTCCTCGCGATCGGTCAGCAGATCGAGACCAAGGAAGGCAAGAAGACCGCCGACACGAGCGCGAACACCGCAACCCTGGAGCTGACCGCCCAACAGGCTGAGCTGCTCGCGCTCGCCGACGCCATGGGCGACATCAGCCTCACGCTGCGGTCGATTGCCGACCTCGATCCCAGCCAGGGACCGACAGCCGGCGCCGATCCGACGACCAAGGCGAACACGGCCATTCGCGTCCTGCGCTACGGCACGGCGTCGCGAGCGTACGGCGTCAACTGAAAGTCACAAGTTTAGCCGTCAGAAGGCACTTGGAGAATGCGAAAGATCTGGACTTGGCTTTTGCCGGCACTGAGCGGAGCCATCCTCGCCGCGCTGGCCCCGAGCTCCGACGCGAGAGCGGAGATGGACGCATCCGTCCTGCGCATCAGCTCGCAGGGAGCCGGGACGCGCTCGATCGCGCTCGGCGCCGGAAAATCCATGCTCGTCGAGTTCGACTTCGAGCTGCGTGATGTTCTGGTCTCGGATCCGAAGAGCGTCGACGCGGTCGTGCAGACCTCGAACCGCGTCTTCCTGATCGCGAAGAAGCCCGGACAGACCAACGCGTTCTTCTTCGATTCGCGCGGCCGGCAGGTGTTGACTCTGGACATCACGGTCGGCGCCGACGTGCGCGGGCTCGAGAGCCTTCTCACCCGCCTCATTCCGGGTTCGAACATCCGCGTCGAGATGGCCGGCAGATCCATCGTCCTGATCGGCAGTGTGCGCACGCCGCTGGATTCGAACCGCGCCACCGACATCGCCCGCGCCTTCGCGGCCTCCAACTCAGATGGCTTCCTGTCCGATCTCGGCCCGATCCAGCAAACGGCCGCATCATCGGGTGGGACGACCATCGTCAACGCAAGCAGCGCGATGAAGTCCGGCCAGGCCGGCGGCGACGCCAAGCCGGTCATCAACCTGCTGGGCGTCGAGGGCGAGGAGCAGGTCATGCTGCGCGTCGTCGTCGCCGAGGTACAGCGCGAGCTTCTGAAGCAATTCGGCGTCAACATCGCCGCCGACATCAACGCCGGCAATTTCACCTGGAGCCTGCTGACCGCCAACGCGCTGCCGCTCACCACGGCCGCTGGTCTGGGCGCCCTGCCCGTTCCCGGAATTAACCCGTCTGATAACAGTCTCGCCTTCTACAACGAAGGTCCGACGGCAAATACCTTCGGCAACTCCGGCACCACGACGGGATGGGGCAACGGCGACTATCGCATCGGCAAGACCATGCGCGCGCTCGAGCGCGACGGCCTGATCCGCCTGCTCGCCGAGCCCAACCTGACGGCCATTTCGGGCGAGCCCGCCAAGTTCCTCGCCGGCGGCGAATATCCGATCCCCGTCAAGGATTCCAACGGACAGACTTCCGTGACCTACAAGGAGTTCGGCGTCGGCGTATCGTTCACGCCGGTCGTCCTCTCTGAGGGCCGCATCAGCCTCAAGATCGAGAGCGAGGTGAGCGAGCTGACGAACGTCGG
Source organism: Hyphomicrobium sp. (assembly GCF_036833075.1). GTDB lineage: Bacteria > Pseudomonadota > Alphaproteobacteria > Rhizobiales > Hyphomicrobiaceae > Hyphomicrobium_C. Next base: position 25,641 of record NZ_DAITQL010000014.1, read on the forward strand.
CGCCGTCGTTCTCGACTCGACCTCGATCCCCGCGCTCAAGAAGCGCCAGGCAAACTCGACCGTCGAGCTGCCGTCCGGCGGATCGATCGCGCTCGCGGGCCTCATCTCCGACGACGTTCGCCAGAACATCGACGGTTTCCCCGGTCTCAAGGACGTCCCGGTGCTCGGCACGCTGTTCCGCAGCCGCGACTTCATCAAGCGCGAGACGGAGCTGGTCGTGATCGTCACGCCCTACCTCGTGAAGCCGGTCGCACCAAAGTCCCTCGCCAGGCCTCTTGATGGACTGGCCGAGGCGACCGACCGCAAGGCGAACTTCTGGGGCCATCTCAATCGCATCTACGGCACCGAGCGCATCGCGCCCGCGGGGGACCTCAAGGGCGATTACGGTTTCATCGTCGAATGACCATCAGGCTGGAGACGCAATCATGAGGTACGGACGTGCTTCCCGCCTGACAGGACGGATCCCGGCAAGCATGGCCGCACGCGCCGGCTTCGCCGCGCTCGCCGTCGTCGCGACGGCGACGGGCGGCTGCAAGCATGACGTCACCGCGCCGCAGGTCGCAGGCTGGTCCATGGTCGACGCCTCGCAGCGCCATCCGATCATCGTCTCCCAGGAGCCGCAGACCATTCAGATCCGCGTGCCCGCATCCGCCAGTGGCCTCACGGCCCGCCAGCGCTCGGACGTGATCGAGTTCGCCGACCGCTCGCGCGCTGGCGATGCCGGCAACAGCCGCATGGTCATCCAGGCGCCGGGCGGCGGCGAGAACGAGACCGCAGCCATGCACGCCGTCGTCGAGATCCGACAGATCCTGGGAGACATCGGCTTCGCCGACTCCTCGATTGCCGTCGAAGCCTACCATGCCGGAGGCCGCGGGGACGCTCCCGTCCGCGTCTCCTACCTGCGCTACGTGGCGGAGGCACCAGTCTGCGGCTTCTGGCCGACCAACCTCGGCGAGCAGCGCGACAACGCGAACTATCCGAACTTCGGCTGCGCCAACCAGCACAACCTCGCCGTCCAGGTCGCCAACCCCGCCGATCTTCTCGGGCCTCGCACCGAGAGCGACCGCCCGAGCGAGCGCAGGGATGTCGTCTGGGGCAAGTACGTGAGGGGCGAGACGACGGGCGCGGACAAGTCCGAAGACGAAAGAGTGAAGATCGCAAAGTAACGGTAGCACCCCATGTCCAAGTCTTTGCAGAGTTCAGCATCCGAGCCGTTCGAGGCGCCCTCGCCTTACACGGTGGAGTCGCAACCCGCTGAAGCCCCGGCCTTGAGCGACCGGGCCCGCCCGCTGCCGCGCATCTCCATCCAGGCGTTCTGCGAGACGCCCGGCGTGGCCGAGGCCGTGCACGCGGCCTCCGAGGATCGCCGGCTCGGCAAGGCGCATGTCACGATCCAGATGGGCGGGGCGGCAGCCGCCATCGCGCATTACCAGGAAAGCCCGACCCCCAATCTCATCATCCTCGAGACACACGCCCCGCACGCGAGCCTCGTGGCCGAGCTCGAGGAGCTGGCCCAGAGCTGCGACGCCGGCACCAAGGTCGTGATCGTCGGCACGGCCAACGACGTCGTGCTCTATCGCGACCTCATGAAGCGCGGCATCTCCGAGTATCTCGTCGCCCCGGTCTCCACGTTCGAGCTGATGGAGTGCCTCTCCAATCTGTACAACAACCCGGCGTCCGACCCCGTCGGCCAGGTGCTCGCCTTCGTCGGCGCCAAGGGCGGCGTCGGCTCGTCGACGGTCTGCCACAACGTGGCATGGACTCTCTCGGAGATCCTGTCGACCAACATCGTCATCGCCGACATGGATCTGGCCTTCGGTACCACCGGCCTCGACTTCAACCAGGACCCCGTGCAGGGCATCGCCGACGCGCTGCAGAACCCGGACCGCCTGGACGAGGTGCTGCTCGACCGCCTCCTCACCACCTGCTCGAAGCACCTGTCGATCTTCGCCGCCCCCGTCGTGCTAGATCGGGACTACGAGATGACGCCCGAGGGCTGCGAGACGGTGATCGACGTCGTGCGCCAGAACGTTCCGTTCGTCGCCGTCGACCTGCCCCACACCTGGGCCCCGTGGAGCAAGCGCCTTCTGCTGCAAGCCGACGAGATCGTCATCACGGCCATGCCGGATCTCGCCAACCTGCGCAACGCCAAGAACATCGTCGATCTGGTGCGGGCGGCGCGCAAGAACGACGCCGCTCCCCACCTCGTCCTCAACATGGCGAACATGCAGAAGCGCCCCGAGATCACGCAGAAGGAGTTCGAGGGCGCGCTCGGTCTCGAGACACTCGCCGTGATCGATTTCGATTGCGAGAACTTCGGCCAGGCGGCCAACAACGGCCAGATGATCGAGGAGTTCAACGCCAAGGCGAAAGCGACGCAGGCGTTCCGGGACATCGCGCTCGCGCTCGCCCACCGCAAGGAAATCAAGGTCGAGAAGAAATCGCCGCTGGCGCCGATCCTCGAGAAGCTGAAGCGTTTGCGGTGAGGGTGAGCCATGTTCGGCCGGCGTACGAATGATTCTGGACAGCAGAAGCGGGTGCTCGAGCCTGCGGGCGCGGCCGTGGCAGTGCAGCCTTCCCAGACGGCGCCCGGAAGCCACGCGCCCTCCCCCGAGCCGGCGCAACCCCCTCCGCGCGCCGAGCCCGCCGAGTCGCAGCGCCACCATTCGGAAGAGTACTACGACGTCAAGACTACGGTCTTCAACGCGCTGATCGACACCATCGACCTGACGCAGCTCGCCAAGCTCGACAGCGCGGCGGCGCGCGAGGAGATCCGCGACATCGTCAGCGAGATCATCCAGGTCAAGAACGTCGTCATGTCGATCGCCGAGCAGGAGGAGCTGCTCGAGGACATCTGCAACGACGTCCTGGGCTATGGCCCCCTCGAGCCGCTGCTCGCACGCGACGACATCGCCGACATCATGGTCAACGGCGCCGCGACCACCTTCATCGAGGTCAACGGCAAGACGCAGAAGACGGGCGTGCGCTTCGCCGACAACCAGCAGCTCATGAACATCTGCCAGCGCATCGTGAGCCAGGTCGGCCGCCGCGTGGACGAGAGCAGCCCCATCTGCGACGCGCGCCTGCCCGACGGCTCGCGCGTCAACGTCATCGCGCCTCCGCTCGCCATCGACGGCCCCGTCCTCACCATCCGCAAGTTCAGGAAGGACCGCCTGACGCTGGACCAGCTCATGCGGTTCGGCGCCATCACACCGCAAGCCAAGACCGTTCTCGAGGTCATCGGCCGCGTGCGCTGCAACGTGCTGATCTCCGGCGGCACCGGCTCGGGAAAGACGACACTGCTCAACTGCCTCACCGGCTGCATCGATCACGACGAGCGTATCATCACCTGCGAGGATTCGGCGGAACTTCAGTTGCAGCAGCCCCATGTCGTGCGCCTCGAGACGCGCCCCCCCAATCTCGAGGGCGAAGGCGAGATCACCATGCGCGATCTGGTCAAGAACTGCCTGCGCATGCGGCCCGAGCGCATCATCGTCGGCGAGGTCCGCGGACCCGAGGCGTTCGACCTGCTGCAGGCCATGAACACCGGCCACGACGGATCGATGGGCACGCTCCACTCGAACAGCCCGCGCGAAGCGCTGAGCCGTCTCGAAAGCATGATCATGATGGGCGGCTTCACGCTCCCCATCAAGACCATCCGCGAGATGATCGTCGGCTCGATCGACATCATCATCCAGGCCGCCCGTCTGCGCGACGGCTCGCGCAAGGTGACGCACATCACCGAAGTCACCGGAATGGAGGATGAGATCATCACCCTCCAGAACCTGATCGTCTACGAGATCACCGGCGAGGACGCGCACGGCAAGCTGGTCGGACACCACCGCTCGACCGGCATCGCACGCCCGGCCTTCTGGGAGCGCGCCCAGTACTACAAGGAGGAGAGCCGTCTCGCGGGCGCGCTCGCCGCGGCGGAAATTCTCGATTCCAACGGCGTCCCCCTGGGCGAAACCCGCAACTGACCCGAGGGGCGAGCCGATGACCGACACGGACATGATGCCCTTGCTGACGGCGCTGATCGCCGCCGTCGCTTTTGCGGCGATGGCCTACGCCTTCCTCTATCCGTACGTCTCCGCCGACCGCATGAAGGACAAGCGCGTCGCCGGCGTCAGCGAGACCCGCGGCAAAAAGATTGCCATCCAGGCCACGGCGGAGATCGCCGCGAACCGCAAGAAGCAGGTCGCCGACACTCTGAAAGACATGGAGAACAGGCAGAAGGCGCGCGAGAAGGTATCGCTGCGCCTGCGCCTCGAGCGCGCCGGCCTCGACATCTCGCCGCGGACGTTCTGGATCGCGAGTGCCGTCTCCGCCGTCGTGACCGTCGTGATCGCCGAAAGCTTCCTGCCGGCGTCCGCCCCGGTCATGCGCCCCATGCTGCTGTTCGTCGCGCTCCTGGTCGGCGGCTTCGGCCTGCCGCGCTTCGTCCTCGCCAAGATCACGGCCCGGCGCCAGAAGAAGTTTCTCGCCGAGCTCGCCAACTCGATCGACATCATCGTTCGCGGCATCAAATCCGGCTTGCCGCTGAACGAATGCCTCGGCGTGATCGCCAGGGAGAGCCCGGAGCCGATTGCGAGCGAGTTCCAGGAGGTGATCGACCAGCAGCGCCTCGGCGTGTCGCTGCCCGAGGGCCTCGAACGCCTGACGCGGCGCGTACCGCTCCCGGAAATGAAGTTCCTGGCGATCGTCATCGCCATTCAGCAGCAATCGGGCGGCAACCTCGCCGAAGCCCTTTCGAACCTCTCCGGCGTGCTGCGCGACCGTTTCAAGATGGCCATGAAGGTCAAGGCGCTCTCTTCCGAGGCGAAGGCATCGGCCATGATTCTCGGCAGCCTGCCGCCGGGCGTGATGCTCATGGTGCACCTCTCCTCGCCCGAGTACATCGCCCCGCTCTTCACCACGCGCACGGGAAACATCTTCATCTTCGCCGGCCTGTTCTGGATGTTCCTGGGCATCATGGTCATGCGCAAGATGATCAATTTCAAATTCTAGGCCATAGAAATTCTAGGGCCTGAGCCCGCGAGAGGCCGCGCCATGCAGGACATCATCGATACCGTGACATCTCCCGCCTTTCTGGCGACGGTGCTGGCTGCCGTATCGGCGTTCGCGACCATCCTCGCGCTCGTCATGCCGGTCCTCGCGCGCGACCGGATGAACCAGCGCATGCGCGTCATGGCACTCGAGCGCGACAAGCTGCGCTCCCAGCGCCTTGCCGACCTCAGCAAGGAGCAACGCAGCGGAAAATCCAAGGCCAAGCTGCGCCAGACCTCAAAGGGGTTCATGCGCGAGATCGTCGACAAGTTCGACCTGCGCTCCCAGTTCGACAACGAGGCCCTGCGCAACAAGCTCAAGATGGCGGGCCTGCGCGGCGAGGCGCCGCTCGTCGCCTTCATGTTCTTCCGCGTCGCGGCGCCACCGGCGGCATTCGCGGTCGCGCTCGTCTACCTGTTCCTCGTCGCCGACATCCAAGCCTCTCCGACGATGAAGGCGCTCTATGCCGTCCTCGCGGCCGGAGCGGGCTATTATCTTCCCAACGTCTTCATTCAAAACCTCGTTCAGAAACGCCAGCAAGCGATCAAGATCTCCTTTCCGGAAGCGCTCGACATGCTGCTGATCTGCGTGCAATCGGGCATGTCCGTGGAAGCCTCGTTCGGCAAGGTGGCGAAGGAGGTCGCCGCCCAGAGCGTTGAGCTTGCCGAGGAGCTGTCGCTGACGACGGCCGAGCTCTCCTATCTGCCGGACCGGCGCCTCGCCTACGAGAACCTCGCCAAGCGCACCGCCCTTCCGAGCGTCAAGGCGGTGACGACGGCGCTGATCCAGGCCGAGCGCTACGGCACCCCAGTCGGCCAGGCGCTGCGCACCATGGCCAAGGAGAACCGCGAGATGCGCATGGGCGAAGCGGAGAAGAAGGCCGCGGCCCTCCCGCCCAAGCTCACCGTGCCGATGATCCTGTTCTTCCTGCCGGTTCTTTTCCTCGTGATCCTCGGCCCCGCCGCGATCACTTTCTGGAAGCTGCAGTAGTCTCGGCCGCGCCCCGCTTGCGCAAAGAGGACGCGCACGCCCTCGCCCGCTCCGCGTGAACGCAGCGCTCACGCGCGAGGGCTGTGGGAAAACGGAAAGCCTGAGCAGAGGCGTGAACAAACGCGCGCGCTTTGAGACGTCTCCCCGCCGGGCGGAGCATGGCTCCGCCATCGGTCCACGCAACCATCGGTCTAGATAAGGAGGGTCGGACTTCGCCGGTGCCGCAAGGATCAGTCAGCGCTGAACAGGCTCGCAGAGCGATTGTCGGAGGCCGAGGCGGCCGAGCCGGTCTCGACCGAGCTCGGACGAAGCAGAGACCCGGCAGCCGCCCGGGCGGGCTCGGCCGATACCTCGGCGATGGCGGGTGCCCAGGATGCGGCCGCGGGCGGCTCTGCGAGCAGCAGCGGCGCGGGCGCCGCTTTTGCGTCGAGCTTGACCATCTTTTTCAAGAGCGCCGTGTTCGCCTGAGCGTCCTCGGACGGCAGATCGAGCGAGCCCACCTTGGTCGCCTCGTCGTACTTGCCCTGCAAGCCGAGCACCAAGGCGAGGTTCTGCCGCACGCGGGTGGTCTCGCTGCCGGACACCGACGCCTGCCGCAGAAGCGTCTCGCCGCGCTCGGGCTCCCCGCTCATCGTATAGGCGAGCGCCAGGTTGTTGAGCACCGAGGGATGCTGCGGGTTGAGCGCCTGCGCGCGCTCGTAGAAGGCGATCGCCTCGCGGTAGCTGCCTTCCTTGGCCAAGGCGGTCCCGCGCGCCATCACGACGCGCCAGTCGGGATTGGCGGGATCGTCGGCGATCTCGAGAAGCTTCTTTGAGACGCTGACTTGATCCAGCTCGAGCGCCAGCCGCCCGTAGTCGGCGGCGAGCTTCTTGTTGGTGCCGTGGATCAGCGACGCCTGCTGCAGGACGGCGAGCGCCTCGCGCTTCTGGCCGGTGAGCTTCAGGCTCTCCGCATACGCGAGCGCAGCCTCGAGGTCGCGCGGATTTTTCGCGTAGATCTTGCCCCAGTACTCCGCGGCCGCCGCCGGCTCGGAAGGCGCGGCAGCCTTCTGGGCCTCTTCGCTCGACTGCGGTTGCAGCGCCGAGAAGAGGTCGCCGCTTTCGCCCCCGCCGACCTGCGCCGCACACGCGCCCAGCATGAGGCTTGCCGCCAGCGCCGCCAGGACGCCGAGGGATCGGCACGGTCCGGCCGGTCGTGCCTCGAGATCGGCGGCCATGAAAGTCTCCACTGCTCGTCTTCACGGAACGGGGGCCGGGCGGGATGCCCGGTCTTCCGTCACTTTCCGATACAGCGGTCAATAAAGATTTAACGGAGCACAACCACCCGTTAACGGGCCGCCATCTCCTCGCGCGCGCCCTGGGCCCATTCCTCCATCGCGGGAAGCGCGAACAGAGCGTCGATGTAAGCCGCCGCCGTCCCGTCGTCGCCAAACGCGCCGAGATCCGTCACATAGGTCCGAAGCCGCGAGGCGACCGGCGCATACATCGCATCCGCGATCGAGAAGCGCGAGAACAGGAACGGACCATCCGCCCCGAAGCGGCTGCGGCAGTCCTTCCACAGCCCGACGACCCGGCGGATGTTGTCGTCAACGGCCTCGGGAAGCTCGGACCTGGGCTCCTTCGACAGGAACTTCATGGGGCAATGCTCGCGCAGCGGCTGAAACCCCGAATGCATTTCCGCGCTCGCCGCGCGCGCCACCGCCCGCGCCGCAAGGGGCTCGGGCCAGAGTGCCTTCTCCGGATACCGATCAGCGAGAAACTCGAGGATCGCGAGGCTGTCCCAGATCATGAGATCGCCCACCCAGAGCACGGGAACCTTTCCGGCCGGCGAATGGGCGAGAATTTGCACTTTCATGTCGGGGGCACGGAGATTGATTCGAACCTCCTTGAAGGGGATGCCGGCCTGTTTGAATGCCAGCCATGGCCTGAGGCTCCAGCTCGAGGTGTTCTTGTTGCCGATGATGAGTTGAAAGCCGTCGTCAGCCATTCCTGCGCACCCTCTTGCGATTGTCTTTCCCACCGTATGAACGGATAATGCCCCATCATAGCCGGCCCGTCCAAGCGGCCGATTTTCGCGAGACAAAGACCCCGTTCATGACCGACACATCCACCGTGGCGCGCCCGCTCTCCCCGACCGACGTGCTGGCGCCCCACGACGCTGCCGAAACGAGCACCCCCATCTACCTTCTCTCCGACACCGCGGCGGCCGCGCGCGGCGTCGGCCTCGACGAGAGCGCCTGGCGCTGGCTCGAAGCCCACCGCTTCACCGGCAGCGCCCGGAAGCAGATCCTGCTGCCGGGCCCCACGGGCGCCATCGGCGGCGTGGTCCTGGGCCTCGGCAACGGCGCCGCCGGCGACCCCTCCGGCCCCTCCGAGCTCCTGATCGGGCAGCTCGCGGCGAGCCTACCCTCCGGTCTCTATCACCTGGCGGAGGACACGCCCCACGCTAGGCTCGCCGCGCTCGCATGGGGCCTCGGCGCCTACCGCTTCCGCCGCTACAAGACCGCCCCGGCTGACGCCGCGCCCCCGCGCCTCAAAATCCCGGCCGGTCTCGACCATCGCGCGATCGTCGATCAGGTCGCCGCCGTCTGGGCAGGCCGGGACCTGATCAACACGCCAGCTTCCGATCTCGCCCCCGAGGACCTCCAGGCCGCCGCCCAGCGCCTGGCGGACGAGCACGGCGCGCACCTCGACGCCATCGTCGGCGACGAGCTCCTCGCCAAGGGCTTGCGGATGATCCACGCCGTCGGCCGGGCGAGCCCGCGTGCGCCCCGCCTCATCGACCTGCGCTGGCAGAAGCCCGGCGGCGCGCCCGACGCGCCGACCCTCACGCTCGTCGGCAAGGGCATCACGTTCGACACCGGCGGCCTCGACATCAAGTCCGCCTCCGGCATGCTGCTGATGAAGAAGGACATGGGCGGAGCCGCCGCGGCGCTGACGCTCGCCGCGATGGTCATGAGCCGCGGCCTCGACATCAGACTGCGCCTCGTCATCGCCGCCGCCGAGAACAGCGTCTCGGGCGACGCCTTCCGCCCCGGCGACGTTCTCCTGAGCCGGGCCGGCAAGACCGTCGAGATCGGCAACACCGATGCGGAAGGCCGCCTCGTCCTCGCCGACGCGCTCTCGCTCGCCGACGAGGAGAGCCCCGACACCATGCTGACGTTCGCAACCTTGACCGGCGCCGCCCGCGTCGCCCTCGGTCCCGATCTGCCGGCCTTCTTCTGCGACGACGACGCCTTCGCGACGGCGCTTGCGGCCGAGGCCCAGGCGGTCGGCGACCCGGTGTGGCGCCTGCCGTTCTGGCCCGGCTACGAGCGCCACCTCGACAGCGAGGTGGCCGACATGAACAACGTCTACGAATCGCCGTTCGCGGGCGCCATCACCGCGGCGCTGTTCCTGCGGCGCTTCGTGAGGAACGCGAAGCGCTTTGCCCACTTCGATCTCTACGGATGGCGGCCAGCCGCGCGCCCGCTCGGTCCGAAAGGCGGCGAGCCGCAGACGGCGCGTGCCCTCTTTTCGTGGCTCACCCGGGAGCTCTCCGCATGACGGACGAAACGCCGGCGACCGAAGGAGGGACGGAGGAGCGGCCTCCCCCGCCGCCGCAGCCCGCGCTCGACCCGCGCCGCCACGCCGTGCGCCCGGATCTCGCCGCGCTCGCGCTCCGCGGCGAGGTCGAGGCGCCGCGCTACTCGGCCGGCGTGGTTCGCCAGGTGACGCGGCCCGCCGTGCCCCTCAAGCGCGAGCCGAACCCCAACCTCGGACTCGAGAACGAGGTGCTCTACGGAGAGCTGGTCAGGGTCTACGACGAGCGGGAAGGCTGGGCCTGGGTGCAGATCGAGCGGGACCGCTACGTGGGCTACGTTCCCGCCGCAGCCCTTACCGGCGAGATCGTGCCTACAACCCACCGCGTCAAGGCGCTCGGCACGTTCGTCTACCCCGGCCCCGACATCAAGACGCCGCCCGTCATGCATCTGCCTCTCAACGCCGAGCTTCGCATCGCCGAATGGGGCGAGCGCTTTTGCCGGCTCGAGCGCGGAGGCTTCATCGTGACGCGCCACGTCACCGAGCACGATCGCTACGAGCGTGACTTCGTGGACATCGCCGAGCGCCTGATCGGAACGCCCTATCTGTGGGGCGGCCGCACGCGCATCGGCATCGACTGCTCGGGCCTCGTCCAGACCGCGCTCGCGGCCGCCGGCATCGGCGCGCCGCGCGACACCGACATGCAGGTGGCCGAGCTCGGCGAGCCCGTTCCGATCCCAGCGGAGCTCGACGGGCTGAAGCGCGGCGACCTCGTATTCTGGAAGGGGCATGTCGGCATCATGTGCGACGCTCTGATGATGGTGCACGCGAACGCCCACCACATGGCCGTGACCGCGGAGACGCTGCCGGAAGCCGCCGACCGCATCGCCAAACAGTCCGCTCCGATTGCCACCATCCGCCGCCTCGCGCCGTACGCAGCCACGACGAGCCAGACCATGATCGCTTCTGGCCCCGCCGGCCCGACACACGAAGCTTAGAGCGGACGGCGATAGGGGAGGAAATGGCGGTCGCAGCATGAGGCCCCGTCGGCGGGGATCGGGCCGTTGCGGAACACGACGCCCGCTCCGAGCCGGACGTGCGTCTCGACGCCCTGCGGTGCGCCCGTCGCCGTGCTGCACCAGCTCCGCCGGATCACGTCCCCGTCCACGATCCGCTCCAGCAGCGCCACGAGCTGGTCGAGGCTCTTGACCGCGCGATCCTCGTAGGTCTCCCCGGCAAGCGAGATATCGAAGCGGCCGTCCTGCCTGAGCGCGATCGCGACCGGGCACGCCGTGGCGAGATGCGGATCGAGCAAGAGGAGCCAGCTCTCGTCCTCTCGCGCCTCGAGAATGCGGGCCACGTCGGAGATCGTGGGCACCCAATAGCGGATCTGCTCGATGGTCGCTTCGACCGAGGGTCCGCGGAAACCCTCCGGCGTTGTGCTCATGGGTATCGTCACCGGCGCAAAAAGGGGAGAGGGACCCCGAGGATGTCGCAAAACGCCCGCCCCCTCAAGCCGCAATGCGGCCGCGGCGCCCGAACGGGGGCAATCGCCCCATGAGGGCAGCGCTCAGCCGGCGGCCTCGGCGCGGTGCGTCGCCTTGATGTCGAATGCGGCCGCTAGCAGCGCCTTGGTGTAGTCGGCCTTCGGCGCCGTGAAGATCTCCTCGGCCGGGCCTTCCTCGACCGCCCGCCCGTTGCGCATGACGATCACATAGTTGCAGAGCGCACGCACGACCCTGAGATCGTGGCTGATGAACACGTAGGCGAGATCGCGCTTGGCCTGCAGCTCGCGCAGCAGATTGACGATCTGCGCCTGCACGCTCATGTCGAGCGCGCTGGTCGGCTCGTCGAGCACGATGAACTTCGGCTCGAGCGCCATGGCACGTGCGATGGCGATGCGCTGGCGCTGCCCGCCGGAGAACTCGTGCGGATAGCGATCGAGCGCGGAGACATCGAGCCCCACCTCCTTGAGCGCCCGCGCCGCCTGCGCGCGTCGCTCCTCCTCCGTCCACTCGGGCTTCTGGATCAGCAGCCCTTCCTCGATGATGCCGAAGATCGAGAGCCGCGGGGAGAGCGAGCCGTAGGGATCCTGGAACACCACCTGCATGTCGCGCCGGAGCGGACGCATCTCCTTCGACGAGAGGCCGTCGATACGTTTGCCCAGGTACACGATCGGCCCCTGCGAGGAGATGAGCCGCAGGATCGCGAGCCCGAGCGTCGTCTTGCCGGATCCGGATTCGCCGACCACGCCCACCGTCTGCCCGGCCAGGATGCGGACCGAGACGCCGTCGACCGCCTTCACGTGATCGACGGTCCGCTGAAAGAACCCGCGCTTGATGGGGAACCACACCTTGAGGTCGGTCGTCTCGGCGATCACCGGCGCGTCGGCCTTGAACGGGGGCGGCTGGCCCTTCGGCTCCGCAGCGAGGAGGTGGCGCGTATAGGCATGCCGGGGCGCCGTGAAGAGCGCCTCGGTGGGGCCTTCCTCGACGATCGAGCCGCTCTGCATCACATAGACGCGCTCGGCCATCCGCCGCACGATGCCGAGGTCGTGCGTGATGAGCAGCATGGCCATGCCCATCTCACGCTGCAGATCGCGCAGGAGCTCGAGGATCTGCGCTTGAATCGTCACGTCGAGCGCCGTCGTCGGCTCGTCGGCGATCAGGAGGTCCGGCTCGTTGGCGAGCGCCATGGCGATCATGACGCGCTGGCGCTGCCCGCCCGAAAGCTGATGCGGAAACGCGTCGAGCCGCTTCTCGGGCTCCGGGATGCCGACCTTGCTCAGAAGCTCGAGCACGCGCGCCCGCACCGCCGCCCCGGAGAGTCCGCGATGCAGCTTGAGCATCTCGCCCACCTGCCGCTCGATGCTGTGCAGCGGGTTGAGCGACGTCATCGGCTCCTGGAAGATCATCGAGATGCGTCCGCCGCGGATACGCTTCAGCTCCGCTTCCGATGCCTTCAGGAGATCCCTGCCCTCGAAGAAGATCTCGCCCGTGGGGTGCGAGGCGGGCGGATAGGGCAGCAGCTTCAGGATCGACAGCGCCGAGACGGACTTGCCGCTGCCGGATTCGCCGACCAGCGCCACCGTCTCGCCCTTGCCGATGCGGAACGACACGCCCTTGACCGCGGTGGTCGTGACCCCGCCGGCTCGGAAGGCGACCGACAGGTTCTTGACGTTGATCAGGACTTCCCGGGACATGGCGCGCTCCTCAGGCGAACGTCTTGCGGGGATCGAGCGCGTCGCGGACCCCTTCGAAGATGAAGATCAGGAGCGACAGCATGATGGCGATAGAGAAGAACGCGCTCATGCCGAGCCACGGCGCGCCGAGGTCGCCCTTGCCCTGCAGCAGCAATTCGCCGAGCGACGGCGAGCCGGGCGGCAGGCCGAGGCCGAGGAAGTCAAGCGAGGTCAGCGTCGTGATCGATCCCGAGAGCTGGAACGGCATGAACGTCAGCGTGGCGACGGCCGCGTTCGGCAGCACGTGCTTCCACATGATGGTCCGGTCCGAGAGCCCGAGCGCGCGCGCCGCACGCACGTACTCGAAGTTCCGCGCGCGCAGGAACTCGGCGCGTACCACGCCGACGAGGCTCGTCCACTGGAACGCCAGCAGCACGAGAAGCAGCGTCCAGAACCCCGGCACGAGCACCGCCGCGATGATGATCAGCACGTAGAGCGTCGGGATATTGCCCCAGATCTCGAGGAACCGCTGCATCAGAAGGTCGAGCCAGCCGCCGTAGTAGCCCTGCACCGCACCCGCCGCGACGCCGACCGCGCTCGAGAGCAGCGTCAGGATGAGGCCGAACAGCACCGAGATGCGGAACCCGTAGATGACGCGCGCGAGCACGTCGCGGCCCTGGTTGTCGAGCCCGAGCCAGTTCCAGTTGCCGATGGCCATATAGCGCGCCATCTGGTCAGGTGGCGCCTCGCACAGCGGCGCCCGTGCCGCCCATTGCGGCGGCGCCGGATAGCCGAGGCCGCCCTGCTGCTTCACGCCGTCGCGCTCGACGAAGCAGCGTCCGTCCGCGTCGACGCGGTTGGGATAGTCCTTGTTGATCGTGTCGTAGGAAAATCGGATCGGCGGCCACAGCATCCAGCCGTTGGCCTCGATCTCCTGGATGTTGACCGGATCGCGGTAGTCGGTGACCGCCAGGAAGCCGCCGAACTTCGATTCCGGATAGTTAACCAGCACCGGGAACAAGGTCTCGCCCCTGTAGCGCACGATCAGGGGCCGGTCGTTGGCGATGAGCTCGGCGAACAGCGTGACGACGAACAGCACGAGAAAGATGACGAGGCTCCAGTAGCCGCGCCGGTTCGCCTTGAAGCTCGCCCACCGCCGCGCGTTGATCGGCGACAGCTTGACCTGCGGCCGCCGGCGCGAAAACAGCGGCGGGCGTACGAGATCCGCCCTGATCTCCGGCGCCGGCTCCGGTCCGTCCTCGTCCCGTCGCGCGTCCATCGCCTCAGACCTCCCGGCTCTCGAAATCGATGCGCGGATCGACGAGCGTATAGACGAAATCCGTGATCACGTTCACGACGAGGCCCATCAGCGCGAAGATGTAGAGCGTCGCGAACACGACCGCATAGTCCCGCTTGATCGCCGATTCGAAGCCGAGCAGCCCGAGCCCGTCCAGCGAGAACACCGTCTCGATCAGGAGCGCGCCCGAGAAAAACGCGCCGATGAAGGCCGCCGGAAAGCCCGCGATGACGATCAGCATCGCGTTGCGGAAGATGTGGCCGTACAGCACCTCGTGCTCGCCGAGGCCCTTGGAGCGCGCCGTCACCACGTACTGCTTCCGGATCTCGTCAAGGAAGCTGTTCTTGGTGAGAAACGTCATGGTCGTGAACGCGCCGAGCGACATGGCGATGATCGGCAGCGTCAGATGCCAGAAATAGTCGACGATCTTGCCGATGAGCGAGAGCTGGTCCCAGTTGTCGGAGGTGAGCCCGCGTGACGGGAACCACTGGAAGAACGACGAGCCGGCGAACACGATGAGCAGCAGCACGGCGATGAGAAAGCCCGGCACCGCATAGCCGATGATGAGCACCGTGCTGGTCCACGAATCGAACGGCTCGCCGTCGCGCACCGCCTTGCGGATGCCGAGCGGGATCGAGATGAAGTACGTGATGAGCGTCATCCAGAGTCCGAGCGAGATCGAGACCGGCATCTTCTCCTTGATGAGATCGATCACGGATACGTCGCGGAAATAGCTCTTCCCGAAATCGAACATCAGGTAGTTCTTCATCATAAGCAGGAAGCGCTCGTGCGCCGGCTTGTCGAAGCCGAACTGCTTCTCGAGGCTCTTGATGAACTCCGGATCGAGCCCCTGCGCGCCGCGGTACTTGGAGGTGACGCTGTCGCCCGCGCCCTGGCCGATCTGCGACTGACTGCCCCCACCCATCGTGTCGCGCGCCCCGCCGCCGAGCCGGTCGGAGATCGAGCTGTCGCTTCCCGTGAGCTTGGCGATCATCTGCTCGACCGGACCGCCGGGCGCAAACTGCACGATGACGAAGCTGATCAGCATGATGCCGAGCATCGTCGGGATGATGAGGAGCAGTCGCTTGAGGAGATAGGCTGCCATCGTTCGATCATATCCCCAATGCCGAAATCAGACGTCCCGGGCCGTTACCGCTGCGCCAGCGCCTTGGCCTTCGCTTCGTCGTACCACCACGTCTCGAGCGCGCCGCGCTCGTACCTGGGCTTCGTCTCGGGCCACGAGAACTTGTCCCAGAATGCCAGGTTGTGCGCGCCTTTGTACCACTGGGGCACCCAATAGTAGCCGGCGCGCAGGACGCGATCGGCAGCGCGCGTCGCGGCGACGAGCTCGGCACGCGATTTCGCGGCCACGATCTTGTCGATGAGCTGGTCGAGCACCGGATCGGCAATGCCGGCGAGATTGAAGCTGCCGCTGGTCGCCGCCGCCGCCGAGCCCCAGAAGTTCTTGAGCTCGATGCCCGGCGTGAGGCGCAAGGCGTAGCGTTGCGTCGTCAGGTCGAAATCGAAGTCCTTGAGGCGGCGCTCGTACTGGGCCGCATCCACCATCCGCATCGAGGCGTCGATGCCGATCGACTTCAGGATTTTCACGTAAGGCGCAACGATGCGCTCGAAGCTCGGCGAGTCGATCAGGATCTCGATCGAAAACGGCTGCCCGGCCACATTCCGCAAGCCCTGCGGTGTCTGCGTCCAACCCGCATCCGCGAGCAGCTTCGTGGCCTGCCGGAGCTGCACCCGGTTGTTGCCGCTGCCGTCCGTCACCGGCGGCGACACCGGCTCGCCGAACACCGCCGCCGGCAGCTTGTCGCGGAACGGCTCGAGCAACGCCAGCTCCTCGGGCGACGGCAACCCGGTGGCCTTGAGGTCCGAGTTCTCGAAATAGCTCGCCGTCCGCGTGTAGAGCCCGAAAAACAGGTTCTTGTTGCTCCACTCGAAATCGAAGGCGAGCCCCAGCGCCTCCCGGACACGCGGATCCTTGAACTTCTCGCGCCGCGTGTTGATGAAGAACCCTTGTGCACCGGACGGTCTCTCATCCGGGAGCGTCAGCAGCTTGATGCGCCCGTCCTTCACCGGCTGGCGATCGTAGCCTGTCGCCCAGTCCTTGGACGTGAACTCCTCGCGGAAATCGATATTGCCGGCGAGCAGTCCTTCGAGCTCGAGCGTGCGGTCGCGATAATACTCGTAGCGGACCTGGTCGAGGTTGTGGATCCCGCGATTGACCGGCAGGTCGCGGCCCCAATAGTCGGGACGTCGGATATAGGTGACATACGTCCCGGCCTTGAACGGGCCGATCTTGTACGGCCCCGAGCCGAGCGGCGGCTCGAGCGTCGTCTTCTCGAAGTCGCGCGTCGCATAATAGGCTTTGGAGAGGATCGGCAGCGTCGCGACCGCAATGGGCAGGTCACGAACGAGGCGGCCCTCGAACGTATAGCGCACCGTGTGCGCATCGAGCGCTTCCGCGGACGTGACGTCCCGGATCGGGATCGAGAGCGCCGGATGTCCCTTGGCCTTGATGGTCTCGAACGAGAACACGACGTCGTCGGCGGTCACCGGCGTCCCATCGGCGAACATGGCCTCGGGCCGCATCCGGAACGTGACCGACAGGCCGTCCGCCGCCACGTCCGCCGTTTCGGCCACGAGCCCGTACACCGCATCCGGCTCGTCGTTGGCGCGCGCCATCAGGCTGTCGAACACCAGCTCCATGCCCTGCGCCGCGTCGCCCTTGAGGATGAGCATATTGAAGCTGTCGAAGGTGGTGAGGCCCGCGCTGCCGATCTGCGACGCCTTTCCGCCCTTGGGCGCGTCCGGGTTCACGTAGTCGAAATGCGTGAAGCCGGCGGGATACTTGAGATCGCCGAAGACGGAAAGGCCGTGCCGCGGCTCGGCAGCGGCCGGCGCGATGAGCCCCTGGAAGAGCCCGGCCGCAAGGAGAAGCGCGGCCACGGGCCTCCGGCGTCGCCGCACGTTCCCCATTTTGTCCATGACGGCCCGCCGCGCGCTCATCGTCATTTCCTGCGCGCGGCCAGCGCCTGCTCTTTGGCGGGATCCACCCACCACACCTGTGTGAACGCGCTCGTCAGCGACGGCAGCGTCTCGGGCCGCCCGAACACGTCCCACGTCGCGATCCATTCGTAGGGATTGTACCACTGCGGCACGAGGTAGTGCCCCCACAGCAGCACCCGGTCGAGGGCGCGCGTATGAGCGACCACGCCTTCCCGATCCGGAGCCAGCACCAGCTTCTCGATGAGCGCGTCGATCACCGGATTCCTGATGCCGATGGTGTTGCGGCTGCCCGGCTGGTCCGCTGCCGCGGAGCCCCAGAAGTCGCGCTGCTCGTTGCCGGGCGACATCGATTGCGGGAAGCTGTCGACGATGATGTCGAAATCGAAGTTCGTCTCGCGCTGCTCGTATTGCGCATCGTCCACCACGCGGATGGTCGCCTGCACGCCGATCTTCTGCAGGTTTGAGATGTAGTGGGCGACATGCCGCTGGAAGGCGTCCGACCCGAGGAGGAACTCGACCGCGAGCGGTTCGCCGGCGGCATTGGTGAGCACCGAGCGCCCCGGCTGAACCTGCCATCCCGCCGCGTTGAGGAGCTTCATCGCCGTTCCAAGGTTCTTGCGCGTATCCTCGGGCGTCGCGAAGACGGGGTTCCTCCACTCGATCGTGAACACCTCCGCCGGCAGTTCCTTCTCGAACGGCTTCAGGATCTCGAGCTCGCGCCCCTCCGGCAAGCCCCTGGCGGCGAGCTCCGAGTTGTCGAAGTAGCTTGCAACGCGCGTGTACTGCCCGAACAGGACGGCCCGGTTCAGGTCCTCGAAGTTGAAAGCGTAGTTGAAGGCCTGGCGCACGCGCGGGTCCTTGAACTTGTCGCGCCGCGTGTTGAACACGAAGCCCTGCATGCGCGCGACGCCCCCGGTCGGAATCGCCTCCTTCTTCACCCAGCCCTTCACGAGGGCATCGAAGTTGAACTGGGTGGACCAGGCGCTCGCCGTGTTCTCGCGCCAGAAATCGGCGCGCCCCGCCTTGAAGTCCTCGAAAGCGGCCGTCCGCTCGCGGAAATACTGGAACCTGAGCTCGTCGAAATTGAACTGGCCGACGCGCACCGGCAGATCCTTGGCCCAGTAATCCCTGACGCGCTCGAGCACGATCCGACTGCCGGTATCGACCGACTTGATCTTGTAGGGGCCCGATCCGAGCGGAATTTCGAGCGTGCTCTTGGCGAGGTCGCGCGGCTCGCCGTTCTTGCCGGTCGCCTCCCAGAAGTGCTTCGGAAAGACGGTGAGCTGTCCGAGGATCTGCGGCAGCTCGCGATTGCCGGCGAGATCAAAGGTGAAGGTCACCTCGTGCTCGCCGGTCTTCTCCGCCTTGACCACGTTCTTGTAGTAGCGGGCATACATCGGATGCGCTTTCTTGAGCGCATCGAGGCTGAAGATCACGTCTTCGGGCGTGATCGGCGTCCCGTCGTGGAAGCGCGCCTCGGGGCGGAGCCCGAACTTGGCCCACGAGTAATCCGGTGGGTACGACACCCATTCCGCGATCAATCCGTATTCGGTTGATTCCTCGTCCGGGCTCCCGGCCATGAGCGAATCGTAGATCATGCCGACCGGGCCGGCGGGCACGCCCTTGATCGAGTAGGGGTTGAGCGAATCGAACGTGCCTTCGTTCGAGAACCGCACCACGCCGCCCTTGGGCGCATCCGGATTGACCCAGCCGAAATGCTTGAAATCGGGGCCGTACTTGGGCTCACCGATGAGCGACAGGGCATGATGGCGGGCGGGCTCGGCAGAGGCGGTAGGTGCCGCCGGAGCGGCCCCGCCCTCCTCCGCGAAGACGGACGAGACTGAGGCGGCGGCCATGGCCAGGGCTGCGAGAACTGGAAGAAAAATCGAGCGCCGTCGAGCCAAATGATCCGCTGCCATCGTCACCAAAGTCCCGTGTCAGGAGAACCAAGGGCGTGTGCCGGGAAGAACCACGGGCCTGCCGCCCCCGCGTGGGCCCATGCGCGCAACGGCAAAGCCCGGGGAAAGTCCTGTACCTAGCACGGCTTCGCCCGGATGCAGATTAAAGATCGGCAAGATCCCCCGCAGGTAGCAGCGGGGGGCCGACGGGAGAAAAACAACGGTAACAACAAGGCCTTAGGCTCGTCATTCGCGACGAGCGCTTTCCCCGCGGGATCGGACGGCCTTTGAGCCCTCGCGGACCTTACGCCTCAAGGGGCCGGCGCGGCCGCGGCCGGCAGCGGCTGCGGATTGTCCGAGAGCGTACGGATATAGGCGATGAGCGCGGCGAGCTCGCCCGGATCGGCGATACCGGCGAAGATCATCTTCGTACCGGGCACGAACTCTTTCGGCTTGTGCAGGAAGTGGGCGAGATCCTCGTAGGTCCATGCGCCCGTCTTGCTCTTCATCGCATCCGAATAGCCGGTAAAGTCCGCCCGCGTCCCGCGCTCGCGCCCGAGCACGTTCCAGAGGTTGGGTCCGGTCTTGCTGCCCGAGGCCGCGTCGGCCGTATGGCAGGTCTGGCACTTCTTGAAGGCGGCTTGGCCGTCCTCCGCCTTCGCGGTCTGGAGGGCGGTGATCACTTGCGACACATCGAACGCCGCCGGCGCGGCCGCACCGCCGCCTCCGGGTGCCGAGGCGGCCTCCTCGGTCGCGGCGGGAAGCGTAAACCCGTTCGCGATTTCACCGTGATGGCCCTGGCGCGCGATGTCGATGAACGTCCTCGGCACAAAAATGACGAGCAGGGCCGCCAGAATGCCGCCCGCGATCTTTGAGAATTCGAAGGTGTCCATCATCCCCGTCACCCTGCCACAGTCTGCCGATTCGAGGCCGGCGGCACGTCTTTGCCGACGACCCATCTGTGCCTGTCATACCCGCGCGCCCGTGCTTCGCAAAGCGAAGATATGCTCCGAGGCCGGATCCCCACTTCAAACGCATCTAGAGGATGCCGGTCACACCTTGCAACCCCGCGTTCGGCAGGTCTACAGCTTCCAGGTCCCCGCCGGCGGCAAGATAGGCCGCCGGCCCCTTCCATGGGACCAAATGTCCGGGATGCGACGATCCAGGGAAATCCGAATGACACGCACGCTGATCATCATCCCGGCCCGAATGGCTTCGACCCGCCTGCCCGATAAGCCCCTGGCAGACATCGGGGGACTGCCGATGATCGTGCGCGTCTGGAGGCAGGCCCATGACGCGGGGATGGGGCGCGCAGTGGTCGCAGCCGATTCGGAGGAGATCTGCGCTGCCGTCCGTGCCGCGGGCGGCGAAGCGCTGATGACGCGCGCCGACCACGCGTCGGGCTCGGACCGCGTCTTCGAGGCCCTGAACCGTATCGACCCCGAGGCGGAGGCCGACATCGTCGTCAACGTGCAGGGCGATCTGCCGACCATCGACCCGGCGCTGATCCGCGCCTGCGCCGCCCTGCTCGATACCAAGGGCCCCCATATCGCCACCCTCGCCGCCGAGATCGCCGACCCCGAGGAGCGCACGAACCCGAACGTGGTCAAGGTGGTCGGCACGCCGCTCGCCGAGCCGAACCGCCTGCGCGCCCTCTATTTCACGCGCGCCACCGCGCCCCACGGCGACGGCCCGCTTTACCATCACATCGGCCTTTACGCCTACCGCCGCACGGCGCTCGAGCGCTTCGTCTCGCTCGCCCCCTCCTGCCTCGAGAAGCGCGAGCGCCTGGAGCAGCTCCGCGCGCTCGAGGACGGCATGCGCATCGACGTCGCCGTCGTTGACACCGTTCCGCTCGGTGTCGATACTCCCGCCGATCTCGAGCGGGCCCGGCAACTCGTTGGATAAGCAGCCCGTTGGATAGGGCGCGCCTCCGGCATGATCACAGCCGGCCACGCCCTTTCCTTTCTTGTCTCACCTTGAGCCAGCACACCATGTCGACGACACCTCCTGCCGCACGCATCGCCTATCAGGGTGAGCCCGGCGCCAATTCGCATCTCGCATGCACGGAGGCTTACCCGGACTTCGAGCCGCTCGCTTACCCGACCTTCGAGGACGCGCTGGCCGCGGTGAAATCAGGGGACGTGCTCTACGCCATGATCCCCATCGAGAACTCCGTGGCCGGCCGCGTCGCCGACATCCACCACCTGCTGCCGGGCGCGAACCTCTACATCATCGGCGAGCACTTCCTGCGCGTGCGCCACCAGCTCATGGCCGTGAAGGGGGCGAGCCTCGACACCATCAAGCGGGTCATGAGCCACACGCAGGCGCTCGGCCAGTGCCGCAAGACGCTGCGGTCGCTGGGCCTGAAGCCGATCCCCGAGGCCGATACGGCAGGCTCCGCGCGCCTCGTCGCCGAGCAGACGGATCCGTCGCTGGCCGCCATCGCCTCGAAGCTCGCAGCCGAGATCTACGGCCTCAGTATTTTGCGCTCCGACATCGAGGACGAAGCCCACAACACCACGCGCTTCCTGATCCTCGCCAAGGACCCCGACGACGCCGAGCCAGAGGATGGCCCGGTCATCACCACGTTCCTGTTCCGGGTCCGCAACGTGCCAGCCGCGCTCTACAAGGCGCTCGGCGGCTTCGCCACCAACGGCGTCAACATGACGAAGCTCGAGAGCTATCAGCTCGAAGGCACCTTCAACGCCACCATGTTCCACGCCGACATCGAAGGCCACCCCGCCGAGCGCCCGGTGCAGCTCGCGCTCGAGGAGCTGTCGTTCTTCTCGAGCGAGGTGCGCCTGCTCGGCACCTATCCGGCGAGCCCCTATCGCGCCGAAGCCGCGCGCGCGGCCGCCGCACCGGTTGCCAGCTACCGCTGAGAGAGGGGCCGCGCATGAGGCTTGACGGCAAGGTCGCCATCGTCACCGGCGCAGGCTCGGGCTTCGGACGCGGCATCGCCGACGCCTTCGCCCGGGAAGGCGCCCGGCTCGTCGTCGCCGACATCGACGGGATGCGTGCCCGCGACGTGGCCGACGGCATTGGCCCGCACGCGATTGCCGTCGCCGCCGACGTGTCGCAAGGCGCTGACGTAACGGCCATGGTGGGAGCCGCCGTGCGGGCCTTCGGCGGCCTCGACATCCTCGTCAACAACGCCGGCATCACGCACAAGAACCAGTCGCTGATGACGGTATCCGAGGACGAGTTCGACCGCATCTATGCGGTCAACGTGAAGTCGATCTACCTCACCACGCTGGCGGCCGTGCCGGAGCTCGAGAAGCGCGGCGGCGGCTCGATCGTCAACACGGCCTCCACGGCCGGCGTGCGGCCGCGACCGGGCCTCACCTGGTACAACGGCTCGAAGGGTGCGGTGATCGCACTCACCAAGTCGATGGCCGCCGAGCTCGCGCCGCTGAACATCCGCGTCAACGCCATAAACCCCGTCATCGGCGAAACCGGACTCCTGGAAGAGTTTATGGGGCTGCCGGACACGGCCGAGAACCGCGCCCGCTTCATCGCCGGCATCCCGCTTGGCCGCATGTCGACGCCGGCCGACATCGCCAACGCGGCGGTCTTCCTCGCCGATCCGGCCTCGAGCTTCATCACCGGCCTCGCCATCGAGGTCGACGGCGGCCGGTGCATCTAGTCGAGCATATCTTTTGCGCATCTGGACTCCGGCGTACGCCGGAGTGACGTCAAAATCTGACTGCCCGCTCGACCGCAACTCAACGTCATCCCGGCATTAGGGCGAAGCCATGCTGCGCATGGACGGCCGGGATCAAGACACGTCTCGATCTAGAGACGGAAGCGATCCTTGGAAACCGTTGTGTAGTCACAAGGCCATCCGAGGTTGGAAATGAAGCGCCCCTGCGTCTACATCCTCACCAACAAGCCCTTGGGCACACTCTACATCGGCGTAACAAGCAATCTTCATAAGCGCATGGCCGAGCATGCCCAGGGCCTAGTAGAGGGTTTCACAAAACGATACGGCGTGAAGCGGCTCGTCTACTACGAGCTTTACGACAGCATGACGGACGCCATCCGGCGGGAGAAACGTCTCAAGGACTGGCAGCGCCTTTGGAAGATCCGGTTGATCGAGGGCATGACCCCTGAATGGCGGGATCTTTTCGACCCTAAGTCGGGTGAGGTCCAGTTCAGCCCTACAGATATCGAAAACATTGAACATCTTGCATACGTATCTGGACCCCGACCTCCGTCGGGGTGACGTAAATGTGCTAAGGCCCGCGAGAAGAAAACTTAACGTCATCCCGGCGCAGGCCGGGATCCAGACAAGTCGAAATTTTTCTGGACACTCGCCTTTAGATCCTGAGTGCGCGGCCGCGGATCTGATAGAGCGTCAGCGCCGTCGCCACCGCCAGATTGAGGCTGTCGAGCCTACCGGCCATGGGGATCTTGACGAGCCGCGAGCAGGCCCGCGTCAGGCTGTCGGAAAGCCCCGGCCCTTCGCTGCCCATGACGAGCAGCACCGGCCCGGTGTAGGCCGCGCGCCGGAAGTCCTCGCGCGCATCGAGATGCGTGCCGACCACATCGCCGCGCCAGCGCGCCCGCCAGCTCAGGAAATCCTCGCGCGAGACACGCACCAGCGGCACCGCGAACACCGACCCCATGGTCGCCCGCACGGCCTCCCGCGAATAGGGATCGCAGGCGTTGCCGATCAGGATGACGCCCTTGGCGCCGACCGCGTCCACCGTGCGGATGATGGTGCCGAGATTGCCGGGGTCGCGCACCTCCTCGAGCGCCAGCCAGCAATCGTCCGCTGAGGCCGTCTGCGGCAGCTCCGCCCAGCGCTGGCGGAACACGCCGAGCATCGCCTGCGGGTTGTCCTTCGAGGAGAGCTTGGCGAGCACCGCTTCCGAGACCT
Source organism: Hyphomicrobium sp. (assembly GCF_036833075.1). Taxonomy (GTDB): domain Bacteria; phylum Pseudomonadota; class Alphaproteobacteria; order Rhizobiales; family Hyphomicrobiaceae; genus Hyphomicrobium_C. Next base: position 49,481 of record NZ_DAITQL010000014.1, read on the forward strand.
CGATCACGTCCGCGCCGGCCGCGAGCGCCCCGCCGACCAGCGCGCGAGCGACCGGGCTTGCGGCCGAACCCGCCCGATAGACAAGGCTCGTCGGCACGAAGCCCGCGTCCCGCGCCGTGATGAGGATCGAGGCGCCTTCCGCAACGAAGAGCCCCGTCGCCTTGCGCTCTTTGCGCATCTCGAGCGCGCGGATCGCCTTGATCCGGTCGTTGGCGAGACTGGTGATGACGCGCGGAGCCGCATCCCTCATGGCGATGTCCACCGCACGAACAGAGAGGTCGGAACCGCCGCGCCCCCACCCTCGGCGGAGAGCGCCAGCTCGCCCGCCGAGAGCCGCCCGCCGCGCCCGGACAGAAGATCGGCCGCGAGTTGCTCGAACGCGAGCGCGGACGCGCGGATCGCATAGACCGTGAGCACGAGCGCCGACCGCTCGGGAGAAAGGAGCTGCACGGCGTTTTCCAGGAGCCCCGGTAGGCCCTGGAACAGGTCCCACACCTCGCCCTCGGGCCCGCGCCCAAACTTCGGCGGATCGATCAGCACGACATGATAAGTCTTGCCGCGCCTCACCTCGCGCGCGACGAACTTGGCCGCATCGTCGAGGATCCAGCGCACCGGCGCCTCCGCGAGCCCTGACGCAGCCTGGTTCCCCTTCGCCCACTGGATCGCCTTCTTCGACGCGTCCACGTGCGTGACCTCGGCCCCGGCGCGCGCCGCCAGCAGCGAGGCCGCGCCCGTATAGGCGAACAGGTTGAGCACGCGCGGCCGCTCGCCGGAAACCTTGCCGATCTCGCCGAGCATCCAGTCCCAGTGCGGCGCCTGCTCCGGAAAGAGCCCGACGTGCCAGAGCCCCTGCAGCCGGCAGGTGACGGTCACGCCGCCAAGCTCGACCGGCCAGCTCTCCGGCACCGTCCGGTCGAAACGCCACTTTCCCTTCTCCTCGTCGTCCGCCGACGCCGAGAAGACGGCATGCGCCTGCCCCCAGACGTCGGGCCCGCGCCGGCGGCGCCACAGCGCCTGCGGCTCCGGCCGGTCGACGACGATCGTGCCGAACCGCTCGAGCTTGCGGCCCTGCCCGCTGTCGAGAAGCGCATAATCCGACGGGCCGGGGGTGCGAATGACATCGAGCCCCATGGATCGCTCGAGGGTTCGCTCGAGGGCGCGCACCTGCCGCCCGGCCGTATGTCCGTCCCTTTGGCTCACGTCGCGATCGTCCTGCTTTCGGCGGATCGGGGGCTGGCGGCTCAGCGCGACTCGCCCTTGGCCCGCTCTATGATGTCGAGGATGGCTTCGCCCGAGGCATCGAGCGGCACGCGCAAGAAATCGGCCGACTGCTTCAGGGCCGCGTCGAGATGGCGATGGAAATCGTCGCGGTCGATCTCGATGGTGCCGAACTGGCGCAGATGGTCGGTGACGAACTGGGTGTCGAGCAGCGTGAAGCCGCCGCCGATCAGGCGGCCCGCCAGATGCACGAGCGCGATTTTCGAGGCGTCGCGCACGTAGGAGAACATGCTCTCGCCGAAGAACACGCCCCCGAGGGCCACGCCGTAAAGACCGCCGACCAGCTTCTCCCCGTCCCAGACCTCGACCGTATGGCAATGACCGAGCCGGAAGAGCTCGCGATAGAGGGTGCGGATGCGCCCGTTGATCCAGGTCGACCGGCGCCCGGCGCGCTCGGCGGCGCAACCCTCGATGACACCTTCGTAATCGCTGTCGACGGCAACACGCAGCTCCCCTCGCCGCACGGTCCTGGCGAGGCGTCTCGGCACGTGCAGCGACTCGAGAGGAAGGATCCCGCGGTGCTGCGGCTCGATCCAGTAAAGTGCCGGGTCGTCCGCGCTTTCGGCCATGGGAAAGATGCCGCAACTGTAGGCCTTGAGAAGGACCTGCGGCGTGATCTCGATCATGATGTCGTCGCGCGACGCCATCAAGGAAACGCTCCTGCTTCAGAGCCGGCGCGGACGGCGCCCCGATCCCGGACACTGTCCGATTTGTAACGCATTTGTGCCGCCGCGTGGAACCCTTCAGCTCTTACCGAGGTACTTCTCGAGCCAATGGATGTCGTAGACGCCGTTGGCGATGTCGGGCTGCCGCACCAGCTCGTTGAAGAGCGGGATCGTCGTCTCGATACCGTCGATGACGAACTCGGAGAGCGCGCGGCGCAACCGCATCAGGCACTCGTTGCGGTTCTTGCCGTGAACGATCAGCTTGCCGATGAGGCTGTCGTAGAACGGCGGGATGCGATAGCCCTGGTAGACTCCGCTGTCCACGCGCACGCCGAGCCCGCCCGGCGGATGCCAATAGGTGATCTGTCCCGGCGAGGGGCGGAAGGTGCGCGGGTTCTCCGCGTTGATGCGGCACTCGATGGCATGGCCGGAGAACGTCACGTCCTCCTGCCTGAAGCCGAGGCTGCCGCCCGAAGCGACACGGATCTGCTCGAGCACGAGGTCGATGCCGGTGATGGCTTCCGTCACCGGATGCTCGACCTGGAGCCGCGTGTTCATCTCAATGAAATAGAACTCGCCGTCCTCGAACAGGAACTCGACCGTGCCCGCGCCGCGATAGTTGATCTTGCGCATGGCGTTGGCGACGATCTCGCCGATCCTCATGCGCTGCGCGGCATTGAGCGCCGGCGACGGGCTCTCCTCGAGGATCTTCTGATGGCGCCTCTGCAGCGAGCAGTCGCGCTCGCCGAGGTGCACGGCGTTGCCCTTCCCGTCACCGAACACCTGAATCTCGATGTGACGCGGCTTCTGCAGGTATTTCTCGATGTAGACGGAATCGTTCCCGAACGCGGCCTTCGCCTCCGCGCGCGCCGTCGCGAACGCGAGGCCGAGATCGATGGCCGAATGGGCGACCTTCATGCCGCGCCCGCCGCCACCGGCCGTCGCCTTGATGAGCACGGGGAAGCCCATCTCCTTGGCGACCCTCGCCGCGTCGGCTTCGGTCTCGACCGCGCCGTCCGAGCCGGGCACGACGGGGATGCCGAGCTTCTTGGCCGTCTCCTTGGCCGCGATCTTGTCGCCCATGATCCGGATGTGCTCGGAGGTCGGGCCGATGAACGTGATCGAGTGCTCTTCGAGGATTTCGGCGAAGCGGGCGTTCTCGGACAGGAACCCATAACCGGGGTGCACCGCGTCCGCGCCGGTGATCTCGCAGGCCGCGAGCAGGCGCGGGATATTGAGATAACTGTCGCTGGCCGGCGGCGAGCCGATGCACACGCTTTCGTCGGCGAGACGCACGTGCATGGCGTCGGCATCCGCCGTCGAATGCACGGCGACGGTCGCGATCCCGAGCTCCTTGCACGCGCGCTGGATGCGCAGCGCGATCTCGCCCCGGTTGGCTATCAGAACCTTGTCGAACATTCTTTGTTTGGAGCAGTGAGGCAGTGAGGCAGTGAGGCAGTAGGGAAATCCGAAACCACTACTGCCTGCTGCCGACTGCCTACTGCCCATCTCCCTTATTCGATGATCACGAGCGGCTCGCCGAACTCCACCGGCTGGCCGTTCTCGATCAGAACGGCCGTCACCGTCCCGGCGCGCGGGGCAGGAATCTGGTTCATGGTCTTCATCGCCTCGATGATCAGCAGGGTGTCGCCCTGCTGCACGCGGGTGCCGACCTCCACGAAGGGCGGCGCCTTGGGGTCGGGCGAGCGGTAGGCGGTGCCGACCATGGGCGACTTGACGGTGCCCGGATGCTTTGCCGGATCCGGCCCGCCGGAAGCAGGTGCCGGCCCGCCAGGCGGCGCTGCGGCCGGCGCGGGAGCGCTCGGAGCCGCATAAGCCGCCGAGGGCATGGTCGCGGCAATGGTGACGGACCGCGCGACGCGCACCTTGAGGCCGCTTTTCTCGATCTCGATCTCCGAAAGCCCCGTATCGTTGAGAAGCTGCGCAAGCTCCCGGATGAGCTGCTTCTCCGCACTCGGCTTCTCGGTCTCGTCTTTCGCCGTCATGCGCGCTTGCCCTTTCCCTTTCCGCTTCTTGTCGTTGTCTTTGGATCTGTGTTTCACGGGACCGGCGCCACCAGCTTCGCCATCGCGTCGAGCGCGAGCTCATAGCCCTGAACGCCGAGCCCGCAGATCACGCCCTTGGCGCCGAGCGACACGTAGGAGTGATGGCGGAAGCTATCGCGGCGGAAGATATTGGAGAGGTGCACCTCGATCACCGGCAGCTCGGCCGCCTGCAGCGCATCGAGAATCCCGATCGAGGTATGCGTTAGCGAGCCGGCGTTGAGAACGATGCCGGACGCTCCCCCGCGCGCCTCCTGGATCCAGCCGATCAGCTCGCCCTCGTGGTTGCTCTGGCGGAAGTCGATCGCGAGCCCGAGCGCCTTGCCGCGCGCCTCCGCCCGCTTGCGCACGTCGTCGAGCGTGTCCGGGCCATAGATTTCGGGCTCGCGCATGCCGAGCATATTGAGGTTCGGGCCGTTGAGGACGAAAACCGGTTTGGCCATGTCTCTGATCGGGCTGAGGATGTCGGGATTTGAACCCGGGTCTCCCAGGCTCTGGTCCGCACGCACGCAGGACGCGTCCGGAGCTGGGAACCCCGTAAAAGGTCCCGAGCAGCTTTACCGCAGCCGCGAACGGACGCCAAGACAAAGGTTGCTGGCCGTGTTGACCGCTTTTCCTGGGGGCGTGACCGGCCGGGCGAGGCCCGCGGGCCTAGCCGGGTCCGCGCCTCAGCAGTAGGTGCAGCCGGTCTTGCGCAGCTCGGCCACGTGGCCCTCGAGCACGTCGTACAGGTTTTCCGGCGCCCCGCCGATCGCCAGGTCCCCGACCAGGAAGTGCGGGGTTCCGTTGATGCCGAGCTTGTTGGCCAGATCCCGCACTCGGTCGATCTCGGCCTTGACCTCGGGGCCGGCCATGTCGGCCTTGAGCTTCGCCATGTCGAGGCCGTGCGCTTCGGCAACCTTGAGAGCAACCGCCTCGTTGACGAGACCCTTGGTCTGGATCAGGTCGCGGTGCACCTCCCAGTATTTGCCCTGCATGCGGGCGGCGAGCGCGACGCGCGCGGCCTGCTCGGACTCGTCGCGAAGAATCGGGAACTCCTTGAAGACGACGCGGACGTTCTTGTCCTCCTCGACGAGCTTGGCGACCTCGCTGAAGCCGCGCTTGCAGTAGCCGCAGTTGTAGTCGAAGAACTCGACGACCGTGATGTCGCCGTCCGGATTGCCGGCCACCGGCGCATTGGGCGCGCGATAGATGTCCTTGGCGTGCTCCGCGACCATCTTCTTGGTGCGCTCGGCTTCGTCCCTGGCCATCTTGATCTCGAGCGCGCTCTGCACCTCGAGGAAGATCTCGGGGTTCTCGACCAGGTAGTCCTTGATGATGCCTTCGATGGCGCGCCGCTGGTCGGGCGAGAACGTCCCCGTGCCGGCGCCGGCCAGGGCGGCAATGCCGGCCGGGCGGCCGTCCGGGTTCCCCCCGCCGAGCGCGAGCCACAGTCCGGCCAGCAGCAGGAGAGGGGCTGCGACAAGAGCGGCGAGGCTCACCCGCGACTGCGAGGTCGGCTTCTTGGAATCGAGGTCTGTCATAGAGGCTCCATGGGCATGGCCGGCCCGTGCATTCGGCGGCCGCGCATCAGGTTTGTGGTTTGTAGTTGACGATGTCGTCGGCTTTGACCCAGTCGGGCGTGCCGGGCTTGAGGCCCGCCTGCGCGCGTTTGGCAAACTCCTGGGCCTGTTTCAAGGCGCCGAAATAGAAGAGGCCCTGCGCGCGCGCCAGCTCCGCTTGCGGCAGCAGACCCTTGTCGTAGTAGGCTTGCCCCAGCGTGTTGTAGGCGCTGGCGTTGTCGGGCTCGCGCTGCACGGCCTTGCGCAACAGGGCGATGGCCTCATCGGAATGCTGCGGCTCCTTGGTCTGCAGCAGGGCCTGCGCGAGTTGCACACCGACCAGCGGCGCATCGCCCTTGTGCAGTTCGAGCGCCTTGCGAAGCGGCCCGATGGCCTCCTTCGGCCGGCCGGCCTTCTGCAGGAAATCGCCCTTGACCTCCCAGAAATAGGGGTTGCTCGGATAATCGCGGATGAGCGCGTTCACGCCCGCGAGCCCCTGCTCGAAGCCGCCCGCGCCCTGCCGGAACGACGCGATCGTGCGCGCATACCGCGCCGGAAGGCTCGTATCGGACACCGGATAGCGGTTGAACACGATCGACGGCGCTTCCATGTAGCCGGAGAGCTTGGCGCGCATCATGTCGTGACGGAGCTGCAGCTCGGGCGCATCCTTGTTTTTATAGTAGGGGCTCGTCTCGACGAGCTGCCTCAGGCGCGCGAGACGGTCCGTCGCCACCGGATGGGTGCGCGCGAACGCGTCCTTGTGGGCGTCCGAGAAGAGCTCCTGTCCGGCGAACCGCTCGAAGGTCGTGAGCATGCCGAGGCCGGACTGTTGCGTCGCGTTGAGGTATTTGAGGCCCGCTTGATCGGCGGCCGATTCCTGCGAGCGCCGCTCCGCCGTGAGCCCGCGCATGATGAGCTCGTTGCCTCCCATCATCACGCCCTGGCCCACGCTTCCGGCCCCCTCGCTTCCCGTTGCCGCGCCGCCGATCATGGCGCCGATGCCGAGGAGCTGGATGAGAAGGGCCCGCGTCTGGTCCTTGGCGATGCGCGAGCGGAGCGCCGCCATGTGCCCGCCGGCGATGTGGCCCGCCTCGTGCGCGATGACGCCGATCACCTCGTTCGGCGTGTTCGACTGGACGAGCGTGCCGGTGTGCATGAAGACGTTGCGCCCGTCGACCACAAAGGCGTTGAACGCCTCGTTGTTCACGATCCGCACCGTGACGCGCCCCGTTCCGAGGCCGGCCGCGCGGAAGATGCTCTGCGAATAGTCGTTGAGAAGCAGCTCGATCTCCGTATCGCGGATGAGCGGCAGCCCCTGCGCGCGCGCCTGCGAGGCGGGAAGAAGCCCGATCAGGAGACCCGCCACGAATGCGGAAACAAGCGTCGCGCGGAGGACGGCGTTGAGCGGCAGCGTGATCATGCTCTTCGGAATGGCTCGATGACGGATTGAGGGACTCTGAGCACTCGACATGGCAGACGAGACGAACGTCTAGATGGGCATAGAGACCCGGTCTGTGCAAGACCGGCGGCCGCCGTACTGGCACGATCCCGGGCCGCCGCCTATAAGCCGGCGATGCGACCCATCCGGCGGCGCATGCGGAGAGCGACGTGGGCGGCTTTGCCGCCCCATGGGCAGGCGTCAATGCGGCCAAAGGAAGGCGTCGCGACGCATCGGAACTGATGGGGCGGAGACGACGCAATGGCGGAGAACGAGACCGACGAGCCCCGCCCGGCGGGCACCCGCAAGCCCGCCGCGCGCAGCGACATCGCAAGCTTCATCGTCATGGACGTGATGCGGGCGGCCGCGGAGCTCGAGGCGCGGGGCCTCTCCGTCATCCACATGGAGGTCGGCCAGCCGGGCACACCGGCGCCCGAGGCGGCGCTTGCCGCCGCGCGCGGCGCCATCGCCGGCGAGACCCTCGGCTATACGGCAGCGCTCGGGATGGACGCCCTGAGACGGCGGATCGCGAAAAGCTACCGCACGCGGTACGGCATCGACGTCGGGGAGGACCGCATCGTCGTCTGCACGGGGTCGTCGGCCGCCTTCATTCTCGCCTTCCTCGCCCTGTTCGACGCCGGAGCGCGCGTGGCGCTGCCCTCGCCCGGATACCCGTGCTATCGCCATATCCTCTCCGCCCTCGGCTGTCGGTCACCTTTGATCGAGACCGGGCCCGAGACGCGATGGATGCCGACGCGCGACGCCGTGGCCGCCCTTCACGACGACGTGGGCCTCGACGGTTTGCTGATCGCGAGCCCGGCCAATCCGACCGGCACCATGATCGAGCCCGCCCGCCTCGCGGAGCTGGTGCGGTTCTGCGATGCGCACGGGCTATGGTTCGTCTCCGACGAGATCTACCACGGGCTGACCTACGGCGCCCCGGCCACGACCGCGCTCGCCGTCTCGCAGGACGTCGTCGTCATCAACAGCTTCTCGAAATATCACGCGATGACCGGCTGGCGCATCGGCTGGCTGGTGGTGCCGCCCGCGCTGGTGCGCGTCGTCGAGCGGCTGCAGCAGAACCTTTTCATATCCGCCCCCGCCGTGTCGCAGGTGGCCGCACTCGGCGCCTTCGAAGCCACCGAGGAGCTGGAGCGCAACCGCGAGGCCTACGCAAGGAACCGCGCTCTGCTGCTCGAGGCCCTGCCCGAGGCCGGCCTGACGGCGCTCGCGCCGGCCGACGGCGCCTTCTACCTCTATGCCGACGTCTCGGCCTTCACCGACGACGCACGCGCGTTTGCGTCCGCCATGCTGCACGAGATCGGCGTCGCGGTGACGCCGGGCCTCGATTTCGACGAGCGGCGCGGCCACCGCTTCCTCCGCTTCTCCTATGCCGGAACGGAGGCCGACATGGCGGAAGCCGCCCACCGCCTCAAAGGCTGGGCGCGGCTGTCGAAGGCCTGACGACGGAAAAAAAGCGACGGGGACGCAGTGCGCCCCCGTCCCGAAACCGATTGGATGCGATCAGCCGCGGCGACCGCCGGCACCGAGCGACACGAAGCGCGGCCCGATATCGACGTGGATGTGGCTCATGCGGGCGTACGTCATCGTGCCGCCCGAGGTGTGATTGGCCCTGAGCCAGGCAACGATGGCCTGCTTGCGTCCGCCGGCATCGAAGTCGACGGCGAGGCCGAAACCGTGTTTCGAGGGCTTGCCGCTGCCGGCGATGCGCGCGCCCGGGCGGCAGGTCGAGATCACCTTGACCGCACCGAACTGCTGCTCGATCCGCGCGAGCAGCGCCGCCGCGGCCGGCTGCAGGCATCCGCGCGAGGCGGTCGCTCCGCCGCCCGAACGGCTGGCGGTCATCGCGCGCCCGGCGAGGCGACCCTTGCGTCCGGCGGCAGCCGTCTTGGGGCCGTGGGCCTTCGCCGCGCCGTAAGCCTTCTGCCGGCGCTGCGTCGTACCGTACCGCGCCGTGGTGCGGGCCTTCGACGCGCTATGCGCCTTTGCCCGCTTCACCGTCTTGCGCCCGTCGTTCTCGTAGAGCGAGCTGACGGGACCGGAATCCACACGCGCCTGCGCGGGCGCGGCAAGAACTGCCGCAGCGGCAACCGCCAGAACGGCGCCAAACATCGACTGACTCATAGAAAACTCCCTTGATGTCCCACGATCCCGGACCTGCGGAGAAGAGCCAAGCGAAACGGCCCCGAGGATCCGGAAATTTCAGAAGTCGCGCGAGAAGAGGGTTCGGCCGGAAAGACCGTGCACATCCGCGCAACGCCATCCCGGCATCGCGGCGCGATGGAGCGGAAGCCCGATCTCGCCACCCCCGATCCCGGCATGACGGACCGGCACACTTCAGCCGGGTATGGTCAAATTGAGACGCGCCCCGCATCGCCGCACTCCCGCCGGACTGCCGCTACTACGTAGAAGTCCTGATATCGCAGACAGAATCTCGATCGCAAACAAGCGACATGAAAAATTGTCGCACCTGCCGAGAGTTGTATTAACGAGCAGAGTTTCCATGCGAACGGAGCGCGACCGGCACTCGCCTCCCGTCTTTCGTCCCATCTGCCAAGACGGAGGTAGGAGCCGCAGGGCGGACAACAAGGGACCGGCCGGACGCCGGCCAAGACCTCAGACCCGCCGCATACGGTTGCGCGGCGGAACCGAAGCTCCGCCGCGCAACTCCGCGCTCTACGCATTTGATCAGAGAGACGGGTGTCGCTTCGGACCTAGGGGTCCGAAGCGATCGGTCTAGCCGCCGAGACGGCGCTGCCACCAGCCACGCCGCACCACGGGCTCCTCTGCGCCGGCATTGCTTCCGTCGTCCTGGTTCGGAGAAACGACGACACGCTCGAGCTTGGGCTCAGCGGACGACGCCTGGCGTGCACGCACGCGGGCGAGCACCGTATCCTCGGGCGCCTGAACCGGCTCGGCCGGAGCGGCAGATGCAGGTGCTTCAGCCGGGGTGGCCGGTGCAGGCTCGGCCGGAGCCGCAGGTGCAGCGTCTGCCACAACGGGCTCGGCCGGCTCCGGCGTCTCGGACGGCTGTGGTTCGGACGGCTGCGGCGCAACGCGGCTCGCGTCCTCGCGCGGCTCGGACGACCGGCGGCGCGGCTCCCGCGCCGGTGCCGGCACTCTGAGGTCCTCCGCCTCCGCGGCGACAGCCGGCACATCCGGCGCGGCGTCGTCGGGCTCCGCGCCCTCCGCCTCCGCGCGATCGATCGCCTCGTCGGCGGCGCCCTCCTCGGGACCACGGGCGCGGTCCCGCCCGCGGCGACCGCCACGCCGGCCACGGCGCCGGCGGCGGCCTCCATTTTCGGTGCCGTCGCGCTCGCGCGGGCCGTCGTCCGGTCCACGCGCCGCCCGACCGGCCTCTCCGTCGTCGTGAGCGTGCGCGTCTTCACCGAAGTCCTCGGCAGCGTCGGCCGTCTGTCCGCCCCCGATCTCGATGGGCACGTCGTGATCGTCGGCCTCATCGTCGTCGTAAGGCCGGGCGGCCTCCTCGCTGCGCCGGTCATCGGCCCTCGGCTCGCCACGGCCTTCACCATTACGCCGGCCGCGCCGGCGCCTGCGGCGGCGGCCGCCCTCGCGCTCCTCGCCGCGGCCGCGCTGCGCCTCTGCGCTGCGGGGTTCGGCAACCTCCTCCTCGGAGTCCTCGGCCTCGACCGGCTCGCCCTCGCCTTCCCCGGTGAAACCCCAGTCCATGTTGACCGCCGCCCGGTCCGGACGGCGCGTCGCGACGGGCGCCGCATGGCCTTTCTCGATCAGGAAGTTGGCGCCCTGCAGCTTGTCGCTCGCCTGCACGGTGACGAAGATGCCGTGGCGCGTCTCCATCTCGTTGATGAAGTGGCGCTTGTTGTTGAGGATGTAGAGCGCGACCTGGGACGTCGTGGTCGCCACGAGCGACGTGCGCGCCCCGGCCATCAGCGCGTCCTCGAGCGCGCGCAGCACGGCGAGCGCCACGCTTTCGGTCGAGCGGATGATGCCCGTACCCTGGCAATGCGGGCACTGCGACGTCGAGCCCTCGAGCACGCCGGAGCGCAGCCGCTGCCGGCTCATCTCCATGAGCCCGAAGTGGCTGATGCGTCCGAGCTGGATGCGGGCGCGGTCGAAGCGAAGCGCATCCTTGAGCCGCCGCTCGACGGCGCGGTTGTTGCGCTTCTCCTCCATGTCGATGAAGTCGATGACGATGAGGCCCGCGAGGTCGCGCAGCTTGAGCTGGCGCGCGATCTCGTCCGACGCCTCGAGATTGGTGTTGAGCGCCGTCTCCTCGATGGAGAACTCGCGCGTCGCCTTGCCCGAGTTGACGTCGATGGCGACCAGCGCCTCGGCCTGGTTGATGACCAGATAGCCACCGCTCTTCAGCGTCACGTACGGGCTGAACATGGCATTGAGCTGCCGCTCGATGCCGTACTTGGTGAACAGCGGCTCGGGGTCCTGGTGCAGGAGCACGTTCTTCGCATGGCTCGGCATGAGCATGCGCATGAAGTCTTTCGCATCCTTGTGCGCCGCGTCGCCCGCAACGACGATCTCCTCGACGTCCTTGTTGTAGAGATCGCGGATCGAGCGCTTGATCAGGTTGCCTTCCTCGTAGACGAGGCTCGGCGCTGTGCTCTCGAGGGTGAGGTCGCGCACGCTCTCCCACAAGCGAAGCAGGTACTCGAAGTCGCGCTTGATCTCCTGCTTGGTGCGCGCAGCACCCGCCGTGCGGATGATGAGCCCCATGCCCTCGGGCACCTCAAGCTCCTGCGCGATGGCCTTGAGGCGCTTCCTGTCCTGCGGATTGGTGATCTTGCGGCTGATGCCGCCGCCGCGCGCCGTATTGGGCATGAGCACCGTGTAGCGGCCCGCGAGCGAGAGATACGTGGTGAGCGCCGCGCCCTTGTTGCCGCGCTCCTCCTTGACCACCTGCACCAGGATCACCTGGCGCCGCTTGATCACCTCCTGGATCTTGTAGCTGCGCAGCCTGCGGCGCGGACGCGAGGGCAGCTCCTCGAGCGCATCCTCCGACCCCGCGCTCTCGACCGCTTCGGGCTCAGCCGCGGCGCTGGCAACCACCTCGACGCCGCCCGCTTCGCCGGAGCTCTCGGGAGCGACCTCGGAAACCGCGGGCCCGGCCTCGTCCTCGCCGGCGCGATCCGCAACGGGCTCCAGGTCTTCGGCGCCGTTCGCCCGATCCTCCTCGCGACCCTCCGGGGCCGCCACCGCCTCGACCAGCACCTCGTCGCGGACGCTCGCCTCGGCGATCACCTGCGGCGGATCGTCGTCGGCGGGGCCGTCGTCGGGATGACGCTCGTCGTCATCGTCGTCATGATGGTCGTCTTCGGCGTGGATATCCTCCACGCCGTTCTCCTCTTCGGCGTCTGCGTCGTCGTCCTCGCCGTCGTCATCCTCGTGCGGCGTCTCGCCGTCGGCGGAGGACGCGTCGGTCCCGCTCGCCCGCTCCTGCGGCCGGCGCCGCCGGGCCAGCCGCTCGGCGCGCGCGTCGGCGGCGGCTTCCTCCTCCGCCTCGGCCAGGGCCTCCTCCTCGATGAGCGCCTGACGGTCGGCCATCGGGATCTGATAATAATCGGGATGGATCTCGTTGAAGGCGAGGAAGCCGTGCCGGTTTCCGCCGTAGTCGACGAACGCCGCCTGCAGCGACGGCTCGACGCGCGTCACCTTCGCCAGATAGATGTTGCCGCGGAGAAGTTTGCGCGCCGCGCTCTCGTAGTCGAACTCCTCTACGCGTCCGTTACGCAGCACCACCACCCGGGTCTCCTCGGGATGGGTGGCGTCGATGAGCATCTTGTTGGGTGCCATGTTTTTTTATCCTCTGCGCGCCGGTGGGCCGGACCACCGGAACCGGCCCTGCGGCCGGAGGCGACTTGCGGCCGTGTCGAGGCGCGCGCCTTTGGGGTGTGTGAAGGAAAGAAGGTTGGGGTGAACGGTCGGGCGCGCATTCCCGGACCGGCCGCTGCGGGCTCGGTTACTAAAAATCGGAATGCGCGGTCGATCTGCATGGTCTCGAACGAGTGATCCGAATCACGCCTTCGGCATGCGTCGGAAATGGACGGGGGCAACCATCTGTGGCGCGGACGCCGGATCAGGTAAGCCGCATCGCAACCGGGACCGCTTCCGGCCCGTACCGTCGGGGCGACGCATCTCGGCGCATCTTTGGCCCGAGCCGCTCGAAGGGCCTGGGCGACAACGCTGCCGATCACGAAGCACGCGCCGACGATCATCGGGCCGTGCGCATCGTCCACCTACGGGACTTGGGCATTTCGCGGGTTGGCATGAAACCGGCCTTCAACCGGACCGAGCATCCAACAGCCGACGTGACTTGCGCGTGAAGAGGACGTACTCGAACACGATGCGGTTGAATTTGTACGGGTTCGCCGGCGGTGTGGCAAGCCCGTTTGTGGAATGATGCCGTAAAAGGAGAGCTTGACGCTCACCCTTGCGTAAACGCCCCGATTTGACCTAACTTACAGCATATACGTAATAATTTGCTTACGAACGCGATGGGGAACGCGTGCTTCCGGAGATCGGGACCAGGGCCGGATCGGTTGCTTTGCGGACGGCACTGGCCGTCGTCGCGATGCTGATGCATGTCTGGCTCGGCGCCCCCGTCCGGGCCGCCGAGACGGCCTCCGCCACGCGAGCGGAGGTCTCCGGCGATCACCTGCGGACCACGTTCCGGCTCGACCTGTCGGCGGGCGTCACGGCCGAAATCTACACCCTCGCCAACCCTTACCGCGTCATCGTCGATCTCCCCGACGTGGCATTCCACCTCCCCGACGGCACCGGACAGGAGACCCATGGTCTGGTGCGCACGTTCCGCTACGGCCTCTTCGCCGAGCGCAAGGCCCGCGTCGTGCTCGACACCACCGGCCCCGTGCGCATTGAGCGCGCCGCCATGACCGCCAAGCCGGACGGCAAGGGCATCGTCTTCGCGTTCGACATGGTGACCACGGACCCGGCGAGCTTCGGCACCGGCACCGGAGCGGGCAAGGCGGCCGAGGCCACCGCCGCCCCGCCTCCGCCGCCGGCCGAGCCCCCGAAAGCCGACGCCTTGAGGCCGGACGGCAAGGCCGTGATCATGATCGACCCTGGTCACGGCGGCATCGACGGCGGCGCCGTGAGCGCGTCCGGCCTGCTCGAGAAGGAGGTCGTGCTCGCTGCCGCCGCGGAGCTTGAGCGCCAGCTCGCCGCGACCGGCCGCTACGACGTGCACATGACCCGCACGTCGGACGTGTTCGTCTCGCTCGATCAACGGCTTAAGCTCTCCGCCGCGCAGGGCGTCGATCTCTTCGTCTCGTTGCATGCGGATTCGCTCTCCGAGCAGCATGGCGCCCAGGTCGTGCGGGGCGCGACGATCTACACGCTCTCGGAGCGGGCATCCGACGAGCAGGCGCGCCGCATGGCCGAGAAGGAGAACGCTTCCGACCTCATCGCCGGCATCAACGTCGTCGACGGAGAGGGTGACGAGGAGGTGAAGAGCATCCTGTTCGACCTGATGACGCGGGAGACGGCGAACTTCTCGGCCGATTTCTCGAACGTGCTGGTGCGCAAGCTGAAATCCGCAACCTCGCTCGCCCGCGAGCCCCAGCGGGCCGCCGCGTTCAAGGTGCTGAAGCAATCCCACGCTCCCTCGGTGCTGATCGAGCTCGGCTATCTCTCGAACCCCGAGGACGAGAAGCTCCTCAAATCGCCTGAGTGGCGCAAGAAGATCGCAGCCTCGATCACCGCGGCCGTGGATGCCTACTTCGCGAAGCGGACCGCCGCCTCGCCCGGCCCGTGAGTGCGACCATTGAAGCAAGGGCAATAAAGAGAAAAAGGCGCCCCATCCCGACGCCGGCCAACCGAGTCCCCGGCGCCTATCACGCGGCGGCGCATGGTAAATCACGTTTAGGAAATCGGGATGTTTGGACGACGTGATGCCACATTCCATGGTAATGTTGCCACTTGATCCGCGGGTTGCTGCGGTGCGATAGCAGTGCGCCGCATCTTATAGAGTTGCCCCCAAAACACGGTCGATCGGACCCTGGCCGAATGCGAGCCCCTCCTCTGCCACCACCGCAGCCGGTCTCCCGGAGACGGACCCGCAGGCGCAAGAGCCTGCTGCTGAGCTTCATCGGCTGGAGCTTTGCGGCGTTCGTCGTCCTGTTCCTGGTCGGCTCCGCCGGGGCCGGCTACGTGCTGTGGCAGGCATCGAAGGATCTTCCGGACTACGAGAGCCTTGCGAGCTACGAGCCGCCCGTCATGACGCGCATCCACGCCCACGACGGCTCGCTCATCGCCGAGTACGCGCGCGAGCGGCGCATCTTCGTGCCGATCAACACGATCCCGAAGCGCGTCATCGCGGCATTCCTGTCGGCGGAGGACAGCCGCTTCTACGAGCACGGCGGCCTCGACATCCAGGGCATCGCGCGTGCCGTCTTCAAGATCGTCGAAGGCAAGATGAAGGGCAGCGACCGGCGCGCCGAGGGCGCCTCCACCATCACCCAGCAGGTCGCCAAGAACTTCCTTCTCACGAGCGACCGCACGCTCGATCGCAAGATCAAGGAGGCGATCCTCGCCATCCGCATCGAGCGCGCCTACTCCAAGGACAAGATCCTCGAGCTCTACCTGAACGAGATCTATCTCGGCATCGGTGCCTACGGCGTTGCCGCCGCGAGCCTCGCCTACTTCAACAAGGAGCTGAAGGACCTCACCGTCGAGGAGGCAGCCTATCTCGCCGCGCTCCCCAAGGCCCCGAACAACTACCACCCCTTCCGCCAGACGGCCCGCGCCACCGAGCGGCGCAACTGGATCATCGGCCAGATGGCCGAGAACGGCTACATCACCAAGGAGGAGGACGCCGAGGCCAGGGCGAAGCCACTGGCGGTCAACCTGCGCCCGGGCGGCGCGCACATCTTCGCCGCCGAGTATTTCGCCGAGGAGGTGCGCCGCTCGCTGTTCAACGCCTACGGCGAGGGCAAGCTCTACGCCGGCGGCCTCTCCGTGCGCACGACCCTCGACCCCCGCCTGCAGAAGATCGGCCGCAGGGCCCTGATCGACGGCCTCGTCGCCTACGACCGCAAGCAGGGCTGGCGCGGCCCGGTGAGCCGGATCGACGTCTCGGGCGACTGGGGCATCCCGCTCGGCGCCATCGAGAGCGCGTCCGACATCGCGCCCTGGCGTCTCGGCGTCGTGCTCTCCATGGAGAAGACGAAGGCCGTGGTCGGCCTCAAGCCGCAGCGCAAGCAGGACGGAAAACTCACCGAGGAGCGCCACGCCGTCGAGATCACCCTCGACGAGATCAGGTGGGCACGAACCGCCAAGCGCACCGAGCCGAAGCAGATGTCCGATCTCCTGGCGCCGGGTGATGTGATCTACGTCGCGCCCAAGGACGAAGCCAACCTCGCCGGCGTCTGGTCGCTGATGCAGATCCCCGAGATCTCGGGCGGCCTGATCGCCATGGACCCGCATACGGGCCGCGTGCTCGCCGTCTCCGGCGGCTTCTCCTTCGCCATGAGCCAGTTCGACCGCGCGCTGCAGGCCAAGCGCCAGCCCGGCTCGTCCTTCAAGCCGTTCGTCTACGCAGCCGCCCTCGACAACGGCTACAAGCCGACGTCGATCATCCTCGACGAGCCGATCGAGATCGAGCAGGGCCCCGGCCAGGACATCTGGAAGCCGCAGAACTACGAAAAGGACAGCTCGCACGGCCCCACGACGCTGCGCGTCGGCATCGAGAAATCGCGCAACCAGATGACGGTGCGCCTCGCCCAGGACATGGGCATGCCGATCATCACCGAGTACGCGCGCCGTTTCGGCATCTACGACGACCTGCTTCCCGTGCTGTCGATGTCGCTCGGCGCCGGCGAGACGACGCTTCTGCGCATGGCCACCGCCTATTGCATGCTCGCCAACGGCGGCAAGGCGATCCGCCCCACGCTGATCGACCGCATCCAGGATCGCTGGGGCAGGTCCGTCTGGCGCCATGACGCACGCGAATGCCCCGGCTGCTCGGCCGACCACTGGGAGAACCAGGAGGAGCCGGACGTCCCCGACGACCGCAATCAGGTCATTGATCCCCAGACTGCCTACCAGATGACGTCGATCCTCGAAGGCGTCGTCCAGCGCGGCACGGCGACGTCGCTGAAGAAGCTGAACCGTCCGCTGGCGGGAAAGACCGGCACCACCAACGAGGAGAAGGATGCCTGGTTCGTCGGCTACACGCCCGATCTCGTGGTCGGCGTCTTCATCGGCTACGACACGCCGCGCCCCATGGGCAAGGGCAATACCGGCGGTGCCGTTGCGGCACCGATCTTCGGAAACTTCATGGAAGCAGCGCTCGCCGATCAGCCCGCCACGCCGTTCCGCATCCCGCCGGGCATCAAGCTCGTGCGCGTGAGCCTGAAGACCGGGCTCCGCGCCTCGCCGGACGACACCGCGGCGATCGCCGAAGCCTTCAAGACCGACGAGGAGCCGGACGACGCCTACTCGGTCATCGGCTTCAGCGATCCTTACGCGCAAAGCTCGGACGCCAGGCAGTCGTCGTCGGGCGACGCCTGGCAGCCGGCACCCACCTCACAGGGCTACAGCGGCGGCCCGGGCGGCCTGTGGTGAGAGGCTCTCCTGCCCCATAGGCGTTGCGCCGCGGACGGCCGCGCGGTGCATCGCGACGCCGCGTTTACAGCCGCGTGCGCCGCACCTATATGTCAGCCAATTCCCCGATATGAATGTCGTTGGAGAGCCGCCATGCGCGCTGAAGCGCAAAAAGTCGCCACGTCCATCGAAGAGGCGCTGGACCTCTTGAGGAGGTATCTTTGACCCGGAGCAGGCCGAGGCACGTCTAGCCGATCTCAACCGGCGCGCGGAGGATCCCGCGCTCTGGAACGACCCCGCGCAGGCTCAGAAGGTCATGCGCCAGCGCCAGCAGCTCGAGTCGTCCCTCGACGACTTCCGCCGCATCGAGCGCGAGTTCGAGGACAATCTGACCCTGATCGAGCTCGGCGAGGCCGAGGACGACGCAGAGACGGTGACAGAGGGCGAGGGCGCACTGAAGCGTCTCGACGAGGAGGTGCAGAGGAAGAGCGTCGAGGTCATGCTGTCGGGCGAGGCCGACGGCATGGACACCTACGTCGAGGTCCATGCCGGCGCCGGCGGTACGGAAAGCCAGGACTGGGCGGAGATGCTGACCCGCATGTACATGCGGTGGGCGGAACGCCGCGGCTTCAAGGTCAAGCTGATCGACGAGAGCCCCGGTGAGGAAGCCGGCCTCAAATCGGCGACGCTCGAAATCCAGGGCAACAACGCCTACGGCTGGCTCAAGACGGAAGCGGGCGTTCATCGCCTGGTGCGCATCTCGCCCTACGATTCCAACGCCCGCCGCCACACGAGCTTCGCATCCGTCACCGTCTACCCGGTGATCGACGACTCGATCGACATCGAGATCAACCCGGCCGACGTCGACGTGAGCTTCGCCCGCTCGAGCGGTGCCGGCGGCCAGCACGTGAACCGCACGGAGTCGGCCGTCCGCCTCGTGCACAAGCCGACGGGCATCGTCATCTTCGCCCAGGAGCAGCGCTCCCAGCACCAGAACAAGGACATCGCCTTCAAGCGGCTCAAGGCGCGTCTCTACGAGCTCGAGCTGAAGCGGCGCGAGCAGAAAGCCTCCGCCGAGCAGGCGGCCAAGACCGACATCGGCTGGGGCCACCAGATCCGCTCCTACGTTCTGCAGCCCTATCAGCTCGTGAAGGACCTGCGCACGGGCACGCAGAGCTCGAGCCCCGACCAGGTTCTCGACGGCGACATCGACCCGTTCATCGAAGCAACCCTCGCCCAGCGCATGCGCGGCGGCTCAAGCCTCGAAGTCGCAGACCTCGATTAAAGCGGGCAACGGGCAGCAGGCAGGATATGCTTACTGCCCACTTCCTGCCTGCTGCCCGCTGCCCCCCTTTTGTTCCCTCCGGAACAGCGCCGCCTCCGCAACGCTTTAATATCCTCCTTGTGGGAACCAAAGCGCCCTCCCCGCTGTTCCCATGGTCCGCTGGAGCTGCCACCCCCGCACTCCAGCGAGACGGAGCGCCACCGCGGTCCCCCCACCGTAAGGCGGCGCTCTTCCCACGGTCGGCCCCCCAGCTCCCCTCCCCCCAAGCTGGGGGGCCTCTTTTTTGAGAGGCTCCTTTCCGCCGGGCGAAGGCATTGGGCGGATCGATTTTTTTGCACGTCTTGGAGAATAAACCGGCGGGCAATCCGTTCTCTGCCAAGTGCGGTCCGAATGCCCATGTCCCCGCGTTGGTGATCGAGCCGCATCGTACGACCCGTCGCAAGATGGGCACGTCAATGGACGGGACAGGCCCCGCACACCTGTCCCGTCTTTTATTTTTCCGGGACGGTCACGCTCCGAATGCCGCCGCATAGATCTCCGGCTTGAAGCCGACCAGCGGCTTGCGCCCCCCGATCTCCAGCACCGGTCGCTTGATGAGCGACGGCCCAGCCAGCATCAACGTGATCGCCTTCTCCCGATCGAGATCCCGCTTGTCCGCATCGGAGAGCCTGCGGAACGACATGCCGGTACGGTTGAGGAGCGTCTCCCAGCCGACCGCGCCGGCCCAGCGCTCGAGCCGCGCCCGGTCGATACCTTCCGTCTTGTAATTGTGGAACGTCGCGGCGACCCCGTGGGCGGCAAGCCAGGCCCGCGCCTTCTTCATCGTGTCGCAGTTCGGGATGCCATAGATGGTGACCGTGGATTTCGTCATTGGTGCAAGCCTCGAAGTCTCGCCCGGGCGCGGTATCGGCCGGACGGAATGCCTTAACGACCTCGGCAAAGCAGACTACGGTCCGTCCACCCGGTGTCCGCTCTGGAAAGTCATTCCTAGATTATTCGATCAGGCCGAGCCAACGTTCGTCCATGTGGCAGAGAGCGTGATCATCTCCAGAATTGCGACCGCCCGGCTTTGGTCGGCTTCTCGTAGTGACTGACATAGTTCCTATTGCTTCTCAGATAGCCGTTCGTGGCGAACAGCCTCTGATGAACCGAGTTAACGCGGGTGAGATTCTCTATTCTTCGATTGCGACCGCACAGTCACAATAAAAACGATGAGCGCAGCCCCCCGCGCGCCCATAACTTCGCCAACCGCCCAAAGATCCTGTGCAGCCTCACACCCTGCGAGCCGTCTGCGCGCCAAGGGTAGCCTGGCGCGGATGCCTGAAACACGATCCCGTTCCCTTGATCTCGAAACGGACACCTCACCGCGATCCTTCGGTGGTTACGGGCAGAATTTGAGCTCGGGCCTACCAGATGATGCGCCGGACGAGGAGCGCCGCTCGATCCAGGATTACAGAAAAATCATTCGAAAGCTGATGATTGGGAGACTACAAGAACACTCCCGTTCAACGTCGCGGTTCTGGCCGCGTTGCAGACGCGCCTTCCTATAACGCACCTGCGAGAGAGAGAC
>NZ_DAITQL010000015.1:0-69815 GCF_036833075.1 Hyphomicrobium sp.
GTGCTCATCGCTGCCGCGACCGTCTGGTGGTGCAATTGAGTCCGGAGCCTAGAGCGGAATGGTGCCTTTCGAGCGTTTCTCGGCCTTGTACTCGGGCTCGACGTGGATCACGGCCTCCGAGCCCTCGATCTCCGCTTCGAGCGCATCCTCGAGCCGATCGCAGATCGCATGCGCCTCGTTGACGGTCATGGTGCCCGGCACCACGAGATGGAGCTCGATGAAGATGACGCGCCCCGCCTGCCGCGTGCGCACGTTGTGCGCCTCGAGCGCACCGTCCCCGCTGCGCCGGATCACATCGCGGATGCGCGCCTGGATGTCCGCGTCTGCCGCCTCGTCGAGGAGCCCGCTCATCGACGACAGAATGATCTTGAAGCCGCTCCAGAGGATGTAGCCCGCAACCGCCACGGCGAGCAGCGGATCGAGCACGTTGAGCCCGGTGACGGCGGCAAGCGTCAGGCCCGCGATCACGCCGACCGAGGTCATCACGTCGGAGAGCAGGTGCCAGCCGTCGGCAACCAGCGCCGGCGACCTCAGCGCCCGGCCGCGGCGGATCAGAAGCGCCGACCAGCCGCCGTTGAGAGCCGTCGCGAGACCGCTGAGGGCGATGCCGAGGCCGAAGCCTTCGATCGTGCGCGGCGTGATGAACGCGTCATAGGCTTCCCGGATGATCAAGACGGCCGCGATGATGATGAGCACGCCTTCGAGCACCGCCGACAGGTACTCGGCCTTGTGATGTCCGAACGGGTGTTTCCGGTCTGCGGGCCGGGCGCTGATGTTGATGGCGAGCAGCGCCGCGAGCGACGCGACCAGGTTGACGATGCTCTCGAGCGCGTCCGAATAGAGCGCGACGCTGCCCGTCACCAGATAGGCCCAGTACTTGAGGGCCATGACGGCGAGAGCCACGACGATGCTGCCCACGCCGATGACATGCAGCGTCCGGACTGTGCGGGAATCTGCCGGTGAGGACACGTGGCGAAACCTGAGTTTAAGGGGGTGCGGCCTGGCGCCGGGCGCCGATCACGTCAGGCGTTGTCCTGCCAGAGATGGGGCGAATGCGCCACCCCTCACGGCCTGTGACCACTCGGCGCGCCGGACGCATTTCGCCCTCGCGTCCGTTATCCACACGGGATTGCACCCGCGAACCTCCCTTGCGCCGTACGAATCTGGTCCCAAGGTCGAAGAGGCGCCGGGACCCGTGGGACGGCGGCGCATGGTCCCGGACCGGGAGGGCATCGCCATGGCCAACTTCACGACGCATATCGCTGTCGGCACGATCGTTTCCGGCTCGCTCGCAACCCTCACGCTGGCCGCGAACGTCATCGCCCCCGAGAACCTCATCCCCGTCACGCTGGCCGGCGTTCTGGGCTCCGTGCTGCCCGATATCGACCTCAAGGAGAGCCGCCCCAGCCGGGCGATGTTCTCCGGCCTCGCCATCTTTTTCTCCTTCGCCGTCCTCTTCACCGTCGCCGACCGCTACTCCATCGCCGAGCTCTGGCTGCTCTGGCTCGGCGCGCTGGTCGGCATTCGCTATGGACTTCACACGCTGTTCCATCATCTGGCCGTCCATCGCGGCATATGGCACTCGGTCCTCGCCGGGCTTTTTTCGGCAGCGGCAACGGCGGTGGTCTTCGGCAATGTCCTGGACCGCCATGCGGGCGTTGCCTGGCTGGCCGGTGGCTTCATGTTCGTCGGCTTCCTCGTGCATCTCGCGCTCGACGAGATCTATGCCGTCGACGTGGCGGACAGGCGCCTCAAGCATTCCTTCGGCACGGCGCTGAAACTCGTCGACGTCCGCCATCCCTATGCCACGGCCGGGATGGCCGGCGCCCTGGCGCTGGCGGTCTGGCTCGCGCCCTCTCCCGCCACCTTCGTGACCGGCCTCTCCTCGCGCGATATGTGGGCCGGCCTCAACGAGCGTCTGCTGCCGAAGGAAGAGTGGTTCGGCCTCGTGAAGCTGCCGAGCTCCCTCGCCGGCACGGCGCCGGATGAAAGCTCCATAACCACCGGCGCCCTCCCGGCAGCCGACACCGACACGCCGGCCGCCGCACCCGCGGCACCGTAGAGAGCCCCCATGGCCGTGCGAGCCATCGGCGTGTCCGGATCCCGAACCGCTGTTTCCACCTGAAACGGAAACACGCTAGCGGCGGGCCGCTTCGAATCCGTCCAGGTAGGTTCCGACGAAATCGTCCATCAGCGCCCCGGCGTCCCCCGCCGCGATGATCGAGAGTTTGTCCGCGGCCGAAAGCGAGGCAATCGCGTGCATGCCGGCCCAAAGCGCCAGCGCCGCACGCCTGATGTCCTCGTCCTCGCGCTCCCTGGCCAAAGGACGGAGCACGTCCTCGACCGCCCCCACCAGCGTCTCGAGCTTCTGGCGATAGGACGCCGGCACGCCTTGCGACGCCGGCACGCGGTGCTCGGAGATCAGGCTCCAGAGTTTCGGGTTGTGGGCGGCGAACGAAAGATAGGCGTTCGCCACGCGATGCACCTGCTCGCGCGGTGTGCCCTCCTGCGGCAGCGCCGACAGCGTCTCGATGAGGCCATCCAGGAGCCGCCCTTCGATCGTCAGAATGAGATCGTCGAGGTTCTCGAAGGAATTGTAGAGGGTGCCCGGCGAATAGTTGATGCGCCGCGCGATCTCCCGTGCCGAGAGCCCCCCGAGGCCCGCGTCCTGGATCAGCTCTGTCGAGGCGCCGATGATGAGCTCCCTGAGCTCGTCGGCCGTATGGAGAGATCGGCGGCCCATGAATGCTTTTCGCCCATCGCATGGCGAGCCGGGATCTGGCGGCTCGGGTGACCATCTGGAAGCGCGCCGGGAAGGGGGAGGGATCCGCGGGAGCCTCCGTTCGCATGCCTCTTCGCCGAAGAAGGCGCAACACGAACCGACGAAGCCTGGTTTCGTTCCCTCATCGCCGGAGCTATCCGCAAGCACTCCTGCAATATCCGACCTTGCCTCTTGACAGCATACTGAATGTTCACGCCGCCCGCAACGCGCTGTCAGGCGCGAAAAACGCCTGAACCGAAGGCGGGTGCAAAAGGGGATGGGCGGCGTCGGACTGCGTCAGGAGGCGAAGCAGGAGCTTTGGCAGTTGGGGCCGTCGAAACCGACGCAGAGCGCTTTCCTCGGCTTCGCGTAGGCCTTCTTCTCCCAGTTCGCCGGCGAGATGACCTCACGCGCCCACAGCGGCTGATAGGCATACGTGCTCTCGACCACGATCACGCTTTCGTTGGCCGCCAGGAAATCCCGGGTCAAGGGATAGGTGTCGCACGCCGACAGCTCGGATCCCGCAGGATACGTCGGCCGGTTCGTCTTCGACGCGTAGACGAGCGTTCTCGTCGCGTCGTTCGCAGCCGACATGACCGGGATGATGGCGATCTGGAGCGGTTCGGTCGAATACGGCGCCATCGCCAGCTCGGCGATGTCGTAGATCGCCTCGACATCGTTCGCCGTGAGCTGCGTTTCGCGCGCAACGAGATCCGCCACCATCTGGGTGACGAGACTGACCCGCTGATTGATGGCGACGGCACGGCTGACGTCTATGGCACCGATCAGCATCACCAGGAGAACCGGCGCGACGAGCGCGAATTCCACCGCCGCCGCGCCGCGCACGTCGCGACGGAGCCAGCGGGAGCCGAGCCTGGCCAGGCGGATCATCCGGGTCATTGGAAAGGCTCCGATCGAAATGCGGATGCCGCCGAAAGGATCGGGGCGCCCCGGTCGACACGCTCGGACGCAAGAAGGTTCCAGATCAGTTGCCAGAATCCCAACCCCGCATCCCACTCGTAGCAGATGTTCACGAGCACGGCCTGGCTTGCATCGCCCGCCCGGGTACTGATGGAATCGCCCGGTTCGCCTTCGGACGGCGTCAATCTGCCGTTCGTGACGCACGGCGTGATCGGCATCAGTTCGGCGAACGTCGCCCGGCTTTTAACGTGAACCACGAGACGCTCATCGCACGCAATCATGGGGCCAGCACCGTCGCAGACGAGCTGCCGGAACTGGCCGACCGTGACGCCGGCCTTCTGAGCTTCGCCCGTCCGCAACTGGCGCGCCGCCACCTCCACGCCGAGTTCCAGATAATTCACGGTCATGTAGTGCATGCCGATGGTGATGATCCCCATCGCCAGGATGAGGAAAGGCAAGATCACGAGCGCGAACTCGACGGCGGTCGCACCGCGGGCGTCCGTTCGAAAACGGCAAGCCCCCAGCGCAACACGGGCGCGAAGGCGCTCAAATTTCGGGATGCGGCAGGGCATGGGGCTCGGCACCGGGAGTTGACGCTCTCCCCTGAAGTTAGAGCCGCTCATATATATGATTGGTTGATAAAGGAGGCCGACACGCGGAGACGGTAAAGATTCGATTACCGCAGAGCCCCCCGGGCGTCTTTTCCTCAACGCGCGCGGCCTGATCCGCCGGGCTTCGCCCTCGGTACGAGACCAGACCAGGTCTCACGCGAAAAATGGCGCATGCGCAGAGGCTGACCCCGCTCGGGCGGGAGCCTTCGTCATCTTTAAAGGGCGATCGGAAAACCGTTCAGCCCGGCCATATGGTGCGGTCGAGAAGACTCGAACTTCCACGGGTTGCCCCGCTACCACCTCAAGGTAGTGCGTCTACCAATTCCGCCACGACCGCATCATGGCTCGAAGCGCCCCCATATAACCAACCCGCGGCAGAGGGACAAGAGGCCCCGAGAGCCGAGGGGCCGAATGCGGCATCGAGGGCACAAAGGCCGAAGCAGGCCGGCTTCATCGGCGCCGCCCGAAAGAACGGACCTTGCCCCGGGGAAGCAGCCCACCTCTCACAGGGGTCGGGCGAGGGCAAGCGCGAAACGCCGCACGTGCAAGGCCAGCCCAGAACGCGCGTATTCGGCCATTTCTGAAAGGTGCTAGACCATGATCACTTCAGGCCCTATCAGCCTGAGGTGTGAAAAATCGGTCTCATCAAAGAGATAGAGCGTGATCCCCACTCAATCAAAAATGATCACGCTCGAGGCTGCGATCCATGACGGATTTCGATAGAAGCCGCGTGCAGTGGAGCACGAGTTCGGGCCTCGTCGGGCACCCGTTTGCGGTCGCTGCCATGGAGCGGAGGGTTGCCGCAATCCGTCGCGGCAAGGCCCCCGAAGTGGTCTGGCTTCTCGAGCACCCGCCCCTTTATACGGCGGGAACCAGCGCCCGCCCGGGTGACCTCAAGGACCCCGACCGGTTCCCGGTCCATGTGACCGGTCGGGGCGGACAGTACACCTACCACGGCCCCGGCCAGCGCATCGCCTACGTGATGCTGGACGTCCAGCGTCGCTTCGGAGCCGACGTCCGCGCTTTCGTGTCGAGCCTTGAGCGATGGATCGTGGAGACCCTGGCCGGGCTCGGCATCAGCGCCGAGGTGCGGCCGGGGCGGATCGGCGTCTGGGTCGCCTCGCCGGGCCGCGCGCCGGAGAGGAAGATTGCCGCCATCGGCATCCGCATCCGCCACGGGGTGAGCTATCACGGCGTGAGCCTGAACGTCGCGCCGGACCTCACCCACTTCGACGGCATCGTGCCGTGCGGCATCGCCGATCGCGGCGTGACGAGCCTCGCCGACCTCGGCTGCCCGGCGTCTATGAAAGATGTGGATATAGTTCTGCGGCGGAGCTTCGAGCGCATCTTCGGCAGCGAGACCGACCTCCTCACTTCCGCGGCGGCCGGAATGGGGCCGGACGATACCGTCCCGAAATGAGACATGCCGGCCATAAAGGAAAACCCGGCCCGCCGTAGGCGGGGCCGGGTCTCTTTATCACTACGACGAGCCTCGCCTACGGACGAGAGCCGGGTTGAGAAGGCTGGACGCCACGGCCTGGATCAGACGCGCCTGCACCAGGCTCCGGCGGCACCCCCGCCTCGTCGTCGTAGAGCTGCCCTTCCTCGATCGACGTGACGTCCGAGCCTTCAAGCTCGAACGGGTCGTCCTGACTGTCGCCGATCCGGATCAAGCACCCCGCCCCACAAATCCCATCGAGAACCGCGTTCGGCTTGAGAACATGGTCTTTTTGGGAGCTTCCCTCGATGACGGTGATCTTGTGATCCCGATCATCCCGATTGGTGATCGAAGCCGAATGAACGGCCGAGGGAGAGAGAAGAGCTGCGATCAGGAACCCGGGGACGACGCGATCGGAAAGCACGGTCAGCTCCGAGAGCTCGAGGCAGAAACTCGTTACTTCTTCTTCTTCGCCGCGGGCTTCTTGGCAGCTTTCTTCGCGGGCTTCTTAGCAGCTTTAGCCATCGTCGTTAGTCCTTCCATTGAACGCTCAGCCTTGCGCTGAGCCGAAACTGACCCGACTCGAGTCGGGCCGATTCTCAATTTGGTCAGAATCAATGACCTCTTCAAACGGAAAATTCCGGTGACTGCTATCGAAGATTTCGATAGATAGCGTTCAAGCGCTCCGAAGCGATGCGAGCCATCGATGGACATCAATCTCGCACGAACGTTTCTGATGGTCGCCGAGACGGGCAGCTTCATCGAAGCCGCCGTGAAGCTCAACATCACGCAATCGACGGTCTCGGCCCGCATCAAGGGGCTGGAGGAGTTGCTCGGGCGTCCGCTCTTCGAGCGATCGAAGTCGGGCGCGGACCTGACGGCGGCGGGCGATCAGTTCCGCAAACACGCGCTCGCCCTGGTGCGCGTCTGGCAGCGCGCGCAGCTCGAGGTGAGCCTCTCGGACCAGCACCGCGATCATCTCGCGGTCGGTGCGCCGCTCGGGCTCTGGCAGGGCTTTCTCCTCAAATGGGTCGCGCGCCTGCGCTCCGACAGCCCGGATATCGCCGTATCCGCGGCCTCGGCGCCCTCCTCCGTCCTCACGCAGCGGCTGATCGAAGGCACGCTCGATCTCGCGGTCATGTACCGGCCCATCCAGCCGCCGGGGCATGTGGTCGAGCATCTCTTCGACGAGGAGTTCGTCCTCGTGACGAGCGCCAAACCGGCCGGTCGCCGGGCCGGGAACGACTATATTTTCGTCGATTGGGGCCCCGACTTTCAGCAGGACCACGCCGCGGCCTACCCGGAGCTGACCAACCCGGGCCTGCACCTCGACCTCGGGTCGATCAGCATCGAATACCTTCTCGCCAACGAGGCATCAGCCTACTTCCCGGCCCGCATCGTCAAGCCCCACGTCGCGCGCGGCCGCCTGCGTCAGCCGAAACGCGCGCGCCGCTTCGTCTATCCCGTCTACATGGTCTATCCGGAAGCGCGCGACGAGGAGACCTACGACCAGGTGATCCGGGGCCTGCGCAGCGCCGCCGCCCGCCTCGGCTGAGGTCGAGCGATCGCTGGATCTGGCCATTCCAACGGCGACCGGCCCCCGATTTCGTCCCCTGGTTTCGTCGCTCCCTCACACACTGGATGGCCGGGCTTGCCCGGCCATCCAGGGCCAGCACGCAAACAGTTGAGAGCTTTGCCTCTCGACGACCGCCTCGTCGCGGCAATGCCGCGCCCCGCGGATGCCCACTATGTCCCAGCCCGGTTGCGCGTGGACGCTTGCGTAGGCCCCGACCTTCGCGCCGGGGTGACGTCGGTTTTGCGGCAATCGGCAATCTGCAAATGAAACGTCATGCCGGCGTCATGGCGGAGCCGTGCTGCGCACGGAGGGCCGCCCCCACGCAATTCTCCATGTCGGCGCCATCGGAAGGAGGGCGCTACGCCGTCTCGCGGATCTCGAAGCCCGTAAAGGCGCCGGCGGCCTCATCGGCCAGAACCTCGATGCCGGTGACAGACGCGTCCGCCGGCCCCTCCCGGCAGGCTGCGATCATCGCCTCGACGCGATCGGGCGCTCCCTGGAGCACCGCCTCCACCGACCCGTCCCGCCGATTGCGGACCCAGCCCTCGAGTCCCAGCGACAGCGCCGTACGCCGCGCCCAGGCCCGATAGCCGACACCCTGCACCCGTCCCCCGACCCTAACCCGCACCGACCGCACCACCACGCCACTCCCACCCACTGCCCACTGCCCACTGCCCACTGCCCACTGCCTACTGCCTACTGCCTACTGCCTTACTGCCCCACGTCCTGCCCGCTGCCCGCTGCCCGCTGCCAAAAAAATACGCCTTCCTCCCCGCTCCGGGAAGGAAGGCGCATCGACATCACACGAGGAGACGGTCTGCCTCCCGCCGCCTCACGCAAACTCGAGGATCACCGCATCCACGGCAAGGCTATCGCCGGGCTTGGCGTTCACCTTCTTGACCTTGCCGTCGCGCTCGGCCCTCAGGATGTTCTCCATCTTCATGGCCTCGACGACCGCCAGCGCGTCACCCGCCTTCACCTCCTGGCCCTCGCTGGCGTGGATGGCCTTGACGAGGCCCGGCATGGGGCAGAGCAGGTACTTGGACATGTCCGCGGCGGCCTTCACGGGCATCAGCGCCGCAAGCTCGGCCTCCTTCAGCGTGTAGACGTAGACCGGGGCCTGGATGCCGCGATAGGAGAGCGTCGCGCCGTTCAGAATCGGCCGCACCTGGACCGCCACCGCCTTGCCGCCGACCTCGCCGAACCACACCGGCTCGCCCGGCACCCAGGACGAGGCCACGGTCACGGACTGCTGCACCGTCCCCTCGACGCCGATGAAGCTCACGTGCATCGGACCGCCGTCCGCGGCGCTGACCTCGATCGTCTGCCGCGCGCCGCCGACGTCCACCACGCGCCGCTTGGCGAAGGTCACCGACCCGTTCGTCATCTGGTCGCTGATCTTGCGCCGGCGCGCGTTGTGGAGATGGTCGAGAGCGCCCGCGACGGCGGCGAGCACGCTGAGCTCCTCGCCCTCCGCGGGCCGGCTCTTGAAGCCCTCGGGATATTCCTCCGCTATGAAGCCCGTGGAGAGCTTTCCCTCGCGCCAGCGCGGATGGTGCATGAGCGCCGTCACAAACGGCACGTTGTGCTGGATACCGTCGATATAGAACGCGTCGAGCGCTTCCGCCTGCGCGTCGATGGCGGCGGTCCGCGTCGGCCCGTGCGTCACCAGCTTGGCGATCATCGGGTCGTAAAACATGGAGATCTCGCCGCCCTCGTAAACGCCGGTGTCGTTGCGCACCGTGAGGCCGTCCCGGGTGCCCTCGTCGGGCGGGCGGTACTTCACGAGGCGCCCGATCGAGGGCAGGAAGTTGCGGAACGGGTCCTCTGCATAGACGCGGCTCTCGACCGCCCAGCCGTTGAGCTTCACGTCCGACTGCTTGAGCGGCAGCTTCTCGCCGGCCGCCGACCGGATCATCAGCTCCACGAGATCGACGCCGGTGACAAGCTCGGTCACCGGATGCTCGACCTGCAGGCGCGTGTTCATCTCGAGGAAGTAGAAGCTCCGGTCCTGCCCGGCGACGAACTCGACCGTGCCGGCCGAATCGTAGCCGACGGCCTTGGCCAGCGCGACCGCCTGCTCGCCCATGGCGCGCCGCGTCTTCTCGTCGAGCAGCGGCGAGGGCGCCTCCTCGATGACCTTCTGGTTGCGCCGCTGGATCGAGCACTCGCGCTCGCCGAGGTAGATGACGTTGCCGTGCTTGTCGCCGATGAGCTGGATCTCGATGTGGCGCGGATCGACGATGAACTTCTCGATGAACATGCGGTCGTCGCCGAACGAGGCCTTGGCCTCCGAGCGCGCCAGCGGGAAGCCCTCCTCGACCTCCCTGCGGGAAAACGCGATGCGCATGCCTTTGCCGCCGCCGCCAGCCGAGGCTTTCATCATGACGGGATAGCCGATCTCCTCGGCGATCTTGACGGCGTGCTTCTCGTCCTCGATCTCGCCCATGTAGCCGGGGACCGTCGAGACCTTGGCCCTGGCGGCCGCCTTCTTGCTCTCGATCTTGTCGCCCATGGCGGCGATCGCGCGGGCGTTCGGCCCGATGAACACGATGCCGGCCTTTTCGAGCGCGATGGGGAACGCTTCGCGCTCCGAGAGGAAGCCGTAGCCCGGATGCACGGCCTCGGCACCGGTCTGCCGGCAGGCATCCACGATCTTGTCGATGAGCAGATAGGACTGGGCCGCCGCCGGCGGGCCGAGATGCACCGCCTCGTCCGCCATCTCGACATGCAGCGCGTCGCGGTCCGCGTCCGAGTAGACGGCCACGGTCTTGATGCCCATCTTGCGCGCGGTCTTGATGACGCGGCAGGCGATCTCGCCGCGATTGGCAATGAGGATCTTTTTGAACATTATCCCTTGGCGCCCTGTCTGAATGTCGGGGAAGAGGTCGAAGAGGCTCTTCTAGACTAACTCCAGCGAGCGCGTAAACCGCGATAAGGCGGGGTTCGCCCCGGCGCCCGAGCAGCCGGACTTCAACCGCCTGGCATCGCACGGCCAGACGGAAAGGCGAACCTACGCGTTGAAGTAACCATACGGCGGGAGCGACCCGCCCGCTCACCTGGCATTCAGGCGGCGAAGCCGCCCCGGCCGGCGCCCAGCCGGACGCCGGGCTCGCCGATCAGGCATTCCCGGTCGAGGAAGGCGAGCACGTTTGCCTCGATCGCCGTCGGCCTCTGGCTGGAGAGCAGCCGGTCCGTGAGCCATGCCGTCTCCTCGGCCGCGATCTCCTCACCCGTGACGATCTCGATGCGTTGACGCTCGAGACGTGCGAGCGCCCGCTCCTCGGTCGATTGCGTGTGATAGTCGTGCCTGAGGCGTCCGAGCGAGAAGGCCACCTGCTCCTCGAGCGTCGGGGCGCCATCGGCTGCAGCCACGCCCGGACGCAGCGCGACCGCACGCGGCGGAACCGCATACCCATGCTCGGCCAGGAGAACGTTCGCCATCGCCTTGGCGAAGAGATCGACCCAGGCGGGCGGCACCGAGCGCGGCGCGACGATCTTGTTGATGCCGATCAGGATCTCGACCTCCGGGCGCGTCAACGGCAACGCGCTGTCGCCGCCGAACGCGTTGAGGATCACGCGGATGAGACCGATCTCCGCATCCCGGATGCTTCCCGGCACCGCGCCCGGCATCTGCAGCGGGCTCTGCCCGTGGCGCAGGGGGCCGAAGCCGTGGTTGACCGCGCCTGCGACCTGCTCGAGGGCGAATGCGGCGAGGCTCAGCGGGAACCAGCGCGCCCGTCCGAGAACGGCGACGAGCAGATCGAACTCCGCGCTGTTGGCGATCCACCCGTCGCTCGAGAGCTTGGCAATGAGCCAGCGGCTCTTGTCGGCGGTGATATAGCCTTCGGGGCCGCTCTGGTTGAGGATGTAGTCGGCAATCGCATCGATCAGGAAGCCGCTCCAGGATGGCGCCTGAACGGGGCACGAGCGGTTGAGCCGGAGCAGCGTATCGGCTTCGGCGTCGCGGATGAGCGGGTCTTCGGCAAACGCCTGTCTGAGCCGGGCGACGTCGCTGTCCTTGATGCTGCCGCGGAATTCGAAATCTTCGACCGGAACCGACTTGACCACGCGCATGCAACGTCCCCAACAACCCGTCCAACGGCTTTGAAGCTAGGCGAGCAACCTTACCAATCGGCTAATGCCCGCCCCGGACTGAAATCGGGGAACCCCTGGCGCGCCAAGGTGTTGCGCGAGGGCCGCGGGCGCATCCCCGGCCCTCGCGACCGGGAGGGCTGCATTTTGCGGAGGCTCTCTATAGGGTGGCGCGGAAATCGAGACCATCGCCGGGCCACGCCACCGCATGAAACCCTTCGTCCGCTTCGCGCCGAGCCCCACCGGCCGGCTCCACATCGGCAACATCCGCACCGCCATCCTGAACTATCTCCTGGCGTACAAGGCGGGCGGAACGTTTCTTCTGCGCCTCGACGATACCGACCGCGAACGCTCGACGGAGGCCTTCGCCGAAGGCATCCGCACCGACCTCCGCTGGCTGGGCCTCGCCTGGCAGCGCGAGGAGCGCCAGTCGACCCGCCTCGCGCGCTATGGCGAGGTTGCAGAGGCCCTCAAGGCATCCGGCCATCTCTACGCCTGCTACGAGAGCGAAGAGGAGCTTGACCGGAGGAGAAAGCGCCAGCTCGCCCGCGGCCTGCCGCCGATCTACGACCGCACGGGTCTCAGGCTCTCGGATCTGGACAGGGCGAAGCTCGCGGCGGAAGGTCGCCGGCCGCACTGGCGGTTCCGCCTGCCGAACACGGATGCGGCAAGCGGCCTCCTGGGGCCCGAGCCCACCATCGTCTCCTGGAACGATCTCATCCGCGGCGACCAGACCGTCGACCTCGGCTCGCTGTCCGATCCCGTGCTCATCCGCGAGGACGGCACGCCGCTCTACACGTTCACCAGCGTCGTCGACGACGCCGATTTCGGCGTCACCCACATCGTCCGCGGCGAGGACCACGTGACCAACTCGGGCGTGCAGATTGCCATCTTCGAGGCGCTCGGGGCCGAGCCTCCCGCCTTTGCCCACCACAGTCTCCTGATCGGCGCCGACGGCCACGCGCTCTCGAAGCGCCTCGGCACGCTCTCGATCGAGACCTTCCGCAACGACGGCCTCGAGCCCATGGCGATCCTGAGCCACGCCGCGCTGCTCGGCACGTCCGACGCCATCGAGCCGCACCGGCAGATCGGCGAACTCGCCGCCCTCTTCGATCTCGGCAAGATCTCGACCGCCCCCGGACGCTTCGATGTCGAGGAGCTGAGGACGCTCAACGCCAAGCTCCTGCACAGGCTCCCTTACGAGGATGTCGCCGCGCGGCTCGACGCGCTCGCCATCACGGGCGGCGCGCCCTTCTGGGAGGCCGTGCGCGGCAACGTCACCGTGCTCGCCGACGCGCGTGAGTGGTGGACCATCGTCGCAGGCGAGATCGACCCGGTGATCGAAAATTCCGATTTGACGGCCAGGGCGGCGGACCTGCTTCCTCCCGAGCCGTGGGACGGCACCACCTGGAGCGCTTTCACATCAGAGGCTGCAAAAGCAACAGACCTGAAGGGCCGTGCCCTGTTCCACCCGCTGCGCCTCGCCCTCACCGGCCGCGACGCCGGTCCGGAGCTGAAAGCGCTGCTTCCTCTGATCGGCCGCCCCCGCGCCGAAGCCCGCCTCCGCGGCCACCGCGGCTGAGCGTCCACGCACGCTGACGTGTCTGGATCCCCGGCCATCTATGCGGAGCATGGCTCCGCCCGTCCATGTGTAGCATGGCTCCGCCATGATGCCGGGATAATGTTTGCTGGCGCGTGGTGTCCCGTAAACTGACGTCACTCCGGCGGAGGCCGGAGTCCAGATACATTTGAAGAGAAAGACAAACAGCAGCCTATGCTGCAATTCCGCCCGTTCGTCGGCGCGAGGTCACGCAGCCATCACTGAGGCTCCGTCGCCCAGGGAAGCCGCTCGCCGCCCTGCGGATCCTCTTGGACCGGCGGAAGCGGCGGCGGAGCCGGCTGACCGGTCGAACCCGTCGGCGCCTGGGCCGCCCAGCCGCCGGCATTCCCCGCGACACTCGGGGCCTCGGCCCCGGGAGGAGGCTGATACTCGGCCAGCTTGCACGAGCATCCCGGCACATACTGCTTGCGGTAGAGGAACGCGCTCTTGAGCTGCGTATAGGGGACGTTGGAGCGTGCCTCCACCGCCTGCTCCATGCCGGCGCCCGGGTTCTGATGGTAATAGAGCGCCGCGGGCGCGGCACATTTCGCGTGGCAGACGTCCTCGTCGCGCTGGAAATGGTTCGGCAGCGTCGAGAAGCTCACCGGAAAATAGTAGCCGTCGCAGAGGCGCACGCAGACCGTCCGATAGGTCGCGTAAGGCAAGGCGCCGAAACTGGAGCTCCCGCCGTAGCCGCTGCTCTCGCCGTCGTCCCAGAAGCCGGAGAGACCGCCGCCACCCTGGCGGCGCGCCTGCTGCTGATAGCTCGCGCCGCAGTTGTTGCGCGCAAGCTCCCGGATGATCTCGTCCTGGTACGATCGGTTCGAGGACCCCTGAAGCTGCTGGAGCTGCACCGCGAGGTCGTCGATCCGCCGGCGCGAGGCATCCACCTGGTTGGCGAGGTCGACGCAGCGGCGCGTCTTGCGCAGCGTCTTGGAGAACAGGAAATACTCGTAGCAGTCCGCCCGATCGAGCTCCTGACGCTGCGACCGGTAGGCCTGCTCGACCTGCCGACGCTCGTTCTCGACCATGGGGATCAGGTTGCGCGTGTCGCCGCCCCGCTGCCCCTCCTGCACGAGCCGCTGCTCGAGCTCGAGGCAGACCGAGTTGCCGCGCAAACCGGATTGCCCGTCCGACGCGGCCGGGTCGCCGTAGATCGATTCGCTTGGAACGGGCCCGCGCTGTCGCTGCGGCTGCGGCTCGTCGCCGCCGAACGGCCACCAGCCCTGCGCCACCGCGGGCACGCCCGCCGCCGCGACCGCAAGCACCGCCAGCGCGCCAACGCACGCCGCGGCCGGAAGAAACCGGCCGGCTTTCGCCGAGAATTCGAGAATGCGACCCCTGAGGCCGCGTCCGCCGTGTCCTGTCATCGACCCCATCGATCACCTGGGGGCCATAGCCCCCTGAAGAGGCCCAGATACCTCTGAAACACGAAGCGCCTCGGCTCTATATATGTGAGGGCCCGGATAAGGGGTCAATGCGGGAGAATTGCGGCGTCTCGCCGGTCCCCGGCCTGTCCCGGGAAATGATGCAGCGGAATGCCCCGGCGGCGGCGCTTGACGCGCCCCTCGCCCGCCCGCATAACTCCGGGCCATGAGAACCACGCTGCGCGACCCCGCCGCCACCCTTTGCGGCATTATTATCATTTCGAGCTAGCCTGCACGGCTGGCGCGCGGCCTCGTTCTTTGCCTCATGACAAGACAGAGAATCGCCCCGCCAGACGGAGCACCGGTCTGCGCACGGGCCCTCGCAGGCCGGCGAATGCATGAGGAGAAAAAGCGTGTCGCTCACGCTCTATAATACGCTGACGCGGCGCAAGGAGCCGTTCGAGCCGATCGACCCCGCGAACGTCCGCATGTATGTCTGCGGGCCGACGGTCTACGACTACGCCCACATCGGCAACGCGCGCCCCGTTATCGTCTTCGACATGCTGTTCCGCCTCCTGCGGCACGTCTACGGAGCCGGCCACGTCACCTACGTGCGCAACATCACCGACGTCGACGACAAGATCAACGCGCGCGCCGCCCAGGACTTCCCCGGCCTGCCCCTGAACGAGGCCATCCGGCGCGTGACGGGCGCGACCGAAGAGCAGTTCCACCGCGACATCGCGGCCTTGGGCGTCCTGCCGCCGACGGTCGAACCGCGCGCCACCGAGCACATCGACGAGATGAAACGCCTCATCGAGGCGCTCGTCGCCCGCAGTCACGCCTACGTGGCCGAGGGCCACGTCCTGTTCGACGTCTCGTCCATGCCCGACTACGGCCGCCTCTCGAACCGCTCCCTTGAGGAGATGGAGGCGGGGGCCCGCGTCGAGGTCGCGCCCTACAAGAAGGGCCCCATGGACTTCGTGCTGTGGAAGCCGTCCAAACCCGGCGAGCCGTCCTGGCCCTCGCCGGCCGGCATCGCGGCACCCGGCCGCCCCGGCTGGCACATCGAATGCTCGGCCATGTCCGAGAAGCACCTGGGTCCGGAGTTCGACATCCACGGCGGCGGCATCGACCTCGTGTTCCCGCACCACGAGAACGAGATCGCGCAATCGCGTTGCGCCCACGGCCTCCCCGTGATGGCCAACGTCTGGATGCACAACGGCTTCCTGCAGGTGGAAGGCGAGAAGATGTCGAAATCCCTCGGCAACTTCATCACCATCCACGAGCTGCTCGCGACCAGGAAGTTCGGCGCCAGCCAGTGGCACGGCCGCGTCATCCGCCTTGCCATGCTCGGCACGCACTACCGCCAGCCTATCGACTGGACGGCCGAGCGCCTGCTGCAGGCGCGCGGCACGCTCCTGGATTTCGCCGACCTGCTGGCCAACGTTGAACCCGCCGATGCGCCAAACGCCGATGTCGTGGCCGCGCTCTCCGACGACCTCAACACGCCGAGCGCCCTTTCCATCGTCCACGGCCTCGCCAAGTCCGCCAGGCGCAACCCCGGTGCGGCGGCCGAGCTGCGCGCGACGCTCGGCTTCATGGGCCTCTACGACGGCGAAACGCGCGAGGCGCTGAACGTCGGCGTGGAAACCGTCTCGGTCAACGCCGGCAAGGTCGACACCCTCGTCGCCGCTCGCCTCGCCGCGCGCAAGGCCAAGGACTTCAAGGAATCGGACCGCCTGCGCGACGAGCTTGCCGCCATGGGCGTGGCGCTGAAGGACGCCAAGGACCCCACGACCGGCGAGCTCGTCACCACATGGGAGATCGCCCGATGACCACGGCGATCACGTCTCTTGTCCTCCCCCCTTGTAAGGACGGCCAGACGCGGAACCACCTCGCTTCTCCTCCCCCCTTGTGGGGGAGGTCGGGAGGGGGGGAACCCCAACGCCGGCGTTCTGGACTCCCCCCACCCCTAACCCCTCCCCACAAGGGGGAGGGGGATGGCGCCGTTGATTTTGTGCGAAGCGCATCATGACCAACATCATGAGCGAGCGGGCCCGAAGGCTCCGACGAGACAAGACTGAGGCAGAGCGAAAGCTATGGCGCGAGCTGCGTGAGCTTAACCGCCAAGGCTTTCACTTCCGGCAGCAAGCCCCCATCGGCCCATACATCGCGGACTTTACCGATCACGGCGCGAAGCTCGTAATCGAGCTGGACGGCGGGCAGCACGGCGAGCCCAAGGCGCAGAAAACCGACGCTGCTCGTACACGATGGCTCGAAAAGAACGGTTATCGGGTCCTGCGATTCTGGAACAACGATGTTCTCGCAAACACGTTGTCCGTAATGGATACAATCGTCCGCGATGTAGGCCTTCATACGCCGGACGAAAAGGAAGCCACCCGATGAGCGACTGGAGAAAGGACGTCCCCTTCCCGCGGCACTGGATGGTCTACGTGGTCATCAAGATCGCCATCCTGGCGCTCGCCGTCTATCTCGCCCGCTCCTACGGCTACATCTGAGTCCCGACGCACCGATGAACGCGCCCTACCCGCTCCGTCCCTTCCTGCCCGCCGATACGCCGGCGCTGCAGGACCTGTTCGCACAGTCGATCGAGGAGCTGACCGCCGAGGACTACGACGAGGACCAGCGCCTGGCCTGGGCCAGCACGGCTGCCGACGGCGAAGCCTTCGCGAAGCGTCTCGGCTCCATGACGACCCTCATCGTGCAGGTCGATGGCGAGTATGCGGGCTTCGCCTCCCTGAAGGGCAACGACACCTTCGAGATGCTCTACGTGCACCCCTACTTCGCGGGCCAGGGCGTGGGCAACGCATTGGCCGACGCCATCGAGCGCCTGGCCCAGGGCCGCGGCGCCAGGGAGATCACGGTCGAGACCAGCGACACGGCGGAGCCCTTCTTCGAAGCCCGCGGCTACGAGGCGACCCGGCGCAACATGGTGCCGCGCGACGACCTCTGGCTCCCGAACACGACGATGAAAAAGCGGCTCGGCGCCGCCAACGACGGCTGAGCCCAACGAGACCGACAATGAGCAAGGAACGCCTTTACCTCTTCGACACCACGTTGCGCGACGGCGCGCAGACGACCGGCGTCGACTTCTCGCTCGAGGACAAGCGGCGCATTACGGCCATCCTCGACGAGCTGGGCCTCGACTATGTGGAGGGCGGCTATCCGGGCGCCAACGACACCGATACGGAGTTCTTCAAGGCGAGGCCCACCCTTGGGAACGCCCGCTTCACGGCCTTCGGCATGGTGAAGCGCGCCGGCCGCTCGGTCTCGAACGATCCGGGTCTCCAGGCGCTGCTCGCCTCCGCCGCCGACAGCATCTGCATGGTGGCCAAGTCCTGGGACTACCACGTGCGCGTCGCGCTTGGCATCTCGAACGAGGAGAACCTCGCCGCCATCGCCGAGAGCATCCGCGCCGTCGTCGCCTCGGGCCGCGAGGCCATGCTCGACTGCGAGCACTTCTTCGACGGCTGGAAGGGCAACCGCGACTACGCCCTCGCCGTCGCCAGAACGGCGCTCGAGGCGGGCGCGCGCTGGATCGTGCTCTGCGACACCAACGGCGGCACGCTGCCCCATGAGGTCGAGCGCATCGTGGCCGACGTCGTGAAGCACGTGCCGGGCGACCGCCTCGGCATCCACACCCACAACGACACCGACAACGCCGTCGCCAACACGCTCGCCGCTGTGCGCCAGGGCTGCCGCCAGATCCAGGGCACGCTGAACGGCCTCGGCGAGCGCTGCGGCAACGCCAACATGACCTCGATCATCCCGACGCTGCTCCTGAAGAAAGACTTCGCCGAGCGCTTCGAGACCGGCATCACGCCCGAGCGTCTGCGCACGCTGACGCACGCGAGCCGCGTGCTCGACGAGCTTCTGAACGAGGCGCCGAACCGGCACGCGCCCTACGTCGGCGAGAGCGCGTTCGCCACCAAGGCCGGCATCCATGCGTCCGCGATCCTGAAGGACCCCGGAACCTACGAGCACGTGCCGCCGGACTCCGTCGGCAACGAGCGCCGCCTGCTCGTCTCGAAGCAGGCCGGCCGCTCCAACGTGCTGGCCTCGCTCGAGAGCCTGGGCTTCGCGGCCGACAGGGACGATCCGCGCATCCAGGCCCTGCTCGACGAGGTGAAAGCCCGCGAATCCGCCGGATACGCCTATGAATCGGCGGAAGCCTCCTTCGAGCTCCTGGCCCGCCGCCACCTTGCCAACGTGCCCCACTATTTCTCGGTCGACAGCTTCCGCGTCATGGTCGAGCGCCGCCATAACGCATTGGGCGAGCTGGTCACGGTCTCGGAGGCCACCGTCAAGGTGTTCATCGACGGCGACCGTGAGCTCTTGTGGTCGGTGGGCGAAGGCAACGGCCCGGTCAACGCGCTCGACCGCGCGCTCAGGAAGGACCTCGGCCGCTACCAGAAGCACATCGAGAGCATCGAGCTCGTCGACTACAAGGTGCGGATCCTGACCGGCGGCACCGAGGCGGTGACGCGCGTGCTCGTCGAGACGCTCGACAATGCAACCGGCGAACGATGGATCACGGTCGGCGTTTCACCGAATATCATCGACGCCAGTTTCGAGGCGCTGCTCGATTCCATCAACTACAAGCTGTTGAAGGACGGCGCCGCGGCGGCCTGATAGAACCCGGAGCAATTGAAGCGCATGCACCTTGGGATTTCCACGGCCCGAGTTAGCCCAATCGCCGGGAACCACGCTCGGCAGACCTGTCACGACGAGGCACGGCGATCGGCGATGCGTCGGCGTATCTGGACCCCGGCCTTCGCCGGGATGACGTTCTTGGGCGGTCGCGCCGATTGCCAAAAACTCTCCGTCACTCCGGCGAAGGCCGGAGTCCAGACACGTCGAAGGATGGCACTGCTCCGCCTCCCTCGGATCCTCGAAACCGCGGTTGCCATCCTGGCCTACTCAGCGGCGGCGACCTCCGGCGCCGTGGCCGGCGGTGGATTGCCCAGCTACACGGCGCCCGCCGGCGACACGTCGGCCGCGCGCGGAGACACGACGCTCACCGCGGGCACCGTGACCGCACGCCTGTTCAAGGCCACGCCGGGCTCGCCTCCCGACCTGCGCGGGCTGAACCTCACCCGGCTCGATCTGGCCGAGCTCGACTTCAAGGGTGCAGACCTCACGGGCTCCGACCTCTACGGCGCCGATCTCTCGCGCGCGAAGCTCGGAGGGGCCGTCCTGGTCGGCGTGCGGCTCGACCGCGCGACCATCACCTCGGCCGACTTCACCGGCGCCGACCTCACCGACGCGCGCATCCTGCGCCCGACGATTTTCACCACCCTCGAAGTCGAGACGGCCGAGGCACCCCGGTTCACCAATGCCAAGCTGATCCGCATCCGTTCCGACGGCTGGCTCGACCGCGCCGACTTCTCGGGCGCAGACTTGACGGGTGCGGTATTCGGCGGCGGCGCCTCGCGCGAGGAAACGCTGTTCTCGCCGGCGAGCCTGGTCAGCGCCAACTTCACCAAGGCCATCCTGCGGCAGGCCAAGTTCCCCGGCGCATCGTTGAAATACGCGCGCTTTAGGGGCGCGGACCTGCGCGACGCCAACCTGATCGGCACCAACCTCACGCAGGCCGACTTCTCGGGCGCCGACGTCACGGGCGCGGACTTCACGGGCGCCAACCTCGACGAGGCCGACCTGCGCGGCACGCGCGGCCTCGACCAGGCCATCGGCCTCGCCACCGCCACCAACTACGACCGCACCCACCGCGACCCCATCCCGTAAGCCGGCCGCGACCGTCAGTCCCGCCAGACGGCGCGCGCTGACACGCAGCGTGGGGGCGATAGGAGACGGAACTCGCTGCCCGCGAACCGCGCGCCGTGCCACTCCCTACTGCCTACTGCCTACTGCCTACTGCCTACTGCCTACTGCCCACCCCCAGTTGCCCGCTGCCCGCTGCCCACCTACAAAGCCCCATGTCCCACGCCCTCACCCTCGCCTCGCTTGCCGACGGCACCATCCTCTCCCCCTTCTCGCGTCTGCGCCAAT
This sequence comes from Hyphomicrobium sp., assembly GCF_036833075.1. Classification (GTDB taxonomy): domain Bacteria; phylum Pseudomonadota; class Alphaproteobacteria; order Rhizobiales; family Hyphomicrobiaceae; genus Hyphomicrobium_C. The sequence continues at coordinate 20,400 of NZ_DAITQL010000015.1, forward strand.
TGCTGGACGGCATCCCGCCGGGACGGCCGCCCATCGACCTCACGCTCGGCGAGCCGCGCGAGACCATGCCGGCCTTCGTCGCCGCGAAGATCACCGAGGCGGAAGCCCTGTTCGCCAAATACCCGCCGATCCGCGGCTCGGACGCGTTGCGGGGAGCCATTGCGGACTGGATCGGACGCCGCTTCAACCTTGCCGGCGCCGTCGATCCCGCGCGCGAGATCCTGCCCTGCAACGGCTCGCGCGAAGGTCTTTTCTATGCGGCCTTCCCCGCCGTCGGCCGCAAGCAGGGCGTAGACGGCCGCCCGGCGATCCTGATGTGCAATCCGTTCTACCAGGCCTACCTCGGAGGCGCGCTCGCCGCCGGGGCCGAGCCCGTGTTCCTGAACGCGACCACCGCAACCGGCCACCTGCCGGACCTCGACGCGCTCGCAGCCGACACCGCACTCCTCGCCCGCACAGCCGCGCTCTACCTGTGCTCGCCCGCCAACCCGCAGGGAGCCGTCGCGGACGCGGCTTACATTGCCCGCGCGCTCGACCTCGCCCGTGCCTACGACTTCCTGCTCTTCTTCGACGAGTGCTACTCGGAGATCTATTCCGGCCCCCCGCCGGTCGGCGCGCTCGAGGTTGCAGCCCGAACTCCGGACCGCTTCCGCAACCTCGTCGTCTTCAATTCGCTCTCCAAGCGCTCGAACCTGCCCGGGCTGCGCTCCGGCTTCTCCGCGGGCGACGCCGGCTTCCTCGACACCCTGTTCGAGGTCCGCAACCTCATCGGCCCGCAGATGCCGGGCCCGACCCAGCACGCCTCCGCCGCCGTCTGGGCCGAGGAGCAGCACGTTACCGCCAACCGCCGCGCCTATGCCGCGAAATACGACGTGGCCGACGCTGCGCTCGGCAACCGATTCGGCTACGTCCGCCCGGCCGGCGGGTTCTTCCTGTGGCTCGATATGGACGATATCGGAGGCGGCGAAAACGCGGCACTAACCTTATGGAAACGTTTCGGAGTCAAGGTCATACCCGGTGCCTACCTGGCTCGGACCGGAGCTGATGGGACCAATCCCGGCGCGCCTTACGTGCGTGTCGCATTGGTCCACGATGCCGCGACGATCGGGGAGGCGCTCGAACGGGTCGTTCATGTATCTGCGTAAGAGACGTTCGTTGCCATGCCGTCCGTTGCCGGACACGATCGCCAGCGCCTGTTGCCGCCTGCCCTCGAGGCCAGCCTGATCGGCACCCTCGGACGGAGCTGCGGCATTGCGCTTTTGCTGACACTCGCGGCCGTCTGGGCCAGCATGGTGTCGTGGTCGGTCGCCGACCCAAGCCTCACCCACGCCACCGACGGCCCCGTGAGCAACGCGCTCGGCGCGCCGGGCGCCATCGTGGCCGACCTCCTGCTGCAGACGCTCGGCCTCGCCGCCGCCGTCGCGCTGCTTCCGCCGATGATCTGGGGCTTCGAGCTGGTGCTCGCCGAGCACGTGCCGAACCTGCGCGGCAAGGCCACCTATTACCCCTTTGCGCTGCTCGGCCTCGCCGGTGCCGTCTCCGCGCTCCCGCGCTCGCCCTCCTGGCCCGTCGCGCATGGCTACGGCGGCATCCTGGGCGATGCGATCTTCGATTTCGCGTCCTCGATCCTGGGCTTCATCAGCTCCGACACCGCCGGCCTCGCCGCCGCCATCCTTCTCACCGGCTTCGGCATGTCGTCGCTGGTACGGACCCTCGGCGTGACGCGCACCGAGGTATTCCCCGCGCACCGCTACGAGCCCAGCCGCGAGGCGGCATCGTGGCGCGGCGATACGGCGCCCCATACCTTGAGCGAGCATCTGCCCCATCCGGGCAGCCTCGCCTCCGCTCTGGGCTCCCTGCGTCCCTGGCGCGCCACGGCGGAGCATGTCGCCCGGCGCGGGTTCGATGCCATGGAGCACGTGCTGCCCGGCGTCCTCGCCCGCCAGCCCGGCCCGCAGGACCGCGCGCCGCGCGAGGCTCCCCGCTTCGAGCGCCGTCCTCCGATCGCCTACGAGCACGACATCGCCTCCGCCGACGCAGATGACGCGTTCACCGACGATGGGTTCGCCGCTGAGCCAGGCGACGACACGCTCGAGATCTCGAGCCGCGCCATCGCCGAGCGCTTCGCACCCGCCGGCGCACGCCCGCGCCCGCCCGAAGCCGACCTCGCCGACCACACCGGGCTATCCGGCCACGATCTTCCCCGCTTCCTCACCGGCGCGCGGGAGGCGCCCCCTCCGCAGGCCGCGCCACCCCCGCCCCCGGCCCCGAAGCCTGCGCCGCCGGCCGCGCGCGCCGTTGCCAATCCGCTCATCCGCGCCCTCGCCCAGCGCCGCACCGAGATCACCTTCAAGCGTCCCGCACCTTCCATGCTGAAGAAGAGCCCGCCGTCGAAAGCGGGCAACGAGCTCTCGCAGACCGTGCTGCGCGGCACCGCGCGCCTGCTCGAGGACGTGCTCGCCGATTTCGGCGTCAAGGGCGAGGTGCGCGACATCAAGCCGGGCCCCGTCGTCACGCTCTACGAGCTCGAGCCCGCCCGCGGCACCAAGGCCACGCGCATCATGGCGCTCGCTGACGACATCGCCCGCTCCATGAGCGCCACGAGCTGCCGTGTCGCCGTAATCCCCGGCCGCAACGTCATAGGCATCGAGCTGCCGAACAGCCGCCGCGAGACGGTCGGCCTGCGCGAGCTGATCGAAAGCCCGGCCTTCGCCGGCGCCGACGGCATCCTGCCCATCACGCTCGGCCGCTCCATCGGCGGCGAGCCGATCGTCGCCGACCTCGCGCGCATGCCTCACCTCCTCGTCGCGGGCACCACGGGCTCGGGCAAGTCGGTCGGCGTTAATGCCATGATCCTGTCGATCCTGTTCCGCCACACGCCGGAGCAGTGCCGCCTGATCATGATCGATCCCAAGATGCTCGAGCTGTCGGTCTACAACGACATCCCCCACCTCCTGACGCCCGTCGTCACCGATCCGCAGAAAGCGGTCGGCGCACTGAACTGGGTCGTCGCCGAGATGGAGGAGCGCTACAAGCGCATGGCCCGGCTCTCCGTGCGCAACATCGAGGCGTTCAACACGCGCATCAAAACCGCGAGCCAGCGCGGCGAGCAGCTCGCACGCACCGTGCAGACGGGGTTCGATCCGGAAACGGGGAAACCCATCTACGAGCGCGAGGAGATGGACCTCGCGCCCATGAGCTACATCGTCGTGGTCGTGGACGAGTTCGCCGATCTGATGATCACCGCCGGCAAGGACATCGAGACGGCGGTGCAGCGCCTCGCGCAGAAGGCGCGCGCGGCGGGCATTCACCTGATCATGGCCACGCAGCGCCCGTCGGTCGACATCGTCACCGGCACCATCAAGGCTAACTTCCCGACCCGCATCGGCTTCAAGGTCGCCTCCAAGATCGACAGCCGCACCATCCTGAACGAGCAGGGCGCCGAGCAGCTGCTCGGCCAGGGCGACATGCTCTACACGTCCGGCGCCGGCCAGCTCCTGCGCGTGCACGGGCCGTTCGTATCCGACGAGGAGGTCGAGGCCGTCGCGGCCCATCTGCGCGCGCAGGGCGCCCCGCGCTACGTCGAGGACATCGACGCCGCGCCGACCGACGAGGGCCCAGCGGAGGCAAGCGAGACGGACGGCGGCGACAGCCTTTACGACCGCGCCGTCGCACTCGTGCTGCGCGACCGCAAGGCCACGACGAGCTACGTGCAGCGCCGCCTCTCCATCGGCTACAACCGCGCCGCCGACCTGATCGAGCGCATGGAACACGACGGCCTGATCAGCGCGCCGAACCACACCGGCCGCCGCGAGATCCTGGCCGGCGACGCACCGGGCCGCTCGGTCGCCTGAACCTCTGGAAAACCCCAGACGAGGCCGGCGGCGACTGGACGGCCGCGGCGCCAGATCCTATCACTCTGGCGCTGACCGGCGATCTCCCCGGCCATCGACCGGACGCCGGAACACGCATGCCCACGGGGCTACACCTGCCCACTTGTGGACGCATTGTCCGGTCAGACAGCAGGGGTGCCTCCAGGCTTTCGGGGGCGGGGGGCTCAATGAGACGGAATATGAAGATACTGGACCTGGCCGCCACGGCGGGCCTTTCGCTCGCGCTTCTCGCGACCGCCGTCCATGCCGGGGACGCAACGCCGCCGCCTTCGGGCGATCAGCCTGCCGCAGCCGCCGTTCCGGCCCCCGTTCCTGCGACGCGCCCCGGTGCCGAGGCGCCCGCAGCCCAGCCTCCTGCCGGCGCCGAGCGCGCCGCGGCCGACAGGTCGGGATGGAACGCCGAGGTCGCGACGCCCGGCGGCGGCCTGATGCTGAACGACGCGCAGACCGAGGTGGTGAGGAGGGTCAACGGCTATTTCAACACCCTCGGAGACCTTAAGGGCAACTTCGTGCAGACCACGGCCGACAACAAGCGCATGAAGGGCAAGTTCATGGTCAAGCGGCCCGGCCGCTTCCGCTTCGACTACGCGCGCCCCTCACGCCAGATCATCATTTCCGACGGCGAGTATCTCGCCATCCAGGACCTAGACCTCAACAACGAGGACCGCGTCGCGCTCGACCAGACTCCGTTCCGGCTGCTCCTGCGCAAGGATGTGGATCTGATCCGCGACGCCATGATCGTTGAGGTGCAGGAGAGCGACGACCAGCTCGTCGTCGCGCTGCGCGACAAGAGCCCCGACGCACCGGGCAAAATCAAGCTCTACATGACGAAGGCACCGGAGCTGGAGCTCAAGGAATGGTTAACCACGGACGCCCAGGGCCTTGATACCCGGGTCGAGATTTCCCAGCTCGACAAGAGCGAGAAGCTCGATGCCCGGCTGTTCAAGATCCAGGCGGTGACTTTGAATAAATTCCATCCCTGACCGGCCTCAGGGCGCGTCCGGGCTGTGGCATCGCCCCGGATGAACGCTTGCTGGGGAAAACGGCTGAGCCGGAAGTGTCTAAAATCAAGGCATATTCGCCGATCCCCACGCCCGAATCACGATAACCGGGGGATATCGTGGAAAAGTAAATCACATTTTCGTGATCGGGCCGCTTGCCCCCTATTGAAAGCTGGCGTGTTGCGCTTATGTCAACATTACTCAGGCGATGCCATACATATCGGTAGCTCCCCCCGTCTAACCGAGGCATCGGCCTGGAACGCCGGCTTCCCTCCCGGCGTTGCGCGCGAGAGCGCTTGAGCGCCCAGCCCCGCCCCCCGGGGTTGGGCGTTTCTCTGTCCGGCCCTTCTCCCCTATCCGGCCCATGGTCCGGCGCCATCCGCGCCGCGGCCGAACGCCGGCGGCAAGCGAGCCGCGGGATGAACGGCGCCTGAAAGCCCCATTCAGGGCCGGTTCAAAGCAGAGCCCGTATTCCTCCTGTCACCACGCCGGCCTTCCTCGCCGGTCGAAGATGGAACAGGAGAACGATGATGAACCGCACGATCCCCCTCGCCCTGATGCTCGCGATCGCCGCCCCCGCGGTCGCATCGGCGGACGCGATCGGCAACCGCATGGACCGTCAGGCCGACCGCATCGAGCACGGCCGCGAGACCGGTGCAATCACGTGGACCGAGGGCATCAAGCTGCGCGCCGAGCAGAAACGGATCGCCCGCACCAAGGCCTCCATGGAAACCAAGGGCTACCTGACGCGCAGCGACCGCGCCAAGCTCGCCGCAATGCAGACCGATGCATCGAAGAACATTCGCAAGGAATCCCACGACAGCTGGCACCGCCTCTGGGGCCTCCCCCGCGTCGGCAAGTAAGCGCCGCACCTGAGCTGATTTCTATCTCCCCTGCGTCCTCCCCCTGGGCCGATCTTTGGATCGGCTTTTTTTTGCGCGGCCCCCCTTCTTCCTCCGCGGCCCGTCGGTGGCCACAGACATGAACCGCAGATGAGCCGGGCATTCAAGGCGAGTTCAAGCGCGCCCCGTCACGATCGGTCTCGAAGGCTTGGGGCGCGCACCCCGCGCGTAGGCCAGGCCCGAACGAAACAGGAGACCGAACATGAGATCCTCGCTTTTCACCAAGCTCGCCCTCGCCGCAGCCGCAACCGCGATCACGCTCTCGCCGGCGCTCGCCGACTGGCGCGGCAAGCCGCAGCACTCCTACGGCCACAACGGCAAAGGCGTCCATCACCACGCCGGAAAGCACAAGCACGCAGGAAAGCATGTCCACAATCGCTGGAGCTGGAAGAGCGGACATCGCCATCACTGGAAACCCCACTTCTACGCGTGGAAGTACGGCAACAAGCACCATCGCGGCTGGTAGGCCACGCACATCCGGGCCGATCGCAAGATCGGCCCGATTTCTTTGCGGTCCCTTGCAAGGCGCCGCCATCGGCGCGAAACTTAAATGGTTCCGGCTCACACCGACCAGGGGATGAGCGATATGACAAACTCGGAGCTGATCGCGGGCCTCGCCGGCCCTCTGCTGATGGCCGTCGCAGCCGCGCTCCTGATCAACCGGCGCACGGTCGCCAACCTGATCACCGGCACACTGAATGGCCCGGAGTTCATATTCTTCTCGGGCATCTTCACGCTGCTTGCGGGTCTCGCCATCGTGCGCACCCATAACATCTGGTCGGCGGAATGGACGCTGCTCGTCACGGTGTTCGGCTGGCTGTGCGTGATCGGCGGCACCGCACGCATCATCTGGCCCGAGCGCGTGACGGGGCTGCGCAACGCCCTGATGCGGAGCGAGAACGCGATTACCGCCTGGGCGCTCGTATCCCTGCTGCTCGGCGCCTTCCTGACCGCTAAAGGCTACGCCCTGGTCTGAGATGTATCCGCCAGTCGCAAAATCCTAAGGCTCACGGCGGACACATGAGCCGCCGGGCGGAGAACTGGTATAGATTGAGCGCGTCTTCAACAGTCGCGCGAGGCTGGACGGATGAGGATCACGCGCATTGCCATGGCCGGCGTCGTCGCCGGCGGTATCGGACTACCGGCGACAGCAACGGTCGCAGAGGCCGCCGCCCCCAAGGAGGTGTCGAAGGACATCATCGCCGTGCAGATCCGCAAGCAGGGGTTCGCCTGCGAGAACCCCGAGAGCGCCACCCGCGATCCGGAGGCCGCAAAGCCCGACGAAGCGGCCTGGATCCTCACGTGCAAAGGCGTGACTTACAAGGTCATGCTCGTCCCGAACCAGGCCGCCAAGGTCGAGCGCATCGACAGCGATCGGAAAAGCACGGACCAGCCATAACTTGCGAGGCGACCGCCTCAGCCGCCGAACCGTGCCGCAGTGCGCGCCTTCGCCTTGGCCGCTTCGACATCCCGGTCGCGAGGCGGCGCGAGCGTGACGAGCTCGTCGAGCAACTCCTGAGCCGCCGACGCCACGCGGTCCACGGCCAGATCGAACGCCGCCGCGTTGGCTTTCGAGGGATGCGCGAAACCCGAGATCTTGCGTACGAACTGGAGCGCCGACGCGCGGATCTCGTCCTCCGTCGCGGGCGGCGAGAAGTTGTAGAGCGTCTTGATGTTGCGGCACATGACGCAGCCTCCGAAAGAATGTTGCTCTAAGCCAACGTCGTTTCCGTAGACGGCGTTCCGGCACGGCGCGGGCCTGCGCAACTTCAATCAGTCCGCCGCCGCCACCCGAGGCTTCGCGATCTCTGCCTCCACGGCCGCGATCAAGCGCGCCGCATCGGGCGCCGTCGCGGAGAAGAAGCTCGTCACGAGCCTGCCGTCGCGCCCCACGAGATACTTGTGAAAGTTCCACTTCGGCGCATTGAGCCAGCCCAGCTCCTCGCGCGCCCACGCATAGAACGGATGCGCGTCGGCGCCCGACACGACGTTTTTGTCCGCGAGCGGGAACGTCACGCCGAACATGCCCTCGCAGAATTCCTTGATCTCGCCCTCAGCCTTCGGCTCCTGCCCGCCGAAGTCGTTGGAGGGCACGCCGATCACGTTGAAGCCTTGCGCCTCGTATCTAGCATTGAGCGCTTGCAACGCCTCATATTGCTTCGTGAAGCCGCAGAACGAGGCTGTGTTCACGACCAGCAGCACGCGGCCTTTGAAGTCCGAGAGCGGCATCGGTTTGCCGTCGATGGAGGTGAACGCGAAGTCCCATGCCGTCTTGCCGCTCTGGCTTCCGGCACCGGCCGACACACCGCCGACCATCGCAGCAAGCCCGATCACGGCCACCGAAGCAACAGCTTTGAAGCCCACGGGACGAACTCCTTTTCCTGGTTTCCTGGCCGGTCTCTTTAAGAGCGCCGATGCCCGCCGCGTCGCTCCGGCGAGGCACCCATGACGTCTCGCGGGTGCACGCCGGTTGCGTCGGCTATCCAAACCTTAACTTTGCATTTTTGGCGAAGCATGGCACGCTTTCTCCAGGCTTCAACAACTGGAAGGAGGTGATCCGATGTCGAGTGGGATCTTGAGGACGGCGATGTCGGGATCGCTGGATTTCAAGCCGGGTCTGCCTCTGGGGACCGTCTGAAGGCCAGCGTTTCGCGGCCCGGCGCCACAACCGCCGGACAACGCCGCCCGAATCTCACGGGGGCCGCCCACAGGGCGGCCCCTTTGCTTTTCCGCCCCGCATTCCTCCCACCGCAAACCTTGCCCACTGCCCACTTCCTGCCTGCGGCCCGCTGCCGACCTACTGCCTACTGCTGCCCACTTCCCTCCCCCCACCACCTATTTCCAATTGCCGCCACGCCGCAAACTCCCTACGGCCTAATCGTCCGGCCCTGCCTTTACCCCTGGTGTCCCCATGCCCCTCCTGCGTTTCGACCTCATCGAAGGCCGCTCCAAGTCCGAGCTCAAGGCGCTTCTCGACGCGGCCCACCGCGCCATGCTGGCCGCCTTCAAGGTGCCCGAGCGCGATCGCTACCAGATCGTCCACGAGCACAAGCGCTCGCGCATGATCGTGGAGGACACGGGCCTCGACATTCCGCGCACCGACGACGTCATCATTCTGCAGGTTACGACGCGTCCGCGTGGGCGCGAGGCCAAGGAGCTTTTCTATCGCCTGCTGGTGGAGGAGTTGGAGCGGAGCTGCGGCATCGCCCCGAGCGACGTCATGGTGTCGATGGTCGAGAACACGGACGAGGACTGGTCGTTCGGGCATGGGCGCGCCCAGTTCCTGACCGGCGAGCTGGCTGGCGCGAGCGGCGAGGATTGACGCGCGGTTTGAAATTTTTGCACGTCAGCCGGAATAATTTACTCTTCCACCGGAACCCGCCTGTTTCGCCTTACTTCACTCTCTGACGACAAATTTCCTCCATCTCACCGTGTTTCCGTCCATATTGGACGCCAATCAGGCTTGTGAGTACCAGGGGAGGTTAGTGTGTTCAGTCGCGGTTCCAGTTCCGATCCCAGTCTACCGAAGCCTCCGAGCCCGCCGAGCGGCTTGGCCGGACCCGTGCCGTCATCCGGCAACGGACGCGCATCTCCCTTCGGCGCCGCTGCCGCCATGGGCACCTCCGTCATCGGCACCGACCTCACCATCCTCGGTGAGAAGATCACCATCATCTCCCAGAACAAGCTGCAGATCGACGGCGACATCCGCGGCGACGTGACCGGCAAGCAGGTCGTCATCGGCGAGGACGGTTCGGTGATCGGCACCGTCTGCGCCGAGCAGATCGAGGTGCGCGGCGGCGTGCGGGGAGCGATCAAAGCCCAGTCCGTGACGCTGCACCCGACCTCCGTGGTCGAGGGCGACATCTTCCATCAGACGCTTTCGATCTCGGAAGGCGCACAGTTCGACGGCCGCGTGCGCCGCGCGAAGGACACAGCCGAGATCGCCCCCAATCTGGACGTCAACAGCTACCCGGCGCCATCCCAGCCCGCGGCCGGATAAGGTTCGCGCAAAGCGCAACGCTGAGGGAAGCAGCAAACGAGCCCCGCCCAGGATCCTGGGCGGGGCTCGATGTCTCTGGATCGGCGCGCGGGTGTCAGAACGGCCGGCGCCCGAGGCTGTTGGCGTCGATGCAGGCTTGATAGATGCGGATATCGCGGCCGACGAACTGGCAGATGTGCCGCTTGTAGTTCGGGTTGTTTCGTATCTCGGCCTCCGAGACCTTCATGCCGTGCTCGCGCGCGACCTGCGCCACCAGCTTGTCCTGGCAATAGGGCGTAGCGATCCGCGATCCGCTGACGATCTGGAAACCGTCGATGCACTTGATGCCCGCCGCGTCCGCCGGCGTCGGCGCAAAGGCGAGCAGCGGCACGGCGAGAAGCGCGGCGAGAGCGAGGACTTGGCCCAGCGTCCGCCGGCACCGGGTGTCCGCAGGTGAGGTCATGGGGAGCTCCAATGAGAAAAGCGGCAATGCGGGCAGCCCGCCGGCTCGCACGAGACGGTAAGGCGCCCGGAAGGACCGAGGCGGGAGAGGACCGGATAGCAGCCGATACTCTCCTGGAAAGCTTGCGGAAAAGTATGGTGCGCAGCGGAGGAAGTTCAAGGCGGGCAGGAACTCCTGCACGCCATTCAAACTCTTGCCGCATCGCTCCGTTTGCCACAAAAGAGCCGCATTTTCTGAGGCTTGCGAAGCAAGCTTTATAAACCATATTGTGCGACCTGCCGTCGCAGTTTTTGCAGTGCAAAATAAAAAACGAAATTAAATCAACACAACATGTATCGAAATAAAACGACGTTCAACTCCAACCGTTGATTTTGCCCAATTCGGCTGATCAGGTGCGCGCCACCAGAACGGGTGCTCGATAAGGGAGCCCCGGAATATCGGAGCGACAGAACACGTTCTGGAGTTGTGCTGAGGAATTCTCTGCGTATCGGTTGCCCATCACTTTGGTGAACAAGTGACGACCCGCCCAAGAGGCGGAAGGCCCGACCTTGGTTCCTCGGGGGAGCCGGCGGCCTGACGGGGGTAAAGCCGCATTCGAGCCGCAGCACTGTCGCTGGGAAGATGGAGACAATTATGCGGTATCTCGCTTTTGCAGCCCTGGCTGCACTTTCGGTTGGTTTCGTTGACGCTCGCCCGGCGAGCGCGGCCCATTCGGAGTACACGGGGTCGCGGGCTGCCTGTGGCAGCACGCACAAGGCGAAGAAGACATCCTGCAGGAAGATGGCCCACAAAAAGGCCCACCACCATGCGAGCAAGGCCAGCCACAAGAAGGCTTCTCGCCGGGGCGGCGTGGATCGCCGCTCGGCCAAGCACCACCCGGTCGCGAGCGTCGGCTCCTCGGGCGGCTCGCACGGCATGGCGTCCTACTACTGGCAGGGCCAGATGACGGCGTCCGGTGCCCGCTTCAACCCGGGCGCCATGACGGCCGCACACCGCACGCTGCCCTTCGGCACGCGCGTTCTCGTCACCAACCGCAACAACGGCCGCTCGGTGACCGTGGTCATCAACGACCGCGGCCCCTTCATCAAAGGCCGCATCATCGACCTCTCCCGCGGCGCTGCCGGCGTCATCGGCATGACGCAGTCGGGCGTGGCTCCGGTCACGATCGCGGTACTCGGCCGCGGCTGACATCTGTCGCACGTTCGAGTTGCAGGGGCGGGCCGCGCAAACGGCCCGCCTTTTTCATGGCCGGCGGACCCTCGTTGACGTTGACTCTGTTCCGCAGGAGCCTTGGGGTAGCGGAAAAATCCAGTATATTGCAGAAAGTTGCTATCCACGGGGTGGGCCGCCGCATGAAACTGACGCCGAGCAGCAAGGAGCGCGTTGCGGCGGTGCAGATCATTCGCACCGCAATGGTCGAGAAGAAACTCACCCAAGCAGAGCTCGCCGACGCGGCCGACTGCCACGAGAAGACCATCCAGAACCTCCTACACGGCAAGCCGGTCCGCGAGCAGACCCTGTTCGACGTGGCGATGGTGCTGGGGCTCGACTACCAGCGCCTGAAGGAGTCCTGGTTCGGCTCCATGTCCACCGCCCAGCCCATGGAACTCAAGGGCGAGGGCGGCGTCGTCGCACCGGTCTACATGGGTGCCTATACGCGCGCCGCCGTGGACCATTACATCGGCAGCTACCTCACGATCCGCCCGGCATTCGCCAAGCCGGACGCCATCGTCGCCTACCGCACGGACATCGTCTGGGATCCGGAATGGCCGAGCCTGCTGTTCGAGGAGCGAGAGCGCCCCGATGCGCCCTTCTCGCACCGCGGACGCCTCTACGTGCCGGCCGCCTCCATGTACATTCATCTGGTCTCGCTGACCAAAGGCGCCATGCGCATGGTCCTGGTGTCCCAGATCGATCAGAACGACGAGATGCGCGGCATCATCACGACGCTCAACAAGCAGCGCGCGACGTTCATGCCTGTCGCCTCGCCGATCGTCTACATGAAGCGCCAGGAGTTCAAATCGCTCGCCCTCGGCGAGATCACGCCCAAGGCCCCCGAGTACAGGCTTTACAAGGGCATGCTCGAGACCTCGATCGAGGAAGGCTACGCCCGCCTTGTCGGTCCCTGACAGTTGACACTCCTCGTCGGAAGCGCTCGGGGTTCCACGTGTCTGGATCCCGGCCTGCGCCGGGATGACGGAGTATTTACGGCGATCCGCCGGGACACATAGCAACATCGCCCCGACATCATGGCGGAGCCATGCTCCGCATGGACGATCGGGGTTCAGACACGCCCGCCGCATGTCGCCGCATTCAAGCCCGCGATGCCGCGACGTCGGGCGCGGTTCCGCTGTCGCTTTCGTCCTCCGATGCTGGCATCCCTCCCCGCCCCTGAAAGCGGTGCGCAAGGTCGGCCGTCTCGCGCCGCCCGATGGCGCGCATATGCTGGCCGATCCACTTGTGGGTCTGCGTGCGGCCCGCCGAATGGAGATAGGTAAGGAGCCCGAGATCCGGCTTGAGCTTGCTGTCATCGGAGAGCGAGGCTGTGTAGCGCCCCGCCTCGATCATGTGGAACCGATGCGCCGCGAGCGCCCCCTGCGGTCCGCGCTTTGTGCCGAACCATCCCCCGACGGAATTGCGCACCGCGAGGATCATCTCGATATCCCTCAGCAGCGGCGCATTGAAGGTAAGCCGGTTCACCCCACCTGCAATCTCGCGGACACCCTTGGGAAGCTCGCGCCGCTCGAGCGGATTGAGCTCGACGATCAGCGTGTCCTTGACCGGGCTTTCCGTCGCCAGCGTCACGAGATCGGGGTTTTTGGAGAAGCCGCCGTCCCAATAGCCGACGCCGTCGATTTCGACCGTCCGGTGCAGCGTCGGCAGGCATGAGGACGCGAGCACGGCCTCGACGGACATCTCCGCACGCCGGAAGAGGCGCGGGCGCCCGGTCGCAACCTCCGTGGCGGCGATCAGAAGCTCGACGGGGGCGCGCTGGCGGATGCCCTCGAAGTCGATGGTATCGGACAGCAGCGTGCGCAGCGGATCGTAGCCCAGCGGATTGAAGTCGTAAGGCGACAGAAAGCTCGTGACATGCGCGAGCGCGTTGGGACTGCTGAGGCCGGCCAGGAATGGATTGAGCCGCAACAGATCGGGCACGCCTGCCTTGTGCACGCCTTCCCATACCTCGCGCAGCTTGGCGCGTGCACCCTCGCGGCCGCCGGTGACGAGGCCCGACGCCAGCGCGACTGCATTGACCGCACCCGCGCTCGTTGCCGAGATCCACCCGAAAGAGAGATGCTCTTCTTCGAGCAGGCGATCGAGCACGCCCCAGGTGAAGGCGCCGTGCGCGCCGCCGCCCTGCAAGGCCAGATTGATCTTGAGATGACGCCTGAAACGCGACAATCGGTGTTGTTCCGCATCCGTTTCCGAAGGTGCGGACACTAGCACGAACCGGACCCGGGTGACCCTCGCAATCGGCCGCATGGACCTCGGAACGCCGTCTTGAGCGTGCACAAAATGTGCGCGAATTGTGGCACCGCTCAGCACGGAGCATCGAGGCGCGACGCATCGGTCATCGGCCGGGCATGACGAGATCTTCACGCGCGAGACGGACGATCTCGCCCTCCGTCTCGGCCAGTCCGCGGATCTCGCAATCGATGTGCGCAAGCCCGCTCTCGCGCCGCATGCGAAGCACGTGATAACGCGCGAGCGGTTCGGCCTTGTGCGCGGCTGCAGCCGAGGCCGACGCCGCGCCGAGCACCGGAATGCCGCGCACCCCATGCCGGCGCCAGGCCAGCATCTGCCGGTGGTTGTGCCCGTGCAGCACGAGTTCCGCGCCGCAACGCTCGAGCACCTCGGCGAGCGCCGCCGCATCCTCGAGCGCGCGCCGCGGCGGCGCCTGCCCCGGCAGCGGAGGATGATGGATCAGCACGACGCGGATGAGCCCCGTTTCTCCGAGCCGCACGAGCGTCTGCGAAAGCGCGGCAATCTGCGCCTCCCCGAGCCGTCCCGCGGCAACGAACGGCGGCGTCGGCACGGCCGAGTTGAGCCCGATCAGCGCCACCGGCCCCTGCCGGCGCACGTAGGGGAACCGCACCGGCCCCGTCTCGTCCGTCGGCGTCTCGTTGCCGCGCATGAACGGTGCCCATGTCTCGAGGCAGGAGGCGCCGCCGAGCCGTCGCGTATAGATATCGTGATTGCCGGGAACGACCGAAACCCGCCGCGGATCGCCCAGCGCCTCGAGCCAGGCGAGCGTGTTCGCATACTCGCCGGGCAGTCCCAGATTGGCGAGATCGCCGGTCACTGCGATATGATCGGGCGCCTGCGCGAGCGCATCCGCCGCGATGCGGTCCGCAACGCCGCGCGAATGGACGTGCCGCCGCCCGCGCTGCCAGTTGAGGTATCCGAGGGCGCGCTTGGTGTTGAGGTGCCGGAGATGAAATCCATCGAGCGGCCCCAGGTGCACGTCGGAGATGTGGACAAGCGTGAAGGTCTCGGTCATAGGCCCTCGGGGCCCGAGGCTGTGCCCCAGGAGATGCCGTGGTGTCGCCGGAGAAGATGATCCACAAGGCGTTGCAGCGCTACTGGCGTTACTCTCGCGGCTTGACGCTGGGCGCACAAGGCGTCGTGCTCGACGCTCAGGACCGTGTGCTTCTGATCCGGCATACCTATCGCCCGGGCTGGCACTTCCCGGGCGGAGGCGTCGAAAAGGGAGAGACGGCCGAGGACGCGCTCCGCCGCGAGCTTCGGGAGGAAGCCGGCGTCACGCTGACCGGCCCGCCGGAGCTGTTCGGCCTCTATGCCAACCATCGTCTGTTTCCCGGCGATCACATCGCCCTCTTCGTCGTCCGCGCCTGGCACCAGGAGGCCGTGCCGAAGCCCAATGCGGAGATCGCCGAGCAGGTCCTGGTCCCCTGGGATGCGCTGCCGGAAACCATAAACCCGCCGACCCGCCAGCGCATCCGCGAGATCATGAGCGCCGCGCCCCGCACACCGCATTGGTCCCCCTGACGGGCCTGCTGCACGGCGGACGCCTCCGGCCGCGGGATCGGGATCCGCTCGGGCACGGCCGGCACGCCGTTCCGCACTCTGGACCCTCGGGGTCCGCCATGCTAAAGCGCCGCCCATGAGCACCCGGTCCACCATCCTGAGCGAAAGCTGCCGCCGACGAGCGCGCCCGCCGCGCCGCGCGCGTTGATGCGCCACCTGTCTGAACGCACGCCAGGACCCCAAGCGATGCTCGCCAAAATCACGACCCGGCCCGCCGCGCCGGAAGACATCCCCCTGATCTCCGCCCTCCACGACCGGGCTTTCGGCCCCGGTCGCTTCGCACGCACGGCCTACCGTGTGCGCGAGCAGATGGGACTTGGCCGCGAGATCTCGGATTTCTGCCGGCTGACGATGGCCGGCGAGCGCATCGTCGCGGCGATCCGCCTGTCCGAGATCCTCATCGGCGGCAGGCCCGGCGCCGTGCTGCTCGGCCCCCTCGTCGTCGCGCCCGAATACGCCGGGCAGGGGTACGGCCGCGCGCTGATCAAGGAGGCCATGGATGCCGCGGGCACCGCCGGCAACCGCCTTGTCATCCTGGTCGGCGACGAATCCTATTACGGCCGCTTCGGCTTCGCGCCCGTTGCTCCGGGCACGATCACGCTCCCCGGCCCCGTCGACCCCACCCGCCTTCTCGCCGCCGAGCTCGAGAACGGCGCCCTCTCCGAATACCACGGCCCCATCTCCGGCCGCTGATCCCTACTGCCTACTGCCTACTGCCTACTGCCTACTGCCTACTGCCTACTGCCTACTGCCCACGTCTCACTTCCCTGCCTGCTGCCCGGCTACCCGCTGCCCACTCCATCAATCCTCGAACGGATCCTTCATCAGGATCGTGTCGTCGCGCTCCGGGCTCGTCGAGAGCAGCGTGACCGGGCACTCGATCAGCTCCTCGATGAAGCGGACGTACTTGACCGCCTGCGCCGGGAGGTCCGCCCAGCGCCGCGCGCCACGCGTCGATTGCGACCAGCCTTCGAACGTTTCCCAGATCGGCTCGACGCGGGCCTGCGCGTTCTGGCCGGCCGGCAACCGCGTCAGCGTCTCGCCGTCGAGCTTATAGCCGACGCATACCTTCACTTCGGGGAAGCCGTCGAGCACGTCGAGCTTGGTCAGCGCGATGCCGCTGATGCCGGAGACCTTGGCCACCTGCCGCACCAGCACGGCATCGAACCAGCCGCAGCGCCGCTTGCGCCCCGTCACCGTCCCGAACTCGTGCCCGCGCTCACCGAGCGTCTCGCCGATGGCATCGGTGAGCTCCGTCGGGAATGGTCCCGCGCCGACGCGCGTCGTGTAGGCTTTGGCGATGCCGAGCACGAAGCCCAGCGCGCCGGGTCCCATACCCGCCCCTGTCGCGGCCTGCGCCGCCACCGTGTTCGACGACGTGACGAACGGGTACGTTCCATGGTCGACGTCGAGCAGCGCCCCTTGCGCGCCCTCGAACAGAATCCGCTTGCCGGCCTTGCGCTCGTGGTCGAGCAGCTCCCACGTCACGTCGACATAAGGCAGCACCTTGGGCGCGATCTCAGCGAGCTCCGCCATCACCGCCTCCCGGCTGACCTCGGACTTGCCGAGCCCGCGCCTCAGCGCGTTGTGATGCAGGAGCATCCGGTCGACCTTGGATCCGAGCGTCGCCTGGTTCCGGAGGTCCTGCACCCGGATCGCGCGGCGCCCGACCTTGTCCTCGTAGGCCGGGCCGATGCCGCGTCCCGTGGTCCCTATCTTCCCATCGCCCGCCGCCTCCTCGCGCATGATGTCGAGCTCGCGGTGGAACGGCAGGATCAGCGTTGCATTCTCCGCGATGCGCAGGTTCTCGCGGCCGATCTCGAGTCCCTGCTTCTTGAGCTTCTCGATCTCCGCCATGAGCGCCCACGGATCGACGACCACGCCGTTGCCGATCACGCCGAGCTTGCCGGGCCGCACCACACCGGACGGCAGCAGCGACAGCTTGTAGGTGGTGTCGCCGATGACGAGCGTATGGCCCGCGTTATGGCCGCCCTGGAATCGCACGACCACATCGGCCCGCTCCGAGAGCCAATCGACGATCTTGCCCTTTCCCTCGTCGCCCCACTGGGCGCCGACGACCACCACGTTCGCCATTCTTCTCACCACGTGTCATGAAATGGCCCCGGCTGATCGAGCCGGGGCCGAACCAAAAGCCTAGGTTTATAGCGCCCGCGGAAAAGTGGAAGCAGTTTTCGCCCCTGCCCCAGCCCCTCACGCTGATCTCAGCACCCCAAAATCCTTAACACATCCTGCCTGCTGCCCGTTGCCTGCTGCCCCACTCCCTACTGCCGATACACTACGCCCTTCGCCGACGGCCACGACACCCGATACCCGAACGCGATGGTCTGCTCTTGGTCGGGCTCGAGCTTGCTCTCCCACACGACGATGCCGCGCTTGTCGTCGACGTTCTGTTTCGTAGGTGCCTTGCCCGTCAACTCGACCTTGATGTCCTGGTTGGCCGAGACCGGCACCTGATCGAAGACGACCAGCGCCACCGGCCGCTCGTGCATGCTCTTGACCGAGATGATGAAGTTGCGGTTGTCCGTGCGTGAGGTGGAGATCAGCCCTGTCTCGCCCCGCGTCTCCTCGGAGATCGTATGGCGCACGCGGACGAGATCGTCGATGCCGAAGCCAAGCTCGTGCTCCTCTCCGGGCGACAGGATCGGCAGTCGGCCGGAGCCTACGAACGTGCCGTCACGGAAGAGCGAGACGGCCCCGGGAAGCAGCGGCGAGCCTTTCGGCAAGGCGAACTTGGCATAGAGATACGCCTTGGGATCGACCTTGGGCACGGTGCGGATGGTGAGCTGCGGCTCAATCGTCTCTTCGCCGAGCTGCACGCGCTTGGCCTCGCCCGTCTCGGGAATGGAGAGCCGTCCCGGCACGGTGTAAAGCGCATGGAACGGCGCCTGCACGACGCTCGCCGGCCGTTCGGCCACGATCGCTTTCTTGTACCGCAGCGTCTCGCCGCCGAGACCGTCGTGCGTATCGGCGGCTTCGGCCTCGGGCGCGGCTTGGACCATGCCATCCTCTGCGGCCCGCCCGACCGGAGCCGGAGCCATGGACATCGTCGGCGCGGGCCTCGGCGGAGGCTCGAAATCCACGATCAGCGGCTGGAGATCCGGCGCCGCTGCCCCCGCCGAGGGCCGCGTCGTCGAGAGCGTGACGGCGACTGCATCCCAGGCTTCGCCCGTCCTCTGGCTGATGGAGGCGCGCCGGGTGAGATCGATCTTGGGCGCCACCGTCTTGGAGCCGGTCGCGAGCCGCACGTCGTAGAGCGGCGTCCAGGACGCGTGCGAGACCTGGTAGCGCACCGTGATGTCCGCCTCGAGAGGCGACTGCGCGACGACGAACACCTTGGCCTCCGTGAGCTCCGTCCGCTCCGGCGCCATCTCGGAAAGCTTCTTCTCGAGGTCCGTGACCTTTCGGTCCGTCTCGCGAATGCGGATCTCAGCGTCCTGGATCGCGCGCTGCGCTTCCGCCGAGCCGGCAGCGATCAATGCCAGAACACCCGTCCAGTCCTCGGTACGCCCGTCTCCCGAGGTCGGCGCGGGCCGCGTCGGCAGTTGCGTGAGGTTGCCGATCAGGGACTTCTGCGTCTCTGCCGCCTGGACCTGCGCATCGAGCCGTGCCCGCTCGTCCCGCAACGCCTCGATCTCCGTCTCGAGCTGGCGGCGCTCGGAGGCGGCCGCCTCGGCATCGGCACGCGGCACGAACAGGCGGCGCGTATCCACGGATCCGATCTCGAGCTTACCCGATGCGGTCCCTTCAACGCGGATCGACCCCTCGACGGCCCCGGCCGGCAGATCGCGAAACACGATCGTATGCTCGCCCTTTTCGAGCTGGACCTTCGCGACGCGCGTCACCTCGGCGCCCATGGGAAACACGGTGACGGCATTGATCCGCGACACGGCCTCAACCTCTGCCGCGCGGGTGACGCCTGCGGAGGCTGCAAGGGAAAGAAGCGCGACGGCAAGCACCTGCTTCACGGGGCGACCTCTCGGGATGTAGTTGAGAATTATCCTAAAGAAGAGAATGGGATACCGCGGAGCTTGCACCCGCCAAGCGACGCATCCTGGACCCATCCCTGCCTGCGGTCGGTTCGCGACGAATTTATGACCGGCATCCCGATTTTGCGTTCACCCGGCGCAAATCGGCAAGTCTCCGGACCTGACGCAGGACAGCTGCGGCACGATCCGTTGCTGGCCTGGGATCGCGCATGTATGGTGCCCCTCCGGCGCACTTTGTAGGGGGGAATGCGTATGAGCCTGTCACTCGATCGGCGCGGTTTTCTGATGGGCGCAGCCGCCGCCCTCGCGTTTCCCCGCGAGGCTCTGGCGGCGCGATCGGATTGGTACATCGGGAAAATCCCCGACCACCCGTTCAATATCAAGCTGGTCGACAAGACGCGTATCCCGCCGCAGTTCCATCGCCAGTCGGTACGGTACACGGGACCGGAGCAGCCCGGCACGATCCTCATCAATAAGCAGGAGCGGATGCTCTATTACATCGACGGGCCGGGAACCGCCATTCGCTTCGGCGTTGCCGTTGGCCAGGATGGGCGGCGCTGGAGCGGCGAAGCCATCATCGGACGAAGGGCCAGATGGCCGGGCTGGACACCGACCGCCAACATGCGCCGGCGCAACCCGTCGCTGCCGGCTCACGTGCCCGGAGGGCCGCGCAATCCGCTCGGCGCCCGCGCGCTCTACCTCTATCGCGACGGCCGGGACACGCTCTATCGCATCCACGGCACCAACGAGCCGTGGAGCATTGGGAAGTCCGCCTCCTCCGGCTGCATTCGCATGCTGAACGAGCACGTGTTCGAGCTGTTCGGAACCGTCCGGGACGGCGCCCGGGTCGTTGTCCTGTAGTCCGCTCCCAAAGCAGCATCGCGATGGCGGGCACGCCGGTTTCGAAACCTTTGCCGGGCGCCCGCTTTTCAAACCCTATTTGAAAGCCACGGGAGACGCGCCGGACTGACCGAAGCGGTAGCGCAGGCTGACCAGCACGTCGTGCGAGGTGATGTCCTGGATCTCGAGTCCTGTGTACCACCCGCCGAGACCGTCAGAAGCGCGCCCTGTCTTGGCGTCTCCGAGATCCGCATAGCGGTAGGCCACGTCGAGCGCGAGGTTGGGTGTCACGTCGTAGCCCACGCCCGCATAGAGCGCCCAGGCGAAGTTGGTCGTCGTCTTGCTCGCGTCGCCCGTAAAGGTGGCAACCTTCACGACGTTGACGTCCTTGAAGTTCTCCACCTCGAACGCGCTGATACCGATGCCGCCGCCGACGTAGGGCGTGAAGCCGCGCCACCTATAAAGGTCCACGTACGCGTTGAAGAGCCCGAGCCAGCCATCGAGGTCGGCAGAGTAGTCGTTGTTGTAGCCATCAACGTGATTGTAGTCGCGCGCCTTGAAGCGCTGATTGCCGCGGTACTCGCCCGTGACGTCGAAGCGCAGCCAGCGATTGTACTCGAGGCCCACGCCGACGCCGAAGATCGCCTTGCGCTCGATGTCGATGCTCTCAACGATGAAGTTGCCGCTCTCGTAGCCGGGGCCTTCCGTGCCGCCGCCGCTGGTCCAGATCGAGCTCGCGTCCTCGTTCTTCACCCCGACAGTACCTTTGAGGTACCAGGTCCGGCCCGCAACGGGCACGGGCGCATCCTTGATGCTGCCGTATCCCAGGTCCGCAGCGCGCGCCGGAACGGCCGGCCCCGCGAGCACAACAATACCGACGGCTGCGCCGACGGCGGCGCAAGCGCGTGAAAATCTCATGACGGTCCTCTCGAAGGCTGTCCCGGGGCTGCGCGGGATCTGGCAACAACGCAGCACGGTTCGCGAGAGGAACTCTGGGCCCGCAATCCTTAATGGAAGTTTAAGCTGTGCTCCAACCCCGCACGCCGGGGGCGCACGTCGCCCAAGCACGGCGTGGCGCGGCGGGCCGCAGCCACCCGCCCGGCATCGATGAGGAATGCGCTTATGCCGCCTCAGCGGCGGCTTTCACGGCCTCGACGATGTCGCCGACGACCGTCGAGACGAGCGTCTCGTCATCGCCTTCCGCCATCACGCGGATCACCGGCTCCGTTCCGGACGGACGGATGACGAGGCGGCCGCTGTTGCCGAGCTGCTGTCTCGCACCCTCGATCACGCTCCGCACGCGCGTGTCGTCGAGCGGCTTGCCGCTGGCGTAGCGCACGTTCTGCAGGATCTGCGGCAGCGGCGTGAAGCGCGCGCACACCTCCGAGACCGGCTTGCCCGTCGCCACCACGCACGCGAGCACCTGCAGCGACGAGACGAGCCCGTCGCCCGTCGTCGTGAAATCCGAGAGCACGATGTGTCCCGACTGCTCCCCGCCGACGTTGTAGCCGTGCCGGCGCATGTGCTCGACGACATAGCGGTCGCCGACCGGCGTGCGGGCGAGCGAGAGGCCATGGTCCTTGAGGTAGCGCTCAAGCCCGAGGTTGCTCATCACGGTCGCGACGATGCCGCCGGCGCTGAGCTTGCCGCGGCGGTGCCAGCTCTCCGCGATCACGGCCATCAGCTGATCGCCGTCGACGATATGTCCCTTCTCGTCGACGATCACCACGCGGTCCGCATCGCCGTCGAGCGCGATGCCGATGTCGGCGCGCACCTCGCGCACCTTGTCGATCAGCGCCTCGGGCGCCGTCGAGCCGCACTTGTAGTTGATATTGTGTCCGTTGGGATCGACGCCGATCTTGATCACTTCGGCGCCGAGCTCCCACAGCGCCTCGGGCGCCACCTTGTAGGCCGCGCCGTGCGCGCAGTCGATGACGATCCGGAGCCCGTTGAGCCGCAGGTTCTTGGGCAGCGTGCGCTTGGCGAACTCGATGTAGCGTTCCTGCGCGCTGTCGACCCGTGTCGCCCGCCCGATGCGGTCGGCGGGTGCCAGCAGCGGCTCGGAGGCTCCCTCGATCAGCTGCTCGATCTGCAGCTCCACCTCGTCGGACAGCTTGTAGCCGTCCGGATCGAACAGCTTGATGCCGTTGTCGCTGTAGCGATTGTGGGACGCCGAGATCATGACGCCGAGGTCGGCGCGCAGGCTCCGCGTCAGCATGGCGACGGCGGGCGTCGGCATCGGCCCGAGCAGGAACACGTCCATGCCAACGGACGTGAACCCGCTCATCAGCGCGGCTTCGAGCATGTAGCCGGAAAGGCGCGTATCCTTGCCGATGACGACACGATGCCTGTGGGTGCCGTTCTGGAACAGCCTCCCCGCCGCCATGCCCACCTTGAGCGCAACCTCCGACGTCATCGGGTGCCTGTTGGCCTGCCCGCGGATGCCGTCGGTCCCGAAATAGCGGCGTGTCATCTGGTCCCCTCGTATGATGGCGGATGAGCCCCGCCCCGACAATTTTACGGGCCCGTCCCGCGCACGCCAAGGCGTGCCCGGGGAAATTCCCCTGCCGGTTGCAAGCCCCTCATTCTAATCCATTCTTCGAAGAAGAATTGCGAAAAGACTGGCCGCGCGGCCGTTTCACAGCATCAGGAGGCCGCGGGGCGCGCAAGGGCGGCTTCCGAACCCGCCTGAACAGCCTCCCACACGGCGACGGCCTGCCGGGTTTCCCTCACGTCGTGCACCCGCACGATCTGCACGCCCTGGGCGATGGAATGCAGCGCGGCGGCGAGCGAGCCCGGCACGCGGGCCCTGGGATCCTCGACATTGCAGAGCTGCCCGATCAGCTTCTTGCGGCTGGCGCCGAGCAGCACCGGCACGCCGAGGCCATGATAGAGGCTCATCGCATTGAGCACCGCCACGTTGTGGTGCAGATGCTTGCCGAAGCCGATGCCGGGATCCGCCACCAGCCGCGCCTTCGGGATGCCGGCCGCGACGCAGGCCCGGATGCGCTGCTCGAGAAAATCGAACACGTCGAGCACCACGTCGTCATATTGCGGATTGTCGTTCATCGTCTTGGGGTCGCCCTGCGCATGCATCAGCATGACGGGGAGCCCGCTCTCCGCCGCGACCTCGAGCGACCGGGGGTCGTGCGTGAGCGCCGACACGTCGTTCAGGATATCGGCCCCTGCCGCCGCGGCGCGGCGCATCACGTCCGCCTTACGCGTGTCGACGGAGATCAGGGCATCGGTCCTGGCTCTCAGCCCCTCGATCACCGGAATGACGCGGCGGATCTCGTCGTCGACGGCGACCGCGTCCGAGCCCGGCCGCGTCGATTCCCCGCCGATGTCGAGAATGTCGGCCCCTTCCTCCGCGAGCCTCAGCCCATGCGCGATCGCAGCCGCCGCCCCGTCGTGCTGCCCGCCGTCGGAAAAGCTGTCGGGCGTGACATTGACGATTCCCATGATACGCGGCCGGTCGAGCGAGAGCCCGGCAAGCCGCGCCCGCGGCGCGCGGATGGCCTCGAGCAGGTCGGAGGCCGCCAGCGTATTGCGCCCCCAGTCGCGCTCGAAGAGCTCGCCGAGCCCGACGGTGCGGCGGATCGTGCCGCCCGGCGCGCGCTCGAGCACCTCAAGCGCCGAGAAGGCGAGCGGGCCGCCCGCGAGCGGCAACCCGCCCCAAACCTCCTGCGGCGTCTCCGGCGACGCATCCCGGCGCGCCGCATAGACGCCGAGTGGACGGATATAGATCGAGCGCTGCATGGGGCTCCCAGAAAAAGCTGCGTTTCCCCTCCCCCTCTCGCCGAAGGCGAGTCTTCGACTCGACGTGGGGAGGGGTCAGGTGGGGGACTCCCGGCATCAGCCGCGTAGTGCCGAGCCGATGATCAAAAGGAAACGGCCGCGATACCGTCGCGGCCGTCCGAACTTAAGCGAGCCTGGCCCCGGCCATCAAGCCTGCGGCTGGGGCTCCATGCCGCCCGTGCCCGGCTCCTCGCGCGGGCGCGGACGCCCGACCGTCGGCACGGCCGGCCCAGTCGATCCCTTGGACGAATCGTCGTCGCGCCGCACGATGGTCTCGCCGCGCATGATCGCCGCCACCTCCTCGCCCGAGATGGTCTCGAAGTCGAGCAGCGCCTTGGCGACGGCGTGCAGCTTGTCGATGTTCTCGGTGAGGATCTTCCTCGCCTTCTCCTCGCCGGTATGGATGAGATTGCGGATCTCCTCGTCGATGAGCTTCGCCGTCTCGTCCGAGATGTTCTTGGTCTGCGTCACCGAGTGACCCAGGAACACCTCCTGCTCGTTGCCGTTGTAGCGCACGCGTCCGAGCGTATCGGACATGCCCCACTCCATGACCATGGCGCGCGCAAGCTGCGTCGCCATCTGGATGTCGCCGGTGGCGCCGTTGGTCACGTTCTCGGGGCCGCCGAGCAGAATCTCGGCCTCGCGGCCGCCGAACAGCACGGCGAGGCGCGCCTCGCACCACTGCCGCGTGCGGCTGTGGCGGTCGCCCTCCGGCAGGTTCATCGTCACGCCGAGGGCGCGGCCGCGCGGAATGATCGTCACCTTGTGCAGCGGATCGTAGGGCACCTTGAGGCCGACGATGGCATGCCCCGCCTCATGATAGGCGGTGTTGCGCTTCTCTTCCTCGCTCATAACCATGGAGCGCCGCTCGGCGCCCATCATCACCTTGTCCTTGGCGTCCTCGAACTCGACCTGCGTCACGAGCCGCTTGTTGCGGCGTGCGGCGAGCAGCGCCGCCTCGTTGACGAGGTTGGCGAGATCCGCGCCCGAGAAGCCCGGCGTGCCGCGCGCAATGGTCTTGGCGTCGACGTCGGGCGCGATCGGGCTTTTGCGCATATGGACTTTGAGGATCTTCTCGCGTCCCGCGATATCCGGGTTCGGCACCACGATCTGCCGGTCGAAGCGGCCCGGGCGCAGAAGCGCGGGGTCGAGAACATCCGGCCGGTTGGTGGCCGCGATGATGATGATGCCTTCGTTGGCCTCGAAGCCGTCCATCTCGACGAGGAGCTGGTTCAGCGTCTGCTCGCGCTCGTCGTTGCCGCCGCCGAGGCCCGCGCCGCGGTGACGGCCCACGGCGTCGATCTCGTCGATGAAGATGATGCAGGGCGCATTCTTCTTCGCCTGCTCGAACATATCGCGCACGCGCGACGCACCGACGCCGACGAACATCTCGACGAAGTCAGAGCCCGAGATGGTGAAGAACGGCACGTTGGCTTCGCCCGCGACCGCGCGCGCGATCAGCGTCTTGCCGGTGCCGGGAGGGCCGACCAGCAGCGCGCCGCGCGGGATGCGTCCGCCGAGCCGCTGGAACTTCTGCGGATCGCGCAGGAACTCGACGATCTCCTCGAGGTCGGCCTTCGCTTCATCCACGCCCGCCACGTCCTCAAACGTGACGCGGCCCTGCCGCTCGGTGAGCAGCTTCGCCCGGCTCTTGCCGAAGCCCATGGCGCGGCCGGAGCCCGACTGCATCTGCCGCATGAAGAACACCCACACCGCGATCAGGAGCAGCATGGGGAACCAGTTGAGGAGCACGGACAGGATCGACGGCACGTCCTCGTCGGACGGCCGCGCCTTGAACTTCACGTCCTTGGTCTTGAGGCGCTCGACGAGCGAGGGGTCGGACGGCGCATAGCTCGTGAACGGCGTGGCGTTGTCGCGCATCGTTCCGTAGATGCGGTTTCCGGCCAGCGTCACCTCCGCGACCGTTCCCGCATCGACCGCGCTCAAGAAATCCGAATAGCTGATCTCGGAACCCCGGCGGCTCTGCGTGGGGCTATTGAACAGGTTGAAAAGCGCGGCCAGCAGCACGAAAACGGCCACCCAAATCGCAAGCTTCTGAAAATTCGGATTCATTTGCTTTCCCGAGCGAGCCGGCACGAAATCAGGGCTGCCGGCTTGGATCCACCTCTGACTGCGCCCTAAGATAGGTGCCGCACCCATCTTTGCCAAGTTTAATGGCCGGTTCGGGGCGTGCGAGGACGCCGCAGCAGCCCCTCGAAGCGTGATCCCCTCTCATCAGACCTTAGCGCGGGGCGCGCTTGAAGCCGAGAAAGACGGCGCTGAAGCGGTCGTCGGGGGGCAGCGCGCCCGCGAGGCCCGGCACCGCGACCAGCCGCTCGCCCGACCACACCGCGGGCAGGGACGCGGCCGCCCGCGCCGGCGGGCGATCCCGGGGAGTGAGCGCCCCCCTCAAGGTTGCATAGGCGGCGAGCCCGAGCGGGCGGACGACAACGCCCTCCGCCGACGCATCATCGCGAGCCTCGGACGCGTCCTCATCCGCCGCGCCGGCGTAACGGATGCGGAATCGCCAGTCCCACACCACCTCCTCGCCCGGCATGAGCGTGACCTCGGGCAGCGTGCGACGGCCCGGCTCGCGATAGAGGCGCAGCCTCGTGCGTCCCTGCGAGACGATTGAGCCGCCGAGCGTTTGCGCGAGCGCCCGTCCGCGCGCGATGGCGGCAACGAGCGCCTCGACCTGCGAGAGCTGCGGAGGCTTCGCTTCGCCCCCGAACGTCGCGATGAGGCGCGTGAGGAGACGCACGCGAATGTCCTCGGGCTCGCCCTCCCAGGCCGCCCGGTCGATCGAGGCGAATACGCCCTCGTGGACATCGACGAGCTCGGCGAGCCGGGCGCCGGTTACCTGCTCGAGCGCATCGCGCGCCCTCGTGAGGCGCTGAGCGCTGAGCGCGAGCTTCTCGTTTGAGAGGCCGAGAGGCGCCAGGTGGCCGTGCGCCGCCCTGATCCGCACGCGCTCGAAATCGAGCCGCTGGTTCGAGGGGTCGTCCATCCATCCCTCGCCCTGCGCCTCAAGCAGTGCCATGAGAGAGCTCTTCGGGACACCGAGCAACGGGCGTACGAGCGAGACCGAGCCATCCGCCAGGAGCGTCCGCGCGGGCGCCATCCCCGCCAGACCGTCGAGCCCGCTGCCGCGCCCGAGCCGCATGAGGAGCGTCTCGGCCTGATCGTCCGACGTGTGCGCCGTGACGACGGCTGCGGGTGTGGCGGTCCGCGCGTGGGCGACCAGCAGCGCATAGCGCGCTTCCCGCGCGCGGGCCTGGAGCGCAGAGCCCGGCGTGTTGCCGCCCCACACCAGCGTCGTGTGCCGAAAGCCCAGCGCTTTCGCACGCTCCGCCACCCATTCCGCCTCGCGGGCGGAGGCTGCCCTGAGCCCGTGATCGACGGTCGCCACCTCGATCGTAAGCCCGCCGGGCGCAAGTCCCCGCTGCACCCAGCGCGCGACGAGCAGCATCAGCGCCATGCTGTCGGGCCCGCCCGAGACGGCGAGAACCGCGCGCTTGAACGGCGCCAGCGGCACGCCGAACAGGGCTTCGAGATCCGGAAGATCGTACACGGCCAGCGCGTCCCGGGCCGGATCGCCTCGGATCGCGTCCGAAGCGCCTCTCGCCGGCCTCATCAAAGCCCCGTTCGATCGGTCACCTGCGATCGGTCACGGGCAACCGATCCTCTGCCGTTCGCCGTCCGCCTTCGCCTTGAGCTGAGCAGGTGCGTTCGGAAACTTCGAGCCGACGGCGCGCAGCACCGTGCACGCATCCTGCCGCTTGCCGAGTTGGGCGAGCGCCATCCCGCGCTTCAACTGCGCATCGGGCGCCTTGCTGCTCGTCCCATAGCTCGCGACGACGAGATCGAACGCCTCGGCGGCATCGGCGTAGTTGCGCTGCACGTAATGCGACTCGCCAAGCCAGTAGAGCGCGTTGGGCGCCAGCGGATCGCGCGGATAGGATTTGAGGAAGTCGCGGAACCCGGCCTGGGCCGCGCCATAGTCCTGCTGCAGCAGATGCCCGTAGGCCGTCTCGTACGCCTGCTTCGGACTGCCGCCCGCGCCGGGATCGACCGCTGCGAACCCGCCGGGAGGCGGCAACGATTCGGAACCATAGGTCGGCGGCGGGGCCGCGCCCGCGAAGGGATCCGGCGCCCCTGGCGCCGTCATGCCGCCCGCGTACCCCTCCGCTCCATAGGCATCCCCGGAGCCGGCCAACGCCCCGATCGGATCGGCGTGGTCCGACGTCACCGTCGTGGAGCCGAAGCGGGTCGTCTCCATGTCGAAGCCCGGAGCCTCGGAGCGGCGCTGTACGCCCCCCTGCGCACGGAGCTCGGCCGCGAGCTGCTCGACCTGGGCCGTCAGCGCGCGGATTTGCGTTTCCATGCTGTCGAGCCGCGCCCGATCGCCGGCCGCGACGCCGCCGGCGGCTTCCGAGCGCACGGGGGCTGGGGCGGTCCCTCCGGTGCGCGCCAGCGACTCGAGCGTTCCGATCACGACCTGCAGATCGACGAGCTGGCCTTCGAGCTGCTCCACGCGCCCGCGCAGACCGCTGTCGCCGCCGGCCGCCGCGCCTTTCGGCGCCTTTCCCTGGGCGCCCTGCGCCGCCGGCAGCGTCTGGCTCTGCACGCCCTGGGCCGCAGCCGGCCCTGCGACGCTGAGCGCCGCGAGCAAAAGACCGGCCACCGCCGACGCTGCGCGCCCTCTCGAGACTGGCGTGGACGAACCCATGGGCGAAGCGCCCTCCTCCTTCAACGTTCCGATTGGGACCACCTTAGGTCATGAACTCATTATGGATGACGCATTGACGCGAGGACTTTTGCGTCGCTGGTAGGAGCAAGACCGCCACAAACCTCCATGGTTTGCAAGGTCTCGCGACGAACCAGGGGCGCAAAAGGACCGCGCCCCTGCGGGGTGAGCCAAAGCGAGCCAATGGCGTCGTCAAACCGCTTGCCCGATGCGCAGGCATCGACCTGCGCGGTTTTCCTGGCCCTTGGCTCGCTTTGGCTCATCAATGCATCATCCATAATGAGTTCATGACCTAGGCCCCTTGGGGCCTCAACGCCAATGCGACGGGATGGAGGTCCACGGGGATCGCTCACGCCCTCGACCGTCGACATCCTGCTGTCCGCCCTTCGCCCGTCCCTGTCAACTCGCAACGCCTCCGTGCCGACGTGCGCCCGCCCTCACTGGGTCGGCGACACGGCCGACGAGCTCGGCGCACCGCCCTGGGCGCGGCGCGAGGGCTGCCGGGCGGCTTCGACCCGGCGGCTCAGAAGCACCGTCACGGCGCGCCGGTTCTGGGCGAGGCACTCGGGCGCCGGGCAATCGGAGACGCGCTCCTCGCGCGCCCGGCCGTAGGCCACGAGACGCGCCGCATCCACGCCCTCCGCAACCAGACGGTCGCGCACGACGGCGGCCCGCTCCTCGGAAATGCGCAGCGTCTCGATGTCGGACATGGCGCCATCGTCGGCATGCCCCTCCACGGCGGCGTAAAGGTCGGGATAGCGCATGAGGAAGCGCGCCTGGGCCTGGATCACGCCCCGCGCCCGCGCGCCGAGATTGGTGCTCCCGGCGCCGAAGAACACGCGGTCGCCCGCATCGGAGAGAAATTCGCTGTCGACCACCGGCGACACACGCGCCTGGTACAGCACGGCGCGCGGCACGGCCTGCGTAACGCCGGCCACCCCCGTCCTCGCATCCGCCGACGCCGTCCCGCCGCTCCGCCATGGCAGCTCCGCGTCCGCGCTCGGGTCGCCGGGCTGTCCGCGAGCGGGCGCGACCGGCGCCGCGGTTTCGACGCTGCGATAGATCTGTCCGAGGTATTGCCGGGCGGCGGCCACGCGCGGGCTATCCGGAGCCTCCGCGATGAGGCGCTCGAAAAGCCGCTGCGCCTCGTCGCGCCGCCCCTGGTCGAGCGCGGCTTTCCCGTCCCTGTAGAGATCCTCCGCCGAGGCCCCGCGCGAGCGCGGCGTGTCCCAGCCCTGGAAGAACCAGCGGCCGCTGCCATCGTCGGCGGAATCGCGCAGACGTTCGGGAACACCCGCCGGCGGCTCAACGATCGAGAAGCCATCATGAGGAGGGGTCGCCTCGCGCGGGCCGAGCGTGAACGTGCCGATGGGGACTTCCGCGCCGTCCGCCTCCTGCTCGTGAGCCTGCGCGATCCCGAGGGTTGCCGCGCCGATCGCGAGAGGCGCCACGCAGAGGCCGGCAACCGCGAAGCGGAGCGCGATGCGCCTTACCAACTCCCCGCCCCCCGCACATCCCGCACGCATGGTTGGCTTCCTGCTTTTTCACATGCGTTGGGACAGGCCAAACGCCAATGATGTCACGAGAAAAAAGCTGTGCGCTCGCAATACGGCCAAACTTTGCCGGGCACGCGCCGGAGGCTGGGCATTCTTACGTCAAAAACAAAGTTTTTCGATAACCGAGCAAAAGGTGTCCGACGGGTGTCTCCCGGCCGGGCACGAGCCCGTCAGGAGGCGACCCGGCTGTTGAGCACGGTCTGCGCGCGGCGGTTCTGCGACCAGCACGAGATGTCGTTGCAGACCGCCACCGGCCGCTCCTTGCCGAAGGAGATCGTCCGGATGCGATTCGCAGCCACGCCGTTCTGCGCCAAGTAGTTGCGCACCGTCGTCGCGCGGCGTGCACCGAGCGCGATGTTGTACTCGCGCGTGCCGCGCTCGTCCGCGTGGCCTTCGATGGTGACCGTGAACTGCGGATACTGCCGGAGCCACTGCGCCTGCCTCTGCAGCGTCGACTGCGCTTCGGGCGTGAGGTCGGAGCTATCCGACGAGAAGTAGACGAGATCGCCGACGTTGACGCTGAAATCGCGGCTCGTGCCGGGCGTGATCGGCCCCTTGCCGTCCGGGCCGAGCTGCGAGTTGGGGTCGTTCTGATTGTTCGCACAGCCGCTGACGCCCGCCATCCCCGCGAGAAGCAGCACGGCACAGGCAAACCTGAAGGCCCGAAAAACAGGCGCCATCAAATTATCCTTTCATCGGCTCGACGGCGTGACGCCGGAGCTCAAACCACCCCGTGAACCCTACCCGGCCCCTCAGATACCCGAGGCTTGAGTACGAAAATGTGGCCACTCCCCTCGGTACGGCAGAGATCCGCACAAGAATGCCTTCCGAAGGACGCCGGCCCCGCATGCCTTCGCATGCATCGGTGCCCGGATGCCGAACTCCCATCCGCTGCCGCGAAACCGCGGGCGACGCCCTGTCTGCTGCGGATACGATTCGGACCGAGGCCCGACGATCCGCTTCGCCGCCAGACAGCGCATCTTGCGCGGCGCTCGGGGCGAAAATGAGCGATCGCGTCGGGAGCAGCAAGCGCGAAGATGCCGGCGGTCAAATAGTCTGGGGACAGCGGTGGACATCGCGCCTTTTGCAGCGTGGCGCGGGGTGCGTTCACGCACAGACAGGCCGCAAAAATAGAAAAGAGCTGCCGCAGCATAGGCTGTGACAGCTCCAATCTCCAAGCCCGCCTGAGTCGAAGCTCAGGCCGGACTTTGAATTCGCTTAGCGAACGTCGGCGACAGCCGGAACATCCGCGCCGAGCTTCAGCGGAGCGGCCTCTTCACGACGGCAAGCGCCGAGAGCGACAGCAACGATAGCGGCAGCGAGAACGATAGCGCCCTTCATGGTAGTATCTCCTGTTGTGTCCCAAAGTGAATTTCGGACGTTAACGAGCCACTTCCGTGGCAGTCGGAACCTCGGCGCCGAGCTTCAGCGGTGCCGCTTCTTCACGACGGCACGCACCGAGGGCAACAGCGACCACGGCAGCCGAGAGAACGATCAGCCCCTTCACACCCTGCATAGTCTAATCTCCTGATGCTTGTTCGGCGACGAGCCGAATATTGGGGTACCGGCACGGCATGATTTGATCAAGAACTGAGGGTTCCCTGGCACTGTTTTCCCCCCTCGTAGATGCGAAAATGCCACGCCGTTGTTTGTGCTCCGCAGGTCTATGCACGGCCGCCGCGCCGCGCCCGGAAGCAATTGATTAAAAACGCAAAACTTCCCCATCTCGACAGAGGGGCATTGAGGCAAGAATAGCTCTCTTTGCGTTAAGGAGACGTAAAGCCACGCATCAGTTCAGGAGCGGCGACCAAGCGGGGTCCGAGGCGTACGACGGCGTGCTCACGACTCGCTCGTTGTACCCCGTGAGATCCACAGAATAGATTCGCGCGCCCCCCTCCTCGCCCTGGCTCTCGCGGAAGAACATGAGCACGCGTCCGTTCGGCGCCCAGGTCGGTCCCTCATTGTGGTAGCCCTCCGTCAGCACCCGCTCCCCCGATCCGTCGGGGCGCATCACGCCGATCAGGAATCGGCCGGCGAGTTGCTTGGTGAAGGCGATGTAGTCGCCGCGCGGCGACCAGACGGGCGTCGAGTAGCGCCCCTCGCCCATGCTGATACGGCGCGCGTTGGAGCCGTCGGCGCCCATGACGTAGAGTTGCTGTGTCCCCTCGCGATCGGATTCGAAGACGATCTGGCGTCCGTCCGGCGAGAAGCTCGGGCTGGTATCGAGCGCGCCCGACCGGGTGAGCTGGCGCGACTGCCGCGTCCTGAGGTCCATGACGTAGATGTTGGAATCGCTCCCGTCCTGCAGGCTCATGATGACGCTCTGGCCGTCGGGCGAGAATCGCGGCGCGAAGGTCATGCCCGGAAACTCGCCCACCGCCTCCGTCTTCCCGGTCTGCAGGTTCATGAGCAGGACCTCGGGCTGGTCCTTCGTATAGGCCATGTAGGCGATCTCGCTGGCGACCGGGTTGAACCGCGGCGTCAGCACGATCTGCTGGCCCTGCGTCAGAAGCCGAACGTTGGCGCCGTCCTGGTCCATGATGGCGAGTCGCTTCACGCGACGGGTCTTGGGCCCGGTCTCGTCGACGAACACCACGCGCGTGTCGAAGTAGCCCTTCTCGCCGGTGAGCCGCTCGTAGACCTGGTCGGCGACGAGGTGTCCCACGCGCCGCCAGTTCTGTGCACCCGTCGTGAACCGCTGCCCCGAGAGCTGCTTGCCGCTCGTCACGTCCCAAAGCCGGAACTCGGACGTGAGCCGCCCGTCGGCGCCGCGCGTGACGCGCCCGACGACCAGCGCCTCGGCGCCGATCTGGCGCCAGTCCGGAAACCGCGGCAGGGCGTTGACGTCGCGGATGTTGTCCAGGAACGACGCCGGATCGAGCGGCTGGAACAGCCCTGAGCGCTCGAGGTTGGCGGTCAGCACCTGAGCCACCTCTTGCGCGAGCTTGGGATCGTCGCCCGAGAAGACCGGAATCGCGATCGGGATCGGCGCCACGACGCCGTGGCGCTGTGTGCCGCGCAGCCCTTCCGAGCTGAACCCGTCCTGGCCGCCGCCCTGGTAGACGCCTTGACTGGCGCCTCCCCCGCCCATCGGCGGGGGCGGTGGCGGCACGTCGTAGCCCTGCTGGCGGAGCTGATCCTGGAACCCGCCGCCCCCACCGCCGACGGGCGGCGGACGATAGGCATCGTCGACCTGCGCCGAGGCGGGCCTCGCGCCGAGGCAGGCCAGCACCAGAAGCACGAAGGCGAGCGCGGAGAACGGCCGGCGGAACACGCAGGCGAAAGGAGGAAGGGCGTCAGTCATTGTCACCTGCGATGCATACCGGATGGCTTCATTTAGGTCATGAACTCACTATGGATGACGCATTGACGCGAGGACTTTTGCGTCGCTGGCAGGAGCGAGAGCGCCGCAAACCGCCATGGTTTGCAAGGTCTCGCGACGAACCAGGGGCGCAAAAGGACCGCGCCCCTGCGGGGTAAGCCAAGACCGCTTAGCCGATGCGCAGGCATCGACCTGCGCGGTTTTCCTAACCCTTCGCTCGCTTTGGCTCATCAATGCATCATCCGTAATGAGTTCATGACCTAAAGCATTTCGCGCGGATCGAAATCCCAGATAATCGATTTCCAGGCCCAGTATTTGTCGGGCGGAAGCGTGAACGGCGAGCAGGCTTTCACCGCCCGCATCGCGGCTTCTGCGGCTATCTGATAGACCGGGCCGGATTGCGGCGCCTCGGGCACCGGCTCCCCGTCGAGCGACCCGTCGGGCCTGAGCCGCCAGCGCAGCGTGACCACCATCGTCTCGATGCCACCGCCGCCGCCCGGCAGCTTCCAGCATTGCCGGAGCTGGGCGCTGATCTGGGAGCGCAGGAGATCCTGCTCGCGCACCGAGAGCACGGGCGCATCGCCTTCGCGCGCGCCCGCCGTCGGTCCCATGTAGTCTGTGGGATTCTGGGGCTGGGTCGCCGAGTTGGGAGCGCCCTTGCGCGTCGGGTCCTTGTCGAGGAGCGCGGCCAGGCGATCGGCCTGCTGCTGCTTTTTCTTCTTTTCCTCCTCCTTGCGCTTCTGCTCGGCGAGCTTCTTTTTGCGCTCCTGCTCCTTTTTCTTTTTCTCTTCCTCGGCCTTCTTCTTTTTCGCCTCTTCTTCTTTTTTCTTCTGCTCTTCGGCCTTGCGTTTCTCCTCCTGCCGCTGCTCCTCGGCCCGCTTCTCGTCCTCGATCTTCTTCAGCTCCTCGGGCGTGGGCCCGGGCGGCGGCTGCTCGATCGGCAGCGCGGCGAGCTTTTCTGCGATCGGATCGGACTTGGGCGGCGGCTCGCTCTTCGGCGGCTCGGGCGGCGGCGCCTCGGCCTCTTTTGTCGGCGGCTCAGGCGGCGTGGGCTCGACGGGAAGCTCCGGCGCGACGATGGGCTTCGGCTTCTCGGCCTCGACCTTCGACACCTCGGGCTTGGGCTCCTCCTTGGCTTTTGCTTCGAGCTCGGTCGCCGTCTCGCTGCCCTTCTTGAGAGCGAGCAGCTCCGAAGGCGTGATCAGCGCCACCGCGATCGGCTCCGGCTCCGGGTCCTTCAGCGGCGGCGTGTTGGCCATGGCGAGCAACATCCACAGAAGGGCTCCGCCATGCATGAGGATGGAGACGGTCAGCCCGAACGCCACGGCCGAACCCCATCGAAAGTGATGCCCCTATCGCGAGCGCACCCGCCCAAGCCCGCGCGACCGGCGCACGCGCCGAGCCGCAGCCCCGACGATGTCACGGGACTGCCGCCTCTCCGCGCCGCGCGGACTCGCCTGTGCTGCACCATGCCTTCGCCTCGTACGAGATCCGGGCCCGATCCGACGGGGGCCGGCCCCCGTTTTCGGTCTCAACGGGCCGCCCCGTCCTCCACCTCGGTCACCAGCGACACCTTCTTGAACCCGCCGGCGCTGATGCGGCCCATCACCAGCATCACCTGCCCGTACGAGATCCCTTTGTCGCCACGCACGAAGATCTGCTCGTCGACGCCGTTCTTGGCGATGGCTTTGAGCTTCTCGGCGATCTCGTCGATCCCCACCTTCGTCTCGCCGATGAAAACATCACCATTGGACGAAACCGAGATGGTGAGCGGCTCGTGGTTGCTTTCGAGCTGCTTGCCCTGCGACTGCGGCAGCTCGATCGGCACGCCGACCGTGAGCAACGGCGCCGCCACCATGAAGATGATGAGCAGCACCAGCATCACGTCGACCATGGGCGTGACGTTGATGTCGCTCATCGGCGCATGTCGGCTGCCGCGGCTCCTGCGCCGGCCCCCGCCTCCGGCCTTGATGCTCATTCCCATCTAGTGTCCCGATTCCGAAGTTCGCTTGAGTTTGCAGCTAGGTCCCATGGCGAACTTCGGACTCATAAGGGACACTAGAATCATGGACTTGCTCGTGTGATCGAGATCGAGAAATTCGCTCGGGAGCAGGACGCTTGATATGGCGAATGTCTCGATCATCACACTAGGTTGCGTACTCATGATTGGATGGGCATTGACGCGAGGACTTTCGTGCTGCCGGCAGGAGCGAAAGCGCAGCAAACCTCCATGGTTTGCAAGCTTTCGCGACGCACCGGACGCGCGAAAGGACCGCGCCCCTTCGGGGTGAGCCAGGACAAGCCAATGGCGGCGTCAAACCGCTTGCCCGATGCACAGGCATCGCGCTGCGCGATTTTCCTGGCCCTTGGCTTGTCCTGGCTCATCAATGTCCGATCCAATCATGAGTACGCAACCTAGCCGTCAGCTCCTGACGTCGATCTGGCGCGAGACGATGGCTGCGAACTCGTCGGCGAACGCTTCGAGGCGCTGGCTGATGTGGGCCGAGTCCGCGGAAAACTTGTTGTAGAAGACCACGGCCGGGATGGCGGCCATCAGGCCGAGGGCGGTCGCAAACAGCGCCTCCGCGATGCCGGGCGCGACCACGGCGAGGTTGGTGTTCTTCGAGATGGCGATGGCCTGGAAGCTCGTCATGATGCCCCAGACGGTGCCGAACAGGCCGACGAACGGCGCCGTCGAGCCGACCGTCGCCAGGAACAGGAGCCGCCGGTCGAGCCGTTCCATCTCGCGGCTGATGGTGACGTCCATGACCTTCTCGACACGGAGCTGGATGCCGCCGAGCGCACGGATGTTGCCTTCGACGGAGCGTTTCCATTCGCGCATCGCCGCGACGAACAGCGCCGCCATGGTGATCGTGTGCCCGCGCGACAGGTTGTTGTAGAGTTCGTCGAGCGACTGGCCGGACCAGAACGTCTGCTCGAAGCGGTCGGCCTCGATACGGGCCCGGCGAAAGGCGATCAGCTTCTCGATGATGATCGCCCACGACCAGATGGAGGCGAGACCCAGGCCGGCCATCACGATCTGGACCGTGGGCGACGCCTGCATGAAGAGTTCGATGAAGGATACGCCGTGCGCTTGAGGCGCCAGGGCCGTTTGCGTCACTTCTTCCGGATTCATGGGTTCAACCGTCTCTCGAGGCTCGGGTCATGGCCGCCCCGGATCGCGATCCATCCGAGGCGTGTGTCATCGGTCTCAACAAAGATTGGGCGGCCGAGTGCCCCGCGAAGATGAGTGTGCCGAATCGGCCATCGCGCCCCCCAGGCGGCGGCAACCTGCACTGGCGCGCACGGACCATCAAGGCCCTTGTTGCCGCGCAATATGACTAAACCGAGGCCGGATCTCAGCACTGGCCGGACTCTCCGGCGCACCCCGGGAGGCGCGGAACCAGCCACAGGAACAACAGCATACCGAAAAGCTCGACCAGCGATTGGAAGACGATGACGATCGTCGTTGCCTCCCAGCCCGCGGGCAGGGCAAGCGCGAAGGGAAGCACGACAAACGAATTGCGTGTGCCGAAGCTGAAGAGCAGCGTGCGCTGCTGTGCCGGCGACAGCGCGAACAGCCGGCCGAGTACAAGCCCCAGAGCAGCGGCGGCGGCCAGAAAGAGCAGGAACGGGGCCAGCACGTCGGCGAGCAGCGGCAGCGCGCCGACGATCGACTCGACCTGCGAGCCGGCAATCAGGAACACGACCAGCGCCAGAAGGGGCACGGGCAGCCAACCGAGCCGGGCGATCAGGCTCCCGCGAGCCCTGTCGCGCTCGACCCAACGTTCGGTGGGGTAAGCCAGCGCCAGCGGCACGACGATCACCACCAGAAACACCGTCACCATGCGCTCGGCCGAAACGATCTCGGCGAACCCATCGCCCATGAGCAGCCAGAGATAGGCCGGCAGCAGCACGATCTGGATCACGAGCACCACCGGCGTCACCGCGATCGCGCGGCGCACATCGCCACCCGCCTGGTGCGCGAACGTGATGAACCAGTCCGTACAGGGAACCAGGAGCACGAGCAGAACGCCGAGCCGCACCGGCGGCACGTCCGGCACCAGCGCCAGAAGCCCCCAAACGATCAGGGGCAGCGCGACAAAGTTGCCGGCGAGCACCGCCGACATGAACCGCATGTCGCGAAAGGCATCCGGAAGATGGGCGAGCGGAACCTGCGTGAACGTCGCGTAGAGGAGCACAGCCAGGCTGGGCCACAGCAGCATTTCCATGCCGGGACCGAGCCCCGGCACCATCGCACCAACCGCGAGGCCCGTAACGATAGCGCAGAGATAGATCCAGACCTGTTGCCGTTCGATCATCTCGCGCTTCATTGCCTAGGGTGTCCGCGCTCAATCACCCGCTTCGAGCAGGCCGCGCCAGTGCCCCGTCTTGGGGTCGTAGGCGAGGATCTCCCCCTGCTCCATGTCGTAGATCCAGCCGTGGATGCCGATGCGCCCCTCCGCGACGCCCGTGGCGACGATCTCGTAGGTCATGAGGTTGTCGAGCTGGAACTGGACGTGCGCCCGGATGGTCGCGGCGCTGCGCTCCGCTTCGGAGAGCCCCGCCGCCGCGACGAGCCGGTGCGCCGGCCGCGTGTACTCGATCCAGCGTCCGAGATGGCCCCCTTGATCGGGTGGCATCGGCCCGGCCAGCGCCTGGATGCCGCCGCAGCCCGTATGCCCGCAGACGACGATGTCGTCGATGCCGAGAGGACCGAGCGCGTACTCGATGGCCGCCCCCACCGCCTCGTCGTCCGCCCAGGCCGGCGGCACGCAGTTGGCGATGTTGCGCACCTCGAACAGTTCGCCCGGATCCGCCTGCGTGATCTGCGACGGCACCACGCGGCTGTCCGAGCAGCCGATCCAGAGCAGCCGCGGCGTCTGCTTCTTTGTGGCGAGGCTCTTGTAGAACGCGCGGTCGCGCTCGAACGCGAGGCGGAAGCGCTCGTAGCCTTCCATCGCATCCTTGATGTCGAGATCGATCCCGCGCGCGTCTTTTGCGGTCGTCATGGCGCCCCCCGGCAACATCCCTTGCAAGGCGCCATCATCCCCGGAGAGCGCCGCCTTGTCCATGTGCCGCGGATGGCGGCCGGAACGATTATGCCCGCGCCTGCCTATGCCCCGGGCGCGTCGGGGCCGAGCACGTGCCCCTCGTCCGCGCCGCCGAATGCGCTGCGGATCGCCGTTGAGAGCCGGAGCGGCTTGCCCGACACCGCAATCAGCACCACCGTCACCTCCGCCTCGAACACGCGCCGGCCGTCGAGCAGCACGGTCTGCAGGAGTGTCACGCTCGCGCCGCCGATCGCCTTGACCCGCGTCTCGACCATCAGCACGTCGTCCATGCGCGACGGCCTGAGGAAGTCGCACGTCATCCGCCGCACGACGAAGGCGGCCGGCTCCGAGCTCGTCGAGCCGTCGATGAGGCGCCGCGAGTCCGTGCCGAGGAGGCGCAGGAAGTCCGTCCGCCCGCGCTCGCACCAACGGATATAGGACGCGTGATAGGCGATGCCGCCCGCATCCGTGTCCTCGAAATAGACGCGCACCGCGAGCACGTGGTGCCGCCCGCTGGCGTCGTCGACGATACGGCCGGCGAGATCCGGCCAGGTATTCAGAGGCTCGCTCATGGAAGATGGTTCCGCACTTCAATCCGCTCCGACGACCTGGAGCGCGGTGATCCGAAGCGGAGCCGCGCTCGAAGCTTTTGACGAGACCGAGGAGTGACGCTCCGCGTGGGTCCGATCCAAGGCGACCCATGGTCTCAGGCGATATTCGACCCCGAGCCGAGGCTGACGAGCACGATTTCCGGCGGCGCACCGAAGCGGACCGGCAGCGTCGAGCAGCCGAGCCCCGCCGACACGATCATGTTACGCCCCTCCTCGACGATGTGTCCGTAGCGGTAGCGCTGCCCGTACTTCGACGGAATGATCGGCGCAAAGCCCGCGAGCGTCACCTGTCCGCCGTGTGTATGCCCCGCGAGCGTCAGCGCCACGCGTGGAGGCACCCGCGGAAAAATATCCGGCTCATGCGCCATCAGGATAACG
This sequence comes from Hyphomicrobium sp., assembly GCF_036833075.1. GTDB lineage: Bacteria > Pseudomonadota > Alphaproteobacteria > Rhizobiales > Hyphomicrobiaceae > Hyphomicrobium_C. Next base: position 60,000 of record NZ_DAITQL010000015.1, read on the forward strand.
GGGGCATCGTCCGTCACCGTGTCAAGGGTCCCGGCGAGATCGTCGAAGCCCCGGGCCGACCCGATCCTCCGGAAGGCCCACTGATCGCCGAGCCCCGCGATCCAGAACGGCTGTCCCTCCTTCTCGAGGCGGACCGCGCGGTTCTGGTAGACGGGAATACCCGCCGTCTCGAGCGCGACGCCGGCCCGGGTGACGAGGTGGCCGCGGCGGAGTGCGTCGGCGTCCTCCCACCAGTCATGATTGCCGAGCACGGCATGAACGCCGAGCGGCGCCTTGAGCCCGACAAGCACGGCCGCCCAATCGTCGTGCGGCACGACCCGGCTCCACGGTACGATCCGCCCGCCACGCACGTAATCGCCGAGCAGGAGAACGACGTCGGGCTTGAGCGCATTGGTGCGCGCCACGATGCGGGCGAGGTGGTCGAGCCCCATCCAGGGTTCGCAGACATGGAGGTCGGCGATCACGGCGACGCGGAGCGTGAGCGCCGCCGGCCATTCGGGAGGAGAGACCGCATAGTGCGTCACGCCGAACCGGAACGGCTCCGCCAGCGCATAGCCGCCGAAGCTGGTGGAGACCAGGCCCGCTGCAACGAGGCCCTTCAGAACCTGCCTGCGTGAGAACACGACCACTCCGTAACCATGGGGGGACCGGCGGTCGGACGACCGCCGGAGAGCATCTTTACCGCGCACCGAACGCGAGAGGATAAACCCGATGCATTAGCGGTAAACCGAGAGAAAGCCCGAATTCGGGCTGCCGGAATTCCGGCTGAGAGACCGGACGTTCCGCCCCCTCCCCTGCGGCACGGCCCGAGCCTAGTCCTCCCCCTCCTCGAACGGCAGTTCCGGACTCGCGGCCCGCGGCGGGCCGGAAAGCCCGAGATGGCGGAAAGCTTTGAGCGTCAGCACGCGCCCGCGCGGCGTGCGTCCGATGAACCCCTGCTGCAGCAGATAAGGCTCGACGATCTCCTCCAGCGCATCGCGCGGCTCGGAGAGGGCCGCCGCCAGCGTCTCGATGCCGACCGGGCCGCCCTCGTAGGTGCCAGCGATGCACATGAGGTAGCGGTGATCGAGCGCATCGAGCCCGGCTTCATCCACCTCGAGCGCCCGGAGTGCGACGTCCGCCGCCGCGGCATCGATCACGGGTGTGCCCGAGACCGCAGCGAAATCGCGCACGCGCCTGAGCAGGCGGCCCGCGATCCGCGGCGTGCCGCGCGCGCGCCGCGCGATCTCCATCGCCCCGTCCCGCGCGATCGGCGCACCGAGCACGCGCGCGCCCCGCGTCACCACTTTTTCCAGCTCCTCGACCGTATAGAAGTTGAGCCGCACCGGGATGCCGAAGCGGTCGCGCAGCGGCGTCGTGAGCAGCCCGAGCCGCGTCGTCGCGCCGACGAGCGTGAATCTCGCGAGGTCGATGCGCACCGAGCGCGCCGCCGGCCCTTCGCCGATGATGAGATCGAGCTGGAAATCCTCGAGCGCCGGATAGAGGATTTCCTCCACCGCCGGATTGAGGCGATGGATCTCGTCGATGAACAGCACGTCCCGCTCTTCGAGGTTGGTGAGCAGGGCTGCGAGGTCGCCCGCCTTCGAGATCACCGGTCCCGACGTGGCGCGGAACCCGACGCCGAGCTCCTTGGCAACGATCTGCGCGAGCGTCGTCTTGCCGAGCCCCGGCGGGCCCGCGAACAGCACGTGGTCGAGCGCGTCGCCGCGCGCCTTCGCCGCCTCGATGAAGACGCGGAGGTTGGCGCGGGCCTGCTCCTGGCCCACGAAATCGTCGAGCGTGCGCGGGCGGATCGACGCCTCGTAGGCGTCCGCCTCGCGCTTCGCTCCGCTGATGAGGCGCTCGGTCATGTTTTGTTCCTGACGGTGTTCGCTGCCGTCGTCAAGCGCCGGACCGCAGTCCCCTGCGGAGCCCGGCACGGACCGCTCCCTCAAACCGGAAAAGTCTGGTAGGATGGCGCCGTCTTCCGAACCGTTTTGAGACCAGCCGCACGATGCCCGCCGCCTCCCTGAAATTCCGCACGAGTCAGCGCATCGCAGGACTATAGCCCTGGCCCGGCGATTGCGTCCGCCGCGCCAGGGGAACTCAGCATTCCAAAAACCCGAACTCTTGCCCCCGACCGGCGCCGCCGGCCGGGCCGAAGGAGCCTGCGATGACGTTCCGGACTTTTCACGCGTGCCAGCTCACGGCCAAGGACTTCACCTACCTCCAGTCCCTCCTCGCATCGAAGGACCACGACAAAGCCTATCTCGACCTTCTCCGCGAGAAGCTCGGCAGCGCCACGCTTCTGCTCGACCACACCATCGATCACCGCATTGCGACCATCGAGAGCCGCGTCGCGTTCAGCGTCGACGGCAAGCTCATGGAGCAGCACATCCTCGCGCGCGACGGGCATGCTCCGCCGCAAGGGATTGCGCTCCCCATCACGACGCTCAGCGGATTGGCTCTGCTCGGCCTCAGGGAGGGCGAGGCGTTTCCGCTCATGAAGCCAAACTGCACGACGGAATCCCTCCGCCTGATCAAGGTCGCCTATCAGCCGGAGGCCGCCCGGCGAACGAACGCCACGACCGTCGTCGCCTTCCAGCCGAGGTGGATGCAATCGGTGACGGGCGCCGGCACCAGACGCTCCGATCCCTTCAACGACGATCCGGGGCCCGGCGCGGCGTGAGCGCGCGCCGCCCCCTTACCGGCGACCAAGAAACCGGCCGAACACGAGCGCGATCGCCGGCGGCGCGGCGGCGAGAAGACCGTACAGGATGGCGTGCCGGCCCGTTGCCGCGCGCAGGGCATCCTGCGTTGCGGGGTCCGACGGCGACAGGTCCAGCGGAACGTGCGGCATGGTCATATAGGCGACATAGGCGACGGCGCCGGCCCAGACGAGCGACAGCACGAGCCACACCGGAAACGAGAACTGATTGCGCATCGGCAACCTCCGAGAAAGAGCGCTCACGTTCTGAGTTGACCCCGGGTCGTGTCAAGATCAACCCTGGATATCGGCTGCGGGCCCGGAGCGGCCTTGGCTCGCATTAGACCAACCATCGGCCTTTTGTTTTTGCGTCAGGACGTTGGTTGGATATGAGGCGGCACCGCTGGTGCGCGTGCCGCCGTGGTGCGCAGCCGGGCGCTTGCAGGGACGAAGCGTCCCTTGAGCGGACCGAAGCCCGTTTCCGAAGTTGCGCTATCGATACGCGGCGGGCGTTGAGGTCATTCCTACAGGCACAACCAGGCGCCCAGGCAGGCCTTGGGTTCTGACACTTTGCACGCCATCTGCGAGGCGTGGCACGTCGTTGTCACCGCGCCGTCTTCGCACTTCAGGTGGACCGGGCCCTTACCCTCTCGGCCCTGCCCATAAATGGTGTTCTTGAGACCGTTCTTGGCAAAGAGCTCGGCGATGCTGTGAGTTGGAGCTTCCCCAACCGTTCCGACTTTGACGCAGTCGGCGCGAACCGCCGTCGAAAGTGCGAAAATCATCGCCGTAGCAGCTAAGCCGAGTTTCAACGAACGCATGTGCCCCTCCGAAGAAAGATCGATCTACGTCTGAGAACTAGTTGAGCGCACGGCACTCGACAACAGACTCGGCCTGCTGGGGGCGACGTTTCCTCGCACGAAGCCGGAAAGCGTGCCGCAATTGCCACGCATCAGGCGTTCGGTAAGAAGCTCATGGCTCTAGCCTCGACCATTTCCGCTCAGGGTCGCAAGCTGACCAGCGCACTAACCACCACCGCTGATTAGCGATGCCTACCGCGCCAGCTCCTTGAGCCCGCGCCGGATGAGCTTAGCCGTATCCGCATCCGCGCCGAGCTCTTTTATGGCGGCGGCGACCGCGGCCGTTGCCTGCGCCGGGTTGTAGCCGAGATTGGTCAGCGCCGAGATCGCCTCCGCCGCCGCAAGCCCGTCCGCCGGCGCATCCGCAACACCGCCCGGACCCGACGCAACCGGCACGTTGAGGCCCGCCACCGACAGCGCCGGCGCTTTGTCTTTCAGCTCGGCAACGATGCGCTGCGCAAGCTTCTTGCCCACGCCCGGCGCCTGCTCCACGGCCGCCCAGTTGCCGAGCGCGATGGCATTGGCGAGGTCCTGCGTCGAGAGCACGCCGAGCACCCCCAGCGCCACCTTGGAGCCGACGCCCTGCACGTTCTGCAGCGTCCGGAACCAGCTCCGCTCGACCTCGCTCTGGAAACCGAACAGCCGGATCGCATCCTCGCGCACATGCGTGTCGATGGTCAGCATCACCGGCTCGCCGAGCTTCAGGTTGCGCAGCGTGCGCGCCGAGAGCTGCACCTCGTAGCCGACGCCGCCCACATCGACGATCGCATGCGCTTCCCCGATGGCGTCGATGATGCCTCTGAGCTGGCCGATCATCCCCTCGTGTCCTGATTTCGAAGTTTGTCTGACAATGCCGCTGGCTCGAAACAAACTTCGAAATCAAAAGGACACGAGCCAAAGCACACTTGTCTAGCGTGGTCCGAGTTCGCAAGTCCGCGCACCAACCGAACCGCGACAGCGTAGCGGACTTGCAAGCCCACGCTAGACCCCTTCCTTGAGCACGCGGCGGGCAAGCGCGGCCGCGCCACGATGATTGGCATGGCAGATGGCGATCGCAAGCGCATCCGCCTCGTCCGCGCTCTCGCAGCGCGCCTTCGGCAGCAGGAAGCCGATCATGGCCTGGATCTGCCGCTTCTCGGCGTGCCCCGCGCCGACCACGGCTTTCTTGACGAGGTTCGGCGAATATTCCGCGATGCGGAGCCCCCTGAGGGCGGGCGCCAGAAGCGCCATGCCGCGCGCCTGGCCGAGCTTCAGCGTCGCGCGCGCGTTCTCGTTGACGAACGTCTCCTCGACCGCCGCCTCGCTCGCCCCCGACCCCGCGATGACACTGGAGAGCGCTTCGAACAGTTCCCTCAGCCGGTAGGCGAGCGCCTCGTCCGCGGTCGACGTGATGAGTCCCGAGGAGACGTAGGTGAGCCGCACGCCATCCGTCTCGATGACGCCCCACCCGGTGCGCCGGAGCCCCGGATCGATGCCGATGATGCGAACCAGCCTGTCCCTCATGGGAACCGGATTAGCGCGATTCGCAGGCCCGGACCTCAAGGCCCCGTTCAGTCTTCGTCCTTGAGGGAGAGGATATAGGTGGCGATCAGGAACATCTCGTCCTGTGTCAGCCGATGGTTCGGCATCATCGGCGGAACGCCCTTGAGCCAGCCGACGATGCCGTGCAGCGACTGCCCCGGCCGCTTGGCGACCGCGCGGAAGCCCGGGATTTCGGACGGGCTCCGCTTCTCGCCCTGACCCGGGCCGAGGTGGCAGGTCGCGCACAATCGCTCGGCCAGCGCCTTGCCGCGCGCCACGTCGTCGGCCGTCACATCGTTGGTCGTGACGTCGTCCGCCGCGCACGCCACAACGGGCATCCCGAGCAGGACGGCGACCAGCGCTAGCAGGGAGGCAAAGCGTGCCATCGGATCGTCCTCCGATCCGTCAGCGCGAGGGCATCGCGGGATAAGCCAGCGCGTTGATGTAGGCAATGATCCGGTCGATGTCCTCATCGGTGAAATCGAACTTCGGCATCTGGTCGTGCGGCGCCGCGATGCCGCGCGATAGCGGTTCGCGGAGCGCCTGGAGCGCGTACCGGCGCTGCAACTCGCGGAACGGCGGCGCCTTCGCGTTGGGGCTCGCCCCTTGGCGGCCGGTGGCGTGACACCACCCGCAGTTCTTCTCCGCGATCTGCTGGCCCGCCTGCGCATAGGCCGCGTTTTCGTCAGCATGATCGGTCTGGCCAAGTCGCTTCAGTCCGTTCCGCGCGCCGGCAAGGCCGGGATCGATCGTAAGGGCGCGGCGGAAGTCGGCGACGGCCTCCGCCTTGAGCCCCTTCGTCTCGTAGGCATAGCCGCGGTTGTTGAAGGCAATGGCGTAGGAGGGGTTCGCTGCGATTGCGGCCGTGAAGTCGTCGATCGCGCGATCGACATCGCCGGCCCGACGATACGCGAGCCCACGATTATTGAGGGCATTCGCGCGGCCCGGCTCGAGCACCAGAATGGTATTGAAGTCCTCGATCGCCTTGCGCGGATTACCGGCCACGAGATGGGTGTGGCCCCGCAGCAGAAGAATGTCGACATTGTTGCGGTCGATCTTGAGCGCGGCATCGAAATCCGCAAGCGCACGCTTGCTGTCGTTGCGCAGGAGATGCGCCTGTCCGCGCGCCGCGAGACCGACCGTGTCGTCGGCGAGCACGCGCATGGCCTCGTCGAGGTCCGCCAGCGCCTCGCCGAGCGCGCCCGCATCGAGCCGCGCCCGCCCCCGCTCGCGGAACGCCAGCGCCTTCTGCTGGGAATCGAAGCCAGCCCCCTCGATCACCTGCGTGCAGGCCTGGATGCGCGCCGCCTTGTCCCGCGACGTGAGGCAGTCCTGATCGGCGCCGGCCATGGCGCCGCCGCAGGGAACGATCAGAAGGACAGCCAGAAATCCGCTGAAATAGCCGCGCATCGCGCTCCTCCGGTTTGAATGGCCGGAGGAGCTTAGGGTGGGCGCCGCGGCGGACGTTGCGCCCGATCAAAAGACCGGGCGCCGTCCCCCGCTATCGACGTTCAGATCAGCTTCCCCATCGCAATCGCCGTGTCGGACATGCGGTTCGAGAACCCCCACTCGTTATCGTACCACGAGAGAACGCGGACCAGCGTGCCGTCCATGACCTTGGTCTGGTCGAGGTGGAAGATCGACGACCGCGGATCGTGGTTGAAGTCGGTCGACACGTTCGGCTGGTCGGTGACGCCGAGGATGCCCGCGAGCTGCTGCTGTGCGGCCGCCTTGATCGCGGCGTTGATCTCGTCCTTCGTCGTCTCGTTCTTGGCGATGAACTTGAAATCCACCACCGACACGTTCGGCGTCGGCACGCGGATCGCCGTCCCGTCGAGGCGGCCGTTGAGCTCCGGCAGCACGAGGCCGACAGCCTTCGCCGCCCCCGTCGAGGTCGGGATCATCGAGAGCGCCGCCGCCCGCGCGCGATAGAGGTCCTTGTGCATGGTATCGAGCGTCGGCTGGTCGCCCGTATAGCTGTGGATGGTCGTCATGAAGCCCTTCTCGATGCCGACCAGATCGTTGAGCACCTTGGCCACCGGCGCGAGGCAGTTGGTCGTGCACGACGCGTTCGACACCACGAGATGATCCTTGGTGAGCTTCTCGTGGTTGACGCCGTAGACCACCGTCAGGTCCGCGCCATCGGCCGGCGCCGAGACCAGCACGCGCTTGGCCCCCGCCGCGAGATGCCCCGCTGCCTTCTCCTTGGTGGTGAAGATGCCCGTGCACTCGAGCGCGATCTCGCCGCCGAGCTCCTTGTGCGGCAGCTCGGCCGGGTTCCTGACCGCCGTCACCTTGATCGGGCCACGCCCGAGGTCGATGCTGTCGCCCTTGACGGTCACCTCGCCCGGAAACCGTCCGTGCACGCTGTCGAAGCGCAGGAGGTGCGCATTGGTCTCGACCGGCCCGAGATCGTTGATCGCCACCACCTCGATATCGGTGCGCCCCGACTCGTAGATCGCGCGCAGCACGTTGCGGCCGATGCGGCCAAATCCGTTGATCGCGACCTTGAGTGCCATGGAACGTCCTCCAATCGAGCGGGATGGTTGTGTGGGCGGGATGGCCCATGGGCGATACGCGACGCCATGGAGCCGACGGGCGGGCGCCATTAACTTTGGCGCACCCGTGGCTGTCAATCCTGCGCCCTGCCACACGCCTGGCGGCGCGGGAAAATGACGCCCGCCCATCGGCTCCCCGGCCGGGGGATTTCTTGCGCGCCCTGGCGGGATTACCTATGGTGGCAACTCGCGACTGCGAAAGCCGTTCGGAGCGACGGACCGCAGAGTTTTGCGGCGAGGGGTGCAGATCGGCTGATGGCGCAGCGGGTGAAGGAAAAGGTCAAGCGTCCTGCGGGCCGCCTGAAGGAGCGGGCGACGCCCCAGGCGGGGACGGCGGACGCACGCGTCCGCACGCTCGAGCGGGAGTGCGAGCGCCTGAAGAGGGAGCTCGAGGCCGCCCGCCGGCGCATCGCAGCGCTGGAGGAAAGCCGCAACCTCGTAGCCGCGCGCATCGACGGCGTCATCGAGTCGCTCAGCGGCGTGGTCGATAGAGGCGACTGAGCCCTCGCTTTTTATGCGCCCCGGCTTTATGTTAGCCCCGCTGCGGGGTTCGTCAGGAACACATGATTCTCCAGGGCCTATAAGATCTGCCTGGGAGCTGTCCCTGGCCGGGGCCGTGGCCCCGGACATATGGCGCCCACCTTACATTTGTAGGGACCCGGCGAGATCGATCGTTCCAACGGCCACCGCGGCACTTTTCCTTCCGAAGATCCGCACCCGTCGCCATCGCGGCTAGAAAGACTTTCCCCGAGCAATGCCCGTCACCGAGCTGAAAAAAGACATGCGCCGCACGGCCAAGGCGGCGCGTGGCCGTGCCTTCACGGCGCATGGGCCCCACGCATCCGAAACGATAGCCGGCCATGGCATCGGCTTCGCCGGAAAGCCCGCGCCCGCCATTGTCTCGGGCTTTCTCGCCATCGGCGAGGAGATCGACCCCTCGCCGCTGATGCGCCGTCTCATCGGCGAGGGCTACCGCCTCTGCCTTCCGGTGATGGAGGGCAAGGGCAAGCCGCTCGTGTTCCGCGCCTGGTCGCCGGGCGAGCCGCTCGCCGAGACCATGTGGGGCATCCGCGAGCCCTTGCCCGAAGCGCCGGCGCTCGATCCCGACATCGTGCTGGGGCCGCTCCTCGCCTTCGACGCCGCGGGCTACCGGCTCGGCTACGGCGGCGGCTTCTACGACCGCACGCTGGCCCGGCTCAGGGCCCTGAAGCCGGTCGTATCGATCGGCATCGCCTTCGACGAGCAGAAGGTCGACGCGGTCCCCCATGCCGAGTACGACGAACGCCTCGACTGGGTCCTCACGCCATCCGGGCCGCTGAAATGTCCGGCGTAGCGAAAGCAGGAATGATCGCCCGCCTGCAACGATGCGTGCCGCGCGTCCCGCCCCGTTCCGGAGCAGAGGCAGATTGCGGCTCGAAATTCACACGTGTCTGGGCTCCGACCTTCGCCGGAGTGACGTTGGGCACTTCACTCACATCATCTCCGCCGTCATCCCGGCGGAGGCCGGGATCCAGACACGCATCCCGGATCGAGCGGCCGGCAACGGCCCTGCGGGGGGCTGCCTGATGCGCCTGCTCTTCCTCGGCGACATTGTGGGCCGGGCGGGACGGAAGGCCGCCGTCGAGGCTATCCCGCGCCTGCGCGAGCGCCTGAAGCTCGACTTCCTCGTCATCAACGGCGAGAACGCCGCCGGCGGCTTCGGCATCACCGAGACCATCCACCTCGAGCTGATCGACGCCGGCGCCGACGCGGTGACGCTCGGCAACCATGCCTTCGACCAGAAGGACACGCTGGTCTTCATTGAGCGCCAGGAGCGCCTCATCCGTCCGATCAACTTTCCGCCCGGCACGCCCGGCCGCGGCGCCGGCCTTTTCAGGGCGAGGAACGGCGCCGACGTGCTCGTCGTCAACGCCATGGGCCGCGTGTTCATGACCGAGATCGACTGCCCGTTCCGCGCCGTCGACCGTGAGATCACCGCCTGCGGGCTGAAGTCCGGCGCCGACGCGATCCTGGTCGACTTCCACGCCGAGGCGACGAGCGAGAAGCAGGCGCTCGGCCACTTCCTCGACGGCCGCGTGTCCGCCGTCGTCGGCACCCACACGCACACGCCGACCTCCGACGAGCGCATCCTCTCCCACGGCACCGCCTACATGTCGGACGCGGGGATGTGCGGCGACTACAATTCCGTGCT
>NZ_DAITQL010000016.1:0-68975 GCF_036833075.1 Hyphomicrobium sp.
TAGTAGCGCGCCTTCTTCGCCCGGATCGGCGGCGTGCCGGCGACCATGACGATTTCGTCGGCGGGCGGGAGCTGCATGACCTCGCCGGGCGTGAGCAGCGGCCGTGCCGTCTCCGAGCGAGACACCATCATATGGCCGAGCCAGGGCGAGAGCCGGTGGCCGGCATAGTTCTTCATCGCCCGCATCTCCGTCGCGGTGCCGAGCGCATCCGAGACGCGCTTGGCAGTGCGCTCGTCATTGGTCGCGAAGCTGACTCGGACATGGCAGTTGTCGAGGATCGAGTTGTTCGGCCCGTACGCCTTCTCGATCTGATTGAGCGACTGCGCGATCAGGAACGCTTTGAGGCCGTAGCCGGCCATGAACGCCAAGGCGCTCTCGAAGAAGTCGAGCCGCCCCAGGGCTGGAAACTCGTCGAGCATCAGCAGCAGCCGGTGCCGGTCGGCCTTGGCCTGCAGGTCCTCGGTCAGGCGTCGGCCGACCTGATTGAGGATCAGGCGGATCAACGGTTTGGTGCGGTTGATGTCTGAGGGTGGGACGACCAGGTAGAGCGTCGTCGGATGCTTGCCGCCGACGATGTCGGCGATGCGCCAGTCGCAGCGTCGCGTGACCTCGGCGACGACAGGATCCCGGTAGAGACCCAGGAACGACATGGCGGTTGAGAGGACGCCGCTACGCTCATTGTCCGACTTGTTGAGCAACTCGCGCGCGGCGCTGGCGATGACCGGATGCGGTCCCGCCTCCCCGAGATGGGCGGTCGTCATCATGGCGGCGAGCGTCGACTCGATCGGTCGCTTCGGGTCGGAGAGGAAGGCCGCGACGCCGGCGAGGGTCTTGTCCTTCTCGGCGTAGAGGACATGCAGGATTGCGCCGACCAGGAGCGCGTGGCTGGTCTTCTCCCAATGGTTCCGCTTTTCCAGCGAGCCTTCGGGGTCGACCAGGATGTCGGCGATGTTCTGAACATCGCGCACCTCCCACTCGCCGCGGCGCACCTCGAGCAAGGGATTGTAGGCGGCGGATTTTGGATTGGTGGGATCGAACAGCAGCACGCGGCCGTGTCGCGAGCGGAAGCCGGCCGTCAGCGTCCAGTTCTCGCCCTTGATGTCGTGGACGATCGCCGAGCCCGGCCAAGTCAAGAGCGACGGCACGACCAGGCCGACGCCCTTGCCGGATCGTGTCGGGGCAAAGCACAGGACATGCTCAGGCCCGTCATGGCGAAGATAGTTGCGCTCGAGCTTGCCGAGAACGACGCCGTCGGCGCCAAGCAGGCCGGCGGCCTTGACCTCTTCGCCGTGCGCCCAGCGCGCCGAGCCGTATGTTTCAACATTCTTGGCTTCGCGCGCCCGCCACACCGACATGCCGATCGCGACGGCAATCGAGATAAAGCCGCCGGAGGCGGCGATATAGGCGCCCTCCACGAAGATCGGTGGGGCATAGGCGTCGTAGAAGTACCACCACCAGAAGAAGGCTGGCGGATAGTAGATCGGCCAGCCGCCGATCTCGAACCAGGGCGCGCCGAGCTGGGGCTGGAAGCCGAGCCTATAGGCCGTCCACTCCGTGGCGGCCCAGATCGTGAGCAGGACGATCGTGAAGACGGTGAGGATCTGACCCCAGAGGATTTTCGTCGCGGACATGACGGTGCTCCTTTTCTTCGTGATTAGAGGCCGAGGCCGCGTTTGCGGCCAAAGCTCCAGTCGACGGCGCCGTCATTGCGAGCGACGCCGGATACGTGCTGACCGAGGTGGCGTTCGATGGATGGCGTCCAGGGCACAAGCTTGAAGCCGAGGCCGTCGTCGATCATGGCGAAGCGGCCGGAGGCGAGTGCGATGCGCTGGCGGTAGGTGCCGGCGACATACTCGCCTGTTCCGGCTTTGGTGAACGGGCGTCCCGTTTCGGCAGCGAGCTTGTCGGCCAGCGCGTCCAGCTCCCGCTTCCGCAGCGTGTCGATCAGGTTGCGGGAGAAGATGACGCTCCGGCCATGACGTTCGGCGAGCCGCTGCTCGATCAGATGTTCGGCGCGCCGATCCATGGCCTCGCGGACCTCGGCGCCGAACCCGCCGCTGCCGAGTGCAGCGGGCTCACGTGCGATGGCCTGCCGGTCGAGCCAGGTGGCGCCGTTCGCGGTGACTTGGTTCGAGATATCGAGATCGGATCGGACGGCGAGCGCCACCCGGCGTTGGCCACGCGCGTCGTCGAAGCGCCGTAGTTCAACGATCGAGCCCGGCGCGCTGTCGCCGGCGGCGTCGAGATCGGGCAGCTTGATGTGATGGGTGCGGCCGTCGACGCCGTCGACCACGACGTAGGCCGAGCCCTTCAGCTCGTCGTCCAGGCCGCGCGCGACCAGCCGTCCGACGATCGGATCGTCGATGCTCTCGGCGGCTAGCACGTAGCTGGCGGCGCCGCGTTCGATCCCGCGCTCTGTCAGGCCGCGATGGATGCGCTTGATGATGTCGCCGCGTTCGCCGAGCTCGCGTAGCGTGGCCTCCGCCGCGTCGGCGATAGCCCACTGCCCCGGGCCAAGCTCCTCGGCAAGTCCAAGCGTCTCCAGCTTCCGCAGCCGCCCGACCTTCAGCGCATGGAATTCGTCGGGCTGTCGATCGGGATGGGGCGCCAGATCGACGACGCCGGTGCGATAGTTGTCGCGGGCGAGCTGGCGATCGAGATTGGTCCAGCGCTCGGCCTCGATCTGGCGCTCAAGGATGCGACGGATCTCGTGGTCGGTGCGCGGTCCCAGCTCCTGGGTTATGAGGTCGCGTGCCCGATCGCGCATCCCTTCCTTGATGTAGTCGCGCGAGATGACGAGATTCTCGCCGTCATCGCGCACACCGCGCACGATCAGATGTACGTGGGGATGCTCGGTGTTCCAGTGATCGACCGCGGTCCAGTCGAGCCGCGTGCCGAGATCCTTCTCCATCTGACCGACCAGGTCGCGGGTGAAGGACTTCAGGTCTGACATCTCCAGCGCGTCGTCCGGTGACACGATGAAGCGGAAATGATGGCGGTCGTCCTCGCAGCGCGCGGCGAAGTCCTTCGGATCGACGTCATCGCCGCCGGGGCCGAACAGCCGTGCCTTCTCTCCATCCCGGGTAACGCCCTCGCGGCGCAGGTAACCGAGATGGGTGGCGAGCGGCGCGTTGCGGCCACCGTGGCGAACGACGCGCGCCTTGACGACGGCGCCCCGCGAGCGGGCCGTGAGCAGCCGATTGGCTTGCACCGCTGCGCGCTGGCCCCGGCCGAAACGCGAGCGGTTGCCGGAACTGATCTTCCCTTTCCGGGAGACCGCGCCGCCGGCGCGCTGCGCGGCTGCGAGCGCTTGCGCGATGAATGGCCTCGCCTGCTGGGCGCGCGTGGAGCGAATGCGTCCAGGCCGGATGCGGAAATCGTCCTCCGTGCTCATGTCGGGAGCCCCGCACATCGCACAAAGGCGCGGAAATCATTGGAAGAATGCGCTTCGCGCAGGCTGCGCCGCATGTGCGCACATCGCGCAATCGCGCAGTAACCCATTGAAAAACCACAACCGCACAAGGCCGCACATCGCGGCCCTTTATCCTGCCATCGTGCGGTTGTGTTGCCTGCCCCTCCCCACACTCCCGCCTTGACCACGCTGGAGCCCGCTATGACGCGCCGGGATGCGAACGCTGTCATCGCGGCCCCGCATCAGCAGCACGCATGACGAACAGGCCCCCGGTCTGCGAGTCGGCTGGAGCTGCGTCGCGCTCCGAACGTGTCTCCGGAGGAGCGCTTGGGGCGTCGTCGTGCTGCGAAGAATCTGCACGCGTACCGCTCTCGGGCTGCGCGACGAAGAGCGGCGAGCGCGTCCAGGCGAGCGGATCGGCGACCGCGACCGTGACGGGGGAAGCGAGATCGCCGCCGCCGATGATCGGCGCAAGGACGGCGACATAGGCGACCGTCTCCGCCGGCAACGCGCGACCGTTAAAGCGATATTCCTCATAGCGCCCGGGGCCGGCATTGTATGCCGCGAGAAAGCCCGGCGCGCCGTAGCGATCGTGCAGTTCGCGCAGATATGCCGCGCCCGCGAGGATGTTGTCGCGCGGATCATAGGGATCGCTGCCGAGACCATATCGAGCGCGCAGTTCGGCCCAGGTTGGCGGCATGATCTGCATCAGGCCCATCGCGCCCTTGGGCGAGGTGGCGCGGATATCGCCCCGGCTTTCAACGCGCATAACGGCGCGTATCCAGATCTCGGGAACGCCAAAGCGCCGCGCCGCCTCGGTGACGAAAACAGCATAGGGATCGGTGGGCGATGGACGCTCAGGCGGCGTTATCTGTGCGATAGCCGCCGTGCTTGGCGACATCGCAAGCAGAAGGCCGGAAAGGAGAAGAGAGGCTGTGCACCGGACGGCGGTTGACCGCCCGGTGACAGCGTTGCAGCGGCGGGCCGGCATCGCCTAGTCCCGCTCGCCGCGCTTGGGCGGCCGATTCCAGTGCAGGCCCCACGCTGACTTATCGTCCGACGACTGGAACAGGTTGGCGCGGATCGGATGCTGGAATGTCGGGCCGTCGAGCTGCAGCGATACATAATCGCCGGCCTTCTCGCCGGTGCGCTTCCAGCCCGCCCCGACTTCCGGGCCGTCTTCATCGGCGCCGAGATGCACACGATAGTCCGGTGCGTTCTCGGCGTCGGACTGTTCGGCGGGAACGAGCACCAATTCGGCGTCCAGGCCGAGGGTGCGGACGCGCCCGGAGTAGCCGGACTTCGTGCGCGTGAATTGACCAATCAAGGACATTGTTGCCTCCGTGAGAATGCGGTGAGGTTGGACATGGGCGCACCGTCACCGCGTCGGCGCGCGCCAGACGAAGTGGCCGTCGCCGTCTTCGTCGGTGTAGAGAGGGATGGCCCGGCCGATCACATCGGCGGCGGGAAGCGGCCCGAAGTAGCGGCCGTCGAGGCTGTCGGGGACTTGCCAGTTCATCAGGAACAGCTCGCCCGCGGCGACGACACGGCAGCCCTCCCAGACCGGCAACGGTCGGCCGAGATGGTCGCGCTCCAGCGCATCGCCGAGCGGCACGGCATCGACCGTGATGCTGCGGTCGGTGCGACACACCCGTTGTCTGGGAAGCGCGGCGATGCGCTTCATCAGCGGCACGCCGCGTCCGATGTAGCCGCGCTCCACCATGAAGGAGGCGAGTGGTTCGGGCGCGCGAATCGCGACGAGGTCCGTGACCTCGGGCGAACGCGCCGGCTCGATGGAGTAGAGCCCGATTGGGGTACTGGCAGACGCGTTCCAGATGAGCTTTGGCGCGAAGGAGACGGCGGACACGAAGCCGAGCAACGACACCGCGACAGTCGTGGTGATGAGGTAGCCACGCCGGATCATGCGCTGATCTCCCGACGCAGGAGGAAGGCGCGATGGTGCTGAAGCGTGTAGGCCCGTGGTGCTTCGCCAGCGGTGATACGGTTGTGGACGTGGCGCCAGTGATCAGGCGAAACCTCGGCCGCATCGATGCCTGCGGCCTCGATCGCGTCGACAAGCTGGAGCACGCGCTCGACCTTTGGCCAGCCATCGGCGCGCAGGAGGATGTCGCCGCCGGGCGTCACGGTCGGGATCGTCTGACAGGCCTCGCCGCGGCCAACGGCGCGCAGGATGTCGAGACGGGACAGCACGGTGCCGTGCTTGTTCGACGCCCAGCGCACGAGCGCGAAGATCGCGCCGGGACGGAAGAAGACGATGCGCCGGCGACGATCGAGAATCTGCTCGCGCATCTCGCGACCGAAGCGGATCCAGTGCTCGACCTGCTTCTCGATCCAGATGAGTTCGACCTGGGTGAGTTCATCGGGCGACATGGCGTGCGTGCACGCCGTCGCAGCAGCGGCGCATGTCATTGGCCTTCTCCTGATGGTGGTGGGAATTCGCGCTCGAACAGCGCGCGCAGCATGTCGGCGACGGTCTCGCCGCGCTGAAAGGCGGCGATCTTGATCCGTCCACGCATGTCGGCGGTGACGTCGATCGTGAGCCGGGCGGAGAAGTCCTCGGCGGGCTGAGGACGTTGCGCCTGACGCTCGGGCGCCTTGATCCAGCTTTCGGCGCCACCCGGACGTGCCGCAAAGCTGCGTTTCGGGGACCGCTCGCTCATGCGCCGATCCTCGCGACTTCGGTGGCAAGCGCCGCGATCTCGCGCGCGGCTGGGCTGTCCTCGTCTTGTTCGGCGGCGAGACGCCCGGTCTGCACGACATCGGCGAAGACGATGCGTTGACCGATGGTGGTCGAAAGAAGCGGAGGGTCGTGCTCCGCCAGTGTTTCGGCGGTTTCGCGAGCGAGCACGGTTCGTGCGGCGCAGCGGTTTAGCACGAAGCGGGCGGCGAGCTCGGGGCGATAGATGCGCGCTTCGCCGAGCAGCGTCAGCATCTCGGCCGACGCCCAGCCATCGAGCGGCGACGGCTGTACGGGGATCAGGACGAGATCGGCCGCGAGGAGCGCCGAGCGCATGAGACCGGCAACGCGCGGCGGCCCGTCGATAACGACGTGGTCGGCGTCACGGGCGAGCTCCGGCGCCTCGCGATGCAGCGTGTCGCGCGCAAGGCCAACGACGCCGAAAAGCCGCTCCAGTCCTTCCCGGCTGCGTTGCTGCGACCAGTCGAGCGCGGAGCCTTGCGGGTCGGCGTCGATCAGCGTGACACGCTTTCCGCGACGCGCCCATTCGCCTGCGAGATGCAGAGCGAGCGTCGTTTTGCCGACACCGCCCTTCTGGTTGAGCAGCGCGACGATCATGACGCGCTCCTCGCGGCCAGCGGACAGTTATCTGCAGGCGAGGAAACGTGCAGCTGCGTTAGAAAGATTCCGTAGGAATCTAGGTTAGAGAAGTTAGGGGGCTCGCAACACTTTGAATCTACACGACGATTCGTCGATTCCGGTCCCCGATAGCACGAGAGTCCAGTCCCCGATGGCACGATAGTGCCGGTCCCCGATAGCACGAGACGATTCACAGCTTATCCCCAGGGCGAGAGGTGGCGCGGCGACGCCGGCGCGGTGTCCCGAATGGGATCGGGTCAGTCGGCGCAAACGTCAGGATGTCCGGGTGACCGGGGCACTGTTGGATGGTCAGCCGATAGCCGGGCAGCGGCTGGCGGCGGACGATCTCGCGCAGGTCGTAGGCGAAGTGCTTCAGCGGCGAGAGGCTGCCGGACTTGGCGTGGAGATGCGCGAAGTCGAAGCTCCAGCCATGCTCCTGCTTGCCGCCGTGCTTGCGCACCAGGCGGTAGAGCCAGCGCTCCAGCCCACCGGTCAGCCCGAAATAGTTTCGGTCGATGGTGAGCACGAGCGCATCGTCGAGCACCGCGCCGTAGAACCAGTCGGGAACGATCAGCTCGAGGCCGAGCGGGCGGCCGCGATGGTCGGCGCGCTCCTTCCATTCGTTGATCCATGAGAAGCGGTGCATCCGCCGCTCGGTCGGTTGCCGAATGGAGGTGGCGATCGTCGTGGACTGGAGCCGGTCGAGAGCGGCCTTGAGGCGGTCGTAGTCGCGAAGCGACACGCCGCGGCCGATGAAGTTGAGGATCTCATATGGCGTGGTCGCCATCAGGCGCGATGGCCGCAGGCCGAGATCGCGCGCCTCGACGATCTGTGACGCGGCCCAAATGAGGATGTCGGCATCCCAGATTGTCGCCATGCCATGCTCGGCGACCGCTTCAACGCGGATGACGACGGAGCCCGCTTTGAAGTCGATCGGCGCCAGGCGCTTCGACTTGGCGAGTGAGAAGAAGGGGTAGGCCATGAGGTCCTGCGCGTCGCGCGGTGCGAGATCACCGGGCAGCGCCCGGAAGAGATCGAGCTGCTCGCGCTCGTCGCGGCTGTGTTGGCGAGAGCGCATGGGCGAGCCGATCAGCGATAGGCGCGCTTGGAGGCGCGAGCCGGTGCGGGCTCGTGACGCTTGGCGGGTAGGACGGAACCGCGTGGGTCGGAGGTCGAAGTGACGGAGCCGCGATCAGCCCATGCTTGAAGGTCTTCGATCGCATAGACGACGCGGCCGCCGAGTTTGCGGTAGGCGGGCCCGGTCCCGTAGGTCCGATGTTTTTCGAGGGTGCGACTCGAGAGACTGAGAAAGCGAGCGGCTTCCGGGGTTCGGAGAAAGCGCGGCGGAACGCCGGCTACAGTGGCGGACATAATCTGGCCTCCGTGGCGTTGGTGGAGGCCGCCGGTTGTTAACGGCGGTCTACGGCCACGGTGGCGGAGTGCGTTTGTGCGGTGGGATGGCGAAGTAGAGGACGGCTATTTCGCACCCCCGCTGCGAGGGATGAGGTATAGGCGTTACAAAGGATGCGTGAGAGGCCCGCTAGGGCTGAGACCGTGCCGAGGCTGGCGCGCCAGCTCGGTACGGGCGCCGCTTCTGGCTCAACGCGCAGTCCGCTTGCGGCACGAAAGTGAGGGCGAACCGGGTGTCAACGAGCTTTGGAACCTTTGTTGCCGTGCTTATCACGAGCGCGCTCATTCTCGCAGTGTTTTTCTGGCTAGCCGCGCGGTATAAGTACTTCTTCCATATTGTCCCTTTCGCGGTCGGGTTTGCCGTCGCGGCGGGGCTCTCACTCAGGATCCTTGGATTGCAGGATTTCTTCTGGTGGTATTTCATCCTGTCGTCCGTCTTGCTTTCTATGCTTCTCACGAGACATTTGAAATCGAGGGATTCACTTGAAGCGTTCGCTCGCCTTCGGGAGAGCGCACTCGAGGGGGTGCGAGAGGACGAGATCAAGGAGAAGGTCGCGCGAGAGCTTCTGCCTCACAAACAGGCGACACAGCATATTGTTGGCGTGATCGTTGTGTTCGCCGGAAGCCTTGTCCTTGCCTTCTATGCGGTGAGCTACTTCTAATGCCAACGCTCGGACAACTCGCGCCGGGGCGTTTGCGATCAGCTGCGGCGGCGGTGACGTAACAGGCGGCGATAATCGCCGGCGATCAGTGACAGGCCGTCTTTTACGAGATCTATCGTTGCGTCCCGCAGCGCCGATGTTTTCCACGGATCGCTAGCAACTCGAGGCGCGCCGTAGATGGCCTCGGCGATCTCTCGGTAACTGGCGCCTGCTGCGCGTCCATCGACGGCCTGGAGCATATGACGGAGGCGCCGACGACGCTGTGCTGTGAGGCGAGAATCCGGGGGAACGCGCTTCCCTTGGATCATCCGCCACAGGTGGCCCACGGCATCCAAACGATCGAGGAGGTCGACGTCGAGAGGAATGAGCGCCGCGAGCGACTGATCGAGGCTGATCGTGCCGATCAGAAGCAGGCGATTCACATTTGAATCGAGCGATTGAATTACACTCAGGCCCTCGCTGCCGCGCTTTGCCGCGCTGAGCGCGAGATCAGACGCCTTGGTTGCGTTGTCCGAGTGCGATGTGGCGGTGAGGATGATTGTGCTGGGGTCGGCTTCCGGCGCCCAATATACCGTTGTCTCGGTTGCCTTCAGGCTTGGGGAAACGGCGAAAAAGTAACCCCCATTTTCTGCGCACCAAATTCGTCATGGCATGCGCATTAGAATTGGGTGCTTCGAAGGTTGCGTAGTCACGCTGATATTCGACATTCCGACGCAGCCATTCCCAGGCCAGGTCCGGAGCTACAAGGTCGTCGACGAAGTCGTAGGTCGACGATGAGCGCCAGTCAGATATTTCGACGGCCATCACGTTCCTCCAGTTTCGCATGCGAGACGCACGCTGGGGAACTACGATTCCGTTTCATATCGGCGGCGGGAAGTATCTGCGGCGGCAAGTAGTGATGCGGTAGTGGCATCACTTCGAATCCCGCGTCTGCTTTTTTATAAGTTCTCGGTAACCATGTTCGGTCATCCATTTGGCCCGCGCAAGATGCGAGCTGTGGATTAAACGAGCCCGCTCGGGTTCTTTCTGTGGGTCGATGGCGAAGATTACGCGAACGGCCTCACGCCAGTCGGCGCCGTCTGCCTCGGCGTCAAGGAGGCGGAGGTAAAGCTTCATGTGTTCGCGATCGTAATCGGTGAGCGAACGGCTATCTGGCGGTTGATCTAGGAACGTCATGGGCATCACATCCATCCCGGAGTCGTGCTCCGGAAAGCCCTCCACGCCGCCTTCTCTATTCGGGCCATGCCCCGTGCACGACCCCGATCTCCCTTAATCCGCTCGTTTACATACTATAGTTGATAAACTCAAAGTATGTAAATCACGATCCTGCTGCGCATGGATATGCGCAAATTGGTCGGCCGGAACTTCGCCCGCCTGCGTCGGGAGAAGGGCCTGACCCAGGAAGAGGTCGAAGCGCGGTCCGGTTTCAGTCAACAATATCTAAGCAGCCTTGAGCGCGGCCGGAGGAATCCGACCGTGATCACGCTTTATGAACTGGCCCAGGCCCTTGGCGTCAGCCACGTCGAATTGGTCGAGCCTGACGATCGGACCTGATTGGCACTCCCGCGAGGATCATGCTTCTCTTCGTGGTCGGCACGGGGCCGCCACATGATGGGGTCAGAGGAACCGGCGGAACAATCTAAAATGCGACGTCACGTTGGCATGGCCTTCGCGGTCAAGTCGTATTTGCGAACTCACCGTTCCCCGTCCCCTCGCGGGGAGCTGCCTCGGTCGGGCTTTCACCCGATCGAACTTAAGCCGCTGGGGACGTTGCCTCCGGCTTCTTGCCCCAGTCGAATTCCGTTCCGTCCACCCACATGCGATGCAGGATCACCGCGATCTTCCGCGCCAAAGCGATGATTGCCTTCTTGTGCCCTCGTCGTCGCGAAACTTGTGCCGCCCACGCTTTGAGTGCCGACCATCGCTTCACGCGCGTCAACAGTACCTGCGCCGCCTCGTAGAGCAGGCTTCGCATCATGTCATCGCCCCAACGCGAGATCCTGCCACTGCGATCCACCTCGCCGGATTGCTGCTTGCGCGGTGTCAGGCCGAAGTGGGCACCCACTGTGCGAGATCGCGCAAAGCGCGATGGAACGTCGACCGTCGCTCTGAACGTCAGCGCGACCAGCGGACCGACACCCGGAACCGTCATGAAGCGACGCGTCACGTCGTCCTGCCGCGCCAGCCTGACCAGAAGATCATCCAGTCGACTGAACTGCTCGCGCAGTGAGCGTCGCGCCAACAAGAGGGCGTCAGCGACGACGTACAGGTCGGTATCCGCGATCAGTTCCCGCACGCGCGGCTCGAAGTCTCGGGCCGTCACCTTGCCGAGGTGATAGCCAAAGTTTCGGATGAGGCCGCGGATTTCGTTCTCGACATCCTGGAGCTTGTTGCGAAGCAATTGCCTCGCGGTAAGAATGGTCCGCAACCGTTGACTGGTCGGCGACTTGACGTGAACCGGCTTGAATAGGCCAACGCGCATCATCTGAGCGATCCCACGCGCGTCATGCCGGTCAGTCTTGTTGAGCTGAGCCGAAAGCGCCGCTTTCATATGCCGGGTTTCGACGCAGATCACAGGGACAGCGTCTTCCACCAGCCGCCCAAAGATGTACTGCGACAACATCCCGGCCTCGAGACCGACGCGCGCGATCGGGAAAGGTAGGGACACGATGTGCTGTGCAATCTCGTCCGGATTAGAAGAGAGCTTGCGCTCGTGAACAACGCGACCGTCGTGGTCGACCACGCAGAGATTGACGGTACGGGCAGAAACATCCAGCCCGATGTAGTGGCTTTGGGACATGCCGAATCCCTTTTCGAATCAAGGACCGACAAATCCCATAACCAATCTTCAGACGGTTTTGTAAACTACGACTATTTCAGTTGTTCTTCGGATTCGAGCTACGGCTATTGAAGATTGCCCGCTCCAGTACATGGTCTGCGACCTCTTCCCATCCCAGTGTGGCAATCAGGAAGTGGCTGCGATCGGGAACGCTTGCGAGTTTCGTAATGGCAGAGGAAGCCGCGTATCGCGAAGCGTTCTGTCTAACCATGTCGGGCTCGACTGTGCGGTCGTCCGTACCGCTAACCAACAGGAGCGGCGCGCGATTGGCCTTCTTCCAATCGACCGACGCTCCGACGCCAAGCACCGACTGGTAGTAGATGCGCCCCGGTGCAGGAACGATATGACGGTCGAACGCTTGGCGTTGCCCGGGTTCGGGCAGGCCATTCGCGAAGTTCTTTGCGAAATGCGATTCCTGTTTTTGCGAGGCAGCCATGTCCTTCAGGTCATGGCCGCTGGTTCGGAGACGATGCGTTCATGCGGAGGCTGATGTCCGATCAGCCGAACTTGACGAGGTTGAGCGCCGGGAGCGGCCCGCCGGGGAACTGGACGAGGCGTCCGCCGACCGAGATCGGCCCGAGGTCGATGCCGAAGAAGCCAAGCCGGTCGATCAGCGCGCCGACCTCGGCCTTCGATCCAGCGTCATCGCCGGAATAGAACAGAACGCGGCGACCACCTTCCGCACGCGGATCGCCCGATAGCAGGTGCGGTTGCAAGTGATTGAAGGCTTTGACCACCCGCGCGCCGGGCACGAGACCTGCGACGATTTCGCTGGAGAGCCGGCCATTGAGCTCGGCGGGCTTGAACAGCGGCGCTTCGATCGGGTTGTTGGCATCAATGACGATGCGACCGCCGAAGTCCGGCACGCCGGCGAGCGCCGTCGGAAGCTTCGACCAGTTGACCGCGACGAGGACGATATCCTTCGACGCCGCTTCCTCGCGTGTGCCGGCCTCGATCGTCGGGCCGATCTCCGCGACCACATCCTTTAGGCTGTCCGGCCCACGGCTGTTCGACAGCGTGGCGCGGATATTGTTGTTGGCGAGAGTCGTGGCGAAGGCGCGACCAATATTGCCGGCGCCGATGATGCCGATGCTGTTCATTGCAGTGTCCTTTCAGGGTACGGTTTTTACGAGGATCAGGCCGTCAGGCCGCCGTCGGCCACGATGTCCGCGCCAGTGACGAAGGCCGCATCGGGACTGGCAAGGAAAGCGACGACGCTTGCGATCTCGGCGGGCTGGCCGTAGCGGCCGATCGCCATGCCGGGGCCGACGATGGCGGCCACCGGGCCGTCGGCCGGGTTCATGTCGGTATCGGTCGGGCCAGGATGGACCGTGTTGACGGTGATGCCCTTCGGGCCGAGGTCGCGCACGAGGCTACGATTGAAGCCAGTAATCGCGCCCTTGGTCAGCGTATAGACCGAGGCGGTCGGGAATGCCGCATAGCGCGTCATGGACGAGCCGATATGGATGATGCGCCCGCCCGGCGTCATGTGCCGCACCGCCTCCTGAGTGGCGACGAACACGCCAGTAACGTTGACGGCGATCATCCGCTCATAGTCTTCGAACTTGAAGTCTTCGATGGTGGCGTTCACCGCCACACCGGCATTGTTGACGAGGATGTCGATGCCGCCGAAGGTCGAGACGGTCTGAGCCACAGCGGCCCGCACTGCCTCCGGGTTGCCAGCGTCAGCTTCGATGGCGAGAGCCTTGCCGCCGGCTGCCTCGATGTCGGCGACAACCTGGGCAGCCTTGTCGGCCGAGGCGCTGTAGGTGATGGCGACCGCCGCGCCATCGGCGGCGAGCTTCCTCGCGATGGCCGCGCCGATCGAGCGCGAGCCGCCGGTGACGAGAGCGACCTTGCCGGTCAGGAAATGGGTGGGGTTGGTCATTGTCTTCACTCCGTTTGCGTTTCGATGGAGGGAAGATGGCCTGTTTATTTCCTCTCGATTAGGCGGTAATGTCTTGATCTTATTTCAAGCAATCGTTGAAAGAAATATGGAGACGCTGGCCAACCTCGAAAGCTTCGTCAAAAGCGCGGAAACCTCCAGCTTCTCGGAGGCGGCGCGGCGCATGGCGCTCACCCCGGCCGCCGTCAGCCGCAACGTGGCGATGCTGGAACGGAACCTTGGCGTTCGGCTGTTCCAGCGCTCCACCCGCAAGCTCATGCTGACTGAGGCTGGCGAACGCTTTCTCCAGTCGATCGGTGGCAATCTCGACGCCCTACAAGCGGCTATCGCCGATGCCTCGTCCGGTGCATCCGAGCCGGCGGGCGTGCTGAAGGTCAGCCTCAGCCCCACCTTCGGCGTCACGCATATCCTGCCGCTGTTGCCGGAACTTTTGCGCCGATACCCGCTGATCCGGCCGGAATGGCACTTCGAGAACCGCCCGGTCGATCTTGTTGCCGAGGGTTATGACGTGGCGATCGGCGGCGGCTTCGACCTGGCGCCCGGCATCGTCGCCCGGACGCTGGCGCCCGCCCACATCATCGCTGTGGCCTCACCCGCCTACATCGCCGAACGCACGCCGCCAACCGATCCCGCAGGGCTATCGCAGTTCGACGGAATCGTCATGCGCTCGCTTAGGACCGGCCGCGTCCGTCATTGGGCAATGCGGGACACGGCAGGAGCCGAGATTACGGCGCCATTGCGCGAAACGATCGTCGTCAACGACCCGGCGGCGATGCGCGAGGCCGCAAGGCTCGGCCTCGGCGTGGCGATGCTCGCCGTGCCCGACGTCCTCACGGAGCTTGAGAACGGCAGCCTCGTTCGCCTTCTCCCACATTGGTATTCCGATGCGGGGGCGATTTCGCTCTACTACGCCTCGCGCACCCTCCTGCCAGCCAAGACACGCGCCTTCGTCGATCTGGTCGCGGAGGTGTTCAAACAAGATCGATTGGCCGAGCGATTTGCGGGAAGTCTCGGCTAGATATCAGCGCCGGAAGAACTGAAAAGCTTGGGCAAACCCGCCCGAATACACCATCTAAAATAGTCGTTCTTGGACTCCATTGCGAGCGGAATTAACGCTCTGGGGATGATCCGTGCCGCCATAGAGCCGAACTGATTCGGTCGCTCTACAGGTCGAAGGCCCCGGCCTTTCGGCCGGGGCCTTGCGCGGGGTGTCAGTCGCCGCGGCGCCCGTTGGGGCGGGACCAGATCAGCGAGAAGGTGTCGGCGTCCTCGTCGTCGAAG
The DNA here is from genome assembly GCF_036833075.1 of Hyphomicrobium sp. Classification (GTDB taxonomy): domain Bacteria; phylum Pseudomonadota; class Alphaproteobacteria; order Rhizobiales; family Hyphomicrobiaceae; genus Hyphomicrobium_C. The sequence goes on from NZ_DAITQL010000016.1 coordinate 14,848, forward strand.
AGGTTGGCGTAGATCGGGGCGTTGAAGCTCGGATCGTCGAGCTTGAGGCCCAGATAGTCGCGGCCCTCGTTGGAGCGCTTGGACCAGGCGGCGCCGATCTCGGCGCGGCCGACCAGGACCCGGTGGCTGGGGGCGTTCTCGCCGGTGGCGCGCTGGTCGGGGACGATGCGCACGCCCTTGGCCTGGACGCTGAGGGTGACGATTTCGCCGGTGAACTCGTTCGAGCCGGTCTTCTTGAAGGTGCCGATGGTCGCCATTGTAAGTCTCCGTTTGTCGTATTCGGGCCCGCACCATTGCGGCCTCGATGGCGATCGGCAGGCCGGAGGCGATCGACGGCGCACCCCGAAGGGGCTGGACAGCTAAGGAGGACTTTCTTGTCTCGCGAGGAATGGCGGCGTAGCCGGCAGGGGAAGAAAGTCTGACGCGGCTGTTGCGTCATAGGCGATCGAGGCGCAGCCGACCTTCGGCCAGATCAGGCCATTGAAGAGGCCGTTTGGTGCGCTCGAGGGACGGTCAGAAACGGAGCGACGGCGATCTTCCGCCGCCAAAAGCTGGCATCGCATACGGGATCACCGGCCTCAGCCGTCCCTTGTCCTGGCGAACTTGCCGCCGCCACGCCCGACTTCCCTACCGGCAAAATTCCCGCGCCACGGATCGCGGTGGTTGCTCGGCATGGCCCGCCGCTTCCAGCGCTCTGACGGGGCTGCGGTTTGGGCCATGAGTCACGTCCGGTCAGCTACAAGCCTACCAAGCACCGACTCTCAGTGACGAGGCGACCCTATTTCGTCACCGCTCTGGTCCGCTCAAAGGCAATGCGTGATGTCAGGCCCGCGCGAGGTCCCGGCCGGCCGGGCCGCTGGGTGCCGCCATTCCTGCGACCCGAATGAAGGCCGTGATGCCGACAGCGACCGCGCCAATGATGGAGAATGCGATTTGCCACGCGTCCGACGGCATGAGGTGCTTTACGATTCCGTGGGTTGCGTGGAAGCCGGCCACGGCGGCCGGTGCGACGAAGATGATCGCGACGATCAGCTTCAGCCACATGGGGCGAGCGAAGGTGATCAGGAGCTGGCCGACCGCGAACGTTGCGGCGGCCGCAACGATGCCCACCAGGATCGCGCCAAGGGTGCCGGCGCCAGTGCCGTAAGCCCAAACGCCAACGGTCAAGCCAACGAACGCGGGCAATGCGAACACGGCGAGCGTGAACAAGAGCCAGCAAAGCAGGCCGATGGCCGCAAGAGATGCGAGTATCGAGAGGATGATCATGGTGGTGGTCTCCGTGGAAAAAGGTCTAGCGGTCGCGCCTTCCACCACCACCACGGCGCAACCTCAGCATAGCCGAAACTCGGCTGCGCCGGGAGCGGAAATCGCGGGGGATTTCCGCGCGCTGCGACCGGGTTTCCCCGGTCAGATGGCGAAAGGATCGATTTCATGGACGATTGCGGCGATGTCGCCGTCGTACTCGCTGGCGGGCACGACCGAGTGGGTGCCGTCGCCGGCCTGGAAGATGACGATCGCGGCCATCAGCGTCGTCGCGAGGCTGAAGGCGAAGGCATTTGCGTCTTTGAGGGACATCGGTCCGGCTCCTGTTCTGAGCGGAGGACCATCCCCCGCTGACAGGCGCCCGATGTGTCGGACTGAGCGCTGCAATCACCGCGCAGGCGCAGCCGGAGCGGCGGCATGCTCGCATAGCCGACCCTTTACGGGTTGATGGCGTCAAGCGATCAGTCGGACCAAGGATCAGCGCAGATAAGCGGGGGGTGATGCTCCGCACAGGACGCTCGATCCATCATGCCAAAGATCGACTGACTTCCTGTCACGTCTCCTGCGGAAGCAGCGTCCGGTTCCCCTTCAGGTGAGGTTGCGCCCCGGCGGCAGCCATGCTAAGCATAGCCAAATGGCTATACAATATTCCGACACGCTCGATCGGACGTTCCATGCTCTGGGCGATGGCTCACGCCGTCGCATGGTCGCGACCCTTGCACGAAAGGGTTCCTGCACCGCTGGAGAGCTTGGCGAGTTGTTCAGCAGTTCGCAGCCGACGGTTTCCAAGCATCTACGCGTGCTGGAGCAAGCTGGCCTCGTTTCGCGCCAGATCGAGGGGCGCAATCATGTGTTCGCACTCCGGCCGGCACCCATGCAGCAGGCCCGAGTCTGGCTCGAGCAGCATTTGGCATTCTGGGAAGGTAGCTTCGATCAGCTCGATCACCTTCTGGAGCAACTGAAGGGTACTGGAGGTGTCGATGACTGACTTGCCGAATTACGTCCTGGAGCGAACTTTTTCCGCGCCCAGAGAACTCGTGTGGAAGGCTTGGACGGATCCGCTGCTTCTCGCGCGATGGTATGGACCCAATGTCGAGACGATAATCCATAAGCTTGACGTCAAGCCGGGCGGCTTGTGGCTCAACGAAATGAAGATGCGGGGTCAATCGAGCTACCAACGCACGGAATTTATCGAGGTCGTGGCCCCTGAGCGGCTGGTTTGCCTCATGGCGAACGCTGATGCGCAATGGAACATCGTCGCCAATCAGATGATGCCCGACTGGCCGCGCGTTCTGCTGACGACGGTGACCTTCGAAGATGCGCTGGGCCACACGACCATGCGCCTCGTCTGGACGCCGCATGAGGCGAGCGATGCCGAACTCGCCTGCTTTGCCGCAGCGATGGACAACATGGGCAAGGGCTGGGGCGCGGGTATGCAGGTTCTGGAAGATTTGCTAGCCGAACTGAAGGCGGAGGGCTGACCTGTTAGAACGGCGGCGCTCACGCGCCGCCGAACTTCCAGACCGGGATGCCGAGCTTCTTGGCCTTGTCGGCGAGATTGTCGTGAATGCCGGTGCCCGGGAAGTGCATGACACCCTTAGGCACGATCTCCAGGATCTCGTCGTTGCGCTTGAACGGTGCTGCCCGGCCGTGCTTCGTCCAGTCGGGCGCGAAGCCGATCTGCGGGATATTGCGGTTCTTCGCCCAGAGCGAGGCGATTTTCTCGGCGCCTTTCGGCGACTTGCCGTGGATCAGCACCATGTCGGGATGCTTCTCGTAAACCTGGTCGAGCTTGGCCCAGATCAGCCGGTGGTCGTCATAGTCGAGCCCGCCGGTGACGACGATCTTCGGGCCCGGCGGCACGAGCACCTCCTGGTCGGCGCGCTTCTTCGCCATTAGGAAATCGCGGCTGTCGATCATCGCCGAGGTCAGATTGCGATGGTTGACCTTCGATCCGCTGCGCGGGAGCCAAGGCTTGCCGACCTGGCGTTCGTAGTGTTCGGCGGCCTGGTCGCGCATCAGCTCGAAGGCGTTCTGGCGTTCGATGAGCGTTTTGCCCTCGGCGACCAAGCGCTCGAGCTCGACCGACTTCACCTCGCTGCCGTCCTGCTCCCGCTGCGAGCGCTTCTGCGCTTGCTCGTTGTCGTCGAGCTCGCGCGTGATCCGCGCGGCCGCCCGGTGGAACACGTTGACGGTCGACCAGAGGAGGTCGTCAAGGTCAGGTTCGAGGCGCGTGTCCTCCAGCGTCACGATTAGGGCGTCGAAGATGTCGGCGACGGCGCCCGCGACTGCGTTGCCGTCTGGTAGGAGCCGCTGGTCGGGCTCGTCGGCGAAGGGCCGATAACCGTGAAGCTGCAGTTCGTTGAGGACATGGTCGGTCGGCGAGGATTCGTGGTGCGGTTCGTAGTCGTCGTGCTCGCTCATGGGATGCTCCGTCGGTAGGACCGCGACCGTCGCGGCCTTCATGGCGACGAAGCCCACGGGCAGGACGGCCCTGCACCCGGAGCGCAGCGCAGGGCCGAAGCGTCAGCGGAGGATGGCGAAGGCCGGCTATTTTGCTTCGCGATGGAAAGGCCCGAAGGGCCGCCGGAAAATAGCTGGTCACAGCCATTGCCGGGCCGGCCGGCTTGTGGGCCGATCGCCCTCTCGAAGGCCGAGGCGCGGTCCCCTTCGACGGAACGATGCATCCGGACGAGCATGACGGCAGCGCCGCCACCCTCCTTCCCTGCCGGCTACGCCGCCCACGCCATGAAGCGTTCGACGTCCTGCGGCCCGATCTGCAACCGCGTCAAGCTGCGCAGCGCATCGAGGCCAAGAGTGCGCAGATCCTCGTTGAAGTCGCTGAGCTGGGGCGAGATTACGATCGCCTCGATCCCCGCGGCGGTGGCCCGTTCGACCAGGCTGTCACGTGCGCCGTCGCCTGCCGGGTCGTTGTCGCGGAGGATATAGAGCCGCCGCAGCGCGTCGGGGAACAGGATGGCGGCGAGATGGGCTGCCGAGAGCGCCGCGAGCATCGGCATGTCGGGCAAGACCTGTCGGGCCGACAGCACCGTTTCAATGCCCTCGCCGGCCGCCATGACTTCGCTGCCGACGCCAAAGCGGACCGCATTGCCGAGAAGATCGCCCATCGCTCTACGCGGGGTGTCGAGAGGCGCCTTGTCCCGGCGGCGCGGATCGAGCCAGGTGCGATGCGCCCCCGTGATCTTGCCGCCCAGGTCGGTGACGGCGGCGATCATCGCCGGCCACGTCTCGGTCGGCGAGTGCTCATCGGGTCGATAGTAGCAGCGCGGGTGGAAGCGGAGATTTCCGGTTCCGCGTAAATCCGTAATTCCGCGTTCCCGGAGATACGATTGTACGAGTGTGCCCACGATCGGCTGCGACATGCCGAAGAGGCGCCGGGCGGCCTCGGGCGAACCATGCGGTGCGGGAGGTTGACGCTCGGTGGCCGGCATCGGCTCGTGCGGCGGCATGCTGAGGAAGGTCCGTGCCTCATCGGCGACGTCCTTGAACTCGACGAGGCCGCAGCTCTCGCGGATGACATCCAGGAGATCGCCATGTTCGCCAGTCGCGGCGTCGGTCCATTTGCCGGCCGGGCCTTTCTGCGTGTCCTTGAGCCGCACATACATGGAGCGGCCGGGCGTGTTGCGCACGTCGCCCACCAGCCAGTAGCGGCCCTCGCGGCGACCGCTCGAGAGGTAGTGACGGCACACCGTCTCAGCCTGCCGGCCGAGACGGTGCGCGAGATCGGAAGCGTCCTGCCGTGCCATCACGCAGCCTCACGTTCGGCGATGCGCGCCACCGGATAGGTGTCGAGCAGTTTGGTGAGCACCGCGGGGCCGCTGGTGTCGGCGGGGACGAAGAAGCGCAGCTTCCACGAGATGATCTCGCTGAAGAGGCCGTAGGCCCGCAACCGGTCGCGCATCGCCTCCGTGAAGCCGGTCAGCTCCAGGCGATAGGCGCTCATGACGCGGGCGCGACGAAGCTGGAGACCTTCGGCGAGGTCGAGGATTGTCGTGCCGTTCATCAGAGAGGTGAACGCGTGTTCGGGCGCCAAGGCGCTCGCGTCTTGCGATGCCGCGTTGGCGGCCCATGCCGGAGAGACGCGGCGACCGATGATACGCTCGCCGGCATCCGTCTGGAGGCGATAGACGCGCGTCGACTCCTCCGGCAGTCGTTTCCAGATCGGCAGCAGCAGGCCCGCCACGACGTGGATGGTGCTGTCGGAGAATTCCGGGATTTCGCTGAGCTCGGCGTTCCACGCGGCGACGAAGCGGCCGTGATCGGCTTCCTCCCAATGGCTCTCGTCCATCATGCGCAGCGGCGCATAATGCTGCTCCATCGGGCGGATCAGGCAGACGCGGCGCTCGATCTCGCCGTCGTCGAGCATCATCGACGGCGCCGGCATCTGTACGGCGGCGCGGCCCGAGCGTCCGTTGACCAGCAGCCGCGCGCGCGGATCCGAACCATAGTCGAGCGCCGCCGCTAACATGGTCGGGCGGTTGCGCTCGCGGCGCGTGATGGTGAGCAACCGCGTCTCCGCGCCGGTCCCCGGATGGGTATGGATCACCTGGCTGTCGGTGACGACGAAGCTTTCCGCCTGCAGGGTCTCAAGCCCGACGTCATAGACGCCGCTTCGGATCGCGCCCTCGATCTTGGCGGTGAGAAGGTGCTCGAACGCTGTGAACAGCACACCCTGCAGCTCGATCGTCAGCGCCAGCAGGCGATTGAGGAAGGTGGTGATCGGCGGCAGCTCGTCCTTGATGCCATTGTCGTCCATCAGCTTCAGGCCGGTCGCAGACTCGAAGCGCTCAAGCGAGCATCCTTCGACCTTGCCGCGGACGAGCAAGAGGTAGAGCTGGCGCAGCGCGTCGCGGGCATAGTGCGATTCGAGATTGTCCTCGGGCCGAAAGAGGCCCTGGCCGCCGGTCTGGCGTTGGCCGCGTGTAATGGCGCCGAGCGTGTCGAGCCGGCGCGCGATCGTCGAAAGGAAGCGCTTCTCGGCTTTGACGTCGGTGGCGATCGGCCGGAAGAGCGGCGGCTGGGCCTGATTGGTCCGGTTGGTGCGCCCTAGACCCTGGATTGCTGCGTCAGCCCTCCATCCGGGCTCCAGCAGATAGTGGATACGCAAGCGCTGGTTCTTGGCCGCGAGGTCCGCGTGATAGCTGCGGCCGGTGCCGCCGGCGTCGGAGAAGATCAAAACGCGCTTGTCGTCGTCCATGAAAGACGCCGCCTCGGCGAGATTGGCGGAGGCGGCGCGGTTCTCGACGACAAGGCGTTCGCCCTTGCGCACCACGCGCCGCGATCTTCCGGTCACCTCGGCCACGATGTCGGTGCTGAACCGCTGGACGATCTGGTCGAGCGCGCCGGGGACCGGCGGGAGCGAAGCGAGACGTTCGATCAGCTCGTCCCGGCGCGCGACGGCCTCACGGCTCTCGACGGGCTGTCCATCGCGATAGACCGGACGCGAGGAGAGATTGCCTTCGCTGTCCGAGAATGGCTCGTAGAGCTGGACCGGGAAGGAATGGGCGAGATAGTCGAGGACGTATTCGCGCGGCGTGATGTCGACGCGCACATCGTTCCATTCCTCGGTGGGGATCTCGGCCAGACGGCGCTCCATCAGAGCTTCGCCGGTCGAGACGATCTGGATGACGGCGGAATGGCCGTCGGCCAGGTCCTGCTCGATCGAGCGGACCAGGGTCGGCGTCTTCATGCTGGTCAAGAGATGACCGAAGAAGCGCTGCTTCGCGCTCTCGAATGCCGACCGGGCGGCCGACTTGGCCTGCCGATTCAGCGTGCCGCTCTCGCCGGTAATGTTGGCGGCCTGCATCGCAGCGTCGAGATGGTTGTGGATGATGGCGAAGGCGCCCGCATAGGCATCGTAGATGCGTGTCTGCTCGGCCGTGAGCTGGTGCTCGACCAGCTCATACTCGACGCCGTCATAGGAGAGCGATCGGGCCGTGTAGAGGCCAAGCGCACGAAGATCGCGAGCCAGCACTTCCATCGCCGCGACGCCGCCATTTTCGACCGCCTCGATAAATTCGGCGCGGTTGGCGAAGGGAAAGTCCTCGCCGCCCCACAGGCCGAGCCGCTGGGCATAGGCGAGATTATGGACCGTCGTCGCGCCGGTCGCGGAGACATAGACCACGCGGGCATTGGGCAGTGCGTGCTGAAGCCGAAGCCCCGCGCGACCTTGCTGCGACGGAGCCAGGTCTCCCCGTTCTCCCTTGCCGCCACCCGCGTTCTGCATCGCATGGGACTCGTCGAAAATGATCACTCCGTCGAAGTCGGAGCCCAACCATTCGACGATCTGCTTGACGCGCGAAAGCTTCTCGCCGCGGTCGTCGGACCGTAGCGTGGCATAGGTGGTGAAAAGGACGCCCTCCGCGAGCCGAATGGTCGTGCCCTGCGGGAAACGCGACAGCGGTGTGACTAGCAGACGCTCCATGCCGAGCGCCGACCAGTCGCGCCGTGCGTCTTCGAGCAACTTGTCGGACTTCGAGATCCAGACGGCTTTGCGTCGTCCCTGGAGCCAGTTGTCGAGGATAATCCCGGCCGACTGGCGGCCCTTGCCGGCGCCGGTGCCGTCGCCGAGCATGAAGCCCCGACGGAACCGGATCGCGTTTGCGGCGTCTTCCGGCGCGGCGGTGAGGAGATCGCACGTCTCGTCCACGGTCCAGGCCCCGGCGAGATATTCGCTGTGCGCCTCGCCGGCATAGATCACCGTCTCGAGCTGGGCGTCGGAAAGGATGCCGTCGGTGACGATCTCGGCCGGCAGCGTCGGCCGATAGCTCGGCTTCGGCGGCGCGATCGACGCCATGGCCGCGGACTGCACCAGCTTGGTCGGATGCGGTTTCGCGCCCGCGATGCGGATCGACTGGAGCGCATACGACTCGTAGATCGAGTCCGACAAGCGGCCGCCCTCGGGCGGCGTCCAGTCGATCGTTTCGTAGGCAAGCTTTTCGCCAACGAGCTGGGCGATGCGACGGGCGGGCTGAGTTGTGGCTGCTCGGGCGAGATAGCCTCGCACGGTGCGAGGCGTGGCCGCCGTTGCAGGGATCGAACTCTGGATCGAGACCGGCATGCGAGGTGGAAGCTGCTGATCGATCCATTCGAGCAGGGTGACGACATCCGGCGCTACGCCGGCGGAATGCGGAAAGCGGCCTGGATCCTCGGCCGGCGCCTTGTCGATGACCGTCAATCGCGTTTCGATGGTCGTGCCATGCTTGGCATAGACAGAGCCAGCGATCGCCGCGGTGAACACGACGCGTCCACGCGCCTGCAGCCGTGCGAAGGCATCGCGCCAGGCCGGCAGCTCGGGCGAGAAGCTCGCACCGGTGATCGCAACCAGCCGCCCGCCATCAGCAAGGCGAGCCAACGCCGAGGCGACATGGCGATAGGCGGCGTCGGCCATCCGCCCGGTGACGTTCGCCATCACCGAGAATGGCGGATTCATGATGACGACGCTCGGGGTAGCGGAGCGGTCGAGATGATCGTCGATCTGTGCCGCGTCGAAGCGCGTGAGCGGAACGGCCGGAAAGAGAGAGGAGAGAAGATCGGCGCGCGCCTCTGCCAGTTCGTTGAGAATGAGGGTCGTGCCGGAGATCTCGGCCAGGATCGCCATGAGGCCGGTGCCGGCCGATGGCTCGAGCACCCGGTCGGCCGGGGTCAATGACGCCGCCGTCAGCGCAGCGAGCCCGAGCGGGACCGGCGTCGAGAACTGCTGGAAGGCCTGGGTCTCCTCGGAACGGCGAGTATGGGTTGGGAGAAGCGCGGTGATCTTGGCCAAGGCGGAAAGGCGTGAAGCCGGCGACGCGGACTTACGGAAAAGCGCTTTTCCGTATTTCCGCAGAAACAGGACGGTCGCGGCCTCGCATGCGTCGTAGGCCGTCTTCCAGTCCCAGGCGCCGGAGGCGTCGGACGCACCGAAGGCGGTTTCCATGGCCGCGCGCAGCATGGCGGCATCGACCTGATGGCCTTGCTCGAGGTGGGACAGAAGATTTTCGGCGGCGGCCAGGATGGCCGTGGCGGGCGGCGTCCGAGGCGCGAGCGGAAGCGAGGCCGCCGAAGCGACGGCCGAGATCGGAGCATGGAGCATAGAGGGATTCCTCGGAGAGCGGGACACGGACGAGCCGGACCGGCGCTCTCTCTCGACCGGACGGGCTCAAACCCGTCCCGGCCAACCTCTCACTCTGACTCGCCGAGCCCACGCCAAGTCGTTCGGTCTTCCGGCGGTGAAGATGGGACGCTAAGCTCGCGCAGGAAGACAAGCCGCGGCGGTTCGCTCCATCCGAGTCCGTCGCGCCCCGACGAGGATCAAGGGAGGCGATATGAAAGGCAGCGCGGTCGGCATCATTGGTGCCGTGTGTTTGGCGGTCGGATTCGGTTCGGGGTTCGTCCTCCGACCTGTGATCGTACCGGTCGCCGCATCTCCGGCCGTCGCCGCCGGCGTCGCCCAACCGACCGAGGAAGAAGCCACCGCAGCCGTCCGGCGTCACCGCCTGTTCACGGGCACGTCGCTCGCGAACGCCACGCTGAAGCTTGGTGACTGCTCGCCCGGCGGCGTCGGCCCCGGTGTGACGTGCATGACGCAGCTTTTGATGGATTCGACCAAGCCGAATGCGACGCCGCAGAACCGGCCGATCGGCTTCGCGCGCGTCAACGGCCAATGGGAGGTGGCGGTCTGGTAGAGGCGACGGGGCGTTGTCCGCGCCCTTCCGGTGGGCCGTAGAGCTCGAACGGATTGCCGTCGGCAAGATGGCCGAACGGCGTGAAGACGAATTCACCGCTATCGCGCCCGACAGCGCAGATGACATAGCGAGGCTCGCCAGTGGCAATGTCGGTGCACTCCATCAGCGCCAGGTCACCGCTCTCGGCGGCACGTAGCAGCGTCTGGAAGTTGGTGCGGGCATGATCAGGGATGCTCATCGCGAATCTCCCGCGTCGAGATGCTCGGCGAGCCAACCGTCCGTGTAGGCCCATGCGATGGTCTCGCCCGTTGCGAGATCCAGCACATGCGCGCCGCCACCGAAGCCGTCGATCCTCGGTCGCGTGCAGGTATTGGCATATTGAAAGCCCCAGCGCCCTTTGAGGCTGAACTCGACGGCGCAGCGCTTGACGAACGCGATCAGGCGTTCGGGATCGCCGGTCGTGTCATCCCGCAGCCAGAGTTGCGTGCCGCCATGCTCGGGTTGGATCGAGAGCAGGAAGCCGTCCGAAGGAGGCTCTTCCGAGGCGCCTTCGGCGGATAGCTCATTATAAAGGTCGAGAGCTCGGGCGGCGTTGTCGGGCGTGCCGACATCGAGCAGGCATGAGAAGTGAGTGAAATAGTTGGCCATGTCAGGCTCCTGAAACGAAAAGAGCCCGGCGCTGCGGCCGGGCTCGGGATAGGGATCGGGTGATGGGCGGCTAGTAGCCGAACTGCCAGGACGGCCAGGGTTGGCCGTCATCTGCGGCGCGGACGGCATCGTCGAGGTAGGCGGGATCGCCTTCGACGACGACGGGATCGCGCACCGGCGTCTCGTCGATGACGGTCACGCGGCCGACCATGCCGTCTTCCACCTCGACATGAACGGGAACGAGGTACTGGAAGACGACGCGGCGGGGCGTCGTAGTGGATCGCGCCATCTCGATGGCCCTTCGATTTGAGGAATGGGCGGAGCGGCCGAAGCCGCTACGCGAGTGTGGTCATTCCGCCGCAACGAGGTGGCGTTCCTCGTCTTCGACATCGGCTGCGATCTCCTCCTCCTCGTCGTCGCCGGCGAGGAACGCGGGCAGCGCCGCGCCTTCGTCCTCGCCTCCGGCTTCGGCATCCGCCGTGGGCAGATCGGCATCGTCGACCAGGCGCAGCGGTTCGGGCAGCCAGCCGGTGTCAGCCAGCAGCCGCTCGGCTTCCTTGGCCATGTCGCCCTTCTTGAGGTGATCGATGAACTGCGCGGCCTGTTCGCCCGCGCCTTCGCGCACGGCCTGAAGGATGCGGGTCTTGGTGACGCGGCCGAGATAGTTGTCGACCGTCGGACGCCAGCCCGCCCCGACCATGTCGAGCCCGGTTGCGCGCGCCAGACGATCGGCCTGGCCGAGCCGCTGCTCGAGGCCGTGCTGCGAGACACCGTGACCGCCATATGGGTTCGGCTTCTCGTAAAGCGCGTTGACGCCGAACGACGCACAATGCGCAAAGAGAGCGGCTTGTTCGTGCCCCTCCAGCGCAACGAGCGCACCCCATAGGTCTACCTGATCCTGCGGAAGTCGCTCCTCCCAAGCCTTGTGGCGCGCCTCGATGCCCCGCGCATACGGCGTGTCCTTCAAGCTCGGAGCCTGTGCGGAAAACACGGTGCCGCGGACATAGAGCTCCATTGCGGTGCCATGCGCGCTGTATCGAGAGAAGACGTCGAGGCAGAACTTGTAGAGCACCGCGACGAAGGCCGTTGAAGGATCGTTGGCGAGCTTATCGCGCAGCGCGAGGGTCCGCTCGGCGGTGAGCTCGGTGACGAGTCGATCAGGCAGCGGTTTGATCCCGTCGTCCTCGTCATCCTCCGGTTCGGCCGGCTGACCGCCGATGGTGATGACGGCGCGCTGGACATTCGTCCCGTCCGGATCACCGGTCTGACCGTCGGCTTCGTCGTTGTCGTTGCCTTCAGTGCCAACCGGCGCCTCGTCCTCGGGGCGGACATAGCCCCGATCGATTTCGAGCCGTCCGTCATGGGCGATGCTGATGAAAGCGCCCGCGCGCGCGATGTCCTCGGCCTCAAAGCGCACAGGCCGAGCCTCGAAGGCCGACAGCGCCGTCTCGATCTCGCCGAGCCGCTGATCGACTTCGTCCGGCAATTCGTCAGCGCCCTCATATTCGGCCTCGAGCTTCTGATACTCGGCGTTGAGCGCGTCGATTGTCGCCTGTTCCTCAGGCGTAAGGTCGAGCGGCACGCCCTGCAGCTCGCGCAGTCCGCGGGTCGTGTCGTAGGGGAAGCTGACCGCGACTTCGATCCACTTCCAGCCTTCGGCCGCGATTTCCTCAGCCGTGCTCTTCAGCTTGTCTGCGACCAGGCGATCGAGCAGCGCCGCGTCCTGAAGCCAGCCGCCATCGTCGGACTGGAACAGGTCGCGCATGATCGCGCCGCCGGCGGCCTCGTAGGCTTCGACGCCGACGAAGACAGCGCGCTTGTCGGAGGCGCGTACCGTGGTCTCGGTGAGCATGCGCCGGATCTGGTACGGCTCCTTCGACCAGGAGTCCTTGATCGCGTCCCAGACCTGCTCCTGGCGAGCGTGGTTGTCGCACACCGTGAACGCCATGAGCTGATCCAGCGTCATGCCGTCCTCGGCATAAACGTCGAGCAAAGCGGGCGAAGCCGCTACGAGACGCAGGCGCTGCTTGACGACCTGCACCGAGACGAAGAGTGCCGCGGCGATCTCCTCCTCGGTCTTGCCCTTGCTCCGCAGGTCCTGAAAGGCGCGGAATTGGTCGAGAGGATGGAGCGGCGCGCGGTCGGTGTTTTCGACCAGCGACACTTCCTCGGGCAGGATATTGTCGTCACGCTTGCGCAGGACGCACGGGACCGGGGCGGTCTTCGCGAGGCGTTTCTGCTTCACCAGCATTTCGAGGGCGCGATAGCGGCGACCGCCAGCCGGCACCTCGAACATTCCGGTCTCGTTCCCTTCGCCATCGACGACGGGCAGGACACTCAGGCTCTGGATGAGGCCGCGGCGGGCGATCGAGGCCGCCAGGTCCTCGACGGAGACGCCGGCTTTCACGCGGCGGATATTGGACTGGCTCAGGACCAGCTTGTTGAAGGGAATGTCGCGCGAGGACGACAAGGTGATCTTCTGAACTGCAGTAGCCATCGGGATTACTCCGCGACGGGCGGCCGAGAGCCTCTCTCTCGACCTCCAACCCGTCACGGAAACCCCGTCCTCCCTCTCACTCTCTTCTTCCGGCGCCGCCAGGCGCAGGACTGCACCGATCCGGATCGGGTCGTACGCAATTTCTATGGAATTGATTGAGGGCGACTATAATAGTCGCGCTTGGCAGCGCGGCGAGTGACGCGAGGAGCGCTGCGGGATGTTCGTGCGTGTCGGATCGTCCGGGCGCCCGGGGCGATCGGAGGAATCAATGGACACCGCAGTTGGAAGCGATGCGCAGACGTCGCGCTTGTCGCCGGTCGAGCGCGCGCTGGTGTTTGCTAACGGCAAGGCGCCGACGGTGTTGGTCACGGCGCTCCAGGCGCGCGGTCACCTCGACGTCAAGGAGTTCGCCGGCCTCCTTGGGGTCTTCAGCGTCGTCGTCGGAGAGGAAGACGACTTGGAAGCCACAATTCTCGCCCTTTGGGCTGGGATCATGGAGGACAGCGTCTCGTGCTAGCCCGCGCGGACGTAAGCGCAGATGCGTAAAGGCGCGTGCACGTATTTACGGATTTACGGATATGGCAATGCGCAAGGCCGCATTCGACCTGTCAAAATCTCAGTGCATCGCCGCTAGCTCAATCGCGTTGGCGCTCAGTCTCGTAGATCGCGAGGAAGATGGAGACGCCTCGCACGACACGCTGTTCGATTTCTTCGATCGTCAGCGGAGCCCGCACGCCCAACTTGATCTCCAGATTCACGAAGCCGAGCCAAAGACCCGTGAGTTCATCGGCAGCCCGATCCGCGTCCGCAACATTCAACTCACCGCGCTTGGCGGCGTGTGCGATAAGTTCCGTGAGAAGCCGTTGAGCCCGACCGGGGCCCATATCAAAGAATCGCTTTGCCACGTCCGCGCGGCCGGAGAGCGAAGCGATAAGCCGATCCCATCCGAGCAGGTCGCGGCTATTGATGAATTTTACATAGCGCAATCCGAAATCGAGTAACGCGTCTGATATCTCCGCCTCTTTGAAAGCGGGGAATTCATCATCCAGGATCGTGGCGTTTGATTCTCGCCGGATGACTTCCTCGATTAATCCGTCCTTATCGGTGAAATTCGCGTAGAGGGTGACCTTTGCGACGCCTGCGGTTGCTGCCACCTCGTCCAGCGTGACGTCGGGCCCCTTCGACAGGAAGAGGGTGCGCGCGGCTTCCAGCACGGCAGTCCTCTTCGCATCATCCTTCGGCCGACCTCGTGGGCGCTTTTCGCCAACCATTCAATCGCTCCGTCCCGAGCGCGATCTCTACGAGTTCACCGAGAGGATCGCTGCGATGGCCAAGCCTCCGACCACAGTGATGTGCTCAAGGGCGATCTGAAACTCGTGCATCCTTTTAGGACCTTCGAACTGCCAAAACGCGTGACCGTAGGGAATCGTGAGCAGCGTAAACACCGCCAGGGCGCCAGCTCCTAGCCATCCAAGGCCAGCAAAATTCGTGATGATCAGCGCAGACCCGATCAACTGGCAGGCGATCGTGGCGACCGCAAAGAGCCGCGGCGCGGGCAACTTAACGTCGACCATTTCCTGCACAATCACGTCAAACTTGAATACCCCGAAGAGACCCGCGATCCAGAAAAGAGACGTCAGGACCACCTTCGCGGCGATGGCGAAGTGGGGGTGGGTCAGCACGGCACTCACGAAATATTCCACTGGGTCCTCCAATTAGCAGACGCTTGGGTATGGTATATATTTTCCATACCGGCAAGCCTGGAAATGGTGCATGCGACAATTCGGCCGGTGATGGGTGAGCCGCCCGACGTCCTCCAGCGGCCGGCCATCTCCTGGTCGACGCTGTGCTGCTTGGCGGCGATCGGGGTTCCCGAGGGCCGCAGCGCTTCCCGCTCGAGGCGCTGCATGCGGGGGCACGCCGCGCATTTGCGCGGCGTGCCCCGATAGGCGGTCGGTCGTCGCCAGCGACCGAAGCGCATTACGCGTCCCGCCGCTTGGCGCGATGGAGCGCATGAAGCACGCGCTCCGCCTCCCGGATGCTGCCGGTTCGATGCGCCGCGTCGGCCCAGACCGAGACCGGGTAAAGGCCCTCGAACAGAATGTCGCGCTCGATGCCGAGGCCGAACGGCAGCCGGACCGCGGTCATTTCGGCGAGGCTGAACGAGCCCAGCTCCGGCTCGCCGAGATCAGCCAGGCCGAACAAGGTGTCTCCATCCTCGTCGAGTTCGGTGGCGAGCCAGACGCCCTCGCCGAGCGGGTTGAAGAACTTGACCACGGGGATGTGGTCGGCGTCGCGTTCGCGGCCGTTGGCGAGCAGGCGCTCGCGCAGCTCGCGCGTGAGGAGGATCATGCCGCCCTCCTGTCGATCGCGGGTTCGACCGAGAGTTCGGCGTCGTCGGCCGGGGCGAAGCCCAGGAGCCAGTCCGCCGCCTTGCTCGCCTGGCTGGCGGCGCGAACGACGGCGCGATTGTCCTCGCGCAGCACCTCGAGCCAGGAGCCGATATAGTCCGCATGCCTGACGGTCGGCGCGATACCGAGCGAGGCACAGCAGAAG
This sequence comes from Hyphomicrobium sp., assembly GCF_036833075.1. Lineage (GTDB taxonomy): Bacteria > Pseudomonadota > Alphaproteobacteria > Rhizobiales > Hyphomicrobiaceae > Hyphomicrobium_C. The sequence continues at coordinate 30,499 of NZ_DAITQL010000016.1, forward strand.
GCGGCGTTCATTTCGGCGACCAGCTCTTCGAACGCGTACTTCTTGGTGCCGAAGCTGCCAGTCAGGTCGCGGCCGAGACGGGACGGATGGCCGGTGGCGTGACCGAGCTCGTGGAGCGCCGTGCGGTGCCAGTTGATCGGCTCGAAATAGGCCTGGGGCGGCGGGACCTGCACATAGTCGAGCGCCGGTACGTAGTAGGCGCGGTTGCCGCCGATGCGAAAGTCGATGCTTGTCGCGTGGATCAGGGCCTCAACCTTGGGCTCGATCAGGCCAGGCGCCGGCGGTGGTGCGACGATCGCGATGTCCTCGGGCAGGTTCTCGCACTGCGCCGCGTTGAAGACGGTGAAGCGCTTCAGGAACGGGATCGCCTGGGCGTCCTCGCCGGTCTCACGGGCGCGACGCTTTTCGTCGTCCGGCACGAAGCGATCGGCGTAGACGACGGTCGTGCCGCGCTCGCCCTTGCGGACATTGCCGCCGAGCCCGAGCGCCTGGCGGAAAGTGAGCCAGCTCTGGCCGGGAAAGCCGTGCTCGATGACGGCGCCCCAGAGAATCAGAACATTGATCCCTGAATAGTGACGGCCGGTGGCGGCGTTTCTCGGCATGGCGAGCGGCGCTTTCGCCGCCGCCGTTCCCCACGGCTGAACCCAGGGAATACGGCCTGCTTCCAGCTCGGCGATGATCTTGTCGGTGATTTCGTCATAGAGGCTCGTCCGGTTCTGGCCGGCGCGAGCGGTTGCGGTCTTTCTGGACATCGCGGATCTCCGCGACGGGCGCCGGAAGCCTCTCTCCCAGCCCTTAACCCGTCACGGCAAAGCCGGTCCGCACTCTCACTCTAAGGGGGCGTTGCGGGGTCTCCCCGCAGAAGGGGTCGGCCGAGACACTTGACTCGGCCGCAGGGGAAGGCATTCCCCCTCATCCTTGTCGGAATTTACAGAGTTAATTTGCTTTTTATCATCTGTGCGAACGCTCAATTTACCGCGGACGACTATTTTAGACACACTACGATTGCCTGCCTCGCGTGGTTCTAGCTTTGCTGTCAACTCAGAACAGAATTTTGCGATCGATCGCATATGGCGCACCGGTCGAGGAGACAGCGCGCGATCTTTGCACGTCCTTCGAGAACATGTTGCCTGGCACCGTCGTCACCGTGATGAGCGTCGACGCTGCGGGCCTGCTCCACCCATTAGCCGCGCCAAGTCTGCCTGAGACTTTCCTCGAGACGATCGTCGGGGTGATGATAGGTCCCGACGTCGGCTCGTGTGGAACGGCTGCTTATCTCCGCACTCCAGTCACTGTTACAAACATCGAGCGCGATCCGAAGTGGTCCAAATACAAGGATCAGGCGCTCGCGCTTGGTCTCAAGGCCTGTTGGTCGTCGCCGGTCACCGGCGAAGATGGTGCGCCGATCGGCGTGGTCGCCTTGTATTATCGACAACAGCGCGGCCCACGGAAGCGCGAGCAGCAGACGATCGCGGCATGCGTCGAGCTCTGCGAGCTGGCATTGCGCCGACACGAACGCGTGGTCGACAGGGAGCGGCGCGCCTATGTTGACGCGCTGACCGGTTTGCCAAACCGCGCTGCGTTCAACGCGGCCTTGGCGAAGGTGCCGTGCGAACAGCCCGGATCCTGGGCTCTGTTCGTGATTGACCTCGACAATCTGAAGGCCGTTAACGACACCTTCGGCCACCAGGCGGGCGATGCGTTGATCCGGACCGCCAGTTCCCGGATCGCCAAGGCTATGGCGCCTGACGCGACCTTTCGCCTTGGCGGGGACGAATTCGGGGTCATCATTCAAAGCGCGGAAGCGCTCAGGAACCTGGACGCCGCCGCCGCGAAGATTTTCGAGGCGCTTGACGTCGCGGCGGACTGCGAGGGCCACGCCGTCGTTCCAGGCGGGACGATCGGTGGGGCCGTGTTCGAGACGAGTGACCTCGACGCCAAGACGGTCAACCAGAACGCAGACTTCGCGCTCTACCACGCCAAGGAAACCGGCCGCGGCGGCTTTGTCCGTTACTGGCCGGGAATAGGAACGCGCATCACCCACCGTCGCGACTCGATCCGCAACGTCTCGGAAGCACTGGATGATCAGCGGATCGACGCCCATTACCAACCGATCGTTCGCCTGGACACAGGCGAAATTATCGGCTTCGAAGCATTGTGCCGGCTGACAACGACCTCAGGTCAGGTCATGCCTGCGAAGACCTTCCAGGATGCAACTTCGGACGCGCAAGTCGCATCCGAGCTCACGGAACGCATGTTGGCGATCGCGGCGGCGGACGTCCGGCGTTGGCTTGATGACGGCATCCCGTTTCAGCATGTAAGCGTGAACATTTCGACGGCCGATTTCTATACGGGTGATCTGCGGCGCAAGCTTGACGACACCTTCGGACGTGCTCGCGTCTCGCTCGACCACCTCATTATCGAGGTCAACGAGACCGTCTGCATCGGCAGACGCGATAAAGTCGTCGAGCGCGAGATTGCCGCCCTGCGCGCAAGTGGCGTTCGCGTTGCGCTAGACGATTTCGGGACGGGCTACGCGTCGCTGACACATCTGCTCAATATCCCCATCGATATCATCAAGATCGATCGTTCATTTGTCACGCGGCTGTGGCCGGACGATCCCAGCATGGTGATCGTGCAAGGCCTGATCGATATCGCGCGCAAGCTGGATATTCGTGTGACTGCAGAGGGTATCGAGGCCGAGGTTCAGGCCAGCCAGCTTTGGACGATGGGCTGTCGGTTGGGGCAAGGTTTTGCATTCTCCCCGGCTGTAGCCCGTGAGGAGGCGTCGAGGCTGCTTCGACGACACGCGCAGGGCGTTGAAGGTGTGTTACCGCTGTACGCCGAGCCGGTCAGGCTCTCGCGGGGACCTGCCATCGCATCTCCGGAGATGTCGCTCACCGGCACGGGCTGACGGGCGTGCAATGCGCCTGCTCATCACCGCCCGTCTGGCGCCCACTTATTCCCAGCCTGCACCCGCCGTCAGGCTTGCTCAACCGTTCATGGAATTTCCAGCCTTCGGATTGGCCTCTCCCCGCAGAAGGGATCGGCAACTCTTGGCTCGGCCGCAGGGGGAGGCTTCCCCCCCCCCGCAAATGTGTAAATATACACAAACGTAAGTCGGGATTTCAGACAGCAAGCTCCGCTTGTCGCGGCTCAGTGCGCGCTCGTGTGACCTTGAAGGTCCCTGCAGCCAGCGGTCGGAGAAGCTCGCCCTCACGGCATGTCCGATCGAGCCAGACCATGCGCTGTTCGCGGCGAACCACGGCCATCTGGCGATCGTGGTAGGGAGCGAGATCTACGTTCGATTCGATAGTCAGGATCGCGTAGGCTTCAGGCCAGTCGCGCGTCGCCGGCCGCCAGATGCCCGCGAAGTAAAACCAGTCTCCGCTGGCGAGGGAGAAGCTGTAGTTCTTGCCGTGGCTGCGATGCCGAAACTCGGAGGCCGGAACGAGACAGCGATGGCTGGGGAAGGTTCGGCCCTCGGCACGCACGACCGTGAATGGCCGTCCGCCCGGCTCTCTAGGCTGAAGCCCCCAAGGCAGTTCCACCATCTCAACATCGCCACCGCAGCGCCTTATGATGATACGGCGTTCGTCGAGCGATGCGTCAGAATCGAAAGCCTTCGCGCTCATGGTCAGGCGAACATAATAGGAACATCATCGCGGCGCAACGACGATGGGGACGAAGGACGGATGTGTAACGACTATCGCTTGATGGTGGATGTCGCCTCGATCGTCGAAGATTTTGCAGATCTCAAGATCAAGATCCGGTTCGGCGAAGGCGCGCCGAACATCCCGGCGCGTGAGGACATCAAGATCACTGACGTCGCCCCGATTATCCGCACGATCGAGGGTCTCCGAGGCGAAGGCGATATGGTCCAGCGGCGATGGAGCTGGCCGGGCCAGAACAAGCGGCCGGTCTACAATTTCCGATCAGAGGGGCGCGAGTTCGCCTCGAACCGCTGTCTGATCGTCGCGGATGGGTTCTACGAATTCACTGATCCGACCGAGAAGGGAAAGAAGAGAAAGGACAAGTGGCTCTTCACCAAGAGCGACGAGCCGATCTTCTGCATCGCCGGCATCTGGCGCGAGACCAAGGACGTGGGCGAGGCCTTCACCATGTTGACCATGGAGCCTGGCCCCGACATCGTGCCATACCATGACCGGCAGATCGTCGTTCTCGAACGGGATAGTTGGGCCGACTGGCTCGACCCGTCGGTGTCGGCCAAGTCTTTGATCAAGCCGCTCCGGGCCGGAACGCTACAGGTCCAGCAGGTGGGATAAGCGGGGCCTATCTCCGCCTAGGAACGGTCCTTGATGACGACCAGAGACCCGATCGGCCCCACTTCCGAGCGCACTCGTTCGATCACGTGTTGTCGTTGGTCGATCGGGGCGGCGATCAGTTCTCGGACATAGCTTGGTGGGTCTGTACGCAATCGTGGGGCATCAACCCTGATCGCGTCGTCGCCTGCGCGCGACGCCAGGACCTGCACGATGCCATTCACTCGACTAGGCAGTGAGGAGTCATCGGGCGGCTCGGCATGAACGCGGCAGCAGACGAGACATCGCAACGGAACAGAGACAGGACCAAGCGTTGTGATGCCGACGCCACCCTGTTTCACGAGCGGCTTCACCGCCGCTGCATAAGCGACTGTGCAGCCCAATTGCTCAATGTCAGGCGACGTAGAACCGCAGTTCCAGCTCAGCTTCGGGAATGTGAGCTGCGTATGGTTGTAGAGGAAGTAGAGCGCGGGAATTCCCTTGAGACCGGCCTGTTCCAACAAAATGTCGATCTGCGGCCGACCGCGGACTTTGTGTTTGATCGAGGAATAGAGGTTCGCCTTCGGCTTCAGGATCTTCGCCTGAATGAGCAGGCCTGCCCAGCGGCGCCCGTCTGTTAGCCACCACTCCCAGTCGGCCCCAGTGATCGCTTCCTCGGGCTTGTTGAACTGGAAGGTGGCTACGTCCGCGGGGTGAGCCATTTGCACATCGAGCAGGAAGTTGTCGGTGACGGTCTCTTCGCCTCGGCTGATTCCCAGTGCGCGCGCAGCACCGAGGTCATTCCATATCTTCCGAGCCATGCTGATGAACGTACTGCAGAGCGGGTCGGACGGCAGGAGTCCGCTCGCGGTGAAGGCACTCGTGATTGTCATGTTCTCATCAGCTCCCCAGCCGCAGATTCCAGGCCTGACGCGATTGCGCCAGTGCGATCGATCTAGTCATCCTCGCCCGTAAGTTCCTTCCATCGGCCGATCGCGACGTCGACGAACCGGGCTGGGTAGCCGCGCCCCATGGTCGCGAATGGAACGCTTCCCTCGGAATGGGCCGCCAGGATCGCCTCCGCCGGAAGCGGCCGGTCTACATAGAGATCGAAGGCGAGCTTCTCCGGTATGGACCCATGGGCGCGAGCGAAGCTTGCGACGACTGCGCGACCGGCGTGATAGCTGTGCCTGGTCGAGCTCATCGGGACTGCAATTTCCAAGACGTGGGGTGTGCCGAGAGAGCGGAGCCGCGTCGCCAGCTCCTCGTTGTCAACCCACATGGACGCGACCTCACCACCCCAGCGATCGAGAAGCGAAATGACTCCACCGTCGTCGATGGCCTGGGGATGTGAGGTCATCCAGAACTTGCCCGAGCGGGATTCTAGCTGATCGCTATGGAAAGGACTCGCCGCGTAGAGCAGGTTCGCAACATCATGGGGCAAGTGACCTGACGCGACGAGCGCATCGAGACGCTCGCGTAAGCTGGCAGGGGTGGACAGATGGAGGCCATCGCGTGTGAGCAGCGCAATCTCTTCGTCGGTGAGCCGAGTATAGTGGTACGCACGAATGGTGCGCGCCTCCATCGAGCGGCCAATCACCTCCTGCAGCTCGAGAAACTCAGCCGCGAATTCGTTGTCGGGCCTAAGCGTCGACCGTCCCGGCCCTCTGCCCAGGTCGTGCGAAAGGAAGATCGCATGGTCTCGAGCGAGATAGTTGCGGAGGAGCTCACTGCTGGCTTCGAGGCGTGCGTTGAGCTCGGCGTCGAACGTCGCCGCGTCCCAGACATCAATCAATGGGGACGGCATGGCAGCTAACCGCGCTTCGCGAATGCGAGGACGCGCCCGCCGAAATGTATGAGCTCCTGATCGTTGATCGCCGCAGTCTCGTACGCTGCATTGGTGTCGTGGTGGAAGCGATTGGCATAGGCGAGAACGGCTCGCAGCTCATCGATGTCCGCCTGGTCCAAGATTTGGTTCGGCTGGCCCACGCGCTGTTGGCAGATACCCAGAAACGGCCCGAGCAGCGTTCCTGGTGGGAACGACCCTGGGTACGCGACGCGCATGAAGGCTTCGAGTATATGGCGCAAGGCTGCGGCAACGCGCCGCTCCGTCGCAGGATCGGCCGCCTGGAGATAATCCGCCACAAGCGCGTGCCGACGGTCATGCTCGGTGATGCAATCTTGGTTGACATCCCATGCGGCCAGCGTCGAACCCGTGCCGTCTCGCCTGATTAGGATCGCCTGGCGTCCGGCCGAATCGGCGCCTTCCCAAAGCTGGCAAAGGAAGGGCTTCGAGTGCGACAGGACAATCACCTGATCCACGCGGCCGACCAGGCGCCGCATTTCTTGCACGGTGGTCAGCGAGCGGTGCTCGTCGAGGCTGGTCATCGGATCGTCGATGACCACGATCTTCTGCGCAGGCTGTGGATCCTGGTCGAGCGAGGCGAAGAAGAACGCGAGCGCGAGTGTGTTGCGATCGCCGGCGCTGAGCGTGTTTCGGAAGGCGGGACCTGCATCAGCCGTGAGCGCCACAGGCACATTGTTGATGACGACGTTGTAGTTGCAGGACGAGCCGCCACGCGTGTTTACGGGACTGACCGAGGCGAGCCGGAAGCCGGCGTTAAAGCGTTGGAGATAGGTATTGATGGCCGCTTCATAGGCGGGGAAGATGTTCTGCCGATAGTTGTCGAGGGCGGTCCGTGCCTGCCGACGGAGAGTCTCCGTCTCCGCTTTGGCGGTCTTCTCCGTAAGATAGTCGGCGCAAAGCGCATTGACCGGCGCGCTGTGTCGGGTCCGCACACGCCGCAGGCGTTCGAGATCCGCGGTCAGCGCCGCAAGGCTCGCCGCCGCAGCCTGCTCTTTCACGATCGCGATCGCCGGGTTGCAGTCTTGGAGCGCCTGCGAGATGCCGGTGACGGCCGCACGCTGTACGTGATAGGCCTCGATCAGCGCGATGGTCTCGGCTGGAAGTTCAATGCGATCGAGCGGTGCGGCGGCCTTGGCGCGAAGGGTAACGAGGACGGCCTCCCGAGCCGCGGTCCAGGCGCGGAGGATCGCGGCGGTGTCAATCTCAAATTCGGCAACCTCCGTAAAGGCGCTCCAGAAGGTACGTGTCTCGACGGCAACGCGCACGGCTCTTTCGAAGGCCGCAGGAATATCGCCGCCATGAGCAGCATTGATCGCCTGACCGGCCTCGTTGATCGCCGTTCTCAGCCCTCGATAGGCCTCGCTGAAGTAGACCTGATAGTGGTGGATCACTGGTGAGGCCGCCAGGTCTTGGGCGCAGAAGGGGCAGACCTGATGCTCGTGTCCTTCGGAGGCCGTTGCGATCCGCGTCATGCCGTCCCCGACCCAGGCCTCGCCGCCGCGGCCGAGGCTGCGCAGGTGCGCGCGGACGCGAGCAGCCGCGTCGGCTTCTAGATCGGGCAGCGAGCGGGCCAATACCTCGTTCAGGCCTGCGACGTCGAATTCCGCTAGTGCGAGCGGCTGGAAGTCCGGCCGCTGCCGGATGGCGTCGGCGGATTTGCCGGCAGCGAGATTCCTCTCCGCAACAGCAATCGCCGCATCGATGTCGGGATTAGCTGCGAGGGCGCAAAAATCGTCAACGCCGAGATCGCCGCGCGCAGCCGCAGGAATTGCTGCGCTCCTCTGTGTGAGGTTGCGATTGTGTTCTTCGATGCGCGCGACATGAGCCTGCAGTGCCGCGTTGAGCGCAACACCCTGTGCCCCGAGGATAAGCTCATGCAGGTTCTGGCGGTGTCCGGCTCCGATCTCGACGCCGGAGCAGACGTTGGCTGCGACGAAGGCGTCGTCGAAGCTCGCAATTTGGGGCAGGGCAGCGGTCCATGCGCCGTTCTGAAACTGGACAGGCGCGCCCGCAATACCGAGCACGATGTGGGGTGGATGAGCTGCCCCCAATCGATGGCGTTCGAGGACAAGGTCTGCAGCGCCGGTGCCGAGCGATCGCAAGATCGAAGCTAACGTCGTCTTGCCGCGCCCATTCTCAGCGTAAATCAGCGTCAATTTTGCAAATGGAAGCTGCGCGCCCGCATTGACCGATTCAAACTGTCCGATATTGCGCAGCAATTGGATGCGTTCGAGCAAATCTAGAGCCCCCCTCTATGCCCGGATACTTTCTTGTTCAGATCGTCACTGGCTCACCACTATCTTGTCCCCTGTTTTTTTTGCCCTCCACCCGCAACCTGCTCGTATCGAATGCACCTCGCTAAGTGTAGCAGAGGCCTTGCAAATTTTCGATTAGCGAAAATCCCGCGTCTTCACCTTGATCGTATCAATATGCTGATCGGGAATATAGATGTCGCGCATGCGAAGGCCCCTGGGAGGCACCTCGCGCGGATCGGGCCCCGAACCGCCGCGTCGGACCTGGTCGCCGCGGCCGTGCGGCACGGGGAAGCTGGCCTCGCGCTCGCCAACGCTGGCGAGCTCGGCCGATAGATCGGTGACCCGTTGCGCGACCAGATGAACCACCTCACCTTCGCGCTGGATACGCCCGCGCACAGCAAGCACGCCGGCTGACAGGATCGCGCGGCGGTTTTGCTCGAACACCTTGGGCCAGACCACGAGGTTGGCAATGCCCGTCTCGTCTTCCAAGGTGATGAACATCACGCCCTTAGCCGAACCGGGTCGCTGCCGCACAAGCACGATGCCCGCGGCCTCCAGCCAGCGGCCGTCGCGCGCGTTCATGGCGTCGGCGCACGAGACGATCCGCCGTCTGTTGAGGTCCTGGCGCAGAAAGGCCATCGGGTGGCTCCGAAGAGACAGGCCGACATGGCGATAGTCTTCGACGACTTCGCCGCCGGCCGTCATCGGCCGCAAAGCGACCGCTGGCTCGTCGATCTCAGGGACGACAGCGGCATCGCGGGCAGAGGCCGCCGCGAATAAGGGCAGCGGCTCGTCGCGCAGCGCCTTGATCGCCCACAGCGCCTCGCGCCGCGCAAGTCCGAGCGACTGCCGAAAGGCGTCAGCCTCGGCGAGCTGGACGAGTGCCGCCTGGGGCACGCCGGCGCGACGCCAGAGATCGTCGACGGAGGCAAAAAGCTGGTCGGCGCGTGCGGCCACGATCGTCGCGGCATGGATGTTGGCAAGACCACGCACCATGCGCAGGCCGAGCCGAACCGCGAAGCGGCCATCGTCCTTCGTTGGCTCGAGCGTGCAGTCCCAGCGCGAGGCGTTGACGCAGACCGGTCGCACCTCGATGCTATGGGCAACCGCATCACGCACGATCTGCGCAGGGGCATAAAATCCCATGGGCTGACTGTTGAGGAGGGCCGCGCAAAACACATCGGGGTGCCAGCATTTGAGCCAGGCCGAGGCGTAGGCGATCAGCGCAAAAGAGGCTGCGTGGCTTTCCGGAAATCCGTAAGAGCCGAAGCCTTCGAGCTGCTTGAACGTCTGCTCGGCGAACTCGCGCTCGTATCCGTTAGCGATCATGCCGTCGATCAGCTTCGCCCGGAAGGATGACACCCCGCCCGTGTGCTTGAAGGTCGCCATCGACTTGCGGAGCATGTCGGCCTCGCCGGGTGTGAAGCCGGCGCACTCGATGGCGACCCGCATCGCCTGCTCCTGAAACAGTGGCACGCCGAGGGTCTTGCCGAGCACCTTCTCCAGCTCTGGCTTGGGGTAATGCACAGGCTCCAAGCCTTCGCGGCGCCGGAGATAGGGGTGGACCATGTCGCCCTGGATCGGCCCCGGCCTGACGATCGCGACCTGGACGACGAGATCGTAATAGGTGCGTGGCTTGAGCCGCGGCAGCATCGACATCTGGGCACGCGACTCGATCTGGAACGTGCCGAGCGTGTCGGCCTTGCGGATCATCGCATAGGTGCGCGGATCCTCGGCCGGGATCGTCGCGAGATCGAGGTGGACGCCCTTGTGCTCGGCGAGCAGATCCAGCCCCTTCTTCATGCAGGTGAGCATGCCGAGGGCGAGGACATCGACCTTCATGAATTTCAGCGCGTCGATGTCGTCCTTGTCCCATTCGATGACTTGGCGATCCTTCATCGCCGCCGGCTCGATCGGCACGAGATCGTCCAACCGGTCATGGGTGAGAACGAAGCCGCCTGGGTGCTGGCTGAGATGGCGTGGCGCACCCATGAGCTCGCGCGCGAGATCAAGCGTCAGGCGCAAACGCCGATCGGCGAGACTGAGGTTCAGTTCCTCGACATGGCGATCCTCGACGCCTTCCCGCGACCACCCCCAAACCTGGCTCGAGAGCGTGCGGACCAGATCTTCCGGCAAGCCGAGCGCCTTGCCGACGTCGCGCAGCGCCCCCTTGGTACGATAGCGGATGACCGTCGAGCACAGAGCAGCATGATCGCGGCCATAGGTTTCGAAAACCCATTGCATGACGATCTCGCGCCGCTCGTGTTCGAAATCGACGTCAATGTCGGGAGGCTCTCGGCGCTCCTCCGACACGAAGCGCTCGAACAGGAGGTCGTTGCGCCCCGGGTCGATCGAGGTGATGCCCAGCACATAACAGACGGCCGAGTTGGCGGCCGAGCCGCGACCCTGGCAAAGGATCTCTTTCGAACGGGCGAACCGCACGATCGAGTTCACCGTTAGGAAATACGGTGCGTAGCGGAGCTTCTCGATCAGCCGGAGCTCATGCTGAAGCGTGGCGCGAACCCTGTCCGGAAGTCCTTCCGGGTAGCGAGCAGCCGCGCCTTCCCAGGTCAGCTTTTCGAGCGTTTGCTGCGGCGTGAGCGAGGGATCGTCGCGCTCCTCTGGATATTGATAAGCGAGCTCGTCGAGCGAGAACCGACAACGCTCGGCGATCTGGAGTGTGCGTGCCAGCGCCTCCGGATAACGCGAAAACAGCCGGTGCATCTCGTCAGGTGGTTTGAGATAACGGTCGGCGTGACGCTCGCGTCGATCGCCGAGCGCGTCGATCGTGACATTATGCCGGATGCAGGTGACCACATCCTGCAGGATGCGTCGGCCGGGCTCGTGAAAGAGCACGTCATTGGTGACGACGGTCGGGACCTTCATCACCGCGGCGAGGTTCGACAAGTCGTGAAGACGAAGCTGGTCGTTCGGCCGGCGGCGCAGCGTCAGCGCCATATAGGCGCGATCGCCGAACGCCTCGCGCATGCGGCGCAAGTGAAGTCCGGTTTGATCGTCGGCCATATCCGGCACGAGAACAGCGATCAGGCCGTCGCCATAGGCGACGACGTCCGCCCATTCGAGATGGCACTTGGCCTTGCCGGCACGTTGCTTGCCGAGCGACAGCAGCCGACACAGGCGAGAATAAGCCGGACGATCGGTTGGATAGACGAGCAGCGAGGTGCCGTCGGCGAGATCGAGACGGCAGCCCACGACGAGGCGTACGCCGGTCGCCTTCGCCGCCTCATGGGCCCGCACGATGCCCGCCAGACTGTTACGGTCCACGACGGCCAGCGCCTCGATGCCCTGCAGCGCGGCCTGCGCGAACAGCTCCTCCGCCGATGACGCCCCGCGAAGGAAGCTGAAATGCGAGGTGACCTGCAGTTCGGCATAGCGGTGAGCGCTCATCCGAACACCCCATGCAGAAACCAGTGATGCGACCCTGTGGCGGCATCCTCGCCATCGCCGGCGCGATAGATCCAGTAGCGCTCGCCTGCATCGTCTTCGACGCGGAAATAATCGCGCACGGCGATCAACTCGGCGTCGCGCTTCCACCATTCGCCGAACACGCGCTCCGGGCCGTCGGCACGTTGCACGCGGCGGCGGATGCCGCGCCAGGTGAAGGACACCGGTGGATGGTCAGGCAACAGCGCGACGGTCTCGATCAGCTCAGGCTGCGGCAAGAGACGCGACGGCCGCGGCCAATGGTTGGGCCAAGTCGCGCCGGAATCGGACGTCATCGCGGGAATGCGGCAGACTGACCGCTCCGGCACATCGCTAGGCATCGGCGCGACGCGGTAGATCGCGCGGTCGCCGACACGGTTGGCGAGCGTGTCAATTAGATCCGAGATGTCGGGCGCGGTCTCCTCGACCAGCGCGCTGACGGTCTGCTTACGGACGAACGGTTCGGCGATGCTTGCGGCGAGTGTCATCACCTCGATGCCGAAGCCCGGATCGATCGTCTCGATCTTGTCGCACAGTAAGCGCGTCAGGCGCTTCACATCACGCACTGGCACGGCCATGCCGACGCGGACGGCCTGGCGGCGGTTGTCGACGCGCAGGCATAGGAGATCAAGCCGTCGTGCGCCCAGGCCCTTCTCCTCGAGCGCGGCGCAGAGCTGGATAACCAGCTTGCCGATGTAGCGCGCGATAGTCTCGGCGGCGCCGATCGGCTCAGCGAAGGCGCGCCGGACCTCGACGAGATCGGCCGGTCGGACGGGCTCGATCGGCTCGGCGAGATGGCCAAGGGCCTGGTCGATACGCCGGCCGAGCTCCGGGCCGAAGCGCAGGGTGAGCGGAGCACGCGGCTGCGCCAGAAGATCGCCGATGCGGTCGAAGCCGAGGACACGCAGGTCCGTCGCCATCTCAGCGGGTAACCGAAGCGCTTCCAGCGGCAGCGTGGCCAGCACCGAGGGACCGTGTCCTCGCGGCGCGACGAAGGTCGGCCGCGCAACGTAGCGCGCAAGCGCGTGGGCCGCGCCCCAGGTGTCGGCGATCGCACCTGTCGCGGTGACGCCGGAGACGGCGAGCCGGCCGATCAAAACGTCGAGCATCGCGGCTTCGCCGCCATGAAGATGATCTGCGCCGGTTGAGTCGATCACGATGCCGCTCGGAAGATCGGCGGCGGCGATCGGCGCAAAGCGTTGGAGAACCCACAGAGCCAAGCGCTCCAGCGCGTCGGCGTCCGCTGCCGGATCGGCATCCTGAATGATGAGGTCGGGCACGAGCACCAGCGCCTTGGCGACCGGCATGCCGAGACGCAGGCCCGCGGCCTGGGCGGCGACGTCCGCTGCAACAACCACCCGCCTGCTTCCTTCCCGGCCAATCAGGACGAGCGGCGCCTCAGCCGGAGGCGCCGCGTCGCCAGCCTTCCGCCGCAGCCGGTCGGTGGACCAGGTCGGCAGGAAGAGCGAGACGACCCGTGTCATCGCACGCCTCCAATTCGAAATCTGCACTGTCGCCCGCGCGGGCTCGGATCAATTCGACAAGCCATCGATGGCGGCCGACACCCGGCACGGGGAGCGGTGTTGAAGGAAGAACCGAGACGCGCCAGCGTGTCATCGCCGCTGTGGGCTGGCCGAAATCCGCCGCCTCGGTCTGCCGCCGCCAGCGTCGGAGCGCGATTCCGATGGTGTTGGCTCCCTCAGCGGCGAGCTGGAGCCGCCGTGACGCGGTCATGGACAGGCGCGCGACCTCACCAACGACGGCGCCTAGCCCGCCATGCCGCAAGCCTTCCTCCATGCACGCGAGGATCGTCTTGTCGTCGCCCGCCTCGACATAGATCACGCGATCGGGCGCGAGTCCGGTCTGCGCGAGGGCCGGCGCGAACAGGTCGGGCCGAGTGATGCACCACAGGATCTTGCCTTTGGTGCGCGCCGCGATTCCGCCGACGAAAAGTGCCGCGGCAGCGCCATCGATGGCGCCATTTCCGCCGCCTGCTATTTCATGCAGTGCGCCGAGAGCTAAACCACCACCCGGGAGTCGCGAGTCAATTTCGGCGATCCCGAATGGGAGCGCCGATCTGGCGCGCTGGCTCCGGCCTTCGATCTTCTCGATCTGCGCGCGCAAAGACTCTATGGCGGGCCGCGGCCGCAAGCTCCCTATTGACCTCCGATGGCGGGGCAGTTCTCATGTTCGCTATTTGTTCTCTTCCTGATGCTGGGAGTCAAGGCCCAAAGCGTCCGCGGCGCAGCCGAGATTGAAAACTGTCAGAAAACCGCTTAAACTTCTGACAGGAGATCGATCATGCAGCGACTGACCGAACAGATTTTGGCGCATACGGAAGGCTTGCCCGAGGGCGCGCCGATCGCAGCGAAAGGCCTGCTCCATCTCGGTACTCGAGCCGCGGTGGACCAAGCGTTGTCGCGATTGGCTGAACGTGGCCGGCTGATGCGTGCCGGGCGCGGTGTCTACTTGCGCCCGGTTTCGAGCCGATTTGGGGTTCGGGCGCCTTCCGTCGAGAAGGCCGTCGAAGCGCTCGCCCTTCAGCGCGGCGAAGTAATCGTACCGAACGGTGCCGCGGCCGCAAACGCGCTTGGCCTCACAACCCAGGTGCCAGTCCGGTCGGTCTATCTGACATCCGGCCGCAGTCGAACGATGAATTTGGGCCAACAGGTCGTTGAGCTGCGGCACGCGCCGCGCTGGCAGTTGGCGCTGGCTGATCGGCCCGCCGGGCAGGCCGTGCGCGCGCTCGCCTGGTTGGGGCCTGAGAAGGCGGAAGCGGCCTTGAAGACATTGAAGCGTAAGCTGCCGTCTTCCAGTTTTGGCGAACTCGTCGCGGCCGCGCCTCAGCTACCGAGCTGGCTCGCCAGAACCGTCGGCAAAGTCGCGCATGGCTGAGGCGTTCCTCAAATTGTCGGCGGGTGATCGGCGCGAAGCTTTGGCCGTCGCTGCCGACCGGTCTGGGCGCCCAGCCCATCTGCTGGAAAAGGACGCGTGGGTCGTCTGGACCCTTGCCACGCTGTTTGGGTCCAACCTCGGCGAGCATCTCGTGTTCAAGGGCGGCACATCCCTGTCCAAGGCATACGGCGTCATCCGACGTTTTTCCGAGGACGTGGATCTGACCTACGACATTCGCGCAATCGCTCCCGACCTCGTGGGTGAGAATGGCGAGGCCCTGCCGAAAAATCGCAGCGAGGAAAAGCGGTGGTCGAAGGCCGTCCGACACCGTCTGCCCGAGTGGATCAACGGAACCGTCCTGCCTCTTGTTGCCAGCGCTATCGACGCGCAATCGCTTCCCGCAACGCTCAGGGTCGAAGGCGAGAAGCTGTTCGTCGACTACGAGGCGACCTCGGCGGGATCGGGTTACGTGGCTCCAAGCGTGATGCTGGAATTCGGCGCTCGCTCGACGGGGGAGCCGGCGAGCCCGCGCGATGTCGTGTGCGATGCGGCCGGACTGATTGAGGGTGTGGACTTTCCGACGGCTCGGCCGCGGGTGATGCATGCCGAGCGGACCTTCTGGGAGAAGGCGACGGCGATCCACGTGTTTTGTTTGCAGGAACGGCTTCGCGGAGATCGTTTTGCGCGTCACTGGCACGATGTCGTTCGGCTCGACGAAGCTGGAATCGTTGGGAGCGCTGTGGCCGATCGCGACCTCGCGAATGCTGTCGCGCGACACAAGGGCATGTTCTTCGCCGAGAAGGCTGCGCACGGCGCGGCGATTGACTACGACGCCGCCGTGAATGGAGGCGTTCAGCTTGTGCCGACGGGTGAAGCGCTCGCGGCGCTGGCCAAGGATTACAACCAAATGATCGATGATGGCCTATTGCTCGAAGAAGCCGAGCCGTTCGACGCGCTCATTGAGCGGTGCGCACACATTGCCGAGCGTGTAAACCGGATGGGCACATAGAGAAATAGCAGGGGGGCATTGTGCAAATTTCTCAAATAAATAACTTTGTCAGTTTCTCAAAATTGATGTGCGCACCGAGTGATGACATTGTTGTTCTCAATGACAACAACGTCGGCAGTGGGGGGTGGCAATGAGGGCGTTTGAATTTGGCCATCGTGTTGTAGATTCTTACGCTCGCTTCTCGCGATCATTCAGCACCATTCGATCCGATGACCTGAAATCAGAGATCGATCGGCAGTACGATGCCGGACGCTTTTGGCCAGATGCTCTATTGTCGCTGAACCCTCGCTATCTTCAGGGTCCGACCGTCGATGAACTGGTTGCTTCCGGTGATCTCGACGAGGCGACTGGCAAGATATTTCGTTTCGGCGAAGCGCCTCTGCGGTTTCATCGTCACCAAGCGCAGTCCATCGCAAAAGCTCGGGCTGGGCACAGTTATGTCGTCACGACCGGAACCGGCTCGGGAAAGTCCTTGTGCTTCTTCGTGCCGGTGGTTGACGCTATTGTCCGCGCGCGGAAGGCCGGGACGCCGCGCCGGACCAGCGCCATTATCGTCTATCCGATGAACGCGCTGGCCAACAGCCAGCTCAAGGGGATCGAGGACTTCGTTTCCAAGTCCGGCCTGCCGGAGGATCTAAAGCCGGTCGTGCGGCGCTACACTGGCCAGGAGAGTCAGGAGGAGCGCCAGCGGATCGCAGACAATCCGCCCGACATTCTGCTGACCAACTTCATGATGGCTGAGCTGCTTCTGACTCGGCAGGACAGCCTCGACACCAAGGTCATAGAGAATGCAAACGGTCTGAAATTCATCGTTCTTGACGAATTGCACACCTATCGCGGCCGCCAGGGCGCCGACGTCGCAATTCTCGTTCGTCGTCTTCGCAACCGCTGTACGCCGGACAAGGCGCCAATCTGCATCGGAACCTCGGCCACCATGGTGAGCGAAGGATCCGACGCCAACCGCGCGCAGGCGGTGGCGGACGTTGCATCGCGCCTATTCGGAACCCCTATTGGCTCCGAAGCGGTCATCGACGAGTCGCTTCAGAGAGCGACGGATGATCGGCTGAAACTCGACGACGCGCGGCCGAAGCTCGCGTCTGTGCTGACATCCACAATTTCAGACGCCCTGACCGATGAAGTCCTGAGAGTGCATCCTCTGGCGGTCTGGGCTGAACTGGCGATCGGTCTGGAGGATGCGCAGGAACTCAAACGCAAGAAGCCGATTCCGTTCGGAGAGGCCGTCGCGCTGCTGTCAAAGGATAGCGGTGTGAATTTCGAAACGTGCCGAAGCGGATTCGAGACATTTCTGACCCGCATTAGCCTACCGGAAACGGAGCGCGGTGGCTCTGGAAGCGGCGCATTTCTAGCGTTCAAGCTACACCAGTTCATCTCCGGCGCAGGCGAAGTTTTCACGACGCTGGCCGAGATGCCCCGGAATGTGCTGTTCGAAGGTCAACTCGAAGACCCCAGCGCGCCGGGCCATCGCCTCTATCCAACGCGCTTCTGCCGAGAGTGCGGACATGAGGTCCATGTCGTCACCCGGACCGAGGACGCCGAACGCGCGCTGTTCCTACCAAGGAACATCGATGACGCGCCGCTCGACGATCAGGAGGAAGATGCCGCAGGTTACCTGATTCCTACAGGTGACGCCGATCCCAATTATTACTTCACAGGCGATATCGAATCCTATCCCGAGGATTGGCGCGAGGAGCGCAATGGCGTCGAGCGGATTCGCGCGAACCGGAAACGCCGGATGCCTCAGATGGTCACAGTGGCTCCGGATGGGCGCTACGATTCATCGGGGAAGAGCTTCTGGTTCATACCTGGCAAGTTTGGGTTCTGCCCGTGTTGCCTCGATCAACCGCACCCCGGCATGCGCGAACGCACCAAGCTTACGGGCCTGTCGGGCGAGGGTCGAAGCTCGGCCACGACGCTTCTCGTTGCCACCGCCCTCGAATGGATGAACAGGCGCGACAGCGGTGTTCCAAAGGAGAAGCGCAAGCTCCTGGGCTTCACGGACAATCGTCAGGACGCTGCCCTTCAGGCGGGTCACTTCAATGACTTTCTGTTCGTCAGTCTCCTGCGCGGTGCGATCTTGCGGGCCGTTCTGGACGCCGGCGACGATGGCTTGACCGAGGACGAGTTCGGCCTTCGGATCGTCAGGGCGCTCGGCTTCACCGCCGCCAACCGGGATGCTCGCATCCACTGGATGCTCGACTCTGAGGCGGGAGCCGTGATCCGCGAGGATGCCCAACGCTCTCTCCAGAAGGTGCTCGCCCATCGACTCTGGACGGACTTGCGCCGGGGATGGCGTTACACCAACCCGAGCCTCTCTGTTCTCAAGCTCATCGACGTCGAATTCATCGGCCTCGATGACATCGCGGAAGATGCCAAGCGTCTGACGGCCATCCGGCCAGAATTCGGCGCGCTTGATGCGCCCGCGCGCAAGAAGATGCTGAAGCTGGTCCTCGGAGCCATGCTCGACGGCTTGGCCGTCGGAACGGAAGCCCTCGACCCGACCGTTCTCGAAGGGGTCGCCCAGAAGTCCCGCAACTTACTGCGCGCCCCGTGGGCCATCGACATCAAGGAGATGCCTAGAAGCCGAACGACCCTGTTCCTGCAGGCTCCAGGCAAGGACCGCGTGGGGCTGCGAGAGGAACAGACGATCGTCCGCGCCGGTCACAATTCCCGTATCGGACGCCTGATCAATCGCAGAAGTGTCATCGGCACCAAGTTCGGCAAGGCCGACTACCTGACGGTCATGACCGGCCTGATGGACCTCCTCGCGCGGGAGGGACTCGTGTCGCGCGTCGACCTAGAGGAGGACTTGCAAGGGTGGCGTCTGTCGCCGTCAGCCGTCCGTATCGTGCCCGGCGAAGCCATTCGAAGCGACGAAGCGCAAGGCAATCGTTACTTTCATGATCTCTACAACGAGATCGCTGCCGATCTGAAAGCCGGCCACAGCAGCTTCTGGGGTCTTGAAGGCCGTGAACACACGGCCCAGGTGTCTCAGAGACAGCGCGTATGGCGCGAGTGGCGCTTCCGCTTCGAGAAGGACGACCAGCAGAGCCTCGCGAAGAACGCCGTCGATCTCAAGGCGGCTGGCGAATCCGAGCAATTTCTGCCCGCCCTGTTCTGTTCGCCGACCATGGAGCTCGGCGTGGACATCTCGGCACTCAATGCCGTCTATCTGCGAAACGTGCCGCCGACACCGGCCAACTACGCGCAACGCGCCGGCCGCGCAGGTCGCTCCGGGCAAGCTGCCGTCATTGTGACCTATTGCGCAGCCCAGTCGCCTCACGACCAGTACTTCTTCGAACGGCGTAATGAGATGGTGGCGGGTGTCGTTCGTCCTCCGGCCCTCGACATCACCAATGAGGAGCTTGTGCGCTCGCACCTGCACGCCGTCTGGCTTGCCGAGGCGAAGCTCGCACTGTCACCGGACATTCCGGAAATTCTCGACCTGACGCAGACCGGCTACCCACTGAAGCAGGAGATCCACGACGTCATCGACCGGCCTGAATTGGCAAGTGCGACGCATTTCGCGATGAAGCGCGTTCTCGATCAGATTCTCGCTTCGGTAGGGGGCCGGAAACCGGTCTGGATGGACGAACCGGATGATTTCGTCTCCGCGGTCGCCCGGCGCGCGCCGCAGGAATTCGATCGGGCCTTTGATCGTTGGCGGGAACTCTACAACTCAGCCCGGACGCAGCTGATGGAGGCCAATGCCCGCTCCGAGATCACTGGTCTCTCGGGCGCGGACCGTCGTCGAATCAAGGCCGCGCAGATGCAGGCGAGCGACCAGATCACAATTCTCGAGCAGGGCAAGGCCTCGAACGGCTCGGACTTCTACTCCTATCGCTATCTCGCGACAGAGGGCTTCCTGCCGGGCTATAATTTCCCGCGTCTGCCGCTCTACGCCTTCATCCCTGGAGAGGGAAAAACGGGCTCGTTCCTGCAGCGTGCCCGCTTCCTGGCCATCTCAGAGTTTGGGCCGCGCAGCCTGATCTATCACGAAGGCCGCGCTTACAGGGTCATGAAAGCCAAGCTGCCGCCCGAAGTCCGGACAGGAGACGGGTCGGAGCTCGCCACCAGAGACGTCTTCATCTGCTCGAACTGCGGAGCCTGTCATGACGGCGAGGTCGAGCGCTGCCACGCCTGCAATACCCCGATAACGGACAAAGATGGTGTGCAGAGAACGCTGCGGATCGACAATGTAGAAGCCATGCCTGCCGAGCGGATCACTGCCAATGACGAAGAGCGAGTCCGCCAAGGATTTGAGATTCAGACTGTCTTTTCTTGGCCAAAACGGGATGGCCGAGTGCAGATCACCGAGGCCGATTTCCGTTGCGATGACACGGCGATCTTCAAACTACAATATGCCAATAGCGCCGAGATCAGCCGGATCAATAAGGGACTAAAGCGGCGCGCAAAACAAACCGAGCTTGGCTTCTATATCGACCCGCGCAGTGGCTACTGGGCAAAGTCCGAAGACGAAGATTCGGATGTTGATGTGCCGCCGGACGTCGTGAAGCCGGTTCGGATCGTTCCCATCGTCCGGGACCACAAGAACGCGCTGCTCTTCCGGTTCAACGAGCCGACGGCCTATGCGCCTGGGACGATTGTCACCGTGCAACACGCACTGATGAGAGGCATTGAGGTCGTCTTCCAACTGGAGGAAGGCGAGGTCCTCGGCGAGCCGTTGCCTGCCCGTGACAACCGTCGCGCTGTCCTAGCCTACGAAGCTACGGAGGGTGGCGCCGGAGTATTGAGCCGTCTGATCGAGGATCCGCAAGCTCTCGGCAAAGTCGCACGGGAAGCGCTGATCCTCATGCATTTCGAGAAGGTCGATGAAGCGATCGCGGCCGGCGATGCCAAACTGCTCGTCAGTCACGATGGCGAGGCCTGCGTCCGTGGATGCTATCGCTGCCTGCTCTCTTATTTCAACCAACCCGATCACGAGCTGATCGACCGCACGAGCGGCGAAGCGAAACAGATGCTGATCGATCTGGCGCGTGGGCAGGTGGTGCTTACCACGGCGCCTGGTCAATTCGGCGAAGGCGCCGAATGGGAGAGCGTCTTCAAAGACGCAGGGCTTCCGGCTCCCGACACTTCCGCTGTCAGCTTCTCCTCCGGCCAGACGATGAGCTTCGTGTGGCGCAGCTACTTTGTCGCTGCTTGCGTATCTCCTCTGACCGAGGCAACGCACCGGGAGGCTGAAGCCAAGGGCTGGACGCTGTTTGAGTTGCCGGAAACAGCTGCTGCAGGCCTGCCTGACGCCATGATCTCGATGTTTGGGGGGGCGTCCCGATGACGGTGAATTTCGCACCCGGAGATCTGGTCCGTGCACGCGGGCGCGAGTGGGTCGCGTTGCCATCGCGGCAGGACGGCATTCTGGCCCTTCGCCCACTTTCGGGCAGCGAGAATGATACGGTGATCCTCGACCCGAGGCTCGAGCTCCTCCCGGTCCAGCCCGCCCGTTTCGATCTGCCTGCCGACGCTACGACAACTGTCCAGGCGAAGGCGGCGCTTCTCTCGGATGCAATGCGTCTGACATTGCGTCGCGGTGCGGGTCCCTTCCGATCCGCCGCGCACCTCGCCTTCGAACCGCGGACCTACCAGCTCGTGCCCTTGCTTATGGCGCTTCGCCTGCCAGTGCCGCGCCTTCTCATCGCGGATGACGTGGGCATCGGCAAGACGATCGAGGCTGGCCTCATCCTACGCGAACTGATGGACCGAGGTGAGGTGGATGCCTTCTCGGTGCTCTGCCCGCCGCATCTCGTCGAGCAGTGGGTCGGAGAGCTGAAGGCGCGATTCGGGATCGACGCCGTTCCGGTTACGTCGGGCACCGCGAGCCGGTTGGAACGCGGCCTGCCTCTTACTCAGACCCTATTCGATGCCTATCCCTTCACGGTCGTCAGCCTCGACTACATCAAGGCCGAAAGGCGCCGCGAAGGTTTTGCGCGCACCTGCCCGGATTTCGTCATCGTCGATGAAGCCCATGCCTGCGTGGGCACGCACCGGGGCCGACAACAACGCTTCGAGCTCTTGTCGGGACTGGCCCGGAATCCCGAGCGGCGGATGATCCTTCTGACCGCGACGCCGCATTCCGGAGACGAGGAAGCCTTCGCACGCCTCCTGTCCCTCATCGAGCCGTCGTTTGCATCGATGAGCTTCGAGGATCCTCGTTATCGTGAACGTCTCGCGCGGCACTTCGTGCAGCGTAGAAGGATAGATCTTAAGGAAGGTGACTGGTCGGAAGATCGCACGTTTCCACAGCATCAGGCATACGAGCATCGCGAAGGAGAGCTCGGCTTTCCCTTCCGCCTCTCACCTGATCATCTCAGTTTTCACGAAGCTGTCATCGACTACTGCCTCGGCGTCGCCTCGCGAGCAGGAACGGGGCAGCGGGAGCGGCGCCTGGCCTTCTGGGGCACGCTGGCGCTGATGCGCTGCGTCGGCTCTTCGCCCGCCGCGGCCCTGAGCGCGCTGCGGAACCGCATGTCAAACGAGAGCGATCGCCTCGAGCCTCAAATTTATGATGATGACGGGGACGACGAAGACGCGGTCGACCTTGAACCGGGCACGACCTTTGACGCCGATCCGGAGCTTCTCGCGTTGGTGAAGCGCGCCGAAGAATTGGTCGGCAAACCCGATCCGAAGCTGGCTGCTTTGGTCGATGCACTGACCCCCCTCGTAAAAAAGGGCGTCAGCCCAGTTGTCTTCTGCCGCTATCTGGCGACAGCCGAGCATGTCCGCGATGGCCTGCGTAAGGCCTTCCCGAAACTGACCATCGAAGCCGTGACAGGCGTTCTCACGCCGGACGAGCGTCGCGACCGTGTAGCGGACATGGCGCCCGTGGACGAGGAAAAGCCGATCCAGCGCATTCTCGTTGCCACCGACTGTCTGTCGGAAGGCATCAACCTGCAGCTGCTCTTCGATACGGTCGTCCATTACGATCTTTCTTGGAACCCGACCCGGCATCAGCAGCGAGAAGGACGGGTGGACCGCTTCGGCCAGCCGGCGGAACTCGTCCGATCCATCATGATGTTCTCGCCGGACAGCGCCATCGACGGCGCAGTGCTCGAGGTCATCATTCGCAAGGCCGAGGAGATTCGCAAAGCGACAGGGGTAACCGTCCCGCTTCCCGAGGAGCGAGGTCCGGTGACGGACGCCCTGATGGCCTCGATGATGCTACGCCGAGGCGTATCCCCCCAACTCATGCTCGATCTGCGCTTTGATGATGGCGCCAGGATCATGGAGGCGCGGTGGCGAGACGCCGCCGAAAACGAGAAAAAGTCCCGGGCGCGTTTCGCTCAGAACGCAATGAAGCCGCAGGAAGTGGCCCCAGAATGGGAGAAGGTCCGGACCCTACTCGGCTCGCCGACGGACGCAAAGCTCTTCGTCGAACGGGCAATGTCACGCTTCGGCGTGCCGCTGGAAAGGCGGAAAACTGTGCTGCTGGCTCATGTCGATGCGCTCGATGTCGGCCTGCGCGAACGTCTGGCCGAGCATAACCTGACTGCATCGGTGCGTCTGGCGACAGCCGAGCCGGCACCCTCGGGCACGGCGCTGCTGACCAGGACACATCCCCTGACAGCGACTCTCGCAGAAGCGCTGGTTGAGGCCTCGCTTGATCCGGAAGCGTTATCCGGTCTCGGCATCGGTCGGGTCGGCGCCTGGCCGACCATGGCCGTACAGCAGATCACCCGTGTGCTCCTGCTTCGTATCCGCTTCAAGCTGACAGTCCATGCTCGCAAGGAACGACTGCTGCTGGCTGAGGAGGCCGCACTCGTTGCGATCCAGGGCGGCCGGATCGTTGCGATCGGCGAGGTCGCGCGAGAATTGCTGAATGCCCCCGCCACCGCAGATCTCGCGCCCGTGGCGCGCGATAGGTTCGTCGCGAGGGCGAAGGAGGACCTGCCTGGCCTGCTTGAAGGTCCGATCGCTGAATTCGGTCGATCGCATGCGCAACAACTCATGAACGACCATGCTCGACTCCGCGCAGCGTCGGGGTCTGCGTCGCGCGTCACGGTGGAGGCCGTGCTGCCGCCGGACGTGATTGGCCTGTTCGTGCTGATGCCGGGCGAGGCCTGAGCGATGTCACGTAAGCCCGTCACCGACATGTCCGCTTGGCCCTCACTCACGCTTGAGGGCACCCTCATTGCGCCGGCGATGGTCGCCAGCATCGATCGCAGACAAGCGGCCGAGCAGACTGAAGAGGATTACCGGATCCGCAAGGGACTGACGATCCGCGAGGAGATCTCGACCGCTTTCCGAGTCGGCCAGTCGCATTACGATGCCTTCGCCAAACTGGAGAAGCCCTCAGTTGAGGCCACACGGCGCTTCGTGCGTGCTTTCCTCGCGGAAACCTTCGGCTTCGATGATCTCCGTCCGGTTGATGGAGTCATTTCCTTCGTTGCGGGTGGCCGCGTCCCTGTGGTCGTTGTGCCGCCTACCGACGAAAAGCTCGATAGGCGCAGTCCGACGCTATCGACCGACCGCTCGCGATCACCGGCTTTCGCGCTCCAGGATTGGCTCAATGATAGCGATGAGGCGTTGTGGGGCCTAGTCACGAACGGCGTGGTGCTCCGGCTCATGCGGGACAATGCCTCGCTGACCCGCCCGGCCTATATCGAAGCCGACCTTACCCAGATCTTCACGAATGAGGACGCCGCCTCTTTCGCTGTCCTTTGGTCGCTGATCCACCGAACCCGTTTCGGTGTTGCCGACACGCCTATCACCGACTGCGCACTGGAACGCTGGCGCGAAGCGGGTTCGCGCGAAGGCGAGGCTGTCCGCGATCGACTGGCGGACCAGGTGGAAACTGCGCTTAAGGTGCTTGGCTCCGGCTTCCTCGAAGCCAATTCCGATCTCGCCGGACGCTTGAAATCGGGCGAGGTCAACTTGACCGAATGGTTCAACGAGCTTCTGCGCCTCGTGTATCGCCTCATCTTCCTGATGGTGGCGGAGGATCGGAACCTGCTTCACCCCGAGGTGACGAAACCCGACGCTCGCAAGCTGTATGCCGAAGGCTACAGCCTTGCTGTGTTGCGCGCACAATGCGCTCGCGCGGCTTCCTGGGATAGGTATCACGACCGCTACGAAGGCGTGAAAGTCGTGTTCCGCGCTCTCGCCCATGGGCAGGAGACGCTCGGCCTCCCTGCCCTTGGTGGCCTCTTCGGTGCGGGCATGCTGCCGCATCTCGAAACCGCCCGCCTACGCAACCGCGCTTTCATGGAGGCGCTGTTTCGTCTCTCTTGGCTCTCCGACAAAACCGGCATGGTCCCGGTGAACTGGCGGGCGATGGAGACCGAGGAGCTGGGTTCGGTCTATGAGTCCCTGCTCGAGCTCCAACCGCAACTCGGCGACAACGGCAAGACTCTGACCTTCGCGTCGGAGGCGGCCGAGCAGAAAGGCAACCAGCGGAAGACAACCGGCTCCTATTATACGCCCGACAGCCTGGTGCAGCTCCTGCTCGACACCACGCTCAATCCGGTGCTCGACTCCCGGGAGGCCAGAGCTTCCGATCCCGCCGAAGAACTACTGAAGCTTACTGTGATCGATCCTGCCTGCGGCTCAGGACATTTCCTCCTTGCGGCTGCACGGCGCATCGCCACCCGGGTCGCACGCCATCGCGCCGGTGGGATTCCTTCAGCGGCGGACTTCCGCCATGCGCTGCGCGAAGTGGCGTGCCGCTGCCTCTACGGTGTGGACCGCAATCCTATGGCGGTCGAGCTGACCAAGGTCGCGCTTTGGATCGAAGCGCTGGAGCCGGGTCGACCGCTCGCTTTCTTCGATGCGCAGATTCGCTGCGGCGACAGTCTGATCGGCGTGTTCGATCGCGCGATGCTGCGGGAAGGATTGCCGGACGAAGCCTACAAGCCGCTGACAGGCGACGACAAGGAACTCTCTCGCCGCTACGCGCGCCTTAACAAAGAACAGCGCGATCGCGCGAAAGGACATCCACAACTATTCAAGAGCTGGTCGCCACCTGAAATCCTGGCCGAGCGGGATCATAAATTGAAGGAGATGGCGCAGGACGATCTGGCGAGCGTCGAGGCAAAAGCACGAGGGTTCGAGGCCATACGGGCATCGGATGATTGGCAGCGCCTGAAGACTGCTAGTGATCTCTATATCTCGGCCAATTTTTACATGGCGGCGTTCTTCACGCCGAAGGCGGCTGGCAGCGCGGGTCTAGATGCTATGCCCCTAACCGAGCACGTGTGGCTGGCGGCAGGTGGCCAAGCGCCCGCTGAGCATCTGCGCGAGGGCGCTACGCTGACCTCCGAGAAGGTGAGCGCCTTCCATTGGTTCATCGAATTTCCTGAGATCATGGAGCGCGATCGCGGTTTCGATATCGTCATCGGCAATCCACCTTGGGAGCGTATCAAGCTTGAGGAGCAAGAGTTCTTCGCCACGCGCTCGCCGGCGATCGCAAGCGCGCCCAACAAGGCAGAACGTCAGAAGCTGATTGCCCCCCTCGAGAGGGCTGATCCCGACAGCGCGGATGGTAGGCTATGGCGGGATTTCGTCTTCGCCAAACGTACGGCAGAGGCTGCCAGCGAGTTTGCGCGTTCGTCGGGCCGATACCCACTTACGGGTCGGGGCGACGTCAACACTTACGCTCTTTTTGCGGAGCTGTTTTCGAACTTGGCCAAGCCCACTGGCCGAGCCGGATTGGTCGTGCCAACGGGCATCGCAACGGATTCCTCCACGTCCGGATTCTTCCGGCATCTCGTGCGGAGTCGCAAGCTCCAGTCGTTGTTTAGTTTCTATGAGATCAGAGGATGGTTCAGAGGAACCGACGATCGAAAATCATTCTGTATTATTTGCATTGGCGGCGAGGCAAAGGCTG
This sequence comes from Hyphomicrobium sp., assembly GCF_036833075.1. Classification (GTDB taxonomy): domain Bacteria; phylum Pseudomonadota; class Alphaproteobacteria; order Rhizobiales; family Hyphomicrobiaceae; genus Hyphomicrobium_C. Next base: position 57,089 of record NZ_DAITQL010000016.1, read on the forward strand.
CGAGTTTCTGTTTTGATATAAAGGACATGGCGGAAATTGACCGTGAAGAACGCCTGTTCATTCTTGCAGAGGATGAGATCGCGCGCATTAACCCCAACACGGGTACAGCGCCAGTCTTCCGTTCCCGCGCGGACGCAGAGCTATCGGCTAAGATTTATGCCAACGCGCCTGTAATGATCCAAGAACGCTCCCAAGAAGAAGGTGGAAACGTCAATCCCTGGGGCATCACTTTCCAGCGCATGTTCGATATGTCCGGGGACTCGGAGTTCTTCCGTACGCCGGCGCAGATGGAGGCTGAGGGCTGGCGGAAGGACGGAACGGATTGGGCGAGAGCGACGGTGGCTGGGGTGGAACGCCGGGTGCCGCTCTATGAAGCCAAGATGATCCACCACTTTGATCACCGTTGGGCGACCTATGGCGGAGTTGCCAGCGATGACGAAGAGAGCGCCCGCGATTGCATCCCAGCTGAAAAGCAGAGCTCAGATTTTGAGCCGTCGCCACGTTATTGGGTCCCCGAAGAGGAAGTAATTTTGCGCGCCGCTCGCGTGCCCTCGGCGCTCAAAAGTGCTGTTAGACAGGTCCGCGGTCAAGGCGGGAGAGGACGCCGGAAAGCGGACACCGATCATGAGGAGGGCGGCCGCACCGCCGCGCTTAAGGCACTCGTCACTTGGATTGCTGGTGCCATGCCCTCGGTGGAGGGGCGCCCGGCAAGGGAAATCGATTTAGTTAGATTTCTCGGCCGTGCACAGGATTGGCGCGGCTCGTTGAAGGCGTCACCTGAGCGTTTTCTGCTCGATCCCAAGACGCTCACCAGCGGCGCTGAGATGCAGCGCGACACGCCGCTGACAGCGTCTGATTTTAACCTTCTCGCTGAAGGGCCGGACGATGCGCTCGCGCTTGCCGAACTGCTGATTTCCGCCAAGCAGCCGCGTTGGTTCATGGGCTGGCGGGATATTGCACTCCGGAGCGTCGAAAGGACGGTGATAGGTACTGTTTTCCCGAAAGCGGGGGTCGGGAACAATTTGCCCATCTGGTATCCCGGGCACTACATCAATGCAAAACAGGCGGCAGCATTCGTCGGCATGCTTACGTGCATGACCTTCGATTTTTCTGCCAGGCACAAGATAGGAGGAACCCATCTCAACTTCTTCATAGCCCAGCAGCTTCCCGTTCTCCCACCATCGGTCTTTTCGGCGGACGACCTCGAGTTCATCCGCACGCGCGTTCTAGAGCTGACCTACACCAGTCACGCCATGAAGCCGTGGGCGGAAGATTTGGGACATGCCGGCGTCCCCTTCGCCTGGAACGATGATCGCCGCGCGCAGTTACGCGCCGAACTCGACGTCTTCTTCGCAAGGAAATTTGGCCTTAGCGAGGAAGAGTTGCAATACGTCCTCGACCCGGCCAAGACAAAAGGTGCGGACTACCCATCGGAAACGTTCCGTGTTCTGAAGGAAAAAGAATCCCGGTTGTTCGGCGAATACCGGACCGAACGTCTGGTGCTGGAAGCTTGGAAGCGGATGGAGGCTGATCAGGCGTCCGACGCGCTTCCTGTCTCTGTCGAATTGCCGCCTCTCAAAGACTTGGTGGATGGCGCTTGGGCTTGGCCCGTAAGCGTTCAACCCCGGGACCGTCTCCGCTACGCAGCGCAATATGCGCTTTGGCAGATGGACTCGGCTAGCGACGCTGCACGCGTGCGCTTCGCCATCGCCGGCCTCGCCGAGCCGTCGTTGCTTACTCCTCTGCTGACGGCCGACGATCGGGATCAATGGATCAGGCTCATCGGCCACGAGGCGCAGCCCGCACAGGGCGCGGTCCGACTGCGCCCGGCCATCAACACGGCGTGGCGATCGATGTTCGAGACGCTGCTCACCTCAGGTCAGTTGGACGAGCGCAACGACGGGACGTGGGCAAGAGGTCAACATTTTAGTTCGGCGGGGCTACAAGCCGACTCCGCCGACGCCCAACGCGCCGCATTCGCGATCCGCGCCGTGCGGAGCACGGACATTGGCAGCCTAACTGCTGCGGCTGCACCCGAAGACAATGTGATCTGGGCGAGGTTCGGAAGTGGCCGCTCAAGCTGACCTGTTCACCCCGGCGATCCAGCCGCCGCTGGCGCCAGGAGGGCGGACCGAGCCTCGGTTCTGGGTTCGCCGGCTGGCCATCTTCAGCGATCCACAGACCATTATCCGCGACGTTTCGCTGAAGCCGGGCCTCAACATCATCTGGACGCCGGACATGTTGAGCAGCGGCAGGCGCGCACTGGCCCATGGCAGTGGCAAGACGACCTTCTGCCGTCTGCTTCGGGCCTGTCTGGGCGAGCTCGGCTATGCAACGGACGCTCAGCGGTCGCGCCTCATGACGCGGTTTCCCAACGGCCTGTTCGCGGCCGAGATTCTGATCGACAGCGCGTGCTGGATCGCCATTCGTCCGTTGGGGCTGCTAGGCGGGGAGTTCGTCGTTCAGGCCAATTCCATCGAAGATGCGATTGCGCGGGGACATCGCGATGGCGATCAAACATCCATCGACCCCGTTATCGTCACCGGCTTCTTCTCGGCAATCGCGGGAACGACGCCGCCGGAGGTCAACCGCGACCAAGTCTGGGATGTGCTTCGGGCTTGGCTGACGCGCGACCAGGAGTGCCGCCTGGCCGACATTCTGACTTGGCGGTCATCACAAACACAGACCCGGTCCCGCGCGCAGGTGCTAGGCGAGACAGCCAAGTTGACCATGGTGCGCCTTGCCTTGCGCGCTCTCGACGCGGAAGAGCGTGCTGCCGCCGCCCGCGAGCGGGAACTAGTGGCCGCAGTCGAGGAGGAGCGCCGCCGGCACGCCTATCAGCAACAGCGATATGCTGAAGGTCTGCAAGCAGTGAGACGCGCATTGAGCGTCGGCGACGAGGTGGGCTTCGACGACACGATAGACCGGAAGGGACTGATCTCATTGGCGGAGGCGGCCTTGGCCAACGCCATGCGTGCCGATCTGACGAAGCCGCCGGACGTCGGTTCGATCTTCGCGCGTCTGAAGGCGCTCAACGAAGAGCGCGCCGCGTTGGTGGCCAAACAGCAGCAATTGGAGAACGAGGCGCATTTCAAACGAGGTGAAGCCGAACGCTTCCGCTCGGAAGCGAACGTAGGTGAGATCGACATCAGTCAGGGGCGGATCCGGGTCTGTCCGGTCTGCCGGGTCCGCGTAGATGAGGCGCTGGCGAAGGGCTGCAGCATTTCGCTCGAAGCATGTGACCTGTCCGCTCTGACGGCCGCGATTGCGGACAAGCAGAAGAAAGCCGCTGATCTGGAGGCAGAGCGAGCTGCCGCGGAGCAGGAAGCCAAGAGCGTTGCTGCCTTGATTCAGCAACTCGGCCCTCAGCAGCAGGCGCTTGAGGCGGAAGCCAAGGCCGCAGATGCAGCCGGCCGCGCCGCGCAAGCTGTGGCGAAAGAGGTGCAGGACCGAATCTATCGGGCAAGGCGCACGCTCGATGATGTGCGGTCGCTCCGCGAAAGCGAGGCGGCAACCAAACCTACTGCTTCGGCGACTGCCGCGCTGGAGGCGGTTCGCGCGCAGTTGGAGGCCGGGCGCTCACGGGCGCGGGCAGCCATCAGAACCCTGGAGGAAAAGTACCAAGGGATCATGGCCACCTGGCTCCCCGAGGGGGTAACGGGCGCCGTCAAGTTGGACGGCAACGGCTTGAAGGTCGACGCTGAATTCTCAGGGCGAGGCGAAGTTTCGACAGCAGCATTGGAATCCCTGAAGATCGTCGCATTCGACCTCGCCGCGCTGCACATGGCCGTCGAGGAGAAGGCGGACCTGCCAGCCTTCCTTATCCACGACAGTCCGCGCGAGGCTGACCTGGACGGGCAACTCTACGCCGGCCTGTTTAAGCTCGTGCATCAATGGGAGGAAAAGGCGAGTGTGCCGTGTTTCCAATACATCGTAACGACCACGACAGCGCCGCCGCCTGAACTGCAGAGTGATCGCTACGTGAGACTCCAGATGAGCTCGACTCCAGCGGAGCAGCGCCTGTTTGCAATGGACATCTGAGCCCTTCCACGATGACGATCGAATCCCCTCAATCCTTTGTCGTTCGAGAGGAATGCCAGAAGGCCGCATCGCAGAACGGCTTCCGCCGCATTCTGGGGGAGAAGGCAGGGTGGGCGGCTTTCAGTTCGACCACTGCGCATGGAACGATTCATCTCGCTGCAAGTGGACCGCAGGGGGCGTGGTTCCTCGCGCTCGACCATCCTGGCGTCATCCAGGAACTGAACTTACCCGCAGCCGCCGTTTCCGGTCCGTGCCGCGCCCGCTTTGCCTTCGACACACTCGGCGCGCTTTATACGGTGCTACATCGCGTCTACAAACTGGGCGTCAGCTTGCCCGATGCGCCGCTGCGGGAGTTCGAGCGGCGCATCGCAGATCTGCCTCGCACGACGGAGGCCGAACGGCTAATCGTGCAGAGGATCGGGCAGGACATCTTTCGTGACCGCCTGATGGATTACTGGCAGGGCTGTTGTCCCTTGACGGGAATTTGCGACCCGGCCCTGTTGCGCGCCTCGCACATCATCCCCTGGGCCGACTGCGAAAGCGACGCCGAGCGGCTCGATGTGCATAACGGTCTCCTCCTTTCGGCGCTGTGGGATGCCGCATTCGACCGCGCGCTCGTGACCTTCGACGACCAGGGCAGGCCCGAGTTCTCGCCCAGTCTCAGCGAGCAAGCGCGTGCCGAACTCCGTTGGAATTCCCCGATTCCGCTGACGGATGAGCATCGCCGACGGCTCGCTCGTCACCGAGAGCGGACGCGATTTCAGTCGTAGAATAGGTGCAGAGCCGTTCCTCTTCCATCTCCGGACTTGTGGTCTCGCAAATGACCGAGCAGCGCCGCTTGATTGAAGCTAAGCGGCCAAGCAGCGAGTTTGGATCCCGACAGCGCAGAATCGACCAAGCAGCCGCAAGTAGTGATTGATGGCTGCTCAACCTTGCTATGCTCCGGCGCCTCCCTCCTACTGATTCGCGTCGGCCATGAGCATTTTATCAAGTGATCCGATTACTCAGCTCGCATTCTCGATGTTCGAGAACAAAGGTGTCTATGCCGTACTTCTCGGCTCCGGTCTCTCTCGTGCGGCCGGGATTCCAACTGGATGGGAGATCACTTTGGACTTGGTCCGCCGAGTTGCGTTAGCGCAAGGCGTCGAAAATCAGTCCGATTGGGCGACGTGGTATCGCGAAAAGTATGGTGCGGAACCCGACTATTCAGCGCTTCTAGCAGAATTGGCCATCTCGCCTGCAGAACGTCGATCAATACTGCACTCTTACATTGAGCCCGACGACGAGGATCGCGCCGAAGGCAAGAAACTTCCAACTGCAGCCCACCACGCCATAGCTGGCCTGGTTCGCGACGGGTATGTTCGCGTGATCGTAACGACCAATTTTGATCGGCTGCTGGAAAACGCGTTGCGAGAAATTGGTGTCGAGCCAACTGTCGTCTCTTCGGTCGACACCTTGTTGGGAGCCGAGCCGATCACGCATAGCACCTGCTACGTTCTGAAGGTTCATGGTGACTATAAGGATGCACGCATCCTGAACACCGACGAAGAGTTAGGCGCGTATCCGCCGCAATACGATGCACTCCTCGATCGCATTTTCGATGAGCACGGTCTTATCGTTTGCGGCTGGTCAGGCGAGTGGGATGACGCGTTGCGAGCAGCATTGTTGCGTGTCCCTAGCAGGCGTTATCCTTCGTTCTGGAGCATGCGAGGCAGGCCGGGAAGCGGCGCGGAAGCCATCATCAGTCAACGTAAGGCGGTCGTCATTCCGATTACCGACGCCGACGGCTTCTTTCTAACCATGGCCGAGCGTGTAAAAACGCTCGCCGAGACTAGAAAGCAGAGTCCGTTGACGATTGATCTGCTCGTCGGTTCCGTCAAACGATATGTTGCGCGACCGGAATTCCGCATTCGACTCGATGAAGTAATCACGCAGGAAGCCAACAAGTTATTCGACCGCCTCGAAGCTAAGGAGCTCTCTCCGCAGGGTAGTTGGTCCGTCGATGAATTCCGCCGACGCCTAAAGGTCTACGAGGCAGCAACCGAGCCACTCGCGAAGGCCTTTGGCGTCCTGGGGCGATGGGGCGATGACGCCGAGTTGGCGATCATTGCCGATACGATCCGCGGAGTGGTTACCAGGGCGAACAAGCTGGGCAACGGCCTTACTGTTTGGCTTGGTCTTAGGACGTACCCGGCCGTTCTGCTCATGACGGCCTACGGTCTCGGCCTTGCGCGAGCCGAGCGTTGGAAGACGCTGCATGATCTGTTTTCTCTATCGATGCCTAGGGAGGAGCGGGACCCGAAGCGCGTCGTCAATTCCCTCTTCCTATGGGACTGGAAAGGTTGGGACGACAATCTTTGGAACAACGTTGAAGGTTTCACGACGGGTAACAGCCGCCGGAAAACACCACTCAGCGATCATCTACAGGACCTGTTTTCTGAATGGGGCGTGGCGTTTCTAGGCGTTCCCGCGGACAGCGCCCTGCTGTTCGACCGGTTCGAGGCGCTGGGGGCATTAGTCCATCTTGAAGAGAACAGTGAAAGCTCATTGAAGGATCAACTGGAGAAGGGTGACGGGAAGGCTAGGATGTCGGTCGGTCGCCTCGGTTGGCGAACTGAAGGGCGTCGCTCAATAGAACACGAGCTGAAATCAACTGCGACCAGGCAACAACTACTCAAAGCAGGGTTTGCATTCGGTAGTGAAGCATATCTCGATCTGTTTCTGGAGAACCTGTCACGGGTAGCTCGATGGATGGAGTGGCGCTGACACTCCGCCCAGCGATTCCTGCGGGGGAGCGGCCGGACGATGTCTATACGCCTGGGAGAACTGTTTGCATGCACTGAGCAGGGCGGCGCTTTCGTCGCCGAGGCTGCCAACGGCCGGCTCCTGCATATAGACGAGGTGCCTTCAGGGCTCGCCTGCAACTGCGTCTGTCCGGGTTGCGGAAGACGGATGGTTGCCAAAAAGGGTGAGGTGCAACGGACGCACCATTTTGCACACCACGCTCAGCAAGATGGCCGATCATGCGTGTCCGCCGGCGAGACAGCCCTGCATAAATTTGCGAAACGTATTCTAGATGAGCGTCTCGAAATTGCATTGCCAGCGCAGGTCGTCGAGGAGCAGAGGGATAGCGAAGTTGTCGTCCGGGCGGAGAAGCGCACTTTCGATCGAGCGATCCTGGAAACCAAAGATGGGCAGATCGTTCCCGACGTCGTGTTGCTCTTACGCGAGCGCCGACTCATCGTAGAATTTAAGGTCACTCATCCGTGCGACGCGCAGAAAATCGCACGGATCCGAGCGATGGATGTCGGCGCAATCGAGATCGACCTCTCGCAATACCGTGACCACAAGCTCAGCGAGATCGGAGACCAAATACTATACGACGCGCCGCGAATTTGGCTGCACAATCCGCGAGAACGTGAAGCGCGGGCGCGCCTCGAGCAGAGAGCGCTACAGCGTGCCGAGAAGAAGCGGACGCAAATCGAACATCATCGCAACTCCTATCGCCATCGTTCACCATCAGAGACCCCGGGAAGCGGGCCCTGCGAAGCCGCTGCCCGGGAAAGCGGCCTCGCGGACCTCATCAATTTGCCGGTGGATGGAGCTGGATGCTTCACCGTCGCCGTTGCGGAATGGCAAGCGGCCGTTCTGCAGGCACTGCTCGCCCCAGCGAAGCGGCCTTTCCGAACTCGGAATGGGCTCGCAGCACTCCGCAGCAAACGATGGCTCGACCCATCGTTTACTGACATTTCAGATGAGATCGCATGCGGGGTGAGAGAGTCTGGCATTCCCTTCAATTCTCCGTTCGAAACCGTCGGGGCGTATCTGAAGCAACTCGAGCGACTTGGCTTCGTTCATTCTGGTCCGACCGAGATTTGGCGTGCCTCCCATACGCTGCAGGTCCGGATTGATGAGGCGCGCGAGCTCCGTGCGCGCCCGGTGAAACGCTTGCGCGAGCTACGTCACGTCGTTGAAGAGATGATTGCCACGCTTCCAGCAGGCGAAACGGCTGCCTTCGCGTTTGAACAATGGTGGAATACAACGCTCCCAGGACGGGGGTATTCACCTCGCGCCGCGGTCGAGTTTGATGAAGTGAAGTGGCGATCGTTCCAGCATGATTTAGCGAACATTACGACCCAGATTCGCTTCTCTCCGCGAGAAGCCTTGGATCTGATAGGGCTTCCCTACCAGGGCGCGCTGTCGCGTGCGCTCGAGCGCAAGCATGCAGAAGAGGCGGAGCGTGAACGCGCCAAGCAAGCGAAGCTCGAGGCGGACAAAGCGACGCGGGTCTCCGGTCTGCGGAATCGTGCGCTCGGGCGGATCGGAGGCGAAGCGGAAGCCTGGCTCGCCGCACCAAACCCCAGTACCGGAGACCGATCGCCTATCGAGGTCGCTTCAGATAGTGAAGGCGGTTACGAGGATGCGATCCGTGCGCTCGACCGCAGAGCGCGAGAGATCGAGGCTCAGCAACGAGCCAGTGAGAGGAAGACAAAAGCTGTGGCCGAGCTCGCGGCGCTTGCGCAATCCCGGTACTACGACGGCGAGCGGGCTGCGTTGTGGATGCGGGGCAAGCGACGCGAGTTAGGCGGCAAATCACCGGAGGAATTCACGATTGATGACGCTACTCGGCAGCGATGTAGTGAACTGCTACCCCCGAAACGTTCGCGTCGATAGGTACTCGGATGCGCTGTAACATACCACCGTCTCGGATCAATGGGCCGACCTTCTAAGAAACACCACTTCGTGCCGCAGGCTCAGCTTCGGAATTTCTCTGCGGATGCGGAGCGCCGTTTTCTTTACGTGCTCGACAAACAAACGGATCGTTCGTTCCGAACCTCGATCCTTAACGCTGGGTCAGAGAACGACTTCAACGCGGTTAGTCTCGGCGCCAGCAAGTGGAACTTCGAAGATTTATTCCAGGACGTCGATGCCCGATCGGCTCGCCTTATTGCGGAGATTCTCTCGCGCAAGTCCGTGGTGTGGCTATCCGATGACGATCGCCTCGCTTTAGCCGACCTGTTCGCCACCCAGCTGCTCCGCACGCATTTCGGTCGGACAACGCCGGCGCACCTCGCTGAGCGCCTTCGGGAGATCATACGGCACCTGGGCTACGATCCCGATCAGGACCCGACCATGGCGACGCCCTCCGACGCAGCGCTGCGACTCGGCGCAGTACGGACATTTCTTGATCGCAGCGAGCAGGTCGTCGCGCTCCTGCGCCTGTACCCCGCCTTATACCGAGCAAATGGACATCATCGGTTCATCATCTCTGACCATCCCGTCGCATTGATAAACGCCTTTCCCTACGGCGAGCTCGGGCTCACTTCGCACGGCATACTAGTCATTCTACCGATCTCACCAGAGATCGTGATCGCTTTGCACTGCCCGACAATCGTCAAGCGCTATGAGATGGCCGAACAGGCGGATCTCGAGGCAGATCGAAAAGAGCGAATCTTTCGGTATCGAGACGGCCTGAGGTCTGGCAACCCGATCGATATTGACGAAGATATGGTCCTGTTCCTCAATCATCAGCAAACCGTTCACAGTACGCGTTACCTCTACGCCGCCACCGACACGTTCGACCTCGCACGCGACGCGCTGAAGCAGCAGCCTCACCTTCGGTCCGTCACGACACACGTGACGTTGGGCGACATGGGGCGGGCGCCTACACGACGCTCGGGGATGCCGTCGGGAACACACCTCGTCGTCTATGGTCCCGCCGATCATGGGATGCTCAGGATCGAGGAGGTCGATGAGTCCGGTGAAGGGATCACCGCTCGGACTGGCCAGATCGCATTGTTGGCTCAGATGGCCGCGGATCAGGGCATGCTCCGTGTCGAACTCTATATCGATGGGCATCCCATACGTACGCTGGGCGCCGCGATGATCGAGCCTTTCGGAAACTCGGCCGATGGGTGGTTCCGTGTGGTCCATCGTGACGCCGGGTTGAGAGAGTTAGGCAAGCGTCTCGACCGCGACCGCCGGTAGCTGGCTTTTGTGGCCAGCATGACCCGCGATATCGAATGTCGAGCAGTGGGCAGCACAAGATCGCAAACTTTACGCAGCGAGGCGCGGTTCTTCTTCTACCGCAGTGGTCTCGCCAACGGCCTGGCGTAGGAACCGCGCAAGAGCCGCCTTCCGGGAATCCCGGTCGAGCGCATACGCCGTCTGCTTGAAGGCCACCCCATCGAGGAGCCCTTGAATGTAGCCCGAGATCGTGTCCGCAGCCATGATGAGCGCCGTGTCGAGTGTATGGATATATTTGCTCGTCACGGAACCCTTGGAGTGGCCGACCAGCGCAGCGATCGTCACTTCGGTGAAGCCCAGATCGTTGGCGATACTGGCGAAGCTGTGACGCAGGACGTGCGGCGTGACATCGGCGAGCGGGCTGTCTTTGAAGATTTGCTCCCAATGGTTCGGAAAACTGCCGAACGCATTGTCCTCGCCCTGGCCGGGGAAGACGTAGGTGCCCATTGCGGTCTTGCGGCGCTCCTCCAGGTACTCGACCACAGGAAGACCGATGGCGCGAATGGATTCGCCTTCCTTGCTATCTTCTAGGCGCAGGCAACTCGCGTCGGTGTCCGCCTCGGTCCACATCAGCGAGATCATTTCCGAACGGCGACAACCGGTGAGTGCGATCTGCCGGATGATGTCGACGGTCATGGCGTACTTTTCGATCGTTGCTGACTCGCGCAGCATCTGGCCGAGCGTGCGATACTCCGCTTCGGAAAGGCGGCGCTTGCGCACATTGTCCTTGGGCTTCTTCACCCCATGGGCGGGATTGCGCTCGATGATGCCGGCTTCGACGGCATAGGTGAGGATTCCGCCCAACAGCCCCACAGTGCGCGTCGCGGTGCCCGCGCCGCCGCGCACGATGGCCTTGCCGCGCAGCTTCTTCGTCTTCACGGCCACGCGCGTTTTGCCGGCCATGATGTCCTTCAGCACCTTGTTGATGTCGGCCTTGGTCAGATCCTTCACGCGGCGGGCGCCGATCAGCGGAATGATGTGTCGTTCAATGCGACCGGTATCGGTCACGATGGTCGTTGCCTTCTTGGGACGACCGCCCTTGCCAAGGATCAGACCTGCATTGAGGTCGGCGAGGTAGAGGGTGCACAGTTCTTTGACGGTGATCGCCTTGTGATCGAGCTGGCGTTCCTCGGACGGGTTGTCACCACTGGCCACACGACCGAGCTGCACCTTCGCTTCCTGCCGGGCAGTCTCCGCCGTCCAGATGCCATGGAGGCCGATGGTGAAGCGACGGGTTCGACCGGCGGCGCGATATTGGATAAGGTAGCTTCGCTTACCGGACGCGAAGATGCGGAGACCGAAGCCGGGCAGCTCGTCGTCCCAGATGAAGTAGTCTTTCTCGCGGACCTCGGCAGCGTCTACGACGCGTTTCGTCAGCTTCGGCACTTGGCAATTCCCCCGTCGAAGAGGGGCTGTTTCCGCGGAAGCACCACGGAAGCAGCCGGCTGAAAGTCGGAGCAAAGTTTCGGATACGGATTTCGGCGGGAAGAAGGTGATTGTCTAGTGGTTTCAATAGGTTGTCGTAGCATGGCGTGTCCTGGCGTATAATTAGGATGGCCAGGTCAAATTGCTCCGAAGGCAGAGGTCACAGGTTCGAATCCTGTCGGGTGCGCCATTCCTGAACAAGACTGGGCGCCTAGTCACTCGGTCTCACCGAGACCAACCCATTGAGGCCTTGCGCCTGTAGCGGGCGCCGTCTGCTATCCGGCCGTCATGCCGGAGCGCCGTGACGGCCGTAGCTGGGGGACGCGGCCGTTCAGCCCGTCCCGGGCTCACTCATACCCCGCGCGGCCATAGCTGCGCAGAACGCCGCGCAGCT
>NZ_DAITQL010000017.1:0-66001 GCF_036833075.1 Hyphomicrobium sp.
CACGCGCCGCCTGACTCAAACCAACCAGCCTCCGGCAAACCCGGGGCGGTTCAGTACCGTGCTTCAACCTGGTTGTTGGCAGCGGGTGCAGTGTGTGGCTTTTTGAATCTGCTGATCATGGGCTGGGGAGCAGATTTTTGGGGCCAACGGGTGCTGCTGACCAGCCTTCTTATCGTGGCCGGCATCATTCCGATCTTCGCATACCGCCATTATGTGACCGACGGGGGTAAATTCCCGCGGTGGATGCAGATCGATCTGGAAGAAAATGGCCAACCTATTCCGCGTCGCGCCGGCTTCCTCCCTTACCTGACGCTTTTAGCAGGAGGGGCGACTATCTATGTCGGTCACCTGCTAGCCACCTATCAAGTTCCTTGAGGAGACGCGAACGGGCGGAAGCTTCCGCCCGTTCGCTGATTCAAAATAAAGGACATCGAGAGGGAGCTTCCCCTCTACAGGAATGTTGCACCTGTGGAGCGACTAGACACCTCGGCCAATAGCTGAGGTGTCCTTTTTGCGACTGCATTCCACTGCGTGCCTTCAGCTTAGATGGATTTGGGAGAGCGCGACGGCGATTTCTTCGCCGACCTTTTCGCCGCGCCTGATCCGCGTTGCTCCATCAGCTTGCGTTTGATCAATCGTCCGGCGCGAGATCTGCAATGACAACGGGCCGGGCTTGAAAAAAGTCCGGACGCGATCCCAACGGCTTTGTCCTCGCCCGCTCGCTCTTGGTCGACGTCCCAGTCACAATCCCCGTGGACCGAACCCGCTGTAATTCATGCAAGGCAGTCCGAGTACATTACCACTCCTTGGTCAGCGATAGCCGGAAGGATCTAGGCTCCAATGGGTGAAAGTGGAAGTCCTCAACCCCATCGACTGGCTCACCGGGGAGGCGGGATGCGTAGTAGTAGTCGATTTGGCTCGCTGTCTGGTCCAGCAAATTATAGCCGTCCAGCCTCACCACCAAACCATCGCTGAATTGGTAGCCCAGGCTCGCCGACACGGGCGTACTGGACCCAGAGCGCCTGCTGTTGTCCTCGATGAGTGGGCGCGGTCCGAAGTAGCGCACATTTATGCTTCCGAACCAATTGTCGAGATTATCGAACGACAGTCCGGCGGCAACGACTCCTTCAACGGCACCCGGAATGTATCGGCCCGGAGCGTCGGGGTCCTCCTCGCGGAAGCGAGCATGGGTATAGGCCGCATCAAAATCCAGCGAGAGCCATGGCAGCAACTTGGCGTGCAATGAATACTCCCCCCCGATCCGCCGGCTTGGGAGGCTCGCTTCCGTTGTTCCGGCGTCGCCGACGAACACAATCTCTGAATCGAAATCGAGAACAAACAGCGAGAGCGTGCTGGTCAGCCAGGAGCTTGGCGTGGTGCGCACTCCGATCTCGGCTCCTTTCGATCTCACGAGGTATGGTGTCGGCGATGCGGGGTCGCCGCTCGCGGGATCAACCGTCGTGACGGTGCCGCGCGCATCATTGCTGTGAAAACCGGTGCCGGCGTTGAGATACAACTCTGTCGCAGCCCAGGGAACGAGGACGAGGCCGAACTTTGGGCTCAGAATAGAATCGGTATCGTCCCCCGAATTCACAGGCATGTTGCTATCTATGCTGGCGGTGTAGAGGTCGGCGCGGAGGCCGGTTGTCGTGCGAAGCCAATCCGTCCAGCGCAGCGTGTTTTCCGCAAAGACGCCGACGCTTCCTTCTTGCACCTTGTCCGCCCGAACGGTTGAAAGACGTGCACGTTTTGCGGTGTTGAACAGCGCGACGTCGATGTCGTCATAACGACCCTCGATCCCCACAGTCGTTTCCGACTTAACGCCTCCAACCAGCGTGCCGAAGACCGTCCTACTCGCGCTTGCGCCCGTCAGCACACGGTCGTCGCTCTGCTGGAACTGGTCACCATTGATCGGATCATTGAGGAAGTAGGTAAAATTACTGAAGAGCGACATGTCGCTTTTCACGACATAGGCGCTGACGCGGGTCTGCGAGTTGGCATCCGTTTGGTTCCAGCGTCCCGAGAGACTATAGCGGTGAGATGAGCCGCCGTCGGTCGGATCGAGTGTTCCGAAGCGATCGATGATGCCGGACTCGACTGCGCGCAACGGGATCTGATCCGTTGAGGACCAGTGTCCGGAATAGGCCATGGCGGTTAGCGCGACGCCGTTGTTGAAGCTGCCCTTCGAATAGCGCATCACACCATTGAATTTCTCCAGATCGTCCGGCCGCTCCCATGGACCATCGAAAAGATGCGCCTCAGCGGCAACGAGAACGGTACCATCAACTCCCACAGGGGACGACATACCCGCAACCGCGCGTCGGTGGCCGAAACTTCCAGCTTCGATGCGTCCAAAATTTTTCTCGAGCTCGTCAAAAATGTCGAGATGGATTGCACCGGCTGATGAGAAGTTACCTTCCGGCGCAAAGAACGGGCCTTTGCGATACGTCAGGCCGCGTATGATTTCCGGGATCATGAAGTTCGTGTCGGCATATCCCTGGCCATGGCCATGAGTCCGCATGTTGACGGGCATCCCGTCGATGGTAATGGCGAGGTCGGTGCCATGGTCGATGTTGAAGCCGCGCACGAAGTACTGGTTGGCTTTCCCTTCGCCACTGTGCTGGGTGACGACAAGACCAGGCACGGCCTCCAGAAACTCACCTGTCCGATAAGCTGGCACGGCCGCGATCTCTTGAGGGCTCACGTAGCCTTGGCTTGCCGATTGCGCGATGCCAACGGCGTTTGCGCTGGAATCGATCGACTGGACGGCGGAGAAGCTCGGCTCGTTTCCGGATAGGGGCGCGCTATCGGGCTGCGGCACTGTTGCCGAATTGAGCTGCTGCCCTTTCGCTTTAGCGGCCTTCTGGGCCTGCGTCGTCACTTCCACGGGTGGGAGTTCGACGGGCGATTGCGCAAAAGCCATGGAATTGGTCGTCATTACCGTCGCGACGGACGCCAGAACATACCTCATCCCGGATACTCCATCGTAAGATCTACGCCCTGTGGCGCGAGAGGCTCGAGGGTCGTTGCTGAAACTGTCGAAGGTGGAGAAATGCGCCCCTATCGCTCTTCCGAGCGCGCCGTTTCAAATCCCATGTGGGCGCGCTCAAGCGGCGGCGGCGTCAAGGCCACTTCAAATCCCATGTGGGCGCGCTCAAGCGGCGGCGGCGTCAAGGCCACGAGGAATCCGAACGGAATTTCCAGCGCAGGCGTTGCTCATGCATTGACGTACTGATCCGCGGTAGTTCCCGGCCCCCGAGCGATCTCGTGGAACACCTTAAGTAGGTTCCAGTCCAACTTGCGGGTGAATTGATCAGCGTCCTTTTGCAATCGCGTCGCCCCACAGAAAGTCCCCGCTATCGATGCGTTGTGAAGGCTCGGTCGCCATCCGATAGGCATGCAATGGTAGGTTCAGCGGAGAGCCGCCAAAAGCCCCCGACCGCTCATGCAAATCATTCGGCCAGTCAATGCTTTTGGGGAGCGGGCTCCCGCTCTAGTGCGAAGAGCGGTTTCCGAAGGATCTGGCGAAATGTCCTATGCCGGCAGGCGGCACGCGGCGCACCAAATGTAGCTCGTCACCGAACTGCACGGCCAGATGAAACGTCGACACCAAGAGCAGCCGGCTTTCGGCGCTATACGAAATCCGTGGAGTGCGCGCTGGCGTCAGCGCTGGCGAACATTACGTTTTTTGATGCGATAAATAGATCGCAGGGACGTGTCTCAACACCTATCGCGTGGTCAAGTTTTGGCGCGGAGACAGGTAGTCGAAGGACAACTCTCCCGGCGCGATATGAGGTGTCGCATGCGATCGTTGGCGCTGACGGCACTCCGATTTGTTCGCATCATTGGCAAGCTCTTCCTGGTGCGCGCCTACGCGGTAGGACCGATAACGCCCGAGCAAGAAGAAAAACTTCGGGCAGTGATGGCGGCCGATCCCGCGATATGGAGCTGCGGACCGCATTCATGATGTAATCAGCAGGGCGGCCTTGAGCATCAAGAATTAAACAGCAAGAGTACGAAGACAGCAAAAAGCGCCAAATGCAGTATCCCTTGTACGAGCGATATTCTCTGGCCGAAGAACGTCAGCGCGCTCAGTCCGATTGTTAGCACCGAGAGAACTGTGTCGGGCGCAGTGAGGCCCATCACGACTGTCTTGCCGGTGACAAGTCCGACGATCAGAACAGCCGGCACCGTCAGTCCCACCGTCGATACAAACGCACCCAGACAGAGGTTGATAGTGCGTTGCATCTCGTTCCTGAGGCTCGCCTTCACGGCGGTAATGGATTCAGGCGTAAAGACAATGATGGCGATGATCACGCCGCCTACGGCAACTGGAGCGCCTGTATGTTCGATGCCGATATCGATCAGCAGGGCGAGATGGTGAGATAGCAGGACGATTGGAACAAGAAACAAAACAAGCGCCATCGAGCGAAGCACAACGGAGCGGCGATTGATCGTGTTTCGCGCCTTGGCTTTCTCACTCCTGGCCGCGCCATGCGAAACCGTAAGCGTACCTGGGCTGGGCTGAATGAAGAGGCGCCGATAGGCTCCCATTTGCGCGGCGAGAAAGACCGCGTAGGTGAGTATTGTGATTGCGGAAAGCGCGATTGCCTGGGCGTGACCAAAGCTGCCGCCACCTGTCCCAAGTGCATTCGGCAATACGAGCGCGATGCCAGTGAGCGTCAAAATCATGGAGACATAAGCAACACCGCCTTGCGCGTTGTATTCTTGCTCTCCGTGACGCAGGCAGCCAACGACGATGGATAGCCCCACCACGAGGTTCATGATGATCATCATCACGGAGAAGATTGCGTCGCGGCCAATCGTGGCGGCGTCGGCTGATACGATCATCACACCCGCGATGAGGATAACCTCTATCGAAACAACGGAAAGCGTGAGGATCAGCGTTCCATAGGGCTCGCCCAGTTCATGGGCGAGCTTATCGGCGAACCAGACAACGCCAACGGCCGCCCCCATAATTGTTGAAAAGAGCACGAGGAAGCTGACGATGGCGACAGGCGAAGAGATAGGGACAACGAGCCAGGAGCGCGCGCCGAAGTGGAACACCGCAACAATCACCCACGTCAGCGCCAGACCGCAATAAGTTGGGCCGGGCATCAGCTCTCGAAGAGACGGACGAGATTGCGAGATTTCCGTAAGAGGATCGGACCGGGCCACAACCACCGCCTCAGCGGGGTCGTCCCCTCCTCATGCGTCAAGACAGGTCGTCCCGTCCGACGGCGCCAAACGGCGCATCAAATACCTTTTGCAGAATAACAGTACATCGGTGGCCGACTGGCAAGCGGCATATCACTCAGTCGTCTGGGCCTGGGCAAGGCTTCACCCGGAGTTCTCTCTTTTTTTTGAGGGTGGCGCACCGTTCAGGATAAAACTGGGCACCGCTATGTCATTGCGGGGCCTTTATAATTGTTGCGACGGTGTTCCGCAGTTGGCTCGGCGCACCAGCCAGAACGTCGTTGCGTTCCTGGTCAGCGGGCTTCAGATCAGCCGTGGATCGCCTCGTATTGCGGATCGGATCGTTGAGCAGCCTCAGCCCGTTGAGAACGACGAGCACGGTACCGCCTTCGTGGCCCAGCACCGCCAGCGGCAGCGGCAGTTCGAAGAAGGCGGCACCGGTGACGAGAAGAAGCATCGCCCCGATGGCAAACACAAGATTCTGGCGGACGATCGATGCGGTGCGTTTGGCGAGACGGTGCGCGGCCGCGAACCGTTCCATGTCTTCCGACAGCAAGGCCACGTCGGCAGCCTGAAGGGCGACGTCCGAACCGGCTGCTCCCATGGCGATGCCGACATCGGCGCGCGCCAATGCGGCGGCGTCGTTCACGCCATCGCCAACGAAGGCGATCTTGCTTCCCTTGGCTATCTCGCCGACGAGGCGGACCTTGTCCTCCGGCAGCATCTCGGCATGGATTTCCTCCGGCTTCAGCCCCAATTCCGTGCCGATGCGCAGGGCAACGGCTCGCCGGTCTCCCGTCATCATCGCGATGGTCTTGACGCCGCTCTCGCGTAAGGCGGCAAGGGCGCCGGCCGACGTTTCGCGTAGTTTGTCAGCGACGCTGACGGCACCGAGGACGCGCGCTTCGCGGCCGAGATAGACGACGGTCTCGGCACTGTCCTGCAAAGCCTGAAAACGGTCATGATCGAGCGACGCTCCCATCGTCTGCGCCATGCGCCGATTGCCGGCCCAGACCGGACCATCGGCATCCCGACCGACGATGCCGGCGCTCGGGATCGCCTTCACATCATGCACCTCATGCAGCGCCAGCCCGCGCCGCGCAGCCTCGCGCCGTAGCGCATCGGCGATGTGATGCTCGGAATGGGCTTCGACGCTGGCGAGCGCTGTCAGGAAATGCGTCTCGTTTCCATTCAGGGCGACGATGCCGGTGACTTCGGCGCGGCCAGTCGTCAATGTCCCGGTCTTGTCGAAGGCGAATATATTGACGGCGGCCAGAGTCTCCAGCGCGGCGCCGCCTTTGAACAGCACGCCGCCACGCGCGGCGGCCGACAATGCCGACAGAATGGCGGCGGGCACCGAAATCACGATGGCGCACGGGCTTGCCGCGACAAGCAGCGTCGCCGCGCGGTAAAGCGCGGTCTCCCAGTCCCTTCCCAGCCCGTAGAAAATGCCGAGCGCGATGACGGCTCCCGCAAGTACGGCCATCGTATAGCGCTGGCCGAACCAGGAGCTGAACCGCTCTGACGGGGCCTTGGAAGCCTGGGCTTCCGTCACCAGCGCGATCATCCGCGCTACGGTGCTGTGCTCAAGCGATTTCGTCACCCGCACATCGAGCACGCCGTTGAGATTGACGGTTGCCTCGAAGACCTTGCCGCCGGGCTCCTTGCCGACGGGCATGGATTCGCCGGTGATGGTAGATTCGTCCAGCGCGCCACGGCCGGCCACGATGGTTCCATCCGCAGGAACCCGCGCGCCCGGACGAAGCACCACGATGTCACCCACGCCGAGCGCCGTCGCTGGAACCTCCTCCACAGTGCCGTCCACGGACTTGCGGAACGCGGTTTCCGGACGCAGCGCCATCAGCGCCTCGATCGCCCGCCGCGCCCGCCCCATGGCGCGTTCCTCCAGGGTCGTCGACAGGCTGAACAGCGCAAGCAGGACCGCGCCTTCGATGGCTGCTCCGACGGCGGCGGCGGCAATCGCCGCAACGATCATCAACAGGTCGATGTCAAGAACGTGCTCGTTCCGCAGCGCCTTCAGTGCCCGCCAGCCGGTCGGAATGCCACCCGCCAGATAGGCGAGTGCTGTCCCAAAACCTATGATGCTTGCGTTCCCGTCGAGAAACCAGTTGCCGACAAGGGCGATGGCAAGGCCCAGGACGGTCGCGGAGGTGAGGACAATGGAAGTATCGATGGAAAATCGCGGCACGCCGTAACGCCTTACTACAAAACCCTGACCGACCGAGGTAACGGACTATTCTGATAACATTAGGACACTGACCAACATATCACAGCCGTCGAACCTGCTCTTGCATGAATGGGCAAACAGAATAACCGATCCGTGATCAAGACTGGGGAAATCGGGGTTGGTGAGCTGAAATCCCGCGCGCCGCTATGTCATTGCGGCGCCTTCATAGTTTTCGTCCGGCCGTCACGGTGGCAGCACCAGCGCGCTACCTGCCGGATCGAACATCGCTTCGCGCCTCATGATTTCATAATCGGCAGGGCCGCAAGGCTGTTTCTCAGGCGCAGCATATCCCATGGCAGGAACTCGGTGATGGCGAGGCCGACGATATCCGCCGCACGCCCCACGTCATTCAGCAGTCTCACCACCTGCGCAAGCCGCATCCTGCCTTGCACGATCCCGTCGAAAGTCCCCTCGGGTACACACGGTCTATTGAACAGCAGCGGTGAGAAGTGTGCCGGGTCGAGCACGTCGAGATCAAAATGCACCGCAAGATGACTGATGCCCTCGGCTGCCATCCAGTCGAGGATCGGCTGGCTCGTATCGGCAATATCGGCAGAAGGCGTGTGCCGGAGGCCCAGTTCCGTCAGGATCGGCCCTTCGACATCGGTCCAGGCATCCATGCCAGCGATCATTACGCGCGAGGCGACCAGCTTTTGGGCGACCTGGGCGGTGAAATCCTCGTCGCCCCGGCCAAGCAGCATTCCCAATACATGCGCATGGGCATGGGAAAACTCGGCTGCGCTCATTACGTCAGGATGGGCGTCGATCCAGAGAACGCCCAGCTTGTCGCCATATTTCTGGCTGAGCCATGCGATGGGCGCGAGGTCGACCAGACAATCCCCGCCAAGTGTCACGATCCGATCCGGCCGGTGCCGTTCAATCGCAGCGCGCGCTGAGCGCGCTTGTGTCAACAGAGCGTGCCGCGATTTGATACCCCGGTCGAGTCGCGGTGAACTGCCGTCCGGTTCAGGGACCGCGACAGTTTCCTCGGGACCGTGATGATCCGGGGCAAGCCAACGCAGTAATTCGGCTCCGAAACGGTAGGCTGGCTCGTCCCCGCCCTGCCATTGCGGCATATTGAGTCTTAATGTTGTGGAGGTCATCCGACGGCATCCTCATTCAAGACATGGCCGCCAGACTGCGGCGCGCTATTTCTAAACAGTCGTTTTTGCCCATCGGCTACGCCGCCGGTGATGCGCCGAGGGTCAGCCAGTAGCGCGTCCCTCTGCGTTCGCCGGTGCGGGTCAAAGCGCCAAGACCCACCAGCTCGGCCAGATCACGTCGGGCCGTGGCTGCCGGTGCACCGGTAATGGTGGTGTAGTTTCCTGCTGACAGGCCGCCCTTAAATCCATCCGGTCCTTCCCGCATCATGCGAAGCAGCGCCTTCTCTTGCCGCGGGTTGATCTTCCCGCGCAAGGCATCGAGCAGACGCGTCTTGGCGATCAGGAAGTCGATCCAGCGCTGCGTGTGAAGCTGAGCTTCCAGCACCGTGTCGGCGAACCAGAGGAGCCAGTCTGTCACGTCGTTATCGCGGTTGGCGAGCTCCAACGCCTTGTAGTAGTCCTTCCGTCGCCGCTCGATCATGACCGAAAGTGCTGTCAGGCTCGGCTGTCCGAGCCCTTGGGCCAGGGCCTTTTCAGAGATGGCGCGGCCGATGCGTCCGTTGCCATCCTCGAAGGGGTGGATGGATTCAAAGTAGAGATGCGCGATACCGGCCCGCACCAGGGCGGGCAGGGGGTGGGCTCCATCGGGCGCCGTCTCGTTGAACCACGCATGGAAGGTCTCCATCTCTGTCGCGAGGCCATCCGACGGCGGCGCTTCGAAGTGAACTTTCGGCGCGTGGATGGGACCGGAGACGATCTGCATCGGCTCAGCATGGGTGCGATAGCTGCCGACATTCTTGAGGTCGCGGCGGCCCTGCATCAGCTGGGCATGCCAGAGAAAGAGCCGCTCGTCGGACAGCGGCGCATCATATCCGCGGTAGAGGTCGACCATCATCTCGGCGATGCCTTGCTCGGCCGGGCCGGCACGACGACGGTCCGTCGTCAGCCCGAATTGCCGTCTGATGGAAGACTGAAGGCTCTCGCGGTCGAGCATCTCCCCTTCGATCTCGGAGGTCTTGAGCGCCTCGGCGCTGATGATCTCGACCGTCAGGACGTCGCGATCGTCACCGTTCAGATGCTGGACGGAGCCGATCACAATGCCGCCTTGCCGAAGGAAGCGGGTTTCCAGCGGAGTCAACGCCTCGGCATCGAAGCGAAACTTCGGCCAATCGGTTTGCTGCCAGTTCCATCGCATGAGCGATACTCTACCACAATATCGCTCAGAAAATACCATAAATATGAGCGATAATGAGATGCGCTATCGCTCGCAAGGTCACGTGTACCTTTTCCCCCAAAGCCACCAAGAGCTTGGCAATGGTTGACGCTCT
Organism: Hyphomicrobium sp.; assembly: GCF_036833075.1. GTDB lineage: Bacteria > Pseudomonadota > Alphaproteobacteria > Rhizobiales > Hyphomicrobiaceae > Hyphomicrobium_C. The sequence continues at coordinate 9,876 of NZ_DAITQL010000017.1, forward strand.
CACCGGCCCGTCTCAGTTCCTTTTGCGGCAAGCCGGTATGCCATCGCTGGATTTATGGAGCGATCCCCGGCGGCCAATATCGTTGCAAAGCTGGGCCATTCTGCCGGAGCACCGCTATGTCATTGCCGGGCCTTTATAATTCTCGCCCACCGGATCAGATGACAGCCGCTTGCGCACTCTTGCTCTATTCAAGGAAGGGTCCACGAAGGTTTGGTCCTGGCCTCTGGCGCGCCTGCGCCAGCCTTTGCCGCATTCTTTCGCGGCGTTCCTCCGGGGACAAATCCGCGATTTCGTCCTCCCGTTCGCGTTTCTGAGCGGGCGACAAATCTTCCCACTCCATCTGAAGGCGGCGGACGTTCTTCTTCGAGGACTGTTTTCTCGCCTCGACCAGCCTTTGCCGCATTCTCTCGCGGCGTTCCTCAGGCGATAAGGCCGGAATGTCATGGGCTGTTCCGGGGGTAGGTTCGCTTAATCCGTCATTCAAGAAACACCTTCCAAATATGGAAAATAGTGAAGTATTATCAGTAGATAAGCATAGAAATCGCGGCCGGTGCAAATTTAAAGGTCGCCGGGCAGGCGCTATTCGTGTGAAGGCTTTGGGCGCAGCCCTTCGGGTTCTACCAGGGCAGGTTCGCCCGCCTGGGGGCGCTCAAGAAACCTGTCCTGCGCGCGCTTCTGCGCCTGCTTCAGATCGGCCACCCATTGATCCTGCGAAGCGTATTCTCGCGCCGCATCGCGCAACGCGCGGGGTGTATTGCGGTCGAGGGGGATCATGTCCAGGCTCGGGACGATGCCGTTCTTCCTGACTTCGGACTGATAGTCCTGGCGCCGCTGTTCAAGCCGCTGCTCCTGGCGTTTTAGTTCAGCGTCCTGCTTTTGCCGGAGCGCCTGATACCGCGCGCGCTGCTCCTCGGACAGGCGCGCTTCCATCGCTGCGCGCCTGTTCGCGGCGGCGCGGAACGCGGCGTCGGCCTCAGACCTGGCGGTGATGTGAGTCTCGTTTGCCATGACGCGGCTATCGCAGAAGCGGCGCCGCCGGTCTGCGCCAGAATCTGGTCACGCGGGATCTGTCATTCCATGCCCGGCCCGCCGCGGCGCGGGCCTGACGACTTCAGCCACGCCGCCGCCAGCCCGTCACCTTGCACAACTCGTCGAGAACGCGTCCTTTGCCCGCCCGGTCGGTCAATCGGTAGCGCGCCGCCACCGCAGCCCTAATCTCGCGTCGTGCACCCATGCTCATCGGTCCCGCCATCCGCGACACCGATCCGATTCGGCAGCGCTACCCCAGTCACGGCGGTTACTTCGTCGGTAACATTCTTAGTGAGGCAATGCGGGGGGCATGTGTGGACGACGCCGATCGTCATGTGCGAACAGTGCCGGTTCACACCATGGCCAAATATCTCCTGCTCTTGAACGGTGATTCGAGCCGAGGACTACTGATTTCCGCATCTACATGGAAACAAGACCTATTGGCTGCGAGCGATGGAGCGGCGAAACAGGACCAGACTTGCAGCAAAGAAGACAAAGCCCAGTCCCGCGACTGTTATGAATTCCGGCCAGATGATATCGATACCTGCGCCGCGGAACACCACAGCCTGAGCAAACGCCATATAGTGGCGTGATGGCAGCAGCCATGTGAACGGCTGGATGACGGCGGGCTGGCTTTCGATCGGACTCATGCCTCCTGACAACATCATCATTGCCATGATCGTCATCATCATCAGAAGAGCGAACTGCGCCATCGTGCGCGCAATCGTTCCAAGAAAGATACCAATCGCTGCGGCGGCGAAAAGATAGATCATCGTGCCTGAGAGCAAAAGGATCTTTGATCCTGCCATGGGGATGTCGAGAACGCCTCCGACGACGAACACCATGGACAGCGTGAACGCGACGAGGATAATCAGCCCGTTCGCCCAGACCTTGGCCATCGCGATTTCGAACGCGTTCAGCGGCAAGACCAGGAGATGCTCGATGGTGCCGTGCTCGCGCTCTCGCAATAACGCGGCACCGGTCAATACGATTGTGAGCATCGAGAGCTGGTCGAGGAGCGCCACGATGGCGGCAAACCATTTTTGCGTGCCGTTTGGATTGAATGCGCGACGCTGCACTACCGACACCGGACTACTTGACGGTTGGTCGGCGCGGTCGAGATATCTGGTGATCTCGGTGGTCAGGATGTTCTGAATGTACCCGGCGCCGATACCGGCTTGCATGACCGCCGTGGCATCGATGTTGAGCTGGAGCTTCGGCTGGCGGCCCTGGCGAAGGTCTGCCTCGAAGCGCGGCGGGATCACAACTACGAACATATACCGGCTCTGATCCATCGCCCGATCGATCGCGTCGGCCTCGATCAGGTCCGGGCGTTTGAAATAGGGCGGATAGAGCGCATTGCCCAGGCGGCGCGACAAGGCGGTGCGATCCTCGTCGACGATAGCGATCGAGGCGTTGTTGACGGTGTCGCCCATGCCGGTCGCGCGCTCCGCAATCGAGAACGTGAACGACCAGACGATAAACGCGACCATCAGCACATCGCTGAACACGCTCCGGAGCTCCTTGTTGCCGAGCCAGAATATGTTGGCGAGCGTTCTCAGCATTAGGCCTCCTGCTTCTTAAGGAAGGCCGCAGCGGCGAGCACGAAAGCGGGTGTGAAGGCAGCAAGGACAAAAAGATCGGTCGCGAGATCTCCGATCCCGAGACCTTTTGTAAAGGCGCCGACGCTCAAATGCATGTAATAGGTCGTGGGCCACAACGTGCCCATAAGCCAAGCCCCGCCTTCGAGGGTCGAGACCGGCTGCAACATGCCGGAAAACTGCATCGTCGGGAGCATCGACAGAATCGCGCCCGCAAAGACCGCCGCCACCTGGCTATTTGTCACGGAGGAGATGAGCAAGCCGTAGCCGGTGGCCGCGAACAAATAAAGCAGCGCGCCGATCGACAATCCCAGCAGGCTTCCCTTCAATGGAACTTGCATCAAGAACACCACCAGCAATGTCAGGATGATGAAGTTGATCATCCCGATGAGAACGTAAGGAAGCTGCTTGCCGATCAGGAATTCGAATCGGCTGGTGGGCGTGACGTAGAAATTCGTGATCGTGCCGATTTCCTTTTCGCGCGCGACGCTGACCGCCGCCAGAATCGCCGGGAAGAGCAGCAGCAACAGGGCCGGCACTGTTGGTCCCATACCGTAGATGCTCTCAAATGACGGATTGTAACGGTAACGCGGTTCGACGGAGCCGGATGCGGTGGAATTTGGGTTGACACTACTCTCGCGCGCGAGCGTGCTCAGGAACTGCGCATGCGCACCCGCCACGTAGCCTTCGATCGTCCCTGCTCTGAGGGTATTTGCGCCATCAATCCAAGTGGAGACTTGCGGCTTGCCGAGCCTCTTGAGGTCACGTCCAAAGCCGACCGGGATCTCGATGGCCAGGGTGATGTCGTTCGATTTCAGGCGGGTTTCGAGCTCGTCACCGCTTCGGATTTCCGGGCGCTCGGTGAAATAGCGCGAGCCGGAAAAGTTGCGCAGATACGCGCGGCTTTGCGGCGTCTGGTCCAGGTCGAGGGCGGCATATGTCAGGTTCTCGACGTCCTGGCTGATTCCGTAGGCCATGATGATGAGAAGGATAACGCTGCCCAGAAAGGCGAAGGCAAGCCGCACGGGATCGCGCATGACCTCCATCATCTCGCGATAGCTGTACGCCAACATTCGCGCCGGGCTGAAGCTCCAACGAGTATTGCTGGCATTGCGCTCATCGCGGACGAACGGGGGAGCGGCGTCCGCTACCGCGGGCGAAGTTTTGGAAGCGCTTTCTGCGGACTCTCCAATCGCGTCCTCGATATAGGCGATGAAGGCTTGATCCAGCGTTCGGGCATTCTTTGACGCAATGATCTGTCGAGGCGCGTCGTTGACGAGGACCTTCCCGGCATGCATGAGCGAAATGCGGTCGCACCGCATGGCCTCGTTCATGAAATGCGTCGATATGAAGACCGTCACCTTATCTTTGCGTGACAGCTCGATCAGCAGTTCCCAGAATTCATCCCGCGCCACGGGATCAACTCCGGACGTTGGCTCATCGAGGATCAGCATCTCGGGTTCGTGAACGATAGCAACGGCAAGCGACAGGCGTTGGCGCATTCCGAGAGGGAGTGAAGCAGCCAAGGCATCCGAATGAGGCCGCAGGCCAAAGCGATCGATCAGCGCGTTGATGCGCTCAGTCGCCTTCTCGGATGGTAGGTGAAACAGCCGCGCATGCAGCCTGAGATTCTGGACAACGCTTAGCTCGCCGTAGAGCGAGAATGACTGCGACATGAAGCCGACGCGCTTGCGCGTCTGCTGATCGCTCGCGTCGACCGGTTTCCCAAAGAGGAGGGCTTCTCCGTCCGTCGCGGGCAAAAGGCCCGTTAGCATCTTCATGGTCGTGGTCTTGCCGCAACCATTGGAGCCAAGAAACCCGAAGATCTCGCCTTCCTCGATGCTGAAGCTCACATGGTCGACTGCGGTGAAGTCGCCGAACCGCATGGTCAGGTCCTTGGCGACGATGGCCGGTTTGCCCGTCGCCGGTCCGAGCGGCGGAATGACCAGTTCGCCCTTGTGACGATTGTTCTCGCCAGGAAGCAGCCGGACGAACGCTGCCTCGAACGTGTCGGAGTCGGTCTTGCGCTTCAGCTCCTGCGGCGTCCCGGTCGCAAGAACCCGCCCCGCTGTCATCGCAATGAGCCAGTCGAATTGCTCCGCCTCTTCCATGTAGGCTGTGGAAACAACAACGGTCATTCGGGGGCGCTCGGCGCGGATTGCGTCGATGAGTTGCCAGAACTGGCGGCGGGAGAGCGGGTCGATGCCGGTGGTCGGCTCGTCAAGGATCAGAAGATCGGGATCATGGATCAACGCACAACACAAACCGAGTTTCTGCTTCATTCCTCCCGACAATTTGCCGGCGGGACGGTCGAGAAACGGCTGCAGCCCCGTCGCTCGCGTCAAACGGTCGATGCGTGCGTGACGCTCGGCGCGCGGCTGGCCGAACAGCCGGCCGAAGAAATCGAGATTTTCCTCGATGCTAAGTTCCTGATAGAGATTTTTGCCAAGTCCTTGCGGCATGAAAGCGATGCGCGGACCGACCTTCCTGCGGTGATCGGCCGCGGCGATGTCGCCGCCCAGGACTTGCAAGCTGCCGTCTTGAAGCTTCCGCGCACCGGCAAGCAGGCCCAGGAGCGTGGACTTTCCAACGCCGTCGGGACCGAGCAGGCCGACCATCTGCCCCGATGGGATGTCGATGGTTACGTCATCAAGCGCGCGAACCTTCTTGTAGAGATGCGTGATGCCAACAGCGCGCGCGACCGGTTCGGTGTGGTCGTTCATGACTCACCGTCTGTCGCTCATGGCCGCAGCCGCGTCCGGCGGCAATTTCTTGAGGAAAGCCGGCCACTCCGGTGCCGGCTCACCATCAAGACGAACATAGCCCACCCCGCGCACGCCGGTCTTGACCTTTTCAATGTGCTTGCGAACGAGCTCGGCGGGCACGGCGATCTTGACACGGAACATCAGCTTTTCGCGCTCGCTGGACGTCTCGACCTGCTTCGGCGTGAATTGCGACTCGGGCGAGACGAACGTCACCGTTCCGGGCAGGGCGAAGTCGAGAATGTCGAGCTTGATCCGCGCTTCGCTGCCGATACTGACGCGATGCGCCTGACCCGCCGGCAGAAACATTTCCATATAGACGTCGGCGAGATTGACGAGGGTCAGAACCTTCCCGCCCGCGCTGAGCACCTCTCCTGGTTCGGCGAGACGATATAAGACCCGGCCGATGGTAGGCGCCGCGAGGACGCAGTCGTCGATCTGCGTCTGAATGTCCTGGACGTTCGCCTGGGCCGCGTCGACAGCGCGCTGCCGTGAGACAAGCGTCGCGTCGGCCGCTTTGAGCACAGCCACGGCGACATCGCGCTGGCTGACCCGCGTGTCGTGTAGTGCTTGGCTCACGGCGTCCGTCTCAAGCAACTTCGCTGAACGATAGACTTCCTGCTCCGCCAAAATGAGCTGGGCTTTAGCTTGCGCGATTGCAGCTTCCGCTGCCGCGACCTGGCTTTCGGCGCTCGCGACATCCGCTTTGGCGCGCAAGAGTTGTGCCCGCAACTGGGATGTGTCGATCCGCGCGACGATCTGCCCAGGCTGAACTATATCTCCTTCCCTGGCGGAGATTTCCGACACGCGACCTGGAATCTTCGTTGCAATGTCCACCTGCACGGCTTCAACCCGACCGTTGCCGGACACGATACCGGTGGGAAGAGCGTCACCGGTACGCCCATAGAGCAAATACGCGCCTGCGCCAGCGGCAAGTGCGATGCCGACCAGTGTCGCAATTAGTCGATAGGACTTTTTGTGATCGAAGGATGGGATGGTCATTGGAGTGCTTTTTCACTTGGGCGAAGGTTGCGCGCAGGAGCGCCAGACCCATTAAGGCATCTAACATTTATGATGCCAACGATGAGGCTTTTCTGCCGCAGCTTCTCGCGCACCTTTGGGATAATGCGGGCTGCTGTACCGATCACCACCGGCAATGCGGTGAGGGTGGAAACTAGGAGAAGCTTCTTCATCATGTGGCAGCTTTCGAAAGCGGCTGTGCCCGGCGCCCTTGGCGAGGTTGATGCGGCCCATAGCCAGCAAGGCGAGCATGGGCCCTTCTCTACAGGAGGTGCCAAACTAAGTCAATCAATTGACTTAGTTTGATCATGCGTCTATCGTGCAGGCGCTCTCACGGCTGAGTCGTTCGGGGCGACACGCTGCATTTCGCGTATGAGGAGATCGCGCCGTCGGGGTTCCCAGCTATGCGGCGACGTCGCATTTGGGCTCGGCCCGGACGTTCGGACGGGGGCGTCCGTCGGTATAGCTCGCAGGAAGTATGACGCCTTTCGCTTCTAAAGCCATTCCGTTGATGAGAGCAGCCTAACGCCATGACCGACACATCACTTTCCCCACGAAGCGCCAAGAATGCACGTAAGGACAGAGGTGATGCGACGCGGCAAAAGCTGCTACTTGCTAGCGTGGAAGTTTTTGGCCGCCTCGGCTTCGACGCAGCGACCACGCGGGCGTTGGCAGATGCCGCAGGCGTGAATCTGCAGGCGATTACTTATTACTTTAGCGACAAGGAAGGCCTTTACGTTGCCACAGCGGATTATATCGCCGATCTGATCGGCAAACACATGTCGAACATCGGCGAGCGCTTGCGCCTACGCTTCCGCGAAGCAGAAGAATCCGGTGTTCCGATTAAGATCGACGAAGCTCGCAGCCTCCTCGTCGAAGTTGTCCAGCATCTAGCAGCGCTGTTTGTCAGCCGCGAGTCGGATCTCTGGGCACGCTTCATGGTCCGGGAGATGATCGAGCCGACTGAAGCATTCAAGCGAATATACGGTCGCACGATGGGCCCCGGCATGCGGATAGCCGGACGGTTAATCGCAATCATCATGGCTGAACCGCCGGACAGCGAGCGCATCCGACTCCACACACTATCGCTGGTCGGCACGGTTCTGATGTTCCGCATGGCGCGCGCTACCGCAATGGCCCATCTCGGGTGGAAGCGTATCGGTCAACGCGAGGCTCAAGCCGTCCACGACATGGTGCCCGAGTTCGTTGCGGCGATTTGCCCACAAGGGCCTGTTGAATGAACAAGAAGTTAAGGCTCGGCACCGTTGCCTTATTGGCCGTCGGAGCAGTCCTTGCAGGAAAGCTCGATGTTCCGCGCCGTTTCGCCTGTTCGCGGCGGCGCGGAACGCGGCGTCTCAGACCTGGCGGTGATGTGAGCCTCGTTGGCCATGGCGCGGCTATCGCAGAAGCTGCGTCGCCGGTCTGCGCCAGAATCTGGTCACGCGGGATTGGTCATTCCATGCCCGGCCCGCCGCGGCGCGGGCCTGACGACTTCAGCCGCGCCGCCGCCAGCCGCTCGGCCATCCGTTGGCGGCGCTCGTCCGCCGTGAGTTCGTTAGCCGCCGCGCGCATCTCGCGGGTACGCTGCTCACTCTGAGCCTCGCGCAATAGATCCTCGACGCGCGCCTGTCGCACGAGATCGCGGACAAGACCACGGCGTTCGCGCGCGTCGATCTTGTCGAGCGCGGCGGCACGGCGATCAATGGCATGACGCTCCCGGTCGTGCCGACGGTCGAGTGAGTCGTTCTCCAGCCTGTGCCGCTCGGCGGCATTGATGGCCGGATTGCGCCGCAGATGCGCAATCACGGACCGCAGGGCGGGAACGCGGTCGAACAGGTCGAACAGCTTGCCGGCGACGATGTTGAACAGCCGGCCGTCCTCGGCCTTCTGTGCGGCATGTAACGCCATGCGCTCGCTCGCATGCGTGACGGCAAGGAGCTGACGCTTTTCCTCGATATGACGGCGCCGACGGGTTTCCTGCTTTGCCTTCAGGTCGGCAGCGGACTTTGCGCCGCGCGCGCGGGCCTTTTCGCGCAGCCGCTCATCGACCGCAGACTGGCGCGCCTTCTGCTGTGCCTGCGCGGCTTCGACGGTCGGCAGGGTCTCTGCCGGCAGCTCGGCGAGACGGGCTTTCACGTCCTTGGTCTTCCCGCCGTCGATCTGGCGTGCAAGGGCGTGAACATGGCCGGCGCGGTCAACCACGACATAGGCGCGGCGCTCGCCCTGGGCGAGAACGTATCCCGCACGCTCCAGCTCATTGCGGAGCGTCGCCGCGCTGTCGGACGACCGGAACACGTTTGTGATGGCCTTGCGCCGCTCCGCCGGCGTGATGCCGGAGGCCTCGGCCATCGCCTTCTCGGCGAAACTCACGTCTCGGTTTCTCTCGAACCGGGTATCGCCGCGATCCTCGGCAAGGCCGGGCGGGAGCTTTAGGCCATAGGCATGGGCCAGCTCGCGGGCGCAGGTGCGCAGCTTCATGCGGTCGTGGCTCAAGGGGATGGCCTTCATGCTGCCGATGTCGATGCGCGACCAGACGACGTGACAATGCTTGCGGCCGTCCTTCACATGGAAGACCACGGCACGCGGCTGGCCGGTGAGGCCGAGCTTGCCCTCGATATGATCGATGGCCGCCATGTACTGTTCGCGAGAGAGCGGCGATGCCGGATTGATGGCAAGGCTGTAGAGCGGCTTCTGGCACTGCGTCGCCTTTGCCATGGCCGCGAATTCGCCGAGCGCGCTGTGCAGATCGTTCGACGCGACCCCGCGAAGCTCGGCGATCTCGACCCGCTCATTGTCGTATTCATTCGACAGGTGGGTGGCGAGATCGGCTGCGCCGGTGCGCTGGTTGCCCTTCAGGATCATGGCTCGACCCCGAGATACTGGAGGCAGACAAAGCGCATCTCGGCCAGGTCGCGCCATGCCGCGATCAGGTGCGGGTGGTCCGGGACGACGCTGCCGTTCGCCTGCAAGGACCGCAGCTCGTCCGCGATCCGCCCCAACTGGCCGAGAATGCGGGCGGCATCTTTCTTGCCGCCCGGAGGCCGCCGTAAGGACCGGTTCAACGCCGCCGCGCGCATGAAGGAAGCCACGGGTACACCCGCGCTGTCCGCCAGCTGGCGGACGGCCTCGGCTTCCTGCTCGTTGAACCGCGCCGTGAGCGTGATGGGACGCTGACGGGAGTCGCTGCGCTCGGACATGGTCGGCCTCCTTTCGCGGGTCCAGGGATGCGAGAGTCCCTGGCCGGGTCCAGCGCCGGGGCGCTGGTGCATGGGGTTGTCCAGAAGGGGAGAGGTCAGTTCGCCCCTTGCTGGTCGATGGGTGTCCAGAGGGAGCGCGAAGGCTCCTTCTGGTCCGGTGCAGCGGGATACGCTGCGATTGACCGGCAAGGCTCGAAGCCGAATCCGGGCAAGGCCGGGGGATGCAACGGGGTTGGCTAAGGCCCCTTGCCAAGATGGCGGCGGAGTCTCCGCCGCACATCTTGCACCCAACGCAAAGTGTAGATTTCAGTGTGGGGGATCAAGTTAAGGAACGGCTTAAAATGGCATACACGGGTATGCGCCGCTCGAAACTCGAAGCAGTTTACAGAACTTAGGTCCGCTAGTCAAAAACTGGTCACGAGGAATAGTAGGCCTTTGCTTCCGCCTCGACGATGTAATCCGACAGCGCGTCATCGACCTCTGCCTCGGCGGCGATCAGGGTCGGCCACCGACCAGCGGCATCGGCTTTGAAGGCGGCGTTCCAGTCCTCGACCAGGATGCGGGTCAGGGTGAGGTTGTTGGTGCTGACGGCGATGTGGAGGGCTGTCAGGCCCATGTGCGGGTCTGTGGCGTTGACATCCGCGCCGGCCTTGAGCGCGGCGACCACGCCCTCGATGTCGGCGGCATAGGCGCGCCGCAGCATGAGCTGATTGTAGTCGGGGGTGAGGGTTTCGCTGCTGCTGGCGGAACGCGGTTTCGGCTGGGGGGCTCGGGCCATCACGAACCCTCCTTTGCCGGGGCGAGCGCGACCTGAACGGTCGTGTGGGCGGCCCGGTCGATACCCTCGCCGCTGTCGAGATTGGAGATGGACTCGTGTCCGTAGCCGCCCAGGCCGTTATCGACGGCCCGCGCCAGCCAATAGACGCGCGGCGCCCCGGTGGTGACATTGCGCATGAGGGCAAACAGCACGCCCTCGGGACAGGCCACGATCCCCACATACGAGCGGCGGGGCCGTGTCTCGATATTGGCGGCGACCGTACCCGGAGCGGCGGCCGCCCAGTTCTCGACGGTCTCACGGATGGATGCGAAAGACCGGCCGGGTATCAGGTCGATCTTGATGCGCGAGAACGGCACCAGATCCCGGGGATTATCCTTGGGTATGACGCGCACATTCTGACCGATGGGCAGGGCGCGCCGGGCGCGGCACGCATAGGCACCGGCCACCTCCGCCGGCACCGGCGGGTAGTCGCCCTCGCTCCGGCGGACGCCAAGGAATGCCGACAACTGTTCGCCGAACGTCGTGACCGGGTCATCACCCGGCAGCCCGTCGGTAAAGCGGGCGCATAGCCCGACGAAGCTGTCATTCGCACGGTGCTTGCCGGTGAGGAAGCGCTGCACGGTGCTTAGCGCGATGGGGTCGCGGCCGTCCTTCCTCAAGGTCAGGCCGTTGGCATCTGCAATCAGATCACGCAATCTCGGCGCCCCGATACCATTCTGCGCCTGATAGCGCATCAGGGCCGCGCGGATGCGGCCGCGCTCCGCGTCGTCATAGAAGGTGACAGTCGCGGGTATCCTCGCCTCCACCGCATTCCCCATGCCGTGACCAGTTAGTGCGCAATCCGCGCAGCCGGACTTGTGGCTCATTCCCGGCCACGCCCCAGCTTCGCACAGGGGCGCGGAAAGGAAAACGGCCATGAGCAACAACCAGCAACCCGGATCATCGCTCAGCATGTTCGTGCTCGCCGCCGGCTGCGCTTGGGGTGCGTGGTCGGTGTCGAACGATGCGGCGCAATGGTTTCTTGGTGCCGGCACTTTGATGGCCTTGCTCTCCGGCGCCGACCGCCTTCGCGCGGAGAACGAGCGGGAGCGCAAGCATCAAGAGGCGAAGACGCCGAGCGGCATTCACGGCACAGCCGCCTTCATGACCGGCGACGCAGCAGCGCGCGCCGGCCTGACCGATCCGTCCGGGCTGTTCCTGGGCACGCTCGACGGCCGGATGCTGTTCCATAGCGGCAAGGCGCACCTGCTGACCGTCGCCCCGGCGCGCTCGGGCAAGGGCATTGCCGCCGTCATTCCAAACCTTCTGCACACTCAGGGCAGCGTGTTTGTCACCGACCCGAAGGGCGAGCTGGCCGCGGTCACCGCAGGTCATCGCGCGCAAGCCTTCGGCCAGAAGGTGCGCATCCTCAACCCCTGGGGCCTGCACGGCCTGCCGCAGGACCGATTCAATCCGCTTGGGTTTCTCGTCGCCGTGTACGATGACATCGCGCAGCGGCGCGGCCTTGGCGACGAGGTGGCAGCACTCGCGCTGCAATTGATCCCGGAGTTGGAGGACGCGCGCAATCGCTACTTCCGCGAAGGCAGCCGCAAGCTGCTGCGCGCCTTCATGCTGCACTTCGCGAGCCGGGGACGTCCGGATTCTTGCACGCTGCCCGAGCTGTGGCGGACATTGCAAAGCGCCGCGCGCATGGATGCGACGCTGGCCGAGATGGCCAGATCGGACGCGCTCGGCGGCGTTGTCGCCGATCTCGCCGACGACATCACCCGCACCCTCGAAAAGAACCCGGAAAGCTTCCAGAGCTTCATCGAGGGCGCAACGCAGGCGGTGTCGATCTTCGATCCGTCAGGCTGGCTCGCCGACAGCGTTTCTGCGTCGGACTTCAGTTTCGAAGAGCTGAAGGCGGGCCGCGTCACCGTCTATGTCGTGATCCCGTCCGAGCGCATCGCGACGCACGGCGCATGGCTTGGCTTGCTGACGAAGCAGGCGATCGCGGCGGTGGCGCGCCAGCCGGGGAATTCGCCGGTCCTGTTCATGCTCGATGAGTTCGCCAACATGGGCAAGCTCGCAGGCCTCTCCGAAAGCCTGACGCTACTGCCGGGTCTCGGCGTGCGCGTGTGGATGATCGTGCAGTCGCTCGATCAGCTTCGCGCCGTTTACGGAAAGGAGACGACGAGCACGATCCTGTCGCAGGCTGAGGTGCAGCAGTTCTTCGCGGTGCAGGATCATGGCCTCGCCAAGACGTTGTCGGAGGCGCTCGGGCAGCGCACGGTCAAGACGACCTCGATCAATCTCGGCCGCAAGGAGGACGACGACCCGGGCGAAAGCCGGGGCGAGGTCGGGCGTCCGCTGATGAGCGCCGATGAAATCCGCCTGATGCCGAAGACGGACCAGCTCCTGCTGATCCAGTCGCTTGCCCCCATCCGCGCGCAGCGCATCGCGTTCTGGGCCATTGCGCCGTGGCGGGACTGGGCAGCCGTGAACCCGGTGGAGGGTGCCTATCCACGCCCCGAGCCGTCATTCCGCCTGACCTACAACAAGGAGAAGCGCCATGTCTGACTATGAAGTGAAAGTCGAATCCGCCAAACCGGAGAACACTGACCCGGAATGGCTACGCCTCGTCGAGAAGATTGCCGACTGGCTCGATGCCCGGCTCGGTATTCGTTTCTGGACGCTGACGGGGCTGGTCGTGGCGAGCCTGCTGGTCGGCTCGCCGCATCTGCTCATCCAATACAAGTGCTACGGCAGCTGCGGCCCGAACGCGACGGAGTTCAATTGCCAGTATTTCGGCGTCCGGGGATGGAAGGTGACGGAGCCGGAACAAGGCAAATGCCCGCGCATGCGGCTGCTGTAGCCTGCCTGCCGGCCGGCGACATGGTCTTACGGCCCGTGTTCGGCGGCGGCGGCACGGCGGGGATGGTTTCAGGCATCCCCGCCGTGCGGTGCGGATGGATGAGGTGGCGGGGATAGAAGTCGAAATAATCCTCGTCGTCGAACCAGGCGCATTTGAAGTGATAGATGCCGATGCCGGTCAGGCGCGAGAGCGCGAGCGCGTAGAGCGTCAACTGCTCGATGGGCTTGATGCGCTTGGCGCCCGGCTTGTAGTCGAGGATGTGAATGAGCCCGAAGCGCAGCTGCACGATGTCGATGTGGCCGGTGATGGTTTCGCCGCGACCGAGGGTGAAGGGGAGCTGGCTGAAGGCGGGGCGCATGTCGTCGAGATCGGCGGCGGTCAGATAGACCGGCACTTCGACCGCCACCGTGTCCCCGTCGTTGGCGAGCATGAAGCCTTGCAGGGTTTCATGCCGCTGCCTGTTGTCGGCGACGGCCTGCAACGCGAAACGCGCCGCCTGCACGGCAGGGTCGGGGCGCGGCTTGATGACCAGTCCGTCCAGCCTGAACCGGCCCTTCGTGGAAGAGGCGCGCGCCCGGTTGTCGCGAAACAGCGTGTGCGGGCAGGAGCGCGGGACGCCTTCAAGAAATGCCTGTAGCGGGCGGACGGGATGGGTTTCGCGCAGGCGGTCCAGAATGAGCGCTGTCTTGGCGCGATGGTATTTGAAGGCATAGACCTGGCCGTGAAGAAGCTGCGCCTCGGCAATGGCGTCGCGCCGGTCGAAAGATCGCGCCGCCGCTGCGCGCAGCTTTGTGAACGGCACGTAGTCTGCGAAATCGTCCAGCCAGTTGCGCAGCGTCTGACGGCTTATCGCAAGGCCGTATCTGCGCCCGACCGCGCGTGCCGCGCCTTCGAGCGTGTAGAGGCGATTGTAGAAGGTCAGGGCGTCGATGATAACCCGGAGCGGATAGGTCTTGTTGCGCGTCAGGAGCGGGGTGAATTTCCTGTCGCAATGCCGGCAAAGATACAGCTGCACGTCGCCGAACTTGTTGCGGCGCTTACCCTTGGGTCTGATCTCGGAGCCGGCGCACCAGGGGCAGCATTGAACCGGCCTCGTCGTGTGAAGCGAAATGTCTCCGTGCATGCAGGGGCATCATGCCGGGTTATGAGAAATTATTCAAATTTCGCGCGACGGCCGGCCGGGCCGGTTGGCTGCGGGCCGGCGCGGGCTCGGATTTTTGCAGTGCCAGTGGTCCCGGATTTTTGCCTTGGGAGTGATCCCGAATAATTGCGGGCGTGGTCTCGAATTCTGGCGGTTTGGGCGCGGATGGTTGCTGCCCCGTGGGTGGCGGCGCGGCCGGTTGTGCGGGCGGATTGGTGTTGGGGGAGAGACGATTAGGCCGTATGGGCGCGGGGCCGGCGCGTGGGCTGGGTGTTCGGGGCGGTCCCGGATTCTGGCGCTGCGGTTTGGGGCGGGGGTGTTTGATGAAGGGTGATGGCGGTGGCGCGTGCGGCTGCTGTAGCCCTCCCAGCCGGCGGCATGGTCTTGCGGGCCATGCTCGTCGGGGCGGCAAGTGGTCGTGCATCGGCGGCGCGATGAGCCAGGTGGAGAACACGTTCGCGCTTTCGATGCTGATGCGCAGGTTCAGGCGTTTGCGCCGCGCGGCGCGGATGGATGAGATGGCGGGATAGCGCGTCAGTTACCAGCGGGGTGATCAGTGTGTGACCTTTGCGGAAATGATGATCTCAGCGGAAATGTTTCGATGCGCGAAATGCTGCTGGAGCAGAACGGCCGGCGTTACATTGCGGAGCGCGGCCACGCACTCAACGACCTCTTCGGCCCGGCCCAGCAATTCCACGAATATAACCTGGCTGCCATCCGGCCGTTCGATAATCTCGACCTTAAAATCGTCTTCGGTAATCCCGAAATCTTCTGGGTCAGTACTCATAGTTTCAGAATACCATAGCCGAAGGTGGCGGTGCCAGCTTGGCAAAGCTGACGGTGTATGCCGGGTCAGGCGGTCCGTCGCCTATGGCGACGGCAAGTTTGCGGCGAGAGTGTTTGCCGACGGGGTGATGGCGTGTCGCGGGGCGGGGTTTGGTTCCGGTTTTATCAGCGCCCTTTTTTCAGCGCGATGCCGGCGACGAGCAACGCCAGCGTGCCGCCGAACAGGAAGAAAGCGATGGCGGGCGCGGGGTCGGCGGGGACGGGGCGGACGTCGGTAGTGTCGGCGGGATTGAATATGACGTCTATGACGTCGCCGGGAGCGAAGGGGGCTTTGCCGCCGCCTGTTTGAGTGATGGTGTGTGTGCCGTCACCGTCGTCGTAAGTGATGGCGTAGGCGTAGCGCATGTGCCGGCGATGTTCGATGGGGGTTACGGATTCGACGGCGGCGGTTGTGCGCGTCCATTCCGTAATCAGCTCCTGGTGGGAGAAATGGATCGAGGCGGCGAAGATGTAAAACATGATGCCAAAAAGGGCCATCATCCCCATGCGGGCTTCGATGGAGTCGGGCAGATATATATTGCTCATATCGCGGGATGTCCTGTGAGTTTTCGGAGGGTCACTTTTCGGCGTTCCATGCGCGGACGGTGGCGGCCAGTTCGCCCAGGAATTCTCTGTCGTCCAGAAAGCCGCCGTCGCGTGCGGCGTATACAAGATCAAGCACGGCAAGGGCGCGGTCGATGTGGGGCCAGTCGATCAAGACCACGGATGCGATGGCGGGTGGCTTTGGCGGGGACATCAATGCGGCAAGCTGCCTGCGCAGACGTATAGCGGAGTTTGCGTCGGCTCTCGTATCGTGTGCCTCGGGGTTGATGGCGTGATCGGTCATGGTCAGACTCCGTGCTCGTCGGCGGCGGACTGATAAGCTTCGAGCACGTCGATTTCGTTCAACGGGGTCCTTTCCGGCACCATCATGACCCGGCCGGTCAGGGCAATGCCGGGCGGGATATGGAGCACAAAGCCGCCCATGGACGAGGGCGTTGCCGCGCCGACGCGGTGCGGTTTGTGACGCTTTTGGCCATGGCGCGTGAAGCTTTCGAAAACGATTAATTCGTAACGCGTTGCTTTTCCTGATGTTGTGGTCATGAAAATTCCTTCTGAAGATATTAATGGAATATAGTATATTATTTTCATTATGGGGTTATTCAGGTATTCAATTGCGATAATTATCGCGGTTTTCATTTCATTTTCCGGCACCGCGCGGGCGGACTGCGTTGATCCCGCCAGCGAGGCGGGCGTGCTGCAATTCACTAGCAGCAATGCCAGCATGGAGTATTGCAACGGGGCGGAGTGGGTCAGTTTTCCGAGGGCGGGCGGCGCGACATGCGGCGCTCTTGGCGACTGGACTCCCCATTCGGCCGTTACAGCGAACGCATGGCAAGTCGTCGCCTATGGCGCCGGCCGGTTTGTCGCCGTGTCCGATGGATGGGATCCTCCGCGGATGACCTCTATCGATGGTGTCAACTGGACTCCCGCGCCGAATGGAAGAGGGTCCGCCATTATTTATGCGGGCGGCCAGTTTGTTTCAATGGAAGGTTTCTGGGAGCGCAGAGTTTTTACATCGCCGGATGGTTTGATCTGGAGCACACACGAAAACGCCGCGCCAGCAGCCGGGTTTTGGCATAGCCTTGCGTACGGCAACGGCCTTTATGTCGCGGTTGCGTGGAATAGCGGCGGCGCGAAGATCATAACCTCGCCTGACGGCGTCAACTGGTCGGCGCCGGCTTCAGCAAACCCACCTGTAATTGACAGGACATGGTGGTCCGTTGCCTATGGCAACGGTGTATTTGTCGTCATTGATCATCACTGGGGTGAGGTTCTGGTTTCATCGGACGGGATTGACTGGACTTTGCACAGTACCCTGCCGATTGGTCATGCGCGGTCCATAACTTTTGGGAACGGCCTGTTCGTTGCCGTCGGCGGCGGCGGAGCAACTCGGGTGGCGACATCGACGGACGGTGCGACCTGGACGCCGCAGACGGCAACGGAACTGAACAACTGGACATCCGTGACCTATGGCAACGGGCTCTTTGTGGCCGTGGCAGGCGATGGTGCAAACCGGGTCATGACATCGCCTGATGGCATTGACTGGACCCCGATGGCTGCGGCGGAAGCGAATGACTGGGCGAGCGTCGCCTTCGGCGCGGGGCGCTTCGTCGCCGTCTCGGGCAACGGCACAAACCGCGTGATGACGACGGAATGCCTAAGCCCCGGCTGCACTGGTCCCGAAGGCCCGGCAGGCACGATGGTCTACAGCAACAATTACCGCGTCCTGCAATGGTGTGATGGCGCAAACTGGCAGGCGTTGGGACCGATCAACCCTCCCGGTCCCAATAACGGCTGCGTAGATCCCGCCAAGCCGGGCGGCAACTTGCTGTTCAGCCAAACATACTGCGTGCTTCAATATTGCGACGGGGATACGTGGCGGGGAATTGGGAAAATCGATCCCTGCGCGTGTGACCCGGATGCGGGGACGTGGACGGCGCAGGTCATGCCCGAATCGCAATTATGGCGCGGCCTTGTCTTTGGCAACGGGATGTTCGTGGCAGCCGGAAGCAACCCGGCAAGCTCGCCGGATGGCATCAACTGGACGGTGCATAACACGGTGGATCTGGCCAATGGGGCGGGGGGGCATATCGCGTTTGGCAACGGGCTTTTTGTTGCGCCTAGCCAGGGCGGCTGGATTCGGCAGGTGTCGACGTCGTCGGACGGCGTGAACTGGACCATGCACGACCCGGCACTACCGCCATCATGGCCGCCGGCGGATGCAGTAGGAGACATAGTCTACGGCGACAATCAGTTCGTCATCGTCGGCGGCGGTGGCGGGATCGCGACATCGCCGGACGGGATCGCATGGACGCCGCGCACATCCGGCGTGACGACAGGCTTCACCAGCGTCACGTATGGCAATGGCCTTTATGTTGCCAGCGGGCAATGGAGTGGTGCAACCCCGGATTATCCGGTCGTAATATCCCCGGACGGTATTAACTGGACGCCTGTTCCCGCCGCAAACGTTTTCAACGCGAAAGTGACGCGGATCGACTTTGGTAACGGGCTGTTCGTCGGGAAAACCTATCAGGGCGGGCCGCAGCTGATCTATTCGACGGATGGCGTGAACTGGACGGCCGGCGATCCGGGGAACGTATACAGCTCCTGGAGCACCATCTCCACCATCTATGCTAATGGACGGTTTGTGACGGCGGGAAACACGGGGGGGCCGACGACACTCTACTCATCCGAAGACGGGATTACATGGTCGGTCCTTGAATCGCCGACCCTGCACGGCGTTGGTGGGATTGCCTATGGCAACGGGGTTTTTGTGACCGTCAATGATGGGACCGGGGCTATGCGCGCGACCTGCGTCGGCGGGGGATAAAAGCGTACGTCGCTCAAGGTGACTACTCCCGCTGTAGGCAGCCCGCTTTCAAATGAGTACGAGCTGTCGGTCGGCAAGATCGGGCGCCGCAACGCGAGGGCGTGCCACGGCGATGGTGCTCCTGCCCTCGAATGTCGGTTTCGCTGCTCTAAATGAGCGAAATAATTTTCGAACAAGCGATTGATTTGATTGAATTGCGCGGAATTTAAAATTCCTTCTGAAGATATTAATGGAATATAGTATATTATTTTTTATTATGAGGTTATTCGGGTATTCAGTTGCGATAATTACGGCAATCATTCTTTTCGTTCCCGGCGTTGCGCGTGCGGACTGCGTGAGCCCTGCTGCGCCGACTGGGCATCTCGTTTTCAGCAGCGCCGACGCCGCCATGCAGTACTGCAACGGCGCGGAATGGGTTGCCTTCCCCAAAGCCCCGCTGGCGAGTTGCCCCGGGCTGGGTCCGTGGACCGTTCATACCTCTGTATCGCAAGAGATGGGGGATTACGGCTGGAACGCCATGGCCTACGGCAACGGCGTGTTCGTCGCCGTAGGGGCATGGAACTACGACAACGTCCTCGTCTCCCCCGACGGCATCAACTGGACGGCTCATGTCGTCACCCCGGGCGACGACTGGCGTGACGTCACGTTCGGCAACGGCATGTTCGTGGCGGTCGGTTTCGGCGGCAACATCAGGACTTCCACCGACGGCGTCAACTGGACCGCCCGCACATCCCCTGCGGCCAACGAGTGGCGGGCTGTCACCTACGGCGATGGCCGTTTCGTGGCCGTCGGTTCCAGCGGCGCAAACCGCGTTATGACCTCGACCGACGGCATCAGCTGGACAGACCACGCGGCCACGGCCGCCAACGAATGGACTGGCGTTACCTACGGCAACGGTCTTTTTGTGGCGACCGCTCGCAGCGGCCCGGGGCCAGCCTACGTCATGACCTCCACAAACGGCACCGCCTGGACCGCTCGCCCCGGCACCGGCGGGATGGAGGCCGTAACGTTCGGCAACGGACGCTTCGTCGGCGTGGTCTGGGGCGTCTCCTATACTTCGACAAACGGGACCAGTTGGACGGCTCACAACGGCGCCCTCACCAACCTCACATGGCGGCGCGTCATCTATGCGAACGGGCGCTTCATCGCGACCACCTCCTATGGCGTCCCCAACGAAATTGTATCCTCAGTCGACGGCGTCACCTGGCAGGATGTGCCCAAACCCATCCCCATAAGCGGCCTCGTCGCCTACGGCGACAACCGCGTCGTCATCATGGGCGGCGCCGGTCCTGAAACGTCACTGGTTGCCTTCTGTGGCGGCACAGGCTGCGAAAATCCCGAAGCGCCAGGGGGTGCTCTGGTCTTCAACGGTGACCATCGCGTCGTGCAGTGGTGCGATGGCACCACATGGCAGGCGGCTGGACCGGTTGATCCGCCCGGCCCGAACAGCGGCACATGCGGCGGCGGCCACCCCACAGGCTTCCTCGCCTTCAACGGCGATTCCTGCATCCTGCAATATTGCGACGGCGATAACTGGCGGGGGATTGGCGAATTGAACTCCTGCGCGTGCGATCCGGATGCGGGGACGTGGACGACACATTCTATCGGGGAGGCCGGGAACTGGCGCGGCATTGCCTATGGCAATGGCACTTTCGTTGCCATGGCCCATAGCCCGGCGACTTCCGGTGACGGGATCAATTGGACAGTTCAAAGCGGCTCGCCGGCCGGTAGCGTTAGCGGCGCCATAGCTTTCGGCAACAACCTCTTTGTCGTTCCTTCACAAGGCGGCTGGACGAGAGATGTCTGGACTTCGCCTGATGGCATCAACTGGACGACGCACAACAATTCGCTGCCGCCGTCGGCGCCAAGCATTCAGGCCGTGACTTACGGCGGCGGGCAATTTGTCGGGGTCGGGAATGATGGGGCGATCATAACGTCATCTGACGGCATCAACTGGACGGAACGATCTTCGACCGTGACAACGGGCTTTACGGACATCGCCTACGGCAACGGACGGTACGTCGCCGTAGGCGGGTGGGGGGTGCCCAGCCATCCTGTCGTGACATCGACCGACGCAGTGAACTGGACTGCCGTGCCCAGTGCTTCGGTCTTCAATTCGAGATGGAACAGCGTGGCTTACGGAAACGGGCTGTTCGTCGCCAAGTCTTACGGCGGGGGGCCTCATTTCATGTATTCGTCCGACGGCGAAAACTGGCAGGCGGGCAACAGCGGCACATACGGCACGCATTGGGGCGGGGAATTCATTTCATTTGGAAATGGTTTGTTTGTCGTTGCCGGTGCTGTAGGGGCGGGCCCGTCGGATCGAACGATCTACACATCGTCCGACGGCATCAACTGGTCGCTTCAGTCGGGACCGGGACAGGCTGCGATTAAAAGGGCCACTTACGCCAACGGCATGTTTGTCGGCGTCAATGACGGGCCAAGCGATATGACCGTGCGCGCGACCTGTCTCGGCGGCGGGTAGAGGCGGAAAGTATCTTGGCGGCTCGCCGGGATGAGAGGGATTTTCCATATTGTCGGGCAATGCCGAATGGCGCGGAAGGGGCCGGGGATAATTCGGACATCAGCGTGATGGCAGCCAACCCTCGAAGGAGGGCAAGCTGCCGGTCGGTCGGATCTTTGATGCCGTAGACGAGGCGGGCCATGGCGATGGTGCTCTTGCCCTCGAAGGTCGGTTCCGTTGTGATGTGATTGCAGATGTCCCACGAGATCCAGATTTTCAGACCGGCGCCCTGATAGGTGAGCGATAGCTCTCCGGGACCGCACGAGCCACCGAAGATGCCGATCTCTCGCGACAGCGCCTCGGCAAGCTCCGTGTCGCTCAGACCGCGCGCTGCGCGCGTCTAGAGATTCTGCTCGAAGGCCATGCGCTGGTGCAGGACGCGCACGACATCGATGCCGTAGTCTGCCTTTTTGAAGAATACGAGGTGGGAGCCGGCCGGATAGTTGAAATATCCCGAACGGATATGCTCAGCGGACCGGCCTTGTAGACGTCCATCCGCGAGTGCGGTCATCACCTTGATAATCCGGTGGTGATAGATATCGGCTTGCTCCGGCGACCATCGCTCTGCGGTATAGAGCCAGATGTTTTCCAGATCGGCCTGCGCCGCCGGCCGGAGCCGGAACTGCTTACGGCGTGCCGGCATGGCGGCGGTGCATGCGGGCGAGGAATGCCCGGTTGTCGAACGGCTCGGCGGGGCCGCTTTCCTCGCCTTCGACTAGCGCATTCTGCAACGCCTGCAGCCTGGCTTCCTGCTCTTCGAGCAGCCGCAGCCCTGCGCGCACGACCTCGCTCGCCGAGCCGTAGCGGCCCTGGGCGACCTGGGCGGCGATGAACTGGTTGAAATGCTCGCCGAGCGCGATGGATGTGTTCTTGCTCATGATGCGCCTCCATTAGTACCAATATATCATATATATATTGGTACATTCGCAATGCGGATGGCAGCTCCTGTAGGGCCTGCGGCGCGTTCTATGGATTGTGAATTGGAGCACCAACGCCGCGATGCCGACCGGGAGGAGAAATTGACAAAAGATAACAATGTGGCTACAATGGTACCACACATGGAGGTATCATCATGGCTACCGATACGACCGTTCGCGCCCGCATTGACGGCGCTGTGAAGGAAGAAGCGGCCCACGTCCTCGATGCCATGGGCCTGACCGTTTCCGATGCCATCCGCATCATGCTGATGCGGGTCGCAGCGGAGAAGGCGCTGCCGTTCGAGCTGAAAGTCCCGAACGCCGAAACCCGCGCCGCCATGGCCGAGCTCGAAGCCGGAAAGGGCAAGCGGGGAACCGTCGAAGAGCTGTGGGCCGATCTGAATGCGGACGATTGAATGGGCGTCTGCTTTCAAGCGCGATTTTAAGCGCGTCTCCCGGTCGATGAAAAACCTGGAGGCGTTGCTGGACCCTGTGGTGCGGACGCTGGCGGCGGACGAGCCGTTGGCCGAACGCTTCAAGGACCATGCGCTTAGCGGTAACTGGGCCGGGTATCGGGATTGCCATGTCAGGCCGGACCTCGTGCTGATCTATGGCAAGCCGGACGCGGATACGCTGCGGCTTGCCCGTCTCGGCTCTCATAGTGAACTATTCTAAGCCGCGTCTTTCCGGGGCGTTGCTCGCTGCTGCATCCGTTGCGGCTTCCCATGTGCGGCCCTTGACGGGACGAGCCACAACCAGCCGGGTCGCGAATGACTGAAAATCCCGAAACACACCGCGTCCGTGAAATCCTCGCCGAGATCAAACCGCTCGCCGCTGAATATTACCGCCTGACCGGGAAGCCGCTTGGGGTGACGGGCGAGGTCGCGGAATACGTCGCCGCTGAAATGCTCGGCCTTGAACTCGCCCCGCCGCGAACGGCGGGCTATGACGCCATACGCCGGACGCCGGCGGGGCCGGTGCGAATCCAGATCAAGGGCCGTGCCTGCGGCGAGGATACGAAGCCCGGTCAACGGCTGGGCACGATCAAGCAGGAGGCGGCGTGCGACACGGTGCTGCTCGTGCTGCTCGATAATCGAACGCTGGAGCCGCGTGAGATGTGGGAAGCGCCTTACGAATCCGTTGCCGCAAGGCTGGCTCTCCCCGGCTCGAAGGCGAGGGCGCGCGGAGCACTCGGCGTGTCCGAGTTCAAAAGGCTCGCCCAAAGGATATGGCCGGGTGCGTGAACAGTCACCGCGTCCGCTATCGCGGCCGACGTCGCTGCGCTCCGTCTAGCGGTGCCTTGCAAGCCTGTCCTCATAGACCAGCCGTGCCACGGCGATGGTGCTCCTGCCCTCGAATGTCGGTTTCGCTGCTCTAAATGAGCGAAATAATTTTCGAACAAGCGATTGATTTGATTGAATTGCGCGGAATTTAAAATTCCTTCTGAAGATATTAATGGAATATAGTATATTATTTTCATTATGAGGTTATTCAGGCATTTAATTGCGATAATTACAAGATGGAAGGTTTATGTGCGCATTTGATATTTTCTTCTACTTGCTGTCCTTTTAGTTCCCGCCGGTAGTCTGCGTGCCGAATCCGCCCGCAACGCAGCGCCCGCCACCGCGCAACTAGCGGAGCCTTCCCTGGGCATGGCGATGATCAAGGATGAGGAACTGAAGGCGTTCCGGTTCGTGATCGACGGGAAAGAGGTGGCGCGTATCGATGCCGCCGGGGTGACGGTGCTTAAAGACATGACCTATGGCGGCGCTCTGACGGATGCAGGCAGCGCGAGTGTCGAAAAGGAACTGAACGCTACGGCGCTGCCGAAAGGGGATCGCGATGCGCGGTAAGCGGTTGGCATGGCTGGCGGGGATACTGGGAGTGCTGCTGGTGCTGAGCGCGGCGGGCCACGCGCAGCTGGTCGGCAGCGACACAGCACCGGGAGATCCATGCGCTGGCGTCGCGCAGGGCGCGACGCGCATGAACGCAGACCCGGATCAAGATGGCAAGGAAGTGGTGCTGGTGTGCGACGGGACGACGTGGAATGCGGTCGAAGACGTCGGCATTGAGGCGGTGACGGGCGCGCCCGCTCCGATCTCCCCGGGCTGCACGCAGCGCACCGCAACGGGTGCGACCACGACCGTGAGCGTGAGCTGCAATGCCGGAGAAATCATGACGGGGGGCGGATGCTCGCACTCCGCCACGCCCGTCCACCATGATTCCGGCCCGAGCGCGGCGGCGACGTGGAGGTGTGAATGGGGCACGGCTGTCGCGACGGGCACGGCGCACGCGATCTGCTGCACGTTCTAGGGGCCACCATGAAGCGCCTCCTGATCCTGCTGTTTTTGTTGATAGCCGGACCGACTTCCCTGGGATGGGCGGCGTGCGCGAGTCCGGCGGGAAGCGCCGGAAAAATTGTCTACAACGTCGACCATGCGCGGACGCAATATTGCAACGGGACGGATTGGATTGGGTTTCCGAAGAGTGGTGTATCGGGCGGCTGCGCGGTGGGCGCGTGGACGCAGCAGGAAGCCTTTCCCCTGACCAACATTGCCTATGGCGGCGGCCTGTTCGTCGCCATCAGCCGCGACGCGGCCCTGAACCAACAGGTTTATACCTCGCCCGACGGCGTAGACTGGACGCTACGACCGTCGCCTCACGGCCAGTGGCAGGCGGTAATCTATGGCAACGGCCTGTTTGTCGCCGTCGGTTCGCCGTGGGGGGATGAACATGTCATGACATCGCCTGACGGCATCGTCTGGACGGCCCGAACACCTGCCGAAGAGAACGACTGGCTAGGTGTCACTTACGGCAACGGCCGTTTTGTGGCGGTGGCAGTCAGCGGCACCAATCGCGTTATGAGTTCGACCGACGGGATTTCCTGGACCCCGCACGCGGCGGCGGCGGCCTATAATTGGAGCAACGTGGCGCATGGTAACGGCCGCTTCGTCGCCGTTTCGGATGAAAACGGCAATCAGGGCGTTATAACGTCGGCGGACGGAATGAGCTGGGTGTCGGCAACGCTGCCCTCAAACACATCGCTCGAAGGCGTCATTTATGCGGGGGGGCAGTTTGTGCTGGTGGGTTACGACAATGTCTACACTTCGCCAGACGGCACTCTCTGGACGGAACGCGCGTCAACGCCTTCCGGCTGGTGGATTGGCTTGGCGTTTGGCAACGGCCGTTATGTGGCCACGGGATGGGGAACGGACCCATGGCACACTCATGTGGCGATGACATCGACCGACGGCGTACACTGGGACCCCATGGCGGTACCCGGCGATGTGCCTTTAGGGCGCGTAGCTTACGGTAACGGCGCGTTCGTGTCGGCCGGCGGAAACGGCGTATTCGCGACGGAGTGCCTCAGCCCCGGCTGCGAAGATCCGGACATGTCCGCGGGGCGGATCCTCTTCAACGCCGATCACCGCGTGGCGCAATGGTGCGATGGCACCACGTGGCACGCGATGGGACCGCTCAATCCGCCCGGGCCGAATGACGGCTGCGAAAATCCGGTGAAACCTGCCGGCAATCTGTTGTTCAACGCTGATTACTGCGCCTTGCAATATTGCGACGGGGATACGTGGCGCGGCGTCGGCAAAACTGACCCCTGCGCGTGTGACCCGGATGCGGGGGTGTGGACGGCGCAGACGGCGGCGGAGGCGAATATATGGAGCTCCATTGCCTACGGAAACGGTGTGTTCGTGGCCGTGGCGTGGGACGGCACCAACCGCGTCATGACCTCGCCGGACGGAATAAGCTGGACAGCCCAGGCAGCATCGGTCGGGAATCTCGTGACCTTCGGAAACGGATTATATGTTGCCTTGCAGGGCGGCTCACGGACTTCGGCGACATCGACGGACGGCATCAACTGGACCACGCATAACAATGCCCTGCCGGCAAGCAATGACTGGAGCGATGTGACTTACGGCAACGGATGGTTCGTCGCCGTTTCCAGCGACGGCACGAACCGGGTGGCGCGATCGCCGGATGGCATCAATTGGACCGCTCATTCGGCCGTGGAGGCGTCGTTCTGGATAGGCGTGGCCTATGGCAACGGAATGTTCGTCGCGGTGTCCTACACATGGAACGCGACCCATCCCATCATGACATCGACCGACGGCGCGACATGGACGCCGCAGACGGCGATATCCCATCCCTGGGCCGGTGTGACTTATGGCGATGGATTGTTCGTAGTCGGAGGAGAAGAACGAGTCATGACTTCGCCCGATGGTATCAATTGGACGCCCTACGATAGCGCGGATATTCAAGCAGGTTCGTGGCGGAAGCCCGCCTACGGGAACGGCCGCTTTGTTTTGACAAGCATGTGGCACGGCTCCAATCCGGTGCTGACGTCCTCTGACGGCGTCACATGGGAAGCCATGCCGTCGACCGAGGCAAATGACTGGGCGAGCGTCACCTTCGGCGCGGGGCGCTTCGTTGCCGTCTCGGGCAACGGCACAAACCGCGTGATGACGGCCTCTTGCCTTGGCGGCGGCTGAGACCGGCGACGCTCTTTCAGAGCAAAGTTAGCTGTGTATCCGCCGGGTCATTGATGCCGTAGACGAGCCGTGCCATGGTGATAGTGACACTGCCCTCGAAGGTCGGACGCGTGGTCACGTGATTGCAGACCTCCCACGATATCCAGATTTTCAAACCCGCGCCCTGATAGGTGAGCCACAATTCGCCGGGACCGCATGAGCCACCGAAGATGCCGATCTCTCGCGCCAGCGCTTCGGCAAGTGCCGTGTCGCTCATGCCGCGCGCGGCGCGCTCGGCCCAACGCTCTCGCGAGCGGGAAAATCCGCCTGTCGCGCGCATGAAGCCTTTGCGCTTGTCGGCTTCGGTGAGGGCGCGCGTCATAGCGCGCCCCCGTTTTCGTCGTTGAAGTGCATGGCGGCGACGCGGCTGCATCGCTCGAAGTCATGACCGGCGACGGCACAGAAGTGGCGGATGTCGGCGAGTAGGTCGCTCACGGCGTCCTCGTCGTAGGCCGGTGCTTGACCGCGACTCCAGGCGGCGCGGGCGAGTGCGGCGCGTGCGGCTTCGATGTGAATGGGAATGCACATGGCAATGTCCTCCGAAGGTTGAGAGGGGCGCTTACGCGCCCGCTCCGTTGTTGTTCTCGCTCGGATGGCGGAGGACGATGCGCCCGCCGTTCACCGGGACCAGGTCGAGCTGGAGCGTCAGCCCTTCGCCGTCCTGGTGCGCCCACGCTGCGCCGATGCGGGTCCAGAAGGCTTTTTCCTCGTTCCCCGCGACGTGCCAGGCGATGTAGGCCGGGCTGCGGTTTTCGCGGGCAGGGCGGCGGTTCTGTTTGTCGTTGCGTGCCATTATGGTAGCTCCTTTCGCTTGGGGTTTCTCGACACGCCAACCGTCAGAGCGGGCGGAGAAGCGAACGGTTCACGGCTGAGGCGCCGGAGGGGAATCGCCCGGCTTGCAGTTAGCGCAGCGCGGCGAAAGTCGGGGACACCGGGGCATCACCCGCAGGGCCGAAGGGCCTTGAAACGGATGCGCGCACGATCAGGTTTGGGCGTCATCAGTCGAGGAAAAACCGTAGCGATAAGGAAACAGCGCAACATCTCAGCAGCACGACGGAAGCGCCGTCACGACACGACGATCATGACAGCGAAGCGCGGCATGATGCGGGGAAGCTGAAGCCTTTGTCCTGGACGGTATCGGCGCGCGGGCGCGGCCGCGAGTGCTAGACTCCAAAGGCCGGAGAATAGATGCTGGCAGGTGGCGGGAGTTTCCGTAGTCGCGATGCGATAATATAGATTAGGGAAAATAGGGCGTGTATCTGTGCGCCGGATCAATGGATTAGGCGCTGGTCATCAATATTCAATATGGAAAATGAAGCCAATTCATCACGGCGGCGGCCTCGGACCGACTTAATCTAAGCTCCGAATTGCGCATCTACGCGGAGCGCTGCAATCGAAACTGAGCGGATATTGTTATGGGAAGCACCGCCTCCCGGTGGCCAACTTCCGGTGGGAACGACAGAAATTTTAGAGTAAGCTCAGATACCCATATACTCTGACGCTAGACGCGGCGCAGGTGTCTAGACATCTGCGCCGTTTTTTTTTGTGTGTTTCCCGCGTCGTCAACCTCGCCGATAATCGCAACTTCGGTGCCAAGTTTGATCAAATCCGGCAGGCCTCGCATTTGAGATCGCGCAGCGCTTCCACCGGTCGCAGATAATATTCTAACGCTCAGTGCCGTTAGAACAGCCGCGGAAACAAGACCTCCAGCGCATCGGCAGGAAAGCGCAGCGAGACCGGGCCTTTCGGCGTCGCCGAGCCGAGCAGGCCCTGGGCGATTGCATCGTTGAGAACACGGCGCGCGGACCGCTCGGGCAGCGCGGTAATGCGAGCAGCCTCGCCACGCTCGAACTCGCCCCGGATGAGCGCCTCGGTCAGCAGACGGCCGACCTCCGGCTTGAGATTGTCGCTGCGCGCTACATAAATTTCGAGCCGGCCGGCCAGCGTATTGATGTCGAAGGCGTCCGACATAAAGCTCACCTGGTCGAGACAGATGCGCAGGAACCATTCGCTGAATTCGGCGAGAGTGCGCTGAGAGAGGTTGCCGCGCCCGTCGAGGTCGCCCTGCCGCGGGGTGTCGGCGTAGTCCATCATCCGCTTGTATTCGCTGCGGCCCTCCGGGCCGGCCGCCAGCCCGCGAGCCAGGCCGCGGGAGACGGACCACAGGCCGTGCGCACCGATGGCGGTGCGCAGGCACATCGCGTGGCTCATGAGGCGGCTGACACGCCCGTTGCCGTCGGGGAATGGATGAATGTAGTTGAAGCGGTGGTGCGCAGCCGCAATGGCGACGATGCGCGTTGCCGCACCGAGTGGTTCCAGGCGGTAGCGATGTTCGAAATAGCGCATGAACTCGGCGACACGATCGCTTGAGGGCGGAACGTGGCGGCCGACAGCCACGTCGTGCTCCACGGCGGAGCGCCACTCGCCCGGCGTCATGGAGAAAGTGTGATCCCGTCCGCGGATTTCGAGCATAGCGGCGGATGCATCACGATAAAATTCGCGATGCAGCCAGCGCAGGAAGTCGGCTGAGGCGGGCTCCGGCAGAATGCCGGCGGCGGCCTGGCGGTCGATTTCTGCCTGGAGCCGAACGTGGGCGGCGGCTTCGAGCTGAAGGTTGCGGCGCTCTTCGTTGTCATCGAGATCGCCAGCGAGTGCGCGCTCGATATCCCGCGGGCGGGTGTTATGACCTTCGATGAGATTGCTGTAGTAAGTATTCATGATGCGCACGACGCCAGCGAGCTGGGCCGCCGTCGTCGGGTGAAGAGCGCGCCCGAGCGTGGCGGATGCAGCGGCCAGCTCAGCGACCAGATCGACGACAGCCGCCGGCGGCTCTTCGAGAAGAGCCGGCTCAATGCGGGCGGGTGTTTCTATCGGGTCAGACATGGTGCTCCAAATCGGGTTGGCCGATCGTGACCATGGCCAATATCGTGATAATACAACAATAATTCCACTAAGACTACTGTTTTGGCCGATCCAATGGCCGATCTTCCGGGCGATCGCCGCGCGGCATACGCGACCCGCTCCGCGCCGTCGCGTCCGTTGAAACTGACATCGACCGGGCTAAGGCCCGGCTCAATCTAAGCGACGCGTGACGGCCGCTGCCCCAGATTATTCATCCGAGGGGCCGTCGTCGCGCCCGTTCTCCGCCGCGAGCAACCCCTCAAAAAATGGCGCGTTCACCCGCTCCTTGAGGATTCGCAAGAATGCTTTGCCGATGGCATCGGCCTCTGGCGTCCGCTTGCGTTCCCAGCCAAAGACCGCGACGTTTTCATCCATCTGCCGGTAGTACATGATATCGTTCATGTCCGGCTCGAATGGCATCAGGCAGCCAATGAGGTTGATAATCTCTTGAAAGGCCTCCTTGGTCTGCTCGCGCGTGTACCGGCTGCTTTCGCCAAATTCCCAGTACCAACCATCGATCAAGCGATCGATGGAGTCGGGCATGGTGACTTGCAGATCAATATTGGACATCGTCCCCTCCAAAGCTTGCCGCGAAGAGCGTACCAGGGACGCACGGACATTTCCGCGTGCTTTCCTCGTTTGGAAACCGGGGTGAATGCTGCGGCCGGAGAATCGGATCGTGACAGCGGAGCGTAGAGGCTGCTGCGTGACCAGCTAGTGACCACGACTGGCGGCGGCGTCTGCCGCATCTGGGACGCAACTCGAAGAACGGAGTTGCACCATGAAAAAGCCCATCAAACACTCTGCTGACCTCATGCTGGATGAGGATTTCATCCGCCGGGCAATGGACCTCAAGGGCGGTCGTGATCTCAACGCGGCCGACTTCAGAGTCCTGCTCGAAGCCGGGCTGCAAGCGATGGAGGCGTTCGCCTCCGAAGGTCAGGAAGGCTGCGACGATCCTGATTGCGTCGGTTGCCGGATTGGTCGCGGCGAGCAACCGCGCCCGGCGATCATGGCCGAGTTCAATGCCGTGCGGGAGCGGTTGGCGCAGTCCGCTGAGGAAAGCGCGGCCGGCAAGGTGAAGGACTGGCCGGTCACGATCGAAGTCTCGGAAGCCAGCCTCATATTCATGACCTGGCTCGATCGCGTGACAAGGCAGAACGCCTCCGGCGGCGTTCGTCTCGCCGGGGCGGACATCGACCTCGCCCGTCCGGTCGATCAGGAAAGTGCCGGGCGTTTCCTGGCTCACCTGGTCGTCGCGACTCTGGAACGAGTGTTTCAGGAGTTCGAGGAGGGGCGGCATCCCCTGCTCTTTGCGCCTGCGCAAAGGAGGGCTCCCGATGGCTCGGCGCTCCACTGACGGGCGCAATAGATCCGGGCCGGACGCGCCGTCGGCCCGGAAGCCCGCCCCCACGCTCGCCGGGCTGACCGTGACAATCCCGGAGGCGCTGTCCGACAAGGCAGCGTCTTTCCTCGGTTCGGATGTCGCCAACGATCCGGCGTTCTGGATGATCGCGTTGTCCACAGGGATCGAGGAATTGGAGCGCCAGCTCCGCGAGATCGAGGCCGACGCGAGACGGGAAGCCGAGGAGGCCGGCTACGTCATCATCTTCGGCGCCCCGACGATCATCGGTCCATCGGAGTCTGACGACGACGACGATCCCGACGGTGACGATCCTGAAGGGATTCCGTTCTGAATAAAGCTGCGGCGACCGCCTGGCCGCCGCAGCGCTTTCGTCACCACCATGACGAATAGAACACCGTCAACCCGGCTGCGAGCGCCTCACGCGCCTTGGCGATAAAGCGGAGATCGTCACCGATCTCGGAGCCGTCGGATTCGCCGAAGAAGAAGCCTGACGTCGGCGGCAGGTTGCCGGCGCGGATGTCGGCTTCAAGCCGGCCGAGATCTTCAGCCGTAAGCACGAGATTGACGCAGTTGAACGATGCGTCCCGCCCGCCTTTCGCGCGATAGAGCGCTTCCATCCAGCCGTGCAGGTTCGGATGCTTGCGCCAGTAGTGCAGCTCGCCGTAGTTCTCGACCTCGAAGTCTACGGCCGTTGCCGGTGCGGCGTGCAGGAAGTTGGCGTACATATCCAGTCCCATTTTTCTTTCCTTTCGTTCGTTGTTGATCGTCCCGAAGGACGCGGACGAAAGGCCGGGCGGCAGGGCTGCGGCCGTCATGGCCAACACGGCCCGCCCCTTCGGCGGGGTGGTGCGGGCAGACCATTGACGGCAAAGCGCCGTCCGGCAGGACAGCGGAATTTCCGAGGGCACAATGAACGGAAGGACGTTCGGGCTGGCTATGTACGACGCGAGGCCTATTTGCCGAACCGCACGGTATCGACGTTCTTGAGAAAGCGCAGGCAGGCACTAATGGCGCCGAAGATGAATCTCGCCTCGGCCGCTGCTCGATGCGGTCGTTGTCGTGCGCCAATGAGCGGTTACGCTATCACTTCCCGGTTTCCGATGATTGTGGCCGACGTATCAATGCGGCGTGCGCCTTGGCAGCACGTTTGAGGCCGTCGGTCGGTTCCGGCGACGACAGAAATTGCTCGACAAGGCGCTTCTGGTCGTCCGGCGACAAGGTGATGACGGTGGGGCTGGTATCGTCGGACATCAACGCCATGGCCTGCCGCAAATCGGCATCGGCGCGGCCAAAGTCCCGAAAGACATTGCCGCCGCCGTATACGAGCTCAAGGTCATCATCTTTCGGCTCAGCCATCGGGACTACCGACCCGCCGGAGAGGAGCCGGATGTGTCCGGCTCGAAACTGATCCGCAGCCGCGACTTGGTGGCCTTGGCGAAGCGTTGCAGCGTGCGGGTCGAAGGCATGACGCGCCCGCTCTCCAGACGCGCCACTACCGCCTGCGTCGTCCCCATCGCCTGCGCCACTTCCTCCTGGGTCATATCGGCTTCGCCGCGCGCGCGAATCAGCGCGGACGCAAGCGCGAACTCTTCCTCAAGGGCGTCATAGGCGGCGACATATTTGGGGTCCTTCCGCCATTCGTCGAAGGCTTCCTCGACCGGAATAAACTTGCGCTTGCGGCTCATTGCACCTCCTTCGCCCGGCGCTTATGGGTTCTGCGGGGCGCCGACTGCGTTGCCCCGCACCGGCAGCTTGGCGATCTCCTTGCCGGCTTTCTGCTCGGCAAGGCGGATATCATAGGCGCTCTGGAGGTTGAGCCAAAACTGCGCCGAGGTGCCGAACCAATGGCCGAGCCGCAGGGCGGTGTCGCCTGTAATACCACGCCGGCCATGAATGATCTGCGTAACCCGGTTGGTGGGCACGTTGATCTGGCGCGACAACTCAGTCGGTGTCACGCCGATCTCCAGCAGTTCGTCGGCGAGGATTTCGCCGGGATGGATGGGTGGCCGTGCCATAACTTTCTCCTGTCTCCTAATGATAATCCACAATCTCAACATTCGACGGCCCGGCCGCGCCTTTCGGCCACTCGAAGCAAATCCGCCATTGGCTGTTGATACGGATGCTGAGCTGGCCGCGCCGATCGCCACGCAGCGCCTCAAGGCGATTGCTCGGCAAGGCCCGCAAGTCGTCCAGGCTCGACGCGGCATCGAGAATTTCGAGGCGCTTCCACGCCTGCCTGTCGAAGCTCTGAAACTCCCGGACAAGCGTGCCATCAGCAAAGGCTTGGGTTCGTTTGTCGCGATAGCTCAGGATCATGTCTCAGAATAGCCGAAAATGATGATTTACGTCAACCGTAAATGTGACAGCCGGGAGGCTGACGGCATTATGAAAATAAGCCCGTTTCCTGCCTGCCCGCGCGGAGCGCCCGCCGCCCGGACGTGGCCGGGCGGCCGTTTTTTTTTCGCTTGCCGCCGGCCTGACCGGCGCGCAGGATTGCTCCTGCTAGTCCTCTGGCAAGCGCCGCCCGTCATCCCATACGGGCGGCGCGTTCGCTCATGCCGCTATGCGGCCTCCCTTCCCTCTTCCTGCGCTAAAGCTCCGGGCAACACGTCCGCCTTCGGCTGCAATCCGGCGAGGAAATCGGCGGCGCGCTGCGCATGGGCGGCGGCGGCGAAGATCGCCCGCTTGTTGTCCTTCAACGCCTTGAGCCACGAACCGATATAGGCTGCGTGTTCCTCGCGGGGCTGCGGAGTCAATGCGAGGTCGGCGCAGACGAACGCCGCGCCCAGCTCGGCAACAAGCTCTTCCATCGCATAACCTTCATCGCCGAACCGCTTGCGGCCGAAATCCCGGTCCAGTCGCTTCGGGTGTTTCGTCCAGTGGCAAAGCTCGTGCGCCAGGGTTGCGTAAAACGCCTCCGGCTCTCTGAACGAAACAAGCGGCGGCATCTGCACATGGTCGTCGGCCATGCGGTAGAAAGCCCGGTTGCCGCCCTCCACGATGGTCGCACCGGTTGCGGCAAAGAAAGCCTCCGCCGTCTCGACGCGCTGGACGGGATCGAGCGCCGGGGCCTGTGCGGCGTAGAAGTGCGCCGGCAGCCCGTCCACCTGCTCGGCGTTGAACACGGTGTATCCCTTCATAAAAGGAATTTCCCGGTCCACGTCCTCGCAGGTCGCCTCGTCCTGCTCGGTGCGGGTGATGGTGTTGGCATAGACGACAAGATTGCCCTTCTCACCTTTCCTTACCTGCGCACCAAGCTCCTGCGCCTGTTTGTAGGTCAGCCACAGCGGGGCGGCATAGCCGCGCTCGGTCGCCGCTGCCCAAAGCATCAGAACATTGATGCCGCGATACAGGATGCCGTTTGCGCGCAAGGGCCGCGTGATGCGTCCTGCGGCATGTTCGGCGTTCCACGGTTTGAGCCATGGGCGGATGCCCTTCTCAAGCTCGCTTACGATGGTGTCGGTGACACGTTGATAGATGTCCTTACGATCTTCACTCATGGCTTTCTTCCTTGCTTAGTCGGTCGCGCATGCGACCGAGCTAGGCGAGCGCCAATGAGCGGGGGTTCCGGCGGTCAGGGCCGCCGCCGGGGAAAGGGGGATCACCCGTCTTGCAGAGCGCGAAGCGAACGAAAGACGGGGAACGCCCCGGCGGCGTCCGCAAGGCGGATTGCAAAGCCTTGACCGCCGTGGGGCCGCAGGCCCCTCTCCTTTTTGGAAGACGCGGGCAACGCCCGCAGGGGCCGCAGGCCCCTACTTCACTGATTGAAAGCGCCGGCATCGCCGGCTCCGCGCTGTTCTCGCGCGAAGGATGAAAACCGTTACGGCGGAGACGACCGCACCGGGCGAAGCCTGACAGCCTGACCGCAACGCGGTCGCGCCCGTTCCCTATCGCTGCCTTGTCTTGTTCGACGAAGATCAGACCTGCTTCACGAGTCCCTGTTGGAAGACCGTTTTACAGCCGGGCTTTTCTGCCAGTCGGAATGTGAATGTGCATCGGTCTGTCCTCCACACGCGCAAGCGCAAATTCCCGTATCCCCAACCTTCACTGCGTTGCAGGCCGGGTGATGCCCCTCGGTTTTTGTCGCCTTGCGCGCCGTCCATCCCGACGCGGGGAGGCATTCACAAGGCTGGCAATCAAGCCGGCCGCAAAACCAACGGGAGACACTCATGAACCGCTTACTGACCATCGCCGAGCTGCAACAGCGCAACGCTTCGGAACTGCGCGCCCTGTTCCATCGGGCCAGCCAGACACTGGCCCGCACCAAGGCCGGCACACCGGAGCGCCGCAATGGCCTCGCCTCGCTCGAAAACATCCAGCGGGCGATGACGATGGGAGCACCGGGCATTTAGCCCGGCGCCTTTCCTGGCCCTGGCCGAGAGGCGTTGGTTGGCTGCGCGCTATTCTATCTCGGCCGGCGCATAGCGGCAGCCGCCTGCAAACAACGGGCAATAGGCCTGTGGTCGAGCCATGAAGGAAAACACAATGCGGGGATCGATGCGCCGGGCGTTGTAGAGGACCGGAACCTCTGCGATCCTGGGATCGATGAGGGTCGCGGCGGCGAAGTACGGTACGAACATGTCGGTATAGTGGTCGAACCCGCAATCGTCTTGCGAACGGCACGGCGTGAAGGTTTCCCGTACAGGATGCGCAAGCAAATCGGCAACGCCGGCGCGCCTGCCATCCGCGAAAACCCAAAAGACGTTGGCGTCGGGGTCCTGGATCGTCCAGCGTCCGTCCGCGGGATTTAGAATCTCAAGGAATGTGTGGCTCTCCACCGTGCTCATACCGGGCTGTACGACGACGAAGCGGGAATCAATGCCGGCCGCGCGCAGCAGGTGGTAGGTTACAGCGCTGCGAGAAGCGCATTCCATATGCGGCCTGTCATGCGCTGTCTTTCGAGGAGGGATGGCGTCGGCATGGCGAGCCATCATCGTCATCAACGTCGGCACGTTGTGCCAGTATGAATAAAACTCTTCGTCGATCTGGTGGACTGAATGCCGGTTGACGAAGCCGCGGATGGCATCGGCCCTGTGCAGGACGTTGGCATCTGCCGGGATGTTTATCCGCTTCAGCAGAGCCTCGCTCTGTTTGAGAATGGTGGCGTCGGCGTGACTGCCTGCCGGCGGCACGGCGTATGGCCACCAGGACACAGCGGCTAATGCGCTGGTGGTCACAAGGGCGGCAAAAGTCGTGAATAAAAATAACCGTAAACTTACTATCATGCGCACGGAGAACGAAATTAGTGAAAGCGGACAAACTCGCCGAGATCCTACCAGATAAGAAAGGAGTTTCCTCGCAAATAGTGGATGCATTAGCCAGTTAATCCTTGATAATTTGGACGCGGGAATAGCGATCGTCGCTGCGCTTGCGGTAATCCGCAACCGTGGCCGTGGCCTCCCGCAACGTGCTGAAGCCGAGCGCGTTGCCGCGCGTTACATTCCACCAATAATCGGCGTCGATCTTCGATAGATAGAGGATGTGCGGCTGATAGTTGGACGGGTCCAGCGTACTCTGGGTGTCCGATGTTTCGACCTTCATGATGCGAAACATTAACCGTGCCTGCCCTGCGCGTATTCTTTCTCCAGAAGCGTCACGGCATGTTCGAGTGTTTCGCCAAGGCCCCAGCCTTGCCTGTCGGCGAGGGCGCAGAACGCATCAACGGTTTCTTGGCGAACCTTCAGGTTCAACTGAACGCTGCGGCCGGTGCGGCGGCCGCGCATAACTTGCTGCCGCTCGTTTGCTTTCGGTTTAACGGGAGGTTTGGGCTCGCGACTGCGGAACCCGGCTGCGGCGGCGGCCTCAGAGGTTTCCATCTTTTGCGGCTTGTCGTTGGCGCGAGCGGCGCGGGGCAACCAGTCATCGGGTTTGAAGTCATCGAGTTCATCGGCGAAGCCGAGATCGGCGCGTTCCTGTGTCATGTTTACGCCGCTTCCGCGGCTGTCGCCGGCCGCTTGAGCATGGCGAGCACTTCTCCGGCAAATGCCCGCGCGTTCTCGGATGCCTTGTCGACATTGCTGACCCTGTCTGCCGGAAGCTCTCCGAGCAGTCCGCCGAAGTCGAAGATATCGCGGTAGGCTGCGCGTTCGACGATCGAGGTGGTGAGCACGTTGATGCCGGCCTTGTCGAGTTGATCGCGCACGTTCCGCAACGCTCGCGACGTCACGGCTGCGCTCGTGCGCGTCAGCAGGATGCTGTGCGGGATCGTGCGCCGCCCCATGCGTTCCTGATTGCGGATGAGCTTGATGGTCTTGGCCGCCCCTTTCGCATCCATCGACGCGCCCTGGGTCGGAATGAGGACGAGATCGGACATGCCGATGGCATTGGCCACCATGAGGCTCGCCGTGCCTTCGAGATCGACGATGACAAACTGGGATGTCTGTGCTGCGCTCTCGATGTGATCGACAATCGTATCCTCGGTCACGTCCGCCAGGATCTCGATATGCGGCGGCTTTCCGGGCAGCTTAGCCCACTGCGAGATCCAGCGCTCCGGGTCGGCGTCGATGATGGTGACGCGGGCTCCCTTGGCGGCAAGTTCTCCGGCTAGCAGCAGCGCAGATGTTGTTTTGCCGGCTCCTCCTTTGGGATTGGCAAATGAAATAACGGGCATACACACTCACTTTGCAATCGGGTTAAATAAAATACTCTTCTCGGGAATAATATCAGACGACTATTGGATACCAAAAGGATATCTGTTCGCCGTCCAAAAGCTATCGGCTAGCCGTCTCGTCGCTATCTGGTAGCGATCGGATAGCCTCCTATCGGATAGCTATCCGATACCAGGACCCACGCCCGAGTTTGATTTATTTCTGCGATATGGGAATCGATCGGTCTGCGCACCATCGCAGGTAGACGGGCGCGCAGCGGGCCGAAAATGCAGAACTGACTTGATATGAGCGCACGCATTGCGGACAATCTCATGTAGCCCGACTCGGGCTGCCAGAGTGTTTCCACCGGACAATGGAGTTTATTGTGCTGTAACAAAAAGAAAACCCGCCGAAGCGGGTGCATTTAAATCGAAGGTATTTGTCTCTGAACAATTCAAATATCCCAAAATAAAACCACCGACGCAAGTAATTTCTGCGACGACTTCGTGCGCCCTTATTTTCTGCGGGTTTTCTCCATGCCAAGAGGAGAAAACCAATGACTATGCAAAATGACCCCGCCGCCGCTTTCATCGAATCGGCGCGCAAGCTCCGGGGGCGAGTCGGGGAGCGCCGTTCCGGCGACGACTTCGCGCCGAGCGAGCGCAGCCAGCGTGCGCTCGCGACCTGCCACCGCTTCAAGGCCGAACGCCGGCCCAGGGCGTGGCGCGCGACCAACGGTTACGTGCCGGAACTGGCGGCGCGCATCGAGGACGATCCGAATCTTTGCGACGGCGCGCGGCGCTGCGTGCGCAAGATCGCGGAGGCGACCTACCGGCAGAACCGGGAGGGGCGGGTGCTGGCGGTGACAGTCACATACCTCGCCAAAGCGCTCGGCCGTTGCCGCCGATCGGTGCAACGCTATCTCCGCCAGCTGGAGGAGGCGGGCTATATCGCGGTCGATGTGGTCACGGGGAAGCGGACGCGCCTGTGCATCGGCCTCGCGGTGCGGCTGCTGGAGCCAGCTTTTCCGCGTCACCACAAGGCGCGCTGGCCCGGAGCCCTTGCAAATCCAGGGGCGACACGAGAGTCACGGAATCAGAGTCCAAGGATTAAAGGGATAGAGGAAGGAAACCGAATCCCGATCCTGAACTGGGCGGCCCGGTCGATGAATGGCGTCTTCGACGCCTTTATGACAACAAACCCGTTCGCCGGACAGCCTTCCCTCGCACTCGCGTAAGAAAGCTGCGTCACCGTCGATGTCGATTCCTGCCCGATCGCGGGCCGGAGAGTGCGCTATTGCCTTCAGGGGGTGGTTCGCCGAGGACAGCGCGCAAAACGCACCACCGATGAACGTCGGACAAGGCGCGCCCATGCCGTCAGCCGCCGGGCCGCGATCCCATGATAGGCAGGAGCTAGCTCTGTCCGCTCTTTGCCCTAGGCGGACGTTCAAGCAAGGACCAAGCGCTTGGCGAGCCGGGCGGGACCGTCCGGA
This sequence comes from Hyphomicrobium sp., assembly GCF_036833075.1. Lineage (GTDB taxonomy): Bacteria > Pseudomonadota > Alphaproteobacteria > Rhizobiales > Hyphomicrobiaceae > Hyphomicrobium_C. The sequence continues at coordinate 48,805 of NZ_DAITQL010000017.1, forward strand.
TCGTGCGCAGGCAGGATGATGGTCGGTTCCTTTGCCGCGAACGCCTTGATGGCGCGTAGCGTCGCGATCGAACGCTCAGGATCGTTCGTCACGCCGTCAGCCTTTTCCGCCCGCAGATTGCCTTCCGAATAGGTCGCATCGCCTGCCAGGAAATATGTAACGTCCTCGCCTCTGACGACGACGGACATATGCCCTTCGCTGTGGCCGGGCGTCGGCACCATGAAGATGCGGCCATCCTTCGTTATGGGATGGATAAGCGGGAACGGTCCGTCCGCGTGCGTCTCGGGTACGATCAGGTCGGGCTTAAACCAGATCGGCCAGCGCTGCGGCAGGCAGCCCATCATCTTGCCCTTGAGACCGACCGATGCCTCGTAGCTCTCGCGCGGTGCGATGATCCGGTTGTGCGGGAAATGATCGAGCCCGCCGGTGTGGTCATGATGGAAGTGGGTGAGGATGACAGCCGCAACGTCCCGCGCGGGATCGATGTCCATAGCGGCAAGCCGCGTACCGATCTCCTCGAGCGGCGCCACCTTGATCTGAACCTGCTTGGTGAAGAATGGATTCCACCACGGTAGATAGCCGGGCACCGAGTTGCGCCATGTGTCGCCGGTATCGACGATGAACTTCCCCTCCGGATGCTCGATCAGGAACGACAGGATTGGCAACGGATCGACCCAGTGATTGTCACGGAAGATATCGATCTTGCGGCCGACGCCGCTGCGACCATCCCGCCCCGCCATCTGAGCCGTCTTCATCCGAGCCTTGCCTGTTTCGATGGGAACTACGCGGATCACAATCGCCTCCATATCTAGAGCGAGCGCTCGTTCTAAATAAATGCGACGCGGGATGGTTGTCAAGAGCGAGCGCTCGTTCTATATCCATGGCATGGCAAAACTATCAGAAGAACAGAAGCTTGCGCGCCGCTTGCAGATTCTGAATGCGGGGTGGCGGTGCTTCGACCGCAACGGCCTGCATGCCACGCGGATGGACGACATCATCGCCGAGGCTGGGTTGTCGGCGGGGGCGGTCTACTCGTACTTCAAGAACAAGGACGACTTGGTCCAAGCGGCCCTGATCACGTCCATGACGGGGCTCGCGGAGCGGCTACGGCCGATACTGGAGAGCGACGATCCTGCGCCACCGGCCGTGCTGCTAGAGAACATTGCCGCTGCCATCGAGGCGTTCACCAAGCGCGACGGCTTCGATCTCAAACGCCTTGCCCTACTTGGCTGGGCAGAGAGCCAGCGCGATGAGAAGCTCAAGGGGATCATGCAAGCGTTCTACGAGGCGTTCCTCGCCCAGCTCGCCGGATGCGTCGCGCGATGGAAGGCGGCGGGGCTCGTTGATGGGGCAACGGAAACGGAGCCGCTGGCGAGGGCGCTTCTTGCTCTGCTGCTTGGATACACCGTCCAGGCGGCAGTCGTTGGCGGTATGAGCCCCGGCATCTTCCGACAAGGGGTAGAGACACTCACTGCTCCTCGCGCCGGCTGAGCAATAATTTCCGCCTGAAGTCTGCCCCCGAAGCCGAAGTTCAAACTGAGGCACGACCGAGGTTCGGACTAGTCGGGGCCAGAACGCTCCCTCGGCCAAAGGCGGCCGCGTCATGCCGCCAGCCTCCGGGCGGCGATGCCGTGATAGGTGTGGTCCAGCTCTATCCCAAGGTAGTCGCAATTTGCGTCGCAAGCTGCAACGAGCGTCGAGCCGGAGCCGCAGAACGGGTCGAGCACCAGCCCGCCTTCCGGGCAGAATGCCTCGATCAGCGGTGTCAACGCCGCTACGGGTTTCTGTGTCGGGTGCAGCCGGTTGCCGCTGTAGGGGAAGTCGATCACGTCGGCCGGCGGGTTGTCGGGGAGCACCGGGCGGCCCTTGGCCAGCACGTAGGCGGATTCGTGCGTGTAGCTCACGAACCGCGCCCGCGAGGCGTAGCCCTTGCGGAACACAATGTGGCCGACAATGCGGAACCCCGCCGCGCGCCAGGCGCTGATGAAGCGGTCGGTCTGCGTCCAGCCGTAGAAGCTCACACACAGGCTGTCGTTCTTGAGCACGCGGTACATCTCGCGAGCGGCCGGTGCCAGCCAGGCGGCGTTGTCGTCATTGGCGATGCTGCGCCCGTCGCGGGATTTGTAGCGAACGAGATAGGGCGGGTCGGTCAGGATGAAATCCACGCTGCCGGCCGGCATCTGGCGCATCACCTCGATGCAGTCGCCCTGCTGGATCGAATTACGGAGCGGGTGGGTCGTTACGGTCATGGCGTCCTCCTTGCCTGTTGCGGTTGATGCCGCGTGACAGGGCGGGCCGGGGCAGCCGGACGCGCACCGCTTGAGGGGAATGGTCAACACGGGAGCCAGAGACGAAGGAGCGGGCAGGCCATTGCGCGTGCGGCGCGGCGCGCCAGAACAGCGGGTCAATGAGACCGCAAGGGAAGGGGGGCGGCTATGGCCGGGCTATCCGGCACAGCCATTCTGACCAGTTTGTGCGCACTACAGGTCGGGCGGCTGGTGCGATCACGGCGCGATGAAAACCGTCGATCCCAGGACCGCCCGGCCCGCACCCGCAAAGTCATTCGACTTTGTGGTCACGGACGATCTTGCGGGCCTGCCGGTTACGGAGGCCGAACTCGACGCGATCGAAGCTTTCCTGTCGTCCGCGCTGCGCGATTTGTTCGCGACGGACTCGCAGACGCCGCAAAACCATGCTGAACGTAAGGACATTCCGAACCGCCGGGGGGCCAAACAATGAAACCTGCCGCACCTGCCCAACAGCCCGCCACCGGGCGCGCCGCGCTCTATCTGCGCGTGTCCACCGGCCGTCAGGCGGAAAGCGATCTGTCCATCCCCGACCAGCGCCGTCAGGGCATCGCGTTCTGCAAGGCGCGGGGCTGGGACGTCGTGGCCGAGTTTGTCGATGCGGGCCTGTCGGGGACCAACGACAACCGGCCGGAGTTTCAGCGTCTACTTGACCTGGCGACGAACGGCGCGCCGCCGTTCGATGTCGTGGTCGTGCATTCCTTCAGCCGCTTCGCGCGCGATGCCTTCTTGCATGAGATGCACCTGCGCCGCCTCGCCAAGGCCGGCGTGCGTCTGGTGTCGATGACGCAGGAGCTGGGCGATGATCCGATGAGCGTGATGATCCGGCAGATCTTCGCGCTGTTCGACGAATACCAGTCGAAAGAAACCCGCAAGCACGTCCAGCGCTCCATGAACGAGAACGCCCGGCAGGGTTTCTGGAACGGGGCGGCCGCGCCCTTTGGCTACAAGGTCGTCGCCGCCGAGCAGCGCGGCGCGAAGACCAAGAAGAAGCTCGCCATCGACCCGGTCGAGGCCGAGACCGTGCGCCTCATGTTCCGGCTTCTGACGGAAGGGGACGGCACCACGGGGCCGATGGGCGTCAAGGCGACCGCGTGCTGGCTGAATGAGCGCGGCTATCGCACGCGCGGCGGTGCGCGTTGGGGCATCGGCCCGCTCTATGGCCTTATCTCCAACACGGTCTACAAGGGGCAGGCCGTCTTCAACCGCATGGATTCCAAGACGCGGCAGCGCAAGCCGGAGTCCGAGCACATCATCGTGGCGGTTGATCCGATCATCGACCCGGCTGTCTTCGATGCGCTCCAGACCCAGCTCAAGGACCGCAACCCGCGCGTGATGCCGCCGCGCGTCGTCACCGGGCCGATCCTGCTGACCGGCATCGCGACCTGCGCCAGCTGCGGGGGCGGGATGACGCTGCGCACCGGCAAGTCGGGGCGCTATCGCTACTATGTCTGCGCGGCGGCCGCGCAGAAGGGCAAGACCGCGTGTCCCGGCCGTTCCGTGCCGATGGACCGGCTCGACAATGCCGTCATGGACCGCGTTGCGGACGAGCTGCTGATGCCCGGCCGCGTGGCGGACATGCTGCGTGGCCTCATGGACCGGCAGACCAAAAGGGATGAGGATTACGGTAACCGGCTCACCGCGCTGAGGGGCGTGCTCGCCGAGGCCGAAGGGCGTCTCGGGCGCCTTTATCAGGCGATTGAAAGCGGTGTGGCCGACTTAAGCGACGGCACGCTGAAAGACCGTATTGGGGCGGTGAAAACCGAACGCGACATTGCGCAGGCCGCCTTCGACCGCGCGGTTGCCGAAATGCGCCCGGAGGCGCGCATCACGGAAGAACGGATCGCCGCCTTCGTCGGCACGATGCGCGAGAACGTGCTGTCGGGCGATACGCCCTTCCGCCGCGCCTGGCTGCGCGCCGTCATCGACGGGGTGGAGGTTGACGACCGGGAAATCCGCATTCACGGCCGCAAGACCGTGCTGGAGCGCCTTGTGATGGCGGGCGGCGCTGCTCCGGCAGGAGTGCCCAGTTTTGTTCGCAAATGGCGCACCCGACAGGATTCGAACCTGTGACCTCTGCCTTCGGAGGGCAGCACTCTATCCAGCTGAGCTACGGGTGCAGTCCAAGAGCGGCCCGGATAAATGTATCCGAATGCGGCCGGAGGCCCCTGATAGCGCATTCGGTCACTCCGGGCAAATGTTGCCTCCGAGGGGCGTGGCCACACAGACGCTCGCCCCGACGCGCATAGCGAGGCGGGACCGACGCGGCCGGGACGCGCACATGCCTGTCCCTTCCTTCGCTTGAATTGCGCGTGTCAGGGGGCTGACCTGGCAGCCCGCGCCCCCTATATTGCGCGCCCATGAGCGAGATTTCCTCTCAAAATGCCGCCCGGCCCGCCCCCATCTGCTCCATCCCCGACGGCGAGCCGGTGCCGATCGTCAAGGGCAGCCACGTCTACCTCATCGATGGATCAGGCTACATCTTCCGCGCCTTCCACGCCCTGCCCCCGCTCACGCGCCCGTCCGACGGGCTGCCGGTCGGCGCCGTGCACGGCTTCTGCGCCATGCTGTGGAAGCTCCTGGTCGAGACCAAGGCGTCGGAGGCGCCGACCCACATCGCCGTCGTGTTCGATGCGTCGGAGAAGACGTTCCGCAACGCGATCTACCAGGACTACAAGGCACACCGTCCGCCGGCGCCGGAAGAGCTGGTCCCACAGTTTCCTCTGATCCGCGAGGCCGTGCGCGCCTTCAACGTCGCCTGCCTCGAGCAGCTCGGCTACGAGGCCGACGACCTGATCGCGACCTATGCCAGAGAGGTGGTGGACGCGGGCGGCGACGTCACCATCGTCTCGTCCGACAAGGACCTGATGCAGCTCGTCCGGCCAGGCGTCCTCATGTGGGATGGCATGAAGAACAAGAAGATCGGACGCGACGAGGTGTTCGAGAAGTTCGGCGTCGCGCCCGAGAAGGTGATCGACGTGCAGGCGCTCGCGGGCGATTCCACCGACAACGTGCCGGGCGTTCCGGGCATCGGCGTCAAGACGGCGGCCGAGCTGATCACGAACTATGGCGACCTCGAGTCACTGCTCGCGGCGGCGGGCTCGATCAAGCAACCGAAACGGCGCGAGAAGCTGATCGAATTCGCCGAGCAGGCCCGCATTTCGCGCGAGCTGGTCACGCTCAAGGACGACGTACCGGTCGAGGTCTCCGCCGACCGCCTCGGCGTGCAGGATCCCAACGCCGAGATGCTCCTCGGCTTCCTGCGCAAGATGGAATTCACGACGCTGACGAAGCGGATCTCGGAAAAGCTCGGCGTCGAGGCGCCGGCTGCGGCGGCGACTCCTCCTTCTCCTCCCCCCTTGAGGGGAGGGGGGGAACCCGCAGCGGCCGGCGTTGGGAGTTCCCCCACCCCTCACCCCTCCCCACAAGGGGGAGGGGAAAGAGAGCGTGCTCCGGCGGATACTCAGGGGCCGGGCACGCCTGCGGCCGGGGCAGCGATCTTCTCGGCGCAACTTGCCAAGGTGCCGTTCGACCGGGCGGCCTACGAAACCGTGCTCAGCCTCGACCGGCTGGCGTGGTGGATCGCGGCTGCCCGCGAAGCGGGCCGGCTCGCGTTCGACACCGAGACGACGGCGCTCGACTGCATGACCTGCGATCTCGTCGGATTCTCGATGGCGGTGGCGCCCGGCAAGGCGTGCTACGTGCCGATCGGGCATCGGCCGGCCGAGGGCGGCTTCGATTTCGGCGACGGCAACGCGCTGCCGCAGGCGCCGTTCCGCGAGACGCTCGCGCTCATGAAGCCGCTGCTCGAGGACGCCTCGCTGCTCAAGATCGGGCACAACATCAAGTTCGACATGCTCGTGCTCAAGCGCTACGGCATCACGCTCGCGCCGATCGACGACACCATGCTGATCTCCTACGTGCTGGACGGCGGGCGGTGGGCGCACGGCATGGATACGCTCGCGGAGCGCCATCTCGGTCACACGTGCATCCCGTTCGACAAAGTGCTGGAGCTGGCGCCCGGCAAGAAGGGCGAGAAGAACTTCGCGCAAGTGCCGATCGAGAAGGCCGCAGAGTACGCCGCCGAGGACGCGGACGTGACGCTGCGGCTCTGGCATGCGCTGAAGCCGCGGCTTGCCGCCGAGCGGCTGACCGCTGCTTACGAGACGCTCGAGCGTCCGCTGGTGCCGGTCATCGTCGACATGGAGCACGCCGGCATCCTGGTCGACAAGAGCGTGCTGTCGAAGCTGTCGTCGGCGTTCGCGCAGTCGCTGACTCGCCTCGAGGAGGAGATCAACGGGCTCGTCGGACACAAGTTCAACCTCGGCTCGCCGAAGCAGCTCGGCGAGCTGCTGTTCGACCGGCTGAGGCTGCCCGGCGGCAAGCGCACCAAGAGCGGACAGTGGGAGACGCGCGCGGGGCTGCTCGACGACCTCGCCGCCAACGAGGACGTGCCCGAAAGCGCGCGCGGACTGATCAACAAGATGCTCGAATGGCGGCAGCTCTCGAAGCTGCTCTCGACCTATACGGACGCGCTGCCCGCCTTCATCCACGGCGAGACGGGACGCATCCACACGAGCTATGCGCTGGCGTCGACGACGACGGGGCGGCTTGCGTCCTACGATCCCAACCTGCAGAACATCCCGATCCGCACCAAGGAAGGACGCGCGATCCGTACCGCGTTCATCGCGGAGAAGGGCAACGTGCTTGTCTCGGCGGACTATTCGCAGATCGAATTGCGCGTGCTTGCGCACATCGCCGACATTCCCCAGCTCAAGCGCGCCTTTGCGGACGGCCTCGACATTCATGCCATGACTGCGTCGGAAATGTTCGGCGTGCCGGTGCGCGACATGCCGCCCGACGTGCGGCGGCGCGCGAAAGCGATCAACTTCGGCATCATCTACGGCATCTCGGCGTTCGGTCTCGCCAACCAGCTCGGCATCTCGCGCGAGGAGGCGGGCGCCTACATCAAAACCTATTTCGAACGCTTCCCCGGCATCCGCGACTACATGGACGCGACGAAGAAGCGCGCGCACGAGACGGGCTATGTGGAGACGATCTTCGGGCGGCGCATCCATTACCCCGAGATCAACACCAAGAACCCGGGCGTGCGCGGCAACCTCGAGCGCGCGGCGATCAACGCACCGATCCAGGGCAGCGCGGCCGACATCCTGAGGCGCGCCATGGTGCGCATGGGGCCGGCGCTTCGCGATGCGAAGCTCGACACGGCACGCATGCTGCTCCAGGTGCATGACGAACTGGTGTTCGAGGTGTCGGAGCGGGAGGCTGAGACGCTGATCGCCGTGGCCAAGGACGTGATGGAAGGCGCCGCGATGCCGGCCGTCGAATTCTCAGTGCCGATCCATGTGGACGCGAAGGCGGCGGCAAACTGGGAAGCGGCGCATTAGCCGTTGTGCTGCGACGAGCGCCTCCGTGAATCCGTCATCCCGGCAAAGACCGGGATGACGTTGGTGGCAGTCGTCGTTCTAGCTTGCTGATTCTGGTCCTTCCAAAATCTTCGTCAGGCGCTCCCTGATGGCGTCCTGGCGCACCTCGTTCTCGATCTTTTTGTTGGTCAGGTCCGTGACGTAGAACACGTCCAGGGCCTTCTCGCCGAACGTCGCGATGTGGGCGGAGGCGATATCGAGGGAAAGGTCGGAGAGCGCGGTGGTCAGCTCATAGAGGAGGCCCGTGCGGTCGCGGCCGGCAACCTCGATCACCGTGAACACGTCGGAAAGCGCGTTGTTGACGTAAACCTCCGGCTCCACGGTGAATGCCTCCACGCGCGGCGGGGTGGGACGGCGGTTGGACAGAAGGGCCGTCACCCAGGTCTCGCCGCGCAAGAGCCGCGCGATGGTCTCCTCGATGCGGCGCGCGCGGCGCAGCTCGTCCTCGTCCTCGCCGGTGCCGCGTGCGAGCACGAACGTGTCGAGCGCATAGCCGTCGCGCGTCGTCGTCACGTGCGCGCCCGAGATGTTGGCGCCGTTGGCTGCGCAGGCGCCGGCGAAGTTGGCGAGCAGGCGCGGATGGTTCGGGGCGAACAGCGTCAGCTCCGTGATGGCGGTGAAGGCATCGGTCTTGCATTCGGCCGCGAAGGACCGGCCCTCGGCTTCGGCGCGGCGCAGCAATCGGGCGTGCTCGATCTGGCGTTTCGGATCCGTACGCAGCCAGTAGTCGGGATAATGGCGGCCGATGAAACGCTCGACGTCGTCTGTCGGCCAATCCGAGAGTGCGGCGCGCAGCTCGGACTGGGCGTTGGCCACGAGCTTGTCGCGCGGGGTCTGGGTATGGCCGCCCGAGAGGAGCGGCTCCGTCTCGGCATAGAGCGTGCGCAGAAGCTGGCCCTTCCAGCCGTTCCACACGCCCGGGCCCACGGCGCGGATGTCGGCGACCGTCAGCAGCAGCAGGAGCTTCAGCCGCTCCGGGCTCTGCACGATGTCGGCGAAATCGCGCACGGTCTTCGGATCTCCGAGGTCGCGGCTCTGGGCGATGTTGCTCATCGTCAGATGCTGCTCGATAAGCCAGACAACCGTATCCGTCTCGGCAGCCGTGAGGCCGAGGCGCGGGCAGAGCCTCCTCGCAATCCCCGCGCCCACGATCGAATGATCCTCGATGTGGCCTTTGCCGGTGTCGTGCAGGAACGCGGCGACGAACAGCACGCGGCGGTTCTGGATGGTCTTGATGATCTCGGTCGAAAGGGGAAGGTCATCCGACGACCCGCCGCGCTCGACGTCGGTCAGCATGCCGACCGTGCGGATCAGGTGCTCGTCCACCGTGAAATGGTGGTACATATTGAACTGCATCATCGCGACGACATGACCGAACTCGGGAATGAACCGGCCGAGCACGCCGGCATCGTTCATGCGCCGGAGCGTCGCCTCGGGGTTCACGTGTCCGGTGAGCAGCTTCAGGAAGATGCGGTTGGCTTCGGGATCGTTGCGCAGCCTATCGTCGATCAGCCGGTGCGAATGACGAAGCTGGCGGATCGCGTTCGGGTGGAGAAACGTGCCGGTGTTCTCCGCCTGGGCGAAAAAGCGGATAAGATTGACCGGATCGCGCTTGAAGACATCGGGATCGGCGATGTTCATGCGGCCGTTGTCGATGCGGAAGTCGGTCTTCTCGCGGATCTGCCGGCGTGTCATCCATGACAGCGGGTTGAAAAAACCTTCGCGGAGGGGCGAGCTCTTCAACTGCTGGATCTCGAGCGCGGAGCAGAGGATGGTCGTCAGATCGCCCACGTCCTTGGCGATCAGGAAGTAGTGCTTCATGAAGCGCTCGACGGCGCGCAGGCCGTCCTTGTCGCGATAGCCGAGCTTCTCGGCCAGCACGGGCTGGATGTCGAAAGAGATCAGCTCCTCGGCCCGTCCGGTGTAGAAGTGCAGGAAGCAGCGGACCGTCCAGAGGAAGTTCTCGCACCTCCTGAAGGTCGCCGCCTCCTCCTTGGTGAAGATGCCCTGGCCGACGGTCTCCGGCCCAACCTCGTGCCCGAGCAGATACTTCGAGAGCCAGTGCAGGGTGTGAAGGTCGCGCAGGCCGCCCTTGCCGTCCTTGATGTTCGGCTCGACGCGGTAGCGGCTTTCGCCGGCGCGGCGATGGCGCTCGCTGCGCTCGGCCATCTTGGCATCGATGAAGGCACGCTCTGAGCCGCGGATCACCTCGTCGCGGAAGCGCTGCTCGAGCTCGCCGTAGAGCCGCGTGTCGCCGTGCACCAGCCACATGTCGATCAGCGACGTGCGGATCGTCAGGTCCTCGCGCGCGAGCTTCACGCACTGATCGACCGTGCGCGTCGCGTGGCCGACCTTGAAGCCCAGGTCCCACAGCAGATAGAGCATGTATTCGGCGACACTCTCGCCCCACGGCGTCTGCTTGTAGGGAAGCAGGAACAGCAGGTCGATGTCGGAGCCGGGAGCCAGCATCTCGCGCCCGTAGCCGCCGGTCGCGACGATCGCCATGCGCTCGGCTTCGGACGGGTTGGTGGCGCGGTAGACATGCGCAACCGTGTAGTCGTGGAGCAGGCGGACCAGCTCATCCTGGAATCGTGCAAGCCCCGTGGCGCAGCGGCGGCCGTTGCCGTCCGCCTCGAGCTGGAGACGGGCCGTTCCGCGCGCCGCTTTCACGAGCGTCTTCAGGCGTTCGACGATGGCCGGGCGCGCCTCGGCGGCATCGCCGTGCGCCTTGAACAGCGCCGTCAGGGTCTCGCGCTGCTCCTCAGGATCGAAATAGGACGCCGGCGGGAAGGTTGGTTTGTCCATTGGACGATCTTGGATCATTCGCTCTCTTGAAGCGCGGTTATTTCTATTCGAACGGAACCCGCGCTGTCTCACTCCTCTCGACGAGACCCCTTGCGTCAGGCTTCGGGCGGATCACGTCCGAGGCGATCATGGTCCAGGCTCGCGTCCTTTCGAAGAAAAACCGTCACGGGCCGTCCTCGCCCGCGCGAATCCGCTTCAGGCGATAGAGCGTCTCGAGGGCCGCCTTGGGCGACAGCTCGTCGGGATTGATGGCGTCGAGCGCCGTTTCCACCGGGGCCGGGCCCCGCGGCGCCGGGGAGCCGGCTGGCCGGGCGGCCGCGAACAGCGGCAGCTCCTCGAGCGGTCCGTTGCCCTGGCCGCGACGGCGGTCCGCTTTCTCGAGCAGGGTGAGCACCTCGCGGGCGCGCGCGATAACGGGCTCCGGAAGGCCAGCGAGCTTTGCGACCTGGATGCCGTAGGACCGGTCCGCCGCACCCGCTTTGACGCGGTGCAGAAAGACGATCTCGTCGTGCCACTCCTTGACGTCCATGGTGACGCTGGCGACCGACGCCAGGCGGCCGGCGAGCGCCGTCAGCTCGTGATAATGCGTGGCGAACAGAACCCGCACCTTGCTCTCCTCGTGCAGGTATTCGACGGCGGCCCAGGCGATGGAGAGGCCGTCGAACGTCGCCGTGCCGCGCCCGATCTCGTCGAGGATCACGAGCGAGCGGGCCGTGGCCTGGTTCAGGATGGCCGCCGTCTCGACCATCTCGACCATGAACGTCGAACGGCCGCGCGCGAGATCGTCGGCGGCGCCGACGCGGCTGAAGAGCCGGTCGACGACGCCGATACGGGCCTCCGCCGCCGGCACGAACGAGCCCATCTGGGCGAGGATGGCGATCAGCGCGTTCTGGCGCAGGAACGTCGATTTGCCGGCCATGTTGGGGCCGGTGACGAGCCAGATGCGGGCGTCCGGCATCTCGTCGAAGCCCGGCGGGCGCTCCACGCCGCCGCGGCCGAGCACGCAATCGTTGGCGACGAAAGGGCCGGCGCGGGCGCGCTGCAGCGCCTGCTCGACGACGGGGTGGCGGCCGCCGCGGATCTCGAAGGCATCGCTGGCGTCGATCACGGGGCGCACGTAGCGCTCATGATGGGCGAGGTCGGCAAGCGCTGCCGTATGGTCGAGCTCGGCCAACGCCGCGGCCACGTCGGAGAGGGTGCGCTCCTCGCCGGCGACGGCGGCCGCGAGCTCGGCAAAGATCTCCTGCTCGATGGCGAGCGCGCGGTCGGCGGCGGAGGCGATGCGGCCTTCGATCTCCGCCAGCTCGGCCGTCGTGAAGCGCATGGCGTTGGCCATGCTCTGGCGATGACGGAACGTTTCGGCGAGCGGCGGCTCGGTCAGCGGCCTGGCGTTCGTCTGCGTCACCTCGATAAAGTAGCCGAGGATGTTGTTGTGGCGCACCTTGAGCGTGCGGATGCCGGTCAGCTCGACGTAGCGACCCTCGAGCTCAGCCATCACGCGGCGGCTGTCGTCGCGCAGCGCGACGGCCTCATCGAGGGCCGCCCGGTAGTCTTTCCGCACGAAGCCGCCGTCGCGCTTCAGATGCGGCGGATCGTCGACGAGGGCGGCCGTCAGCATCCTGAGCAACTCCGCGCCTTGCCCCTCGATGCGGGCCAGGAGACGTGCGATCTCGTCGGGCAGGCCGATGCCGCCCTGGCGCCCCCTGAGATGGCGCGCGGCCTCGCCGGCCGCCGCCAGCCCGAGCGCAATGCTCTGCAAGTCGCGCGGGCCGCCGCGGCCGAAGGCGAGCCGCGAGACGGCGCGCGCCAGATCCGGTGCGCCTTTCAGCGTTTCGCGGATGGCGTCGCGCAGCGGCGCCTCGCCGACCAGAAACGCCACCGCATCGAGGCGGCCTTCGATGGCGCGAACGTCGGTGAGCGGGGTCGCAAGGCGGGCGGCGAGCTCTCGGGCGCCGGCGCCCGTTACCGTGCGGTCGATGGCGTCGAGCAGGCTTCCGGACTTCTCGCCCGAGGTGGCGCGGACCAGCTCGAGGCTGGCGCGGCTCGCCGCGTCGATGACGAGGGTCTCCTCGCGCCCGAGGCGGCGCGGGGCGCGCACCACCGGCTTCTTGCCGATCTGGGTGAGGTCGACATAGCGGAGCAGGGCGCCGATCGCGGCCAGCTCCGCGCGGCTGAAGGCGCCGAAGGCGCCGAGGTCGGCGACACCGAGACGCGCCTTCAGCTCGCGCTCGCCCGCGAGACTGTCGAAGGACGCGGCCGGAACCGGCGTCGCGGCCGCGCCTGCGCGCCCGATCCAGGCTTTCAATTCGCCGTCCGCGAGCAGCGCGTCGGCGACGATGACCTCGCTCGCGCCAAGCCGCACGAACTCGCCGGGGAGATCGCGCCCCAGCGCCTCGCCGACCTCGCACTCGCCCGTCGAGATGTCGAGGGAGGCAAGGGCAACGGTCGCATCCGAGCCGACGAGGGGGGCGTCCGGTCCGCTTGGCGCCCCGCCCGGCGCGCGGAAGAGGGCCGTCAGATAGTTGCGGGTCCGGGCATCGAGCAGCGTTTCCTCGGTCAGCGTGCCCGGCGTGACGAGGCGCACGACATCGCGGCGGACGACGGCCTTCGCGCCGCGCTTGCGCGCCTCGGCGGGGTCTTCCAACTGCTCGCAGACCGCGACGCGATAGCCTTGCCGGATGAGGCGCTGCAGGTATTCGTCGGCGCGGTGGACCGGCACCCCGCACATGGGGATGTCCTGCCCCTGGTGCTTACCGCGCTTGGTGAGCACGATACCGAGGGCCTGGGACGCGACCACGGCATCGTCGAAGAAGAGCTCGTAGAAGTCGCCCATCCGGTACCAGAGGATGCTGTCCGGGTTGGCGGTCTTGATCTCGAGGAACTGGGCCATGGAGGGCGTCGCCTCGCCGACGGCCAAGGGCGACGGCTGTGTCGCGCCAGCGGATGGCGCCGCCTTGGCCGCCTCCGGGCGTGCTGCTTCTTCGTCCCGATGCCGTCCTGGCCTCGCCATGCGTCGCCGGCTCCCTCTGGTCCCGGCCAACGGATAGCCGGTCGGCTGCGGGATTGGAAACCCCGCGGCGAGCGGGCCGACGGATTTAGATGGGGAAGCGCGTTTACCGGACCGCCTAAACCTCGACGGAGATGCGGCTTTTCAACTCGTCCGGCGTGCCGAAATGGCCGAAATAGCGCGGGTCGATGTTCTCGACCGGCAGCACGATCAGGACATCGGTGGTGCCGAACTGGCGATCGATGACCGCCCCGTCACCGACGAAGGCGCCGAGCCGCAGGTAGCCCTTGATCAGGGGGGGAAGGGCCTTGAGCGCCGCCTTGGTGTCGATCGCGTGGCGCGGGATGCGATCCATCGGCACGTAGAGGTGGTCCCGCGCGCGGCAACGCCACTCGGGCGGCGCAAGCGCATGATGGTGGAGGAAGCTCAGGGCCATGGCGTGGGCCTCGGGGTCGGTGCCCTCGAAGCTCGCGCAGCCGATCATGACGTCGACCTTGTGCTCGCGCACATAGGTCCAGAGCCCGTGCCAGAGCAGCTCGACCGATCGCTTGGTCCGGTAGGGCCGGAGCACGCACGAGCGGCCGAGCTCCATGAACCGATAGCGCGGCGACCTGGCTGCGATCAGCGCCGCGATGTCGTACTCGCCTGCCGTGTAGAAGCCGAGGCTACGCTCGGCAATGTCCTGACGCAGCAAGCGATAGGTGCCCACAACGTGGGGCCGTCGGGTCCGCGCCCAGGCGTCGGCCTGCGCGCGGGCTTCCGCGCTACGGTCCTCGACGAGCAGATGGTCGCAGATGGCATCGTAGGGATCCTGATCGAGGCGGCGCATGCCGGCGATCATGCTCGGCGTCGCGCTCATCTCCTCGTAGAAGACCTCGTAGCGCAGCCGCTGGGCGCGCAGGATGTCCTTGCGTCCCTGGGCGAGGCGCACCTCGAGATCTCCGATGCGTCCGTAGACTTTCGGCGGGAGCTTACGAGCGAAGGTCAAGCCCCTGGTGCGCGCCTTTTCGTTTAGCGTGCGAAACGTCAGGAGGCCGCGCGGGGCCGCGCTGAACACCGGGCTTTCTTGCCATCGCCCGGCGAGCCGCCTTGCGAGGCCGCGCTCCTTGGATTGGCGTGCGATGCTCATGGGAGTCCGTCCGGTGACGCCGACCAACGATGTCGGTCAGTCCTGCATTCGAGCCTAAATTCGCGTTTCGGCCCCTCGTCACGCAATCAATCATTATTCGGAGACAATTTTACGACGAGGGCGCGGGCGGCGGCTCGTCGAGAGACCGGGCTGCCTCGACCGTCATCAGCGGCACGCCGTTCCGGATCGGGAACGCCAGATGGGCCTTGGGGCTCACAAGCTCGCGGGCCGCCCGGTCATACGTCAACGGACCTTTCGTGACCGGACAAACCAGGAGCTCGAGCAATTTGGGATCCGGCTCCTCCGGAGGGGTTATGCTGGATCTCTCCTCGGCCATCTCTCGCCTCCTCACTGCAGCGTGCCGCCCGAGCCGCCGCGCGTCGCGCTCTCCATCTCGGCGAGCGCCACCAGGACCTCGGCGCGCGTCTTGAGATCGGCCGCCTCGAGCAGCGCCTGTTTTTCCTCCGGCCCGTAAGGCGCCATCACGCAGAGCGCGTTGACGAGGAACTCGCTCGGCGCACGGTCGATCACGGACCAGTCGGTCTTGAGGTTGTTGTCCTCGAGATAGGCGCGCAAGGCGCTGACCAGGCGCGCCCGATCCACCTGGTCCTCGCCGAGACCTCGCGTCAGGTCGCCGGCGAAGCGGTCGTAGCTCACGGTGGCCGTGCGATAGGGCCGCCCGGTCTCGGCCTCGCCCACGATCTCGAACCGCGAGACGCCGGTGACGGCGATGGCGAGACGGCCGTCGTCCAGCTCCTGATAGCTCGTCACGCGGCCGGCACCGCCGATGCGACGCAACGGCACGTCCTTGCCCGGCGGGCTTTCGTCGTCGTCGCCTCCTGCCGGCTGCACAATGCCGAGCATGCGCGCGCCCCCCATGACATCGTCGATCATCTCGAGATAGCGCGGCTCGAAGATGTGGAGGGGCAGCGTGGAGCGCGGCAGCAGGATCGCGCCCCTGAGCGGGAACAGCGGAAGGCGCGGCGGAAGATCGGCAGGGCGCCGGTACTGATCGGCAAAGGCCACGTCTGTCTCCCTCTCGAGACTGGTGCGTGATGCGGCGCGGCCCGTGCGGTCGCGCGAGATCCCGGCTAGCTGAACAGAATTGACGACAGGCGGCGACGGCCATCCAGCGTGCAGTCGTCCTTGGGACCCCAGGCATCGAAGAGCTGGACGAGTTGCTTGCGGGCCGCCTGATCGTTCCAGTTGCGGTCGCGCCGGACGAGATCCAGAAGGTGATCGAGCGCCTCGGCCTTCTTGCCGCGCGCGGCGAGCGCGACGGCGAGATCGAGCCGCGTCTGATGGTCGGCCGGATCGGCCGCGAGGCGCTGCTCCAGCTCGGCGCTGTTATCGGACTTCCCGGCGAGCTTGGCGAGCTCAAGGGCCGCCCGCACGCTTTGCACCGGCGCGCTCGACTGCTTGTCGGGCGGGACGAGCGCCAGCGTCTGCTCGGCGCGGGCCGCGTCCCCGCTGATCAGATAGCAGCGCGCGAGCCCGGCGAGAGCCTGCGGGTTCTGCTGGTCCTCCTGAAGGACGGCGGCGAAGGCTTCGGCGGCACCCTGCAGGTCGCCTTCCTCCAGCGCGGCCTCGGCCGCTTCGAGGACGCCCGCGAGATCGGCTTCCGCATCCTCACCCAGGAGGCGGTCGATGAAGGCGCGCACCTGGCTTTCGGGCTGGGCCCCCATGAAGCCGTCGAGTGGGCGCCCGTCGCGGAAGGCATAGACCGTCGGCAGCGACTGGATGCGCAACTGGCCGGCGATGGCCGGGTGCTCGTCGGTGTTGATCTTCACGAGCCTCACCTTGCCGCCGTAGCTCGCCACGACCTTCTCGAGGATCGGCGTCAGCTGCTTGCAGGGTCCGCACCAGGCGGCCCAGAAATCCACCAGAACGAGCGCCTGCCGGGACACCTCGATGACATCCTTGGCAAAGCCTGCCGAGGTCCCGTCCTTGATGAGGCCCTGTGCGGCCGAAGCCCCCTCGGGCTTCAATCCTCCCAAATCCATCGCGTCACTCCTCAAGGTCCCTATCCGAATCTTCGCAGCCGCACCGCAGGCTGGCAATATGGTGGGGGTCGGCAAATTTTGCGAGCCCCGTCAGAGGCTCCCGCTCTCGCGGCCCGCACCGGCGTGGGGCGCCTTCCCCCTCGTCCCGGCACTCTGCGCCACATTCGACGCCAGCAACAGTTCCTGCCGGAAGACGCTTGCAAAGGGGCGACGGTTGAGCAATAAAGCGCGGCGCGCCGTCATGCGGCGCGTCGATACCCTATTTTCGGACGCGGGCGTAGCTCAGGGGTAGAGCATCACGTTGCCAACGTGAGGGTCGTGAGTTCGAATCTCATCGCCCGCTCCAATTCTCGATCTTTCATCGGATGTTCGATGTCCGGCCGGCAGTCTTGTGCTGCAGGCCGTGTGCGCTCGCGTCGATATCCCGTCCCTCATGAGCTCATGATCTAGGCTCCGTACTCAATTAGGATTCCGCGATCGAGCAAATCGTGATTCAAGCT
>NZ_DAITQL010000018.1:0-65301 GCF_036833075.1 Hyphomicrobium sp.
GTCGGCACGGGCGGCAAGCAGGTGCTCTACAATGCGCTGCTCGCGACGCTCAATCCCGGCGACGAGGTCGTCATCCCGGCGCCGTGCTGGGTGTCGTACGCCGACATCGTGCTGCTCGGCGCCGGCAAGCCGGTGTTCGCCGCGACGCGGATCGAGGACGGCTTCCGCCTCAAGCCCGACGTGCTCGACCGGGCGATCACGCCTGCCACCAAGTGGCTGATCCTCAACTCGCCCTCCAACCCGACGGGGGCGGCCTATTCGCACGCCGATCTCAAGGCGCTGACCGACGTTCTGATGCAGCACAAGAACAGGCATGTCTGGGTGCTGACGGACGATATGTACGAGCACCTGATCTACGACGGGCTGACGTTCTACACGCCGGCGCAAGTGGAGCCGGGCCTCTACGACCGCACGCTGACCATGAACGGGCTCTCCAAGGCCTACTGCATGACGGGCTGGCGGCTCGGCTACGCGGCGGGGCCGGAGCCGCTGATCAAGGCGATGGGCAAGCTGCAGTCGCAGTCGACCTCCAACCCGAACTCAATCACGCAGTGGGCGGGCGTGGAGGCGCTCAACGGGCCGCAGGACTTCATCCAGCGCAATAATGACGTGTTCGTGCAGCGCCGCGATCTGGTGGTCGGTATGCTGAACCAGGCCAAGGGGCTCATGTGTCCGAAGCCGGAAGGCGCGTTCTATGTCTATCCGAGCTGCGCGGGGGCGATCGGCAAGACGACGCCCAAGGGCGTCACGATCAATACGGATGAGGATTTCGTGACGGCGCTGCTCGAGGACGAGGGCGTGGCGGTGGTACACGGCGCGGCCTTCGAGGGCTCGCCGGCGTTCCGCATCTCCTATGCCACCTCGACGGAAGCTCTGACGGAAGCCTGCACGCGCATCCAGCGCTTCTGCGGGAACCTGAAGTAAGGGCAGCCGCCCCTTCGCAACCGTCGTTCCGGGTGCCGCGTGCGCGCTCGCTCAGGCGAGGGTGAGGCGGCCGCCCAGGGCGAGGATGCCGCCGAGCACGATGGCGGCCGCCGCGGCGAGGCAGGCCAGCGCGCGGACAAGGCTGCCGGTGCGGGTGCGTGAGGGGGATGCGGCGTCAGCGGCGTCCGCATAGGGGGCGGCTGGTTTGCGGCCGGTCACCATGGCCTGGATCAGGGGCTCCTTCTTCCCGAACGCGTAGAGCACATTGGCCGCGACGTGCAGGACCACGAGCGGCAGCAGGACGAAATTGAACACGAACCCGTGCAGGCGGGCGGCGCGCACGTTCTGCGCCTCCTCGACCAGACGATAGAGCGGGCCGCCCACGAGATCGTTGTCGTCGGTTGCGAAAAGGCCGAACCCGGCCTGGACCGCAACCGTCGCCAGCAGCGCCAGCACCATGAGGGCGCCGAGGGGATTATGCCCGAGATAGCGCGCGGCCCGGCCCCCGACGAGCGCGCGGGCATAGGCGAGGGCCGTCGCCGGCGAGCGAACGAAGCTTGCAAAGCGCGCCGTCGGCGGACCCCAGATCCCCCACAGCAGACGCCAGACGATCAGGATGAGGACGGCGAGGCCGTTGGCGCGGTGCCAGACGAGCGTCGAGTCGCGGAGGTTCTCCGCGAACTCGTAGCTCACCCATGCGGACAGCACGAGCGCCGCGAGCGCCCAGTGGAAGAGCCGCGTCGGCAGATCCCAGACCTGGACGCTCGCTTGGCCGTGCGATCGCTCCGCCATGAGGCGCGCCTCAGGACTTCGGCTTCCGGAATTTCTTATGGCAGCCGCTGCAATTGCCCATCACCTCTTTCCAGGTGTCGGGGAAGGTCTCCTCGTCGGTGATGGAGGCCTCGGCGGCTTTGGCCGCCTCGCCGAGCTTCTTGAAGCGGGCCTCGAAGTCGGCCTTCTCCTGCCAGATGACGGGAAGAGCCTCGGTGTCTCCGCCCGTTTTCGTATCGTCCGGGAACAGCGTCGGCAGAATGGGGGCCTTCTCCTGCATCACTTTCAGAGCGGCCTGGACTTTGGTGAGATCGAAATCTGCCTCGCCCTTGAACATCGCACCGACGGGCTTTGCGGCGTCGCCCATCTTCTTGAAGTGATCCTGGCGCTCCTTGATGACAGGGACGTTCTGCGCGAACACCGCAGTGGCGCCAAGTGCAAGGGTGGCGACGACGGACGTTATGCGACGCATCAAGCTTTTCCTCCGATGGATTGATCGAGGGACAAGGCTTGCATCCGACCGGGGTCGAGTCAATCGGCGGGGTCTCGGCCCAAAACAAAACGGGCCGCGCGAGCAGCCCGTCATGGTGTTGTCAGAGGGAACTCTCAGCGGCTCGGAAGCAGCGGTCGGGGGGTGACGCGGATGTCCGAGAGCGAGAGCATATGAGAGATCCATTGCTCGAAACGAGCAAAGGGCAGTGACATTCTCCGGGCCGTCGTGGCAGCGGTGGCATGACCGTTGCGGAGCGCGACTTCTGGCTGAAGCAGCGTCCACTCGGTCAGATCCTCCTCACGCGAGGCCATGGCATAGCCTGCCGCGTCCGCCGCCTTGACGAGGAACTTGTTGAGCTTGTCTCTATGCATAACGCAACGTCCTTCTCTGAGCTTAAGCGCTCGATCCGGTAATTTCGTTCCGCCAATCCGGTCCGGTCGTTTCGCCTAGCCTCAGCCTCTCCAGGGATCGTTTCTTCTTATTGTCGGGGTCGCCGATACGTGTCGTCGAATCGTGTCCCATGACCATGTTTAACCCGTCATGCTGACACTTTAATGATGCGGCCGGTCCGGTCGTTCTTCAAGTAATTTTTGGAAACATTCTTCACGAACGTTACTTCCGCATCTGCGAATATTTGTTGCATCGCAGCGGGTTGGTGCACGTCCGTGTTCCGCCCCGCAGGATCTCGCTCCCGATGTTTGAGCGACAAAGATTAGGAGCCGATTAAGACGGAAGGCTCTTGCGTCTTTCATGCTGCGGGGCGACGATCATCTCGTCGCGCTCCTTGAGGAGGCGCGGGGGTGCGCGACGCGCACCCGACTGCGCCTCGTCAACGCTCAACCCGGAACCACAATCCGGGACGCGGGAAGGAGGACACCATGGGGCAATCCGACCGCCCGAGAGGCACACCCGATGCCGGCTCCGGGCACGCTTCGGGCCGCAGCACCCGCTGCATCGCACTGATCGGCCCGTTTCTCTCCGGCAAGACATCACTCCTGGAGGCAATTCTCGCCCGTGCGGGCGGGATCGTGCGGGCCGGCTCCGTCGCCGATCGATCGAGCGTGGGCGATGCGTCCCCTGAAGCCCGCGCCCATGGCATGAGCGTGCAGCTCAACGTCGCGGACGTGGAGTTCCTGGACGACGCCTTCACCTTCATCGACTGCCCCGGCTCCATCGAGTTCCAGCATGAGGGCGCGGAGGCCCTGACGGTGTGCGATGCAGCCGTCGTCGTGTCGGAACCCGACGCGAAACGCGTGCCGGCGCTGCAGGTGATCCTGAAGCAGCTCGAGGATCGCGGCATTCCCCACCTTCTCTTCCTCAACAAGATCGACGCCTGCGAGACGCCGATCCGCGAGATCGTGCCGGCCTTGCAGCCGGCGTCGACGAAGCCGCTCGTGCTGAGGCAGATCCCGATCTGGGAGAACGGCCAAGCCACGGGCTTCATCGACCTCGCGCTCGAGCGGGGCTTCCTATTCCGCAAGAACGCGCCGTCCGAGATGGTCGAGATCAAGGCGTCCGATCTCGAGCGCGAGAAGCAGGCGCGGTTCCACATGCTGGAACAGCTCGCCGATTACGACGACGCCCTGATGGAGCAGCTCCTCTCCGACCTCGCGCCCGAAAACGGGACGGTGTTCGCCGATCTCTCGCGGGAGTTCGAGGACGGGCTCATCTGTCCGGTGCTGCTCGGCTCGGCGCAGAACGGCAACGGCATCCTCAGGCTGTTGAAGGCGCTCCGGCACGAGGTGCCGTGTGTCGACGCCACCGCCCGGCGGCTCAAGATCGAGAACGCGAAAAGCTCGGCCTACGTGTTCAAGACGCTCTACACCGGCCATGGCGGCAAGCTTTCGATCGCGCGCGTGCTGACGGGCGACCTCGCGGACGGCGCCACCGTGTCCGGCGGGGAGGCGGTCGAGGAGCGCGTGGCCGGGCTCTTCTCGCTCAAAGGCGAGGAGACGCACAAGCGCGCTGGCGCGCGCGCGGGCGATACGGTGGCGCTGGGACGCCTCGATTCGGTGCGGACCGGCGATACGATCACGACCGAAAAGTCGGTGGTGCAGATCGCGGGCCCCAGGCCGCCCACGCCGGTCCTCGCGTCGGGGATCGGGCTCAAGGACCGCAAGGACGAAGTGAAGCTCTCCTCGGCGATGTCGAAGCTGATCGAGGAGGACCCCTCGCTCGTCATCGAGCACAACAAGGACACGCACCAGGTCCTGATCAAGGGCCAGGGCGAGATGCATCTCAGGGTCGCCTTCGAGCGGCTGCAGCGCAAATACGGCGTCGTGGTCGAGCGGCAGAAGCGGCAGGTGCCCTACAAGGAAACGATCCGCAAATCGACCGAGATCCGCGGCCGGCATAAGAAGCAGTCCGGCGGCCACGGTCAGTTCGGCGACGTGGTGCTGTCGATCTCTCCGCGGCCGCGGGGGGCGGGCTTCGCGTTCAGCGATACGATCACGGGCGGCGTGGTGCCGAAGCAGTTCATCCCGTCGGTGGAGATCGGCGTGGTCGACTACATGAAGCATGGCCCACTCGGGTTTCCGGTGGTCGATATCGCGGTCACGCTGACGGACGGCTCGTTCCACACCGTCGACAGCTCCGACATGGCGTTCCGGCAGGCGGGCCGGCTGGCGATGAGCGAAGGGCTGCCGAAGTGCCAGCCCGTGCTGCTCGAACCCGTGATGGCGGTCGAGATCTCGGTTCCATCCGAGGCGACGGCGCGCGTCAACGGCATGATCCCGCAGCGGCGCGGGCAGATCCTCGGCTTCGACGCGCGCGAGGGGTGGCCCGGGTGGGACGTGGTCTCGGCGCATATCCCGGAAGCCGAGATCGAGGATCTCATCGTGGAGTTGCGCTCGGCGACGTCCGGCGTCGGAACGTACACGGCGACGTTCGATCACCTCGCGGAGCTGACCGGCCGGCTCGCCGACCAGGTGCTCGTCAGCCATGGCGAGGCGGCTGAGTGACGCTAACGCGTGAGGCCGAGGAGGCAAGGCGTGCGCCCCGTGCGGACGCCTGCTTCCCGGCCTTGCGGCGCGCGCCCGTGACTGAGGTCGTGACGCTTCAGGTCAAGACGGGCACGGGACGCGCGATCGTAATCTCCGTCGGCGACAGGTCGCAGGCGTAGGCGATGGCCTCGACGCCGGCGGCGCGGGCCGCCTCGAACGCCGCCGCGTAGCGGGGGTCGATGTCGGCCGCGAGCGAGAACGCCTCGGCGTCGGCGCGCTGGATCAGGTACAGCATGACGGCGCGGTGTCCGGCCGCGACCATGGCGCTGAGCTCGGCGAGGTGCTTGGCGCCGCGCTCGGTTACCGAGTCCGGGAACTCGGCAAGGCCCGCCCGGCGCGAGAGATGGACGTTCTTGATCTCGACGTAGCAAAGCCCCTTGCCCGGGTCCTCGAGCAGGATGTCGATGCGGCTCGAGAGGCCGTATTTCACCTCGCGCCGCAACGTCGCGTAGCCCGAGACCTCGGGAATGGCGCCGCATGCGACGGCGTCCGACACGAGCCGGTTGGGGTGGCTCGTGTTGATGCCGACGAGCGTCGGGCCGTTGCCTGCGTCGGCCTCGACCAGCTCCCACGTGTGGGGGTATTTGCGGGTCGGGCTCGCGCTGACGGAGAGCCAGACCACCGCGCCCGGCACGGCAAGGCCCATCATGGAGCCCGTGTTCGGACAGGTGGCCGTCACCAGCTCGCCGGTGTCCAGGCTGACGTCGGCGAGGAAGCGCTTGTAGCGCTTGATCAGGCGCCCGCGCACGAGGGGGGTGGGGAATTTCATGGCGGCCGAGCATTAAAGTGCTTCCGGAAAAGTGGGAACCGGTTTTTCCGACAAGGAGCGCGTTTATCCAGAGTGCGCTGGCGCCCTCCGCAATGCTATTTGCGAGGCGGCCCGCTCCCGTTGCGGAGCCCGCAACAGGGTGGATGCTCACATGATTGAGGAAACGCACGTGTCCGAGGGCGACATCGTCACGGCGGCGGTGCTCGTCATCGGCGACGAGATCCTCTCGGGGCGGACGCATGACCGCAACATCGGCGCCATCGCCGAGCACCTGACCGCGATCGGCATTGTGTTGCGCGAGGTGCGCGTGGTCGGCGACGTGCGGGACGACATCGTCGCGGCGGTGAACGCGCTGCGTGTCCGCTACACCTATGTGTTCACGACCGGCGGCATCGGTCCGACGCACGACGACATCACCGCCGACAGCATCGGTGCTGCGTTCGGCGTTCCGGTCGACATCGATCCCAGGGCCGTGGCGGTGATGGCGCCCCAGTATGCGGCGCGCGGAATCTCGCTCACGCCGGCCCGACTGCGCATGGCGCGCATGCCGGAGGGCGCCGAGCTGGTCGCCAACGACGTATCGGCGGCCCCGGGCTTCCGAATTGGCAACGTGATCGTGATGGCGGGGGTGCCCGACATCATGAAATCGATGCTCGCCGCTGCGACACAGCGGCTCAGGACCGGGCCGAAAGTGAACGCTGTCTCGATTGTCGTCCACAGGGCCGAAGGGGACCTCGCGGATCTCTTTGCGCGCCATCAGACGGCTTATCCGGACGTCGCCATGGGCAGCTATCCCTCTTTTGCCGACGGGGTTTATAGGACCGAGCTTGTGCTCCGCAGTGCGGATCCGGAGAGGCTCGAGGAGGCCCGCGCGGCGCTCGTTCGCCTGCTCTCGGAGCGGGAGCTTATCTAGGAACGCAACTTAATCGAGATGGCGGTGTTGTCCGCATGCGGCGACGTTGCCGCTCCCCTGCCATTGTTGCAGGTGCTCTGTTGCGCCCGCTAACCATTAACGGCCCAAGGGGGAGCCGCGGGCCGTCTCAAAGTCAAAACAGAAATGGAGCTGATCGATGAGAACCCCTTCGAGCAGTGCTGAAGGTTTGGGCGTTCATAAGATCGCACGGGCGGGCTTCAAGTCTCTCGCGCCGGCCCTCGGCGCGGCGTTGCTGGCAACGGGACTGGGAGGAGGGGCGGCAGAGGCCAAGACCCCCGGCAAGACCTATTGCTTCTACGGCAAGTGCCACCGCGTGAAGACCATTGCCGAGACGGCGGCGCTGGTCGGCACGGAGGAGACCGTGCGGGCTTCCCACTACGATTCCTGCAAGCGCGACCGCCATAATCCGTGCGGCCTTACCTCCTCAGGCGAGGCGTTCAACTCCGAGGCTCCGGACAACGCCGCGAGCCCCGTCTACCCGGATGGGACGACGTTGCTCGTCTGGTCGCCGGCGACGCGCGTCTCGATCGTGCTGCGCATCAACAACGCGGGGCCCTTTTGGGGCAACCGCACGCTCGACGTGTCGCGCCGGGCGGCTGAAATCCTGGGGTTTGCCGGCCAGGGCGTGGCGACACTCAAGGTGCGCGTGATCGGTGCGCCGAGCCGCGAGGAGGCCACCTACAAGAGGAACCGCAAGTACGATCCGGTGCCTGGCTACATCGGGACGTACGCGAGCCTCGACGAGGCCGAGGCCGGTGCGGATCGCGCTTACCGGGTGGCGGGCCTCGCCTCGCCATTCCCGCAATCCGTTGCGCAGGCCGGCGCGCCTGTGCAGCTCGCGGGCGCGATGGGAACGCAGAGCGGCGCGGCACTCGCACCGCCGACCGTTCTCGCCGCCGCGGATCCCATGCCGCTTGAGCTTGCTCCGTCCCGCGGCGTACAGGCGCCGGCTCGGCCCGTGACGCCTCTCCGCGTCGTCGCCATGGTGGAAGCGGACGAGGCGGCCCTCGGCGCGACGCCGGTCGCGTTGCGTGACGATGACGCTGCGCCGGTCCGCAAGCGTAGCTCTGCCGAGCGGAGCGCCAAGCAGAACTCCCGGTCGTACCGCGTCGCGGCGGCCCGTCAGAAGCCGAAGCGTGAGGCGGAGGCGCCGGTTGCCGTGGCGGCTCTGCGGCGGCAGCCGGAGCGCGCGCGGCCGCTCACGCGGGACGGGACCAACGATATGTCGGTGTTCTCACGGCACGTCTATGCGGGGCAGGAGCGGTTCGCTACGCAGGAGCGGCAACTGCGCCGGCCGGCCTATACGAGCGCCGGGCGGTACGCGGCCGACGACGACGGCAACGGCTGACACGAGAGCGGCTGACCGCCGCTCCGGAGCGTTGGCATGGCAGCTTGAGCGCGGTCCTTCCCCCGAAGGGCCGCGCTTTTGCGTGCTGGAGCTTGTTCAGATCATACGGGCGCGGTCGGCGCGCTTGATCGTCCTTGTCCCTCCCCCCTTGTGGGGGAGGCTAGGAGGGGGGGATTGCAGACCATCAGCCGTGGGGCTCCCCCCACCCCTGACCCCTCCCCACAAGGGGGAGGGGAATGACCTTTCAGTCCATAAGATCTGAACACGCTCTAGGTCATGACCTAGACTGTCACGCCACTGGTTGGCGTGCGCGAGGCGAGCACCGCATTGCCGCCGCGCTGGGGCTGGTCGTAGAGCTCGTAATGGGTCTCGAGCGTATCGAGGAACATGGCGATCAGGTCGAGCAGGGGGCCAAGCTGCATCTTGCCGGCGACCAGGAACTGCTCGGTGACGGTCAGCCGCGCGGCTTCGAGCGGCGCGGGGGCGTCCTCGGCAATGAGGCCGCGCGTGCGCAGATACGATGTGACGCCGTCGCCGGCGTCGAACGCGTAGGTCGTCTCGTCGGTCAGTCCGCGCGCGGCGTCGGCCACGATCTCCGTTCCGCTCGTGTAGAGGCGGGTGATCAGCTTGAACTGGCTGTCCAGCTTCGCCAGCTCCTGTGCGGTTGCGCGCGACTTCAGCACGCGTGCGAGCAGCACCATCTCGAGCGTGCGCGCCGCGTCGATGGCGGCCCGCTCCTGGTGGCGCTGCGCGGCCAGGCCCTCGAGCGCGCGCGGATCGCCCGCGTTCCAGCGCAGCGTGCTCTTCAAGAGGTCCTCGCCCGCGGCGAGGGCGGAATCGAGATGGTCAGCCAGGAGATAGACGACGGCTGGGGCCGCGAGGCCGGCAGATGACATGGATTGCTCCGGTGTGCTTCGTGAAACGCAAGCGAAGGCCTCTCCTCTCGACGCGGGAGGCCCGTGACGGACACTGAACGCAACACGGGGAACGCAACATGACAGACTGGCGGCGATACTGAACTGATTCCAGTCAAGGCCGTGGCAGCAGAGACAGGAGCGTCACCAACGTGCGGTGCATATCCTGGCCCGTGGTCGCAAGGTACTGACCGAGCGTCGAGGCTTCCGCCGCGTGCCATCGCTCCCCGTGGGAGGGATGGCTCGCGATGGCCGTGAGGCTCGCCAGCAAGGCCGCGTCCGTGAACGCACGATCGATGGCCAAGCGCTTCCGGACCTGCGGCATGAGCCGGGCGAGACGCTCCACGTTGACTGGCGCCTCGCGCGTGCGCGGGGCGGTTGGCGTGGCGTCCTTCGGGCCCTTCTGCTTGCCCGCGCTGATGCGCGAAAGTCTCGGAATGAATTGAGGCATGCCACCTCGCTTTCGAAGGGCGACGCTGCAGGATCGACGCGCGAGCGCCTGGGATCGGGACGCGGTAGGCAAAAACGCAACATTGCCGTTATTGCGCTTTCGGTGCCGCGAGTCTGCGGCGGCGGCACCGAATCCACAAGTGTGAATCAACGGGGAATGCGGACTATTTGGGCGCAGATGCAACTTTAGCGCGGACGCAGCCAAGACGCGAAGGCCGCCAGCGGGGCGGAGGGATCCGGCGCAGGGGAGGCGCGCAGGATGGCGATCTCGGCGTCGTCGCGCGAGGCGTAGACGCCTACGGGGCAGGCGCCGGGGCCGTCCGGGAGAAGATCGCCCGCTTTGGGATCGAGCCTCGCGAAGGAGCCAGCGACCAGCGTCGCCTCCGTCGCGGCGGTACGGGCCACGCAGCAGCGTCCGTCGGGAAGCTCCAGGAGCTCGAAGGGGCTCGCGGGCGTCGGCGGGGAGGCGGGCATGGGAGGCTCCAGTCTGTCAGCGCGAGGTCGGGGCACAGGGCACGAACCGTTACGCAGGAGCACATTTCGTCGACGCGGCGGAAAAGGGCGGGATCTCGCAACCCCGCCCTCCGCTCTGTCAGCTGCAGCCGCTCGTCGAGCCGCAGGTGTCGCATTTGAGGCAGGTGCCGTTGCGCACCATGGTGAAGTTCTGGCACTCGGGGCACGAGACGCCCTCGTAGCCCCTGAGCCGCGCCTCCGCGATGCGATCGCTCGCCGAGCGCGATTTCACCAATTGCGTTTCCACCACCTGCGTCTCCGAGACCGTCGTGCGCTGGTACATGACCTCGGTGTCGGCCTTGAGGGCGGTGGCGCCGTCGCTGTAAAGGGCGGTCGCGCCTTCGGTCATGGGATAGGCCGCAAGATCGGAGCGCAGGGACGAGAGGCTCAGCGCCGAATCGGCTTCGATCTGATGGCTGCGTCCGCCGGCGTGGATGCGCAGATTTCCGCGCATGAAGCCCTTCGACACCACCTTCGTCACGCTCTCGGGAAGGTCGAGGGCGAGCTGCTCGTCGGTCTCCTCGTCGGAGGAGCCGAGCCCGGTCTCGCCGACGATCTCGCGCGGATCGACGTGCGCGAGGTCGTTGCGGCCGAGATAAGAGACGGCGAGCTCGCGGAAGATGTAGTCAAGGATCGAGGTGGCGTTCTTGATGGTCTCGTTGCCCTGCACGAGGCCCGCGGGCTCGAAGCGCGTGAAGGTGAAGGCTTCCACGTACTCCTCGAGCGGCACGCCGTACTGCAGGCCGAGCGAGATGGCGATGGCGAAGTTGTTCATCAGCGAGCGGAAGGCGGCGCCTTCCTTGTGCATGTCGATGAAGATCTCCCCGAGCGCGCCGTCGTCGTACTCGCCCGTGCGCAGGTACACCTTGTGGCCGCCGACGGACGCCTTCTGCGTGTAGCCCTTGCGCCGGCCCGGCATCTTGGCGCGCTGGCGGGTGGCTGAGCGCTCTGAGGCGTTCTTGAGCTGGGCCTCGAGCTCGGTGACGCGGCGGGCGAGCTTCTCGGCTGCGGCCAGGATGCGCTGGACCTGCGGCTTGTCCGCCGTCATCTGCTCGGCCGCCTCGTCCTGCTCGTCGACGTCGTCGCCGAGCACCTGCGCGTTCAGGGGCTGCGAGAGCTTGGAGCCGTCGCGGTAGAGCGCGTTGGCCTTGAGGGCGAGGCGCCAGGAGAGCCTGTAGCTCTGCTTGCAGTCGTCGACGGTCGCCTCGTTCGGCATGTTGATGGTCTTCGAGATGGCCCCCGAGATGAACGGCTGCGACGCCGCCATCATGTGGATGTGGCTCTCGACCGAGAGGTAGCGCTTGCCCTTGCGACCGCAGGGCGAGGCGCAGTCGAACACGGGCAGGTGCTCAGGCTTCATGTGCGGGGCGCCTTCGAGGGTCATGGCGCCGCAGACGTGCTCGTTGGCGGCCTCGATGTCCCTCTTCGAGAAGCCCAGGTGCGCGAGCAGGTCGAAGCCCGGCTCGTCGAACTTTGCGGCCGGGATGCCAAGCGTGCCGGTCAGGAACGCATCGCCCAGCGTCCAGCGGTTGAACACGAACTTGATGTCGAAAGCGGTGCCGAGGCCGGCCTCGACCTTCTGGATCATCTCGGGCGTGAAGCCGCGCGCGATCAGGGTGGCGTGGTTGATGGCCGGAGCCTGAGCGAGCGAGCCGTGGCCTACGGCGTAGGCTTCGATCTCGGCGATCTCGCTCTCGCGGTAGCCGAGGACGCGCAGCGCCTCCGGCACCGAGCGGTTGATGATCTTGAAGTAGCCGCCGCCCGCGAGCTTCTTGAATTTCACGAGCGCGAAGTCCGGCTCGATGCCCGTCGTGTCGCAGTCCATGACGAGGCCAATGGTGCCGGTGGGCGCGATGACGGTCGACTGCGCGTTGCGGTAGCCATGCCTCTCGCCGAGGTCGATGGCGAGATCCCAGGCCGCCTGGGCCGCGGTGACGAGGTCCCGGTCCGGGCAGCTCGCGATGTCGAGCGGAACGGGCGCGATGGAGAGGCGCTCGTAGCCGCGGGTCTCGCCGTAGGCCGCGCGGCGATGGTTGCGCATCACGCGCAGCATGTCGGCGCGGTTCGGATCGTAGCCGGGGAACGGCCCGAGCTCGCTCGCCATCTCCGCCGACGTCGCATACGAGATGCCCGTCATCTGCGCGGAGATGGCGCCGCAGATGGCGCGGCCCTCGGCGGAGTCGTAGGGGATGCCCGATGCCATCAGCAGACCGCCGATGTTGGCGAAGCCGAGGCCGAGCGTGCGGTAGCGGTAGGAGAGCTCGGCGATCTGGCGCGAGGGGAACTGCGCCATCAGGACCGAGATCTCGAGCACGACCGTCCAGAGCCGGCAGGCATGCGCGAAGCTCTCGGTGTCGAAGCTCTTAGCCTCGCTCGCTCCTTGCGCGGCTCCGCCGCTTGTTCTTTGCGCGGCTTCGCCGCGACGGAAGGTGAGTAGGTTGAGAGAGGCGAGATTGCACGCCGTGTCGTCGAGGAACATGTACTCCGAGCACGGGTTCGAGGCGCGGATCGGCCCCGATTGCGGGCAGGTGTGCCAGTCGTTGATGGTGGTGTGGAACTGGATTCCCGGGTCGGCCGAGGCCCAGGCGGCGTGGCCGATCTGCTCCCACAGATCCTGGGCGCGCACGGTCTTCACCGTCTTCCCCGTGGTGCGCGAGGTCAGCGCCCAGACGCCGTCGGTCTCGACCGCGTTCAGGAACGCGTCGGTGACGCGCACCGAGTTGTTCGAGTTCTGGCCCGAGACGGTGAGGTAGGCCTCGCTGTCCCAATCGGTGTCGTAGGTCGCGAACTCGATGTCCTTGTAGCCCTGGCGCGCGAACTGGATGACGCGGTGCACGTAGTTCATCGGCACGTCGTCGTGGCGGGCGTCCTTGATGGCGCGCTTGAGCGCGGGGTTCTTGACCGGATCGAAGCACGAGTCCCCGTCGGCATCGCAGTTGATGCAGGCCTTCATCACCGCCTTGAGCCGCTTCTGGCAGATGCGCGAGCCGGTGACGAGGGCCGCCACCTTCTGCTCCTCGCGCACCTTCCAGCCGATGTACTCCTCGATGTCCGGATGATCGACGTCGACGACGACCATCTTGGCGGCGCGGCGTGTGGTGCCGCCCGACTTGATGGCGCCCGCCGCGCGGTCGCCGATCTTGAGGAAGCTCATGAGGCCCGACGAGCGGCCGCCGCCCGAAAGCTTTTCGTTCGCGCCACGCAAACTCGAGAAGTTGGAGCCCGTGCCCGAGCCGTACTTGAAGAGGCGGGCTTCCCGCACCCAGAGGTCCATGATGCCGTTCTCGTTGACGAGATCATCGTTCACGGACTGGATGAAGCAGGCGTGCGGCTGCGGGTGCTCGTAGGAGGAGGCCGAGACGGTGAGCTTGCCGGTCTCGTGGTCGACATAGAAGTGGCCTTGGCCGGGGCCGTCGATGCCGTAGGCCCAGAAGAGGCCGGTGTTGAACCACTGCGGCGAGTTGGGGGCCGCCATCTGCTTCGCGAGCATGTAGCGGTGCTCGTCGTAGAAGGCGCGGGCGTCGTCCTCGGTCGTGAAGTAGCCGCCTTTCCAGCCCCAGTAGGTCCAGGTGCCGGCCAGGCGGTCGAAGACCTGGCGCGCATCGGTCTCGCCGCCCAAGCGCTCGGCCTCGGGCAGGGCTGCAAGCGCGCGCTCATCGGCGACCGAGCGCCAAAGCCAGGAGGGGACCTGCGTCTCCTCGATCTTCTTCAGGTGGCGCGGCACGCCCGCTTTGCGGAAATACTTCTGAGCCAGGATGTCGGCTGCGACCTGGCTCCACTCCTCCGGTACCTCGAACCCCTCGAGACGGAACACGACGGAGCCGTCCGGATTCTTGATCTCCGAGGTGGCGCGGCGGAACGAGATGCTTTCGTAAGGAGACTTGCCAGCAGACGTGAAGCGCCGCGTGATCTTCATTAGGTCCCTCGTGCAGATTGAAATTCGGACGTGCGTGCGCAACGAGACACGAAATGGCGCCGCGGTTGTTTTCTGGACACACCCCACCCGTGGCCCGCCGCGACACGGCGTTCCGATCAGCGCTCAAAATGTCGGCTGACTCGGGTGGTTACTGCTGGCGTTCTGGATACTCAGGAGCGGATCGCGGCCACAGTCCCCCGACGCGGGCCGGCGATGAGTGGAACGTTATGCCGATTCGAGGCTGGAAGAAACGGGCCGAGCTAGATTTTGTGCGTCGTAACAGCAACCGCAGCTAAATCTAGTGGGTGTTGGTGAGCTGGGGATTGCCCGGCTGGAAGGCCCGCAGATCGGGGCTTTGCGGCCGATGCCCTTTGAGCCGGGGATGTGCAAAAGCCCGAAAAGCGGGCGGCACCCGCGGCCGACAGACGATAATGCGATTCCGGGACGGCGGGTATTGAGGCTGGTGTTGTAATTTGGCAGCAGGGAGGTCGGGTAGCGGGCAACAGGCAGGGGAGAGCAGCAGGCAACGGGCAGTAGGCAGTAGGCAGTAGGCAGTAGGCAGTAGGCAATGCGTAGTGGCGGCAGGCAGCGGGCAACAGGCAACAGGCAGGGTGAGGCAGAGGCTGTGGGTAGGGGTGGAGGAGGCAGTAGGCGGGGGTAAGCCGGGGCAGGGGTGAGGGGTGTGGGGCAGAGCCGGGTGTGGGAGAATGCGCACTGGCGCTTCGGCGGGGGACGCGTTAATCGGAAAAAAGAAAAGCGGTGCGGAGGCGAGCGGGTATGGGGATTTTCAGCGAGATCTTCAGTTGGTGGGGTGGCAATACCTGGGGCACGCGGCTCACCATCGCGCGGCAGGGCCGCTTCGTCGGCAAGGACTCGTTCGGCAACAGCTACTATGAGCAGATCAAAGGCGTCGGCCGCGAGGGGCCGCTCGGCCGGCCTCGCCGCTGGGTGACCTACACGGATCTCGCCGATCCCTCGAAAGTGCCGCCCGAGTGGCACGGATGGCTGCATTACACCGTCGATACGCCCCCGACCGAAGAAAAATACACGGCGAAGCCGTGGCAGAAGCCGCACCGGCCCAACATGACGGGAACGCCGGCAGCCTACCGTCCGGCGGGGTCGATCCTCGGCGCCGGCCAGCGTCCCAGGGCGACGGGTGACTATAAGCCCTGGCAGCCGGAATAGACGCCGGCCCGCACGCGTCCGTCTTGGCCGTGCCATCGTTGAGGCGCAGATGGGCGCTCGCAAGGGGCCTCCACGGCCCATCCCGACAGGAACGCGCGCGCGCATGAGCGGCCAAAGGTCAGATCCGGTGACGATTGCGACGAGGACCTTGGCGCTGGCGGCGCCTCTGCTTCTTCTCGCGCCCGTTGCCGAAGCGGATGCGCGTTACGACAACCGCGTCGCCGTGTTCTCGGCGCTCGACAAGGTGACAGCGACCATCAAGACGCTCGAGGTGCCGATCAACGAGACGGTGCAGTTCGGCGCGCTCAAGGTGACGCCGCGCGCCTGCTATTCGCGCCCGCCGACGGAGCAGCCGAAGACCACGTCGTTCGTCGAGGTAGACGAGGTCGGACTCGACGGGAGCCAGAAGCGCATCTTCACAGGGTGGATGTTCGCGGAGAGCCCGGGGCTCAACGCGGTCGAGCATCCGGTGTTCGACGTCTGGCTGACCGATTGCCAGAAACCGCGCAACGCGGTCGCCCAGCAGCAGCCGTCCGTGAGGCCCGACGACGGCGAGGCCGGGTCCGACGGGCAGGATTTCGAGCCGCCGGCGGACGCGCCGCTCGACATGCAGCGCCGGCGCGTGCGGCGCTGAGGCCGAGGCGGTAGCCTCGGGCCGTCACACGCCGTCATCTGTGTCGGCATGGACTCACACCGCCGGCGAAGTGCCCCAGCCGGGAGCGGATCCGGCGATTTTCCGCTATCGCGAATCCCGCTTCTCCCGCATTCTTTCATCAGTACATCGCAAGGCGCGCGCGTCCTGGCCGTTTGTTCCTCGTGGAACCGACGGCGACGCAAGGGTTTCTCAGGATGCGCCATTCGCCTTCGTCAGCCGAGATGATCGGAGACTCCGATGAACGATCCACGCTCCATCGCCTACGATGCGACATTCATGATCCTCTATATCGGCCTCAGCGCCGCCATGGCGGTGCTGTCGGTCATGCTGCTTGCTCTGTTCGTGCTCGAGATCGAGTTCGGTCCGCTGCAGGTCGGCGCCGCTCTGGCCAATCTCGTGGGCTGGACCGTGCTGCCGCTTGCGCCGCGTCTCTATCGCCGGCTCGTAGGGCAGCCGTTCTCCTGGCGCACCAACAACGCCCTCGGCGGCGAGCTCTGACGCTGGTCTGAGGCCCGCGTCCCGTCGCGGCCGCTTCGCAGTGGTAATGGAGCGAGGAGTGCCGGCAGCTTCGACCGGCGCCAGTCAGGTGATGAGCTTGGCCGCGTGCGGGGCGAAATAGGTGAAGACGCCCGCAGCCCCGGCCCGCTTGAACGCCAGCAGGCTCTCGACGATGGCCTTGTCCGCATCGAGCCAGCCTCTCTCGGCGGCAGCCATGATCATCGCGTACTCGCCCGACACCTGATAGGCGAACGTCGGCACCTTGTAGGCGTCCGACACGCGGCGCACGATATCGAGATAGGGCAGGCCGGGCTTCACCATCACCATGTCGGCACCCTCGGCGAGATCGAGCGCCACCTCGCGCAACGCTTCGTCGCCGTTGGCCGGGTCCATCTGGTAGGAGCGCTTGTCGCCCTTGAGGAGGCCGCCCGAGCCCACCGCATCGCGGAACGGCCCATAGAAGGCGCTGGCGTATTTCGCAGCGTAGGACATGATCTGCGTGCCGGCGTGCCCGTTCTCCTCGAGCGCGCGGCGGATGGCGCCGATGCGCCCGTCCATCATGTCGGACGGCGCCAGGATGTCGGCCCCGGCCTCCGCCTGAACCAGCGACTGGCGCACGAGCGCGTCGACCGTGGCGTCGTTGGCGATCTCGCCGTCGATCAGGAGGCCGTCGTGGCCGTGGCTCGTGTAGGGATCGAGTGCCACATCGAGGATGACGCCGATGTCGATCCCGGCCTCCTTGACGGCGCGCGTGGCGCGGCAGACCAGGTTGTCGGGGTTCAATGCTTCGCCGCCGTCGTCGCTGCGTAGCTTGGGGTCGGTGTTCGGAAAGAGGGCGATCGCCGGGATGCCGAGCTGCTCGGCCGCCCGCGCCGCCTCGACGACGAGATCGATGCTGCGGCGCTCGACGCCGGGCATGGAGGCGACGGCCTCGTGCTCTCCCTTCCCCTCGATGACGAACAGCGGCCAGATGAGGTCGTCGACCGCGAGCCCGGTTTCGGCGACCAGCCGGCGCGACCAGGGCGCGCGGCGGTTGCGCCGCAGACGGACGGCCGGATAGCTGCCGGCGGATGGCGAAGGTGCGGTCGGAAGGGAGGTGGAGGAAGGCGTGCGCAGGATCACGGGGGGTCTCAGCCTTGGCAAATAAGGGTCGCGGACGGTCGCCCGGCGTGATGGAACCATCCCGCCACCGGGCGCCCGATGCAACTCCTTCAGCCGGGCAGGGTCAATCGCAGATCTTCTTGTATTTCCGCTCGGCCATATCGACGTGCAGGTGGTT
The DNA here is from genome assembly GCF_036833075.1 of Hyphomicrobium sp. Lineage (GTDB taxonomy): Bacteria > Pseudomonadota > Alphaproteobacteria > Rhizobiales > Hyphomicrobiaceae > Hyphomicrobium_C. The sequence continues at coordinate 17,652 of NZ_DAITQL010000018.1, forward strand.
GCGATGGGCCTCGTTCGCCTCCGGGCCGAGGGTGGTGCCGAAAATCTGGCAGCCCGACCCGTGGATCTCCCGCAGGAAGCGCGCTTTGGGCGTTTTTGGGGGCGGCGGCGTGATCCCGTCCGTTGCGGCTCCGGGGAGAGCGGCGACGGTCTCGTCGTGGCGGGTCTTTTTCAGACCGGCGTCCTTGTTCAGGCTCGCGTCCTTGCGCTTCTTGGCCTCGTTCCCCGTCTTGCCGGCGTCTGCCGCGCCGGGGCGCAGGCGCGCCCTGGATTCGTCCTCCGTCACCGAGGCGGGGAGGGTGAGATTGTCTTTTTTCGGAGGGAGACCCTCGGTGAGCGTCTTGCGCGGCAGCTTGCTGCCGGTCGGCTCCGACTTCTCCGTGGCGTCGGCCGCCTCTCGGCGTGCGGCACTTTCCGTCCCCGCCGCGGCGCGGGCGTCGGCCGCCTTGGTCGCTGCCGCTTTTGCGGCCGCGATCTCTTTGGCGATATCGCGCCTGTTGCGACCCCAATCGGTCAGCACGACGGCCTGCTGGCCCTTGCGGGTGGTGAAGCCGCGAATGTCGAGCGCGTTGGCCTTGCCGTGCTCGGAGAGCTTGTTGCCGATGCGGCCGTAGGCCATGCGGCAGGAATAATCGCTCATCGATTCGATGCGGATCACCTCGGAGCCGAGGTGCTTTTTCGCGGCAGGCTGAACCTCGTCCTTCACCCATCGGGTGAGGCCGACGATGAGGTCGCAGGAGACGACGGGCGGCGGCGAGAACGAGACCTCGGGGTTCTTGCCGATGGAAATCAGGCGCATGGGCGCCATGGCCCCGCAATCACCCTTCCGGAACGGCGGCTCAGGGATCGCCACGGCGTCGACCCCCTTGAGCAGTTGCGTGCAGCGCGCTTTCGCCAGCTCGACCTCCACGGCCGGCCATTCGGCCACCGATCCCGCGGGCTTTGCGGCTTCGACGGTTCCGGTTTTCGGATCGCTGTCGCCGGCGTTGCCCGCTGCCTTGGCCGGCTCGGCGGGTGCGGCTTTTTCGTTCGCGGCCGCGTCGGCCTTCGGCTTCGACTTGCCGGTGGCGAGTGCGTCCTTTGCGGCCGACTTGGCCTTCGACGCGGCCTTGGTGGTATCGATGACGATGGTCTCGAATGCGCCGATCACCGCGCCCGTCAGCGACTGGTCCGCCGCATGCGCCACGGAACTCTCCGCCCCGACGAAGGCCAAGGCGACGGCGGCGCACGTGCGTGCCAGAGGGGTGGTCGTGAGGCTCATCCTGATCCCTGGACTCTCTGATCCATGGTGTCCTGCTCTTCCACGGTCTCGGAGGGGCTGACGGTCCGGCCGGATGTTCGTTGCCGCTACGGGGCGCGGCGCGCCCGGCGGGGCGAATCAGACAGGCAGTTTCATCCCGTCACGAGAGATTGTATAGCCGCCAAATGTGGCCCCAAAAGGCGCCTGTCCCCACTCCTCACATTGGTGGCGCGGCGACGAATTTCCACCCCATCGGAGAGACGCATGACCGAGACGGCCGACGAGACGCTGAAAGTCGAGATGCAGGGGACGCTCGCGCTCGTCACGCTCAACCGACCGAAGGCGCTCAACGCGCTCACGCAGCACATGCGCGCCGCGCTCGCCCGATGCCTGTGGTCCGCCGCGCGTGATCCCCAGGTCTATGCCGTCGCTCTCCAGTCGGAGAGCCCGCGTGCGTTCTCCGCGGGCTCCGACGTGCGCGAGGTGATCGGGCTCGTGCGGACAGGGCTTGCCGCAGGCGCGAAGGCGTTCGCCGACGAATACGCACTCAACTGGCAGTGCGAGTGCTTCTCCAAGCCGACGGTGCCGCTGATCAACGGCATGGTCATGGGTGGTGGCGTCGGCATTACGCAGTTCGGCACGCACCGCGTGGCGGGGGAAGGCTACGCCTTCGCGATGCCCGAGACGCTGATCGGGCTCTTTCCCGACGTCGGCATCTGCCATGTGCTCGCGCGGCTTCCGGACCACGTGGGCATGTACCTCGGGCTCACCGGGCGTCGCATCGGCCGCGCCGAGGCTTATGCGCTGGGGCTCGTCACGCACTGCATCGATTCGACGGACTTCGGTGCGATCAAGGCAGCGCTCGCGGACACCTGGCCCGTCGATACGGTGCTCGACGAGCGGCATCGGGAGCCGGAGGCGGGCGAGCTCGCGCCCTATCGCGAAGCGATCGACCGCTGCTTCTCGGCCGTGCGCGTCGAGGACATCGTGGCGCGGCTCGAGGCGCTCGAGGGGGAGCATCGAGACTGGGCGCAGCGCGTCGCCGCCGATCTCAAGCGGTGCTCCCCGCTCTCGCTCAAGATCACGCACCGGCACATCCGCGAGGCGCAGGCTCTCGATCTCAGGCAGACGCTGCAGGTCGACTACCGGCTCGCGGTTCGCATCCTCGAAGGCGACGGCGCGGGAGGCGGCGACTTCTACGAGGGCGTGCGGGCCGCGCTCATCGACAAGGACGGCGCGCCGCGCTGGGCGCCTCAGCGTCTCGAGGACGTCTCGGATGCTATGCTGGACGCTTATTTCGCGCCGCTCGGCGCCGGCGAGCTGGTGTTGCCGACGCGCGAGGAGATGCAGGCGGCGCGGGCGTGAGGGTGGGCGCCGCCGACGCTCCGGGCGATGGCTGCCGCTTCCGGCTCGCCGCGCCTCTGTACGAGGCGGGGACTGTGATTTACCCGCGGTTTACCGAACAGATTGAGCTAATTTTTATGTGTCTCCCGTAGTCTGACGACAGAACCGAAAAATCGGTCGCGTCAAACAGGTTGTCGAGTGAGGCAGGGTATGAGTACCGCTATCAAAGCGGCGCGCGATCGCGCGCCCGAAAACCAGGATCCCCATCTCCGTTCGGAGTACGTCCAGAGCCTTCATCTGATCGAGCGTCTGCACCGGCTGCTGCTCGATGTGGTCAAGGACGAGTTCGACCGTACCGGCAGCTCGGACCTCAACGCCGTGCAGGCGCTCTTGCTTTATAACATGGGCGACAACGAGCTGACGGCGGGCGAGCTCAAGAGCCGCGGGCTCTACATGGGCTCGAACGTCTCCTACAATCTCAAAAAGCTCGTCGAGATGGGCTACGTCGATTACGAGCGTAGCGAGACCGACAAGCGCAGCGTGCGCGTCTCGCTCTCGGCCAAGGGCCGGCAGGCCGCGGAGGTCGTGCAGCGCCTCTACCAGCGCCAGCTCGGCTCGGTCGAGGCCGTGGCGCAGGTGACGGGCGAGGAGCTCAAGGGGCTCAACAAGGCGCTGGCGCGCCTCGAGCGCTTCTGGACGGACCAGATCCGCTATCGTCTCTGAGAGACACGGAGAGGTTCAACGAACAAGGGGCGCGTGCATCGCGCCCCTTTTTTGCGCCGCGACAGACGAATCAGCCCCGCTGGATCGGCTGCCCGCGGCCTCTGCCGATGCCTTGTGGCGGGCCGGCACCACCTCCGCGTCCGGCCGCCGGCGAGGGCTTTTTGTCAAAGCTGGAACATGCCATGCTTCCCGGGTCATGGCTCTGCGGGCGTTGCTCTGGGTTTGCGGGATGGGCACGCGAGCGGAGATCAACGCGATCCGGCGGGGGAACTCCATGGGGGCTTCGTTCATCACCGGCCGTCGCAGGCTGTGCCGGAAGCTCGGCGCGGCGGCGGCCGTGCTCGTGCTGTCTCACAGTGCAGCGTGCGCCTTGGACGACCTCTGGACCCTGCAGTTCGGCCCCACGGGTCGTGGTGCCGGCGACGCGACGACGGAGCGCGAGCAGCTCAAGGCGTTCGAGCGCAATCCGCCACCGGGCTTCCCCACGCTCTCCTCGGCCAATATCGCCGCGACCAAGGCGGCGATCGCGCGCTATGAGGACATCGTTGCCGCCGGCGGCTGGAAATCGGTGCCGTCCGCGCGCGTGAAGCCGGGCGAGGATCACTTCGCGATCGTCGAGCTTCGCGACCGCCTCATCGTCTCGGGCGAGCTGCCGGCGAGCGCGGCGGGCGGGACGACGCTCGACGGCACGCTGGTCGAGGCGCTCAAGGCTTATCAGACCACCAACGGTTTGACGCCGAACGGCAGGCTCGACGAGACGACCGTCGCAGCGCTCAACGTGACGGCCGAGGACCGGCTGAAGCAGCTCAAGACCAACCTCAGGCGGCTGACGGAGATGGCCGCCGTGGTGAAGCCGCAGCGCAAGTACGTGATCGTCAATATTCCCGCCGCCCAGGTCGAGGCGGTGGCCCTCAACAAGGTGATCTCGCGCCATACGGGGGTCGTCGGCAAGGTCGACCGGCCGACGCCGCTGCTCCGCTCGACGATCACGGAGATGAACTTCAACCCCGTCTGGCGGCTGCCGCCGACGGTCATCCAGAAGGACCTCATCCCCCAAGGCCGCGAGATGCAGGCCAAGGGCGAGAACGTGCTGGTCAAGACCGGCATCGAGGCTTACAGCGACGGCAGGAAGGTCGATCCGGAGAAGGTCGACTGGAATTCGTCCACGGTGAAGTCCTACTCATACCGGCAGCCGCCCGGAAAAGACAATCCGCTCGGCTTCGTGAAGATCAACTTCGCCTCAGGCGAGTCCGTCTACATGCACGACAGCCCGTCCGAGGGGCTGTTCGGGCGCAATTTCCGAGCCGCCAGCTCGGGGTGCATCCGCGTGCACAACATCGAGCGGCTGGCCTACTGGCTCTTGGGGCAGAACGACGGCTGGACTCCGGAGAAGGTCGAGAAAATGAAGGCCACCGGTGAGCGCAAGGACGTGCGACTCGCGACGCCCGTGCCTCTGCATTTCGTCTACATCACAGCCTGGGCGACCGAGGACGGTACCATCCAGTTCCGCCGGGACCTCTACAATCGCGACGGCGTGGCGGAGATCGCGACCTCGTACTGAGGTGGCGTGCCCACCGGATTGACTTAGGTCAATACGCGCAGGATCCCGTGCTGCAATATCGCAAAGACTGGACTCCCGTTGGGATGACGTTCAGGTTCGCTCCGGTAACAGGGTGGGCCGCCGCGACATAACACCCGTTGCACTGTAATACTGTTCGATAGATGCTGGCGTTATGGGGCCTCTGCCGCTAGAACCAGCGGCAAATCAAAAAGACCGAAGCTCGAGGAAACACGTCGATGGTTGACTACGCGCGGCAGTTGAAAGCCTCCTTGGATGCAATCCGCCAGGAGGGCCGTTACCGCGTTTTCGCCGACGTGAAGCGCCATCGCGGAGCATTCCCGGCCGCCGTCCACGTCACACCGGCAGGAACCAAGCCGATCGTCGTCTGGTGCTCGAACGACTACCTCGGCATGGGGCAGCATCCCAAGGTCGTCGCGGCCATGCACGAGGCGATCGACAGCGTGGGTGCGGGCTCGGGCGGGACGCGCAACATCTCCGGGACGACGCACTACCATGTCGAGCTCGAGCGCGAGCTTGCGGGCCTCCACGACAAGGAGCAGGCGCTGCTCTTCACATCGGCCTTCGTCGCCAACGAGGCGGCGCTCTCGACGCTCGCGAAGCTGTTTCCCGGCTGCATCATCTTCTCGGATGAGAAGAACCATGCCTCGATGATCGAGGGCATCCGGCACGGCGGCTCCGAGAAGCGCATCTTCCGTCACAACGATATCGCCGATCTCGAGGCCAAGCTGAAGCAGGTGCCGCTCGATACGCCGAAGATCATCGCCTTCGAGAGCGTGTACTCGATGGACGGCCATATCGCTCCTATCGGAACGATCTGCGACCTTGCCGAGAAGTACGGCGCGCTGACCTATCTCGACGAGGTGCACGCGGTCGGCATGTACGGTCCGCACGGCGGCGGCATCGCCGAGCGCGACGGCGTGATGGGGCGCGTCGACGTGATCAACGGCACGCTGGCCAAGGGCTTCGGCGTCATGGGCGGTTACATCGCCGGCACGCGCGACCTCTGCGATGCGATCCGCTCGTTTGCGCCGGGGTTCATCTTCACGACGTCGCTGGCGCCCGCGATCGCGGCCGGCGCGTTGGCCAGCATCCGCCATCTCAGGGGCAGCTCGCTCGAGCGGGCGCGCCACCAGGAACGGGTGCGCGCCCTCAAGACGCGCCTCGTGAACGCCGGGCTGCCGGTGTTCCCGAACCAGAGCCACATCGTGCCGGTCCTGATCGGCGATCCGGTCCACTGCAAAGAAGTGACCGACCGCCTGCTCGATCGGCATGGCATCTACGTGCAGCCCATCAACTACCCGACCGTGCCGCGGGGTACGGAGCGCATCCGGCTGACGCCGGGGCCGTATCACACGGACGCGCAGATGGACGCCTTGACGGTGGCGCTGAGCGAGCTTTGGGCTGCCTGCCCGGCCGCCGTCCGCCGCACCGGCAAGCTTGCTGCCGAATAGCAGCCGTCCCGCCGTTCCTCCTACCCATATATTGCGGCGCACACCCACCCAGATGGGTGCGACGCGGCCTTCCCTGTTGCTGCTCTCTGGCGCATGGTAAGTGGCGTGCGAAAGCAGGGACCCTGAGCCGCAGCCTTTTCCAGAAGGGATTTGCGCGCGCCGCAGCCTCTTCTTTCGCCGATACGCCTCCATCTGTTCTTTTCCCATTCATTTCCACAAAGCCGACGCAGAGGAAACGTCATGTCAAAGAGCCCGACCGCCCGCTTTTTCAAAACGCCGCTCGCTGAGACGGATTCGGAGGTCGCGTCGGCGATCGACAAGGAGCTTGGCCGCCAGCAGTACGAGATCGAGCTCATCGCCTCCGAGAACATCGTTTCGCGCGCAGTGCTCGATGCGGCCGGCAGCGTGCTCACCAACAAGTATGCCGAGGGCTATCCGGGCAAGCGCTACTACGGCGGCTGCCAGTACGTGGACATCGTCGAGACCCTCGCCATCGACCGCGCCAAGAAGATCTTCGGCTGCGGCTTCGCCAACGTGCAGCCGAACTCGGGCTCGCAGGCCAACCAGGGCGTGTTCAACGCGCTTGCCAAGCCGGGCGATACCATCCTCGGCCTCAATCTCGCTCACGGCGGCCACCTCACGCACGGCGCGACGGTGAACCAGTCCGGCAAGTGGTTCCGCGCGGTGCACTACCAGGTCGAGCCCGACACGCATCGCGTCGACATGAACAAGGTGCGCGAGATCGCAAAGGCCGAGAAGCCGCGCATCATCATTGCCGGCGGCTCCGCCTATCCGCGCCAGTTCGATTTTGCGGCGTTCCGCTCGATTGCCGATGAGGTCGGCGCGCACCTGATGGTCGACATGGCCCACTTCGCCGGCCTCGTCGCCGCCGGCGAGCATCCCTCGCCGTTCCCGCACGCGCACGTGGTCACCACGACCACGCACAAGACGCTGCGCGGCCCGCGCGGCGGCATGATCCTCACCAACGACGAGGACATCGCCAAGAAGGTCAACTCGGCGATCTTCCCGGGCATCCAGGGCGGCCCGCTGATGCATGTCATCGCCGGCAAGGCGGTGGCGTTCGGCGAGATCCTGACGCCGGAGTTCAAGCAGTATGCCAAGCAGGTCATCACCAACGCCAAGGCCATGGGCCAGGTGCTGGTGGATGCCGGCTTCGCGCTGGTCTCGGGCGGCACGGATACGCACCTCATCCTGGTCGACCTGCGTCCGAAGAAGCTCACGGGCAACATCTCGGAGAAGTCGCTCGGGCGTGCGCACATCACCTGCAACAAGAACGGCGTCCCGTTCGATCCGGAGAAGCCGATGGTCACGTCCGGCATTCGTCTCGGCGCGCCGGCCGGCACCACGCGCGGCTTCGGGGAAGCTGAGTTCCGCGACATCGGCCGCATGATCGCCGAGGTTCTGGAAGGGCTTGCCAAGAACGGGGAAGCGGGCAACGGCGCGGTCGAGGAGAAGGTCAAGGCCGAAGCGACCGAGCTCTGCAAGCGCTTCCCGATCTACTGAGGCCGGCCCCAGGCGGCGACGGCTGCGGTTGCGGCCCTGGATGGGCCCGGAGCCCGGCCGTTGCAGGACCCCCGCGTCGCTGGGCGCGACGGGCGCCGATGGGGAGAGGCGGCGGCCGGTCGTTTCATCGGCCGGCAACATGCACTAGAAGAAGGCGCCGGAGCGCTTCGCCCCGGCGCTTTTTCGTTTGGAGACGATCAGATGCGCTGCCCCTACTGTTCCTGCGAGGAGACGCAGGTGAAGGACAGCCGCCCCACCGAGGAGAACGCGGCCATCCGCCGGCGCAGGGTCTGTCCTGACTGCGGCGGGCGCTTCACGACATTCGAGCGCGTGCAGCTCCGCGAGCTCGTCGTCGTCAAGCGGAGCGGGCGCAAGGTGCCGTTCGATCGCGACAAGCTGCAGAAGTCGGTCGAGGTGGCGCTGCGCAAGCGTCCGATCGAGACCGAGCGCGTGGACCGCATGGTGTCCGGTATCGTGCGCCAGCTCGAGAGCTCGGGAGAGACCGAGGTGCCGTCCTCCACCATCGGCGCCTATGTAATGGAAGGTCTGCGCGCGCTCGATCCGGTGGCCTACGTGCGCTTCGCCTCCGTCTACCGCGATTTCCGTGAAGCGGCAGATTTCCAGGAGGTGCTCGGCGAGATCGCGGGCGACGACGGGATGGGCGACGTGCTCAGCGCGGCAAAGAAGCTTTGAGTGGGGCAGCAGGCAGCCGGCAAAGCGGGCAGGGAGCTGCGGCGTGCGGACGCGAGGAGGTCCTTCGCCTCGGTCTGTGAGGGGGAGGGAGACAGATAGGTAGCCATGACCTTTACGCCTTTCGACGAGCAGATGATGAGGATCGCACTCACGCTGGCGAGGCGTGGGCTCGGGACGGTTGCGCCCAACCCATCCGTGGGCGCCGTCGTCGCCGACGAGACGACAGGCGAGGTCATTGCGCGGGGCATGACGCAGCCCGGCGGGCGGCCGCATGCGGAGACGGAGGCGCTGCGCCGCGCCGGCGCGCGCGCGAAGGGCGCGACGCTCTATGTCACGCTCGAGCCCTGCGCCCATCACGGCCAGACGCCGCCGTGCGCGGATGCCGTGATCGCAGCCGGGCTCGCGCGCGTGGTGATCGGCGTCGAGGATCCGGACCCACGGACGGGCGGAGCCGGTAGCGCGCGGCTGCGCGACGCCGGCATTCGGGTCGACGTCGGATGCCGCGGCAAGGAGGCGCGCTGGGTGACGCTCGGCCACATCCTGCGGGTCGGCGCGCGCCGCCCGTTCGTCGCGCTCAAGATGGCGCTCGCGCACGACGGGGCGCTGCCGCGCGGCGAGGCGGGGCAGGCGCTCTTCGTCACTGGCGTCGAGGCGCGGGCGCTGGCGCACCGGTTCAGGGCGGAGAGCGATGCCATTCTGATCGGCGCCGGGACGGCGCGGGACGACGACCCGGAGCTCACCTGCCGCCTGCCCGGGCTTGCAGGCCGCACGCCGGTGCGGATCGTTCTGTCGCGGACGCTCGATCTTTCCCCGGACCTCAAGCTCCTGCGGACGGCGCGGGAGGTGCCGGTATGGATCTTCACGGGCGAAACGCCCGACGCGGACAAGGTGCGCGTGCTCGAGGCGCGGGGCGCACGCATCCTCAGCGTGCCGTCCGCGGGCGGAGTGCTGCGCACCGGACGGGTGCTCCGCACGCTCGCCGACGAGGGCGTGACGCGGCTCCTGGTCGAAGGGGGCGAAGCCATCTGGCGCTCCTTCGCGGCGGAGCGGCTGGTGGACGAGGTCGTGCTGTTCCAGGCGCTCGGCGGCGGGAAAGGCGACCTTTCGTCCTCGGCGCTTGCCGTTCGTTACGCTCCGGGGCTAGATCTCGCGCTGACCATGCAGCGGCGTGTCGGTGCCGATGCGGTTTCAACCTACCGGGTCGTCGATCTTCCGCGCCCCGGTGTCGGCCGGAGCGCGTGAGGCGCGAGCGGGCGGGGCGGGCGAGGTTATTCCGATCCGAGCGGGGCATCATTCGTGTTCACAGGCATCATTACGGACGTGGGTGAGGTGATCGGCCGCGAAGGCGGACGGTTCGCGATCCGCTCGGGCTACGACGCGGAGGGCATCGCGCTCGGTGCGTCGATCGCGTGCGACGGCTGCTGTCTTTCCGTCGTGGCGCTGCGCCCCGACGGGCATGGCTCGGTCTTCACCGTCGATGTCTCGAACGAGACGCTCTCGAAAACCACCCTGGACTCCTGGCAGGCCGGCCGGCCGGTCAACCTCGAGCGCGCGCTCAAGGCGGGCGACGAGCTCGGCGGGCACATCGTCTCCGGCCACGTGGACGGCGTCGCGCAGATCGTCGACATGCGGCCCGATGGCGAGAGCGTGCGCGTGCGCCTGGAATTGCCGCGGCATCTCGCCCCCTATGTCGCCGCCAAGGGCTCGGTGGCGCTTGACGGCACGTCGCTCACCGTTAACGAGGTCGCAGGCTTGCGTTTCGGCATCAATCTCATTCCGGTGACCTTGACCCAGACGACGTGGGGGCGCAAAAAGCCGGGCGACGAGGTGAACGTCGAGATCGACCTCTTCGCGCGCTACGTGGCGCGCATCATGGAGTTTCGGGTGTGAGCATCGGGCTCGAGAATATCGCGCATTCGGAAGGCGCCAGTTTCCTTTCGTCGACGGCCGAGATCGTGGACGACATGCGCAACGGGCGCATGGTCGTGCTGGTCGATGCCGAAAACCGCGAGAACGAGGGCGACCTCGTCATTCCGGCGCAGATGGCGACGCCGGATGCGATCAATTTCATGGCCAAGCATGGGCGCGGGCTCATCTGCTTGGCGCTGATGCAATCGCGCGCCCAGGAGCTCAGCCTCGAGTTCATGGTGCGCACGCAGGCGGCGCGCGAGCGCACGGCGTTCACGCAGTCGATCGAGGCGCGGGAAGGCGTGTCGACGGGCATCTCCGCCCATGACCGGGCGCGCACGATCGCGACGGCCATCGACCCCACCAAGGGAGCGAACGACATCGTCTCCCCGGGGCATGTGTTCCCGCTCGTCGCACGCGAGGGCGGCGTGCTGATCCGGGCCGGGCATACGGAAGCCTCCGTCGATCTGGCGCGGCTCGCAGGGCTCTATCCTGCGGCCGTCATCTGCGAGATCATGAACGAGGACGGCACCATGTCGCGGGTGCCGGATCTGGTGCCGTTCGCCCAGCGGCACGGCCTCAAGATCGGCACCATCGAAGACCTCATCGCCTATCGCCTCAAGCACGACCGGCTCGTGAGGCAAGTGGCGCAGACGCGGGTGGAGAGCTCCTACGGCGGCCTCTTCGATCTCCACGTCTTCACGACGACGGTGGAGCCGGTCGAGCACTTGGCGCTCGTCAAGGGTGATCTCTCGGCGCCAGGGCCGGTCCTCGTGCGCGTGCATGCGATCAACGCGCCTGCCGACATCCTCGGCATCGGGGGAGCGGGCGACACGGTCTCGCGCTCCATGCGTGCGATCGAGCGGGAAGGGCGCGGGATCGTCGTGCTCATCCGCGATCTCGGGCCGAAAAGCGTTTCGGACTGGGTCAACCAGCGCACGCAGCCGCAGCCGAACGGGCGTGCGGCGCACGGACGCCGGCAGCTCGAGATCGGCGTCGGCTCGCAGATCCTCCGAGCGCTCGGGGTGTCCGACATGGTGCTGCTGACCAATGCGCCCGACGACGTGTACGTCGGCCTCGATGCCTATGGGCTGCGCATCGTCGGCACGCGGGCGATCGAGTAGGGCGGCCGAGTCTTCAGCCATGGTCAGGACAGAAACGTCTTCGCGCCCCGAGATGGACCTGCATTCCGGTCCGTCCGCGCGCATCCTCATCATCGAGTCGCCGTACTACAAGGAGATCACCGACGCGCTCGCGCAGGGCGCCGTGGCCGTTCTCGATGCGGCGGACACCGCCTATGACCGGATCGCCGTGCCGGGCGCGCTGGAAATTCCCCAGGCGTTCGCGCAGGCGGTCGCGGCCGGGCTGTTCGGCGGCGGTGAAGGCGGCCGCTACGCGGGCGTCATCGTGCTCGGCTGCGTCATCCGCGGCGAGACCTCGCACTACGACATCGTCTGCAACAACACGAACCACTGGCTGATGGAAACGGCGATCCGGCACAATATTCCGGTCGGAAACGCGGTGCTGACCGTGGATACGGAAGCCCAGGCGCGCGCCCGCGCGGAGGGCGGCGCCGATGGCAAGGGCGGGGATGCGGCGCGGGCCTGCCTCAGGCTGATCCGCATCGCCGAGCGTCTCGGGCGGCGCGTGCCATGAGCCTTCCCCGACGAAAGAAGACGGCCGGCGACGCGCCGAAGCCGCGCACGGTTTCGCGCATGGCGGCCGTGCAGGCGCTCTATCAGATGGATCTCGCGGGAACGGACGCCGGCGAGGTTATCGACCAGTTCATGGCGGCCAGGCCCGAAGCGGACAAGGACGAGGCGGATGCAGAGGGTGAGGCGCTGACCTCCCTCGAGGGAGGCGATGCCACGTTCTTCGCCGATGTCGTGAAGGGCGTCGTGCGGTGCCAGCGGGAGATCGATCCGCTCGTGGACCAGCAGCTCCGCACGGGCTGGCGGCTGGTGCGGGTCGATTCCATCCTGCGGGCCATCCTGCGCGGCGGCGTGTTCGAGCTTCTCGAGCGCAGCGACGTGCCCGCGCGCGTTACCATCAACGAGTACATCAACATCGCCAAGGCCTTCTTCGAGGCGGACGAGCCCAAGGTGGTGAACGGCGTGCTCGACCGCATCGCGCACAAGGTGCGGGCCAAGGAGTTCGAGACGCCCGGCGAAGGAACGTAATCCATGGCCAGCCAGGAGGCGGGGGGCGAGGACGAACTGATCCAAACCACCTTCGCGCCTTTGGCTTCGGGCTTCGCGGGCGCGTTGGGCCTCAAGGACGACTGCGCGTTTCTCACGCCTCCGCCCGGCGCCGATCTGGTGCTGACCACCGATGCGGTGGCCGAGGGGGTCCATTTCTTCTCTGAAGATGCGCCGGCCGACATCGCCTGGAAGGCGCTCGCGGTCAACGTGTCGGACCTTGCCGCGAAAGGCGCTGAGCCGGTCGCCTACCTGATGTCGCTCTCCTTTCCCGCGCGGCCTGAGGCGGCGTGGCTCGCAGCCTTCGCCGCCGGGCTCGGCGCCGCGCAGACGGCGTTCGGCCTCGCGCTCGCGGGTGGCGATACGGACCGCCGGCCGGGCCCGCTCTCCGTCACCATCACCGCCATCGGCCGCGTACCCCAGGGACACATGGTTCGCCGTGCGACGGCGCGGGCGGGGGACCTTTTGTTCCTGTCGGGCACGCTTGGCGATAGCGCGCTCGGTCTCCGGCTGCGGCAGGATCCGGCGTGCGCGGCCGCGATGGGCCTCGACGACGCGAGCGTGCAGGCGCTGCTCGGCCGCTATCTGAGACCCGAGCCGCGCCTTGCGCTTGCGCCGCATCTCCTCTCTTACGCGAGGGCAGCGATGGACGTCTCGGACGGCCTCGTCAAGGACTGCGGGCGGCTCGCGCGCGCCTCGGGGCTCGGGGCGGCGCTCGAGGCGGCGCGGCTGCCGCTGTCGGACCCGGCCCGCACGGCGCTCCGCCACGATCCGGAGCTTATCCAGGCGGTGCTGACGGGGGGCGACGACTACGAGGTGCTGGCGGCCGTCGCGCCGGCCGATGCCGCGGCGTTCCGCGAGGCCGCCATGGCGAGCGGCGTCGCGGTGTCCGCCATCGGCCGGCTCGCCCCGGGGGACGGCGTGGCCGTCACCGGCTTCGACGGGCGGCCGCTGGCGATCCGCGGCGGGGGATGGGATCATTTCCCGTCCTGATGCGTCTGGCCGCGGGGGCTGCCGCACGCGCGGCAATAGGTGCTTCTTTTTCAAGCGGTTTTTTTGGCGGGCGACTTGCGGGCGGGTCTTTGTTTGGCCATATCGGTTGCGTCTAAGAGCCTTCTTTGCGGCGAACAGGATTGGATTTCCGGTGATTTTGTCGACGACGGTTCTCCGCGGCCTCGGCTTCGCTCTGCTCGCAGTGGCGATGGCTTGGTCCGGGACATCGGCTGGCGCACAGGACGGCAACTGGTGGGAAGGCATCACGTCGTTCGGCGCGCCGGACTATTCGGGCAAGCGGGCGTCGCTCGAGCGGAGCCAGCCGCGCAAGGACGACCTCAACGATCTCAGGCCGAACGACGTGCCGTGGCGCAGCGACGAGATGCTCGCGGCCATGGAGAGTGCCATTGCCCGCTACGAGCAGATCGTGAACAAGGGCGGCTGGCCGACGATCCCCGGCAACCGCATGCTGCGCCCCGGCGATAGCGACGAGCGCGTGAGCTATCTTCGGCGGAGGCTGATGGTGACGGGCGAGCTGCCGCGCTCGTCGAGCTACAACGACTACGAATACGATTCGGCCGTGGAGCAGGCGGTCGCGCGCTACCAGGAGAACAACGGGCTGCGCACGAACGGGCGCGTGGACCAGCCGACGCTGGCTGCGCTCAACGTCACGGCGCAGGAGCGCCTCGCGCAGCTCAAGCTCAATCACGGCCGCATTCTCGAGCTCGTGCAGCAGCCGACCGAAGAGCGTTACGTGCTCGTCAACATTCCGGCCTTTCAGCTCGAGGCGGTGGAGCGTTACCAGACCATGCTGCGCCATCGCGTGATCGTGGGACGCAACGGCCGCGAGACGCCGACGCTCAGGGCCACGATCCGGAACCTCAATTTCTTCCCGTACTGGCGCGTGCCCGACAGCGTGGCCCAGCTCGACGTGTTTCCGCGGCTGGTCACCGAGCCCGACTACCTTTCGAACGAGCATATCCGCGTGCTCACCGGCGATTTCAACGGGCCGGAGATCGATCCGAGCGCGATCGACTGGTCGCAGGCGGATGCCAAGCGGATCAAGCTCAAGCAGGATCCGGGTCCGCAGAACGCGCTCGGCCTCGTGCGCATCGACATGCAGAACGAGCACGGCGTCTACATGCACGACACGCCGATGAAGCCGCTGTTCCAGCAGCGCGCGCGCGCGTTCAGCGCCGGCTGCGTGCGCGTTCAGGACGTGTTCCGGCTGGTGGAATGGCTCGCCAGGTACGAGCCCGGCTGGGAGAACCCGGGGCAGGTGCAGGCGGTGCTCGATGCGGGGCAGGCGCTCGACGTGCAGCTCACCCGGCCGATCCCGGTCTATTTCGCCTACATCACGGCCTGGGCCGAGCCCGACGGGCGCATCTCGTTCCGGCCGGATATCTACCGGCGCGACGGGTCCGCGGCGATGGCGGAGGTGTTCGATCCGGACGCGCCGCCGCCTCCTGCGCAAGGGCTCGCGCCTTAACGGTTCGGGCGAGGCCGCGCGGGGCTTGTCTCGGCGGCGAAGCGGTGGAACTCTCCGCGGCGTCATGCTGCAGTCCCTCACCCGGCTTGGGAACCAGTCGCTTCAGGCGCTTCGGCGCTGGTGGCTGCCCGCGCTCGGGCTGGCGCTCGCGGGCGGCTGGGTCGCGTTCGCGTTCTGGCTCTCGGATATCCAGGGCCGCATGGACCTGCCGCGCGCCTATTCCGTTCGCATGACGTGCGAGGACGATCCCGAGGCGGCCCTGTGGCGCGGCGGCTGCGAGCGGATCGAGGGCGACATCGCAAAGGCCGGCCGGCCGTCGTTCTCCGATCTCTACAATGCGTTCGTGCTCGTCCATCACGCGCCGAGCCCGCGCGAGGCGAACGCTGCCAGGTTCGCCAATACGCCCCCGGAGCCGGGGTTCGACATCCGCACGGCGCTCGCCGGGCAGCGCTACGGGCTGGCGCTGGTCACGCCCGAGTTCGAGGGCGTCGCGAGCCGTACCCATGCCGAGGCGGTCAAGGATGCGATCGACGCGCGGGATCGGGCGCTGCTGGTCATCGGGCGGGCGGGCCTCGGCCACGATGCCCTGCTCGCGGGCGGGCTCGCCAATCTCGCGCATCCCGGTGCGATGATCGATGGCGCGCGCCAGTCGATCGGCATCCTGATGGGGACCGCCAAGGAGAGCGACATCGCGACCGGCCTCTCCGAGCGGCGGTGACATGAGTCTCGCGCGGGTAAGGCCGGAGCCCGCTCGGCGGCGCTGGCGCGGGAGGAGCAGGGATCTCAGGCTTTGATGCGGTAGCCCGTCCTGAAGATCCACCAGATGATGGCGAGGCAGAGGGCGAGGAATGCCAGCGTCATGCCGACGGCAATGCCGATTCCGATGTCGGAGATCTCGTAGAAGCTCCAGCGGAAGCCGCTGATCAGATAGACGATCGGATTGAAGAGCGTCACGTTCTGCCAGAATTCCGGTAGCATCTTGATGGAGTAGAAGGTGCCGCCGAGGAA
The DNA here is from genome assembly GCF_036833075.1 of Hyphomicrobium sp. GTDB lineage: Bacteria > Pseudomonadota > Alphaproteobacteria > Rhizobiales > Hyphomicrobiaceae > Hyphomicrobium_C. The sequence goes on from NZ_DAITQL010000018.1 coordinate 33,804, forward strand.
CGTCAGCGGCATCAGCACCAGCATCGGGATGACCTGCAGCTTCTCGAAGCCGTCCGCCCAGATGCCGATGATGAACCCCAACAGCGAGAACGCGACGGCCGTCAGAATGAGGAAGCCCACCATCCAGAGCGGGTGGGCGATGCGGATCGGCACGAAGAGGCTCGCGGTGGCAAGGATGATAAGGCCCAGGATGACGGATTTCGTCGCGGCGGCGCCCACGTAGCCGAGAACGATCTCGAAGGGGGAAACGGGGGCGGACAGGATCTCGTAGATGGTTCCCGCGAAACGCGGGAAATAGATGCCGAACGCCGCATTGGATGTGCTCTCGGTGAGCAGCATCATCATGACCAGGCCCGGCACGATGAAGGCGCCGTAGGGGATCCCGTCGATCTCGGCGATGCGCGAGCCGATGGCGGTGCCGAAGACGACGAAATAGAGCGAGGTCGAAAGCACCGGAGAGACGATGCTCTGCAGGAGGGTGCGCCCCCAGCGGGCCATCTCGAAGCCGTAGATGGCGCGCACTGCTTCAAAGTTCATCCGGATTTCCTCACGAGATCGACGAAGATGTCCTCGAGCGAGCTCTGGCTCGTTGCAAGGTCCTTGAAGCCGATGCCCGCTTCCCGCATGTCGTTCAGGAGCGCCGTGATGCCGGTGCGCTCGGCCTGCGTGTCGTAGGTGAAGATCAGCGCGCTGCCGTCCGGGGCAAGCTCCAGGGTGTGGGCGGCGAGTGCGGGCGGAATTTCCGCGAGCGGCTTCTGCAGGTCGAGCGTGAGCTGCTTCCTGCCGAGCTTGCGCATCAGCTCGGCCTTCTCCTGCACGAGGATCAGCTCGCCCTTGGCAATGACGCCGACGCGGTCGGCCATCTCCTCGGCCTCCTCGATGTAGTGCGTGGTCAGGATGACGGTGACGCCGCCCTCGCGCAGGCTACGCACCGCCGCCCACATATCCTTTCTGAGCGCGACGTCGACGCCGGCCGTCGGCTCGTCGAGAAACAGGATGCGCGGCTCGTGCGCGAGCGCCTTGGCGATCAGGACGCGCCGCTTCATGCCGCCCGACAGCGTCATGATGCGGGCGTCCTTCTTGTCCCAGAGCGAGAGATCGCGCAGGACCTTCTCGACGTAGGCCGGGTTCTTCCTCTTTCCGAACAGGCCGCGGCTGAAGGAGACCGTGGCCCAGACGGTCTCGAACATCTCGGTCGACAGCTCCTGCGGGACGAGGCCGATGATCGCGCGGGCGCGACGATAGTCGCGCACGATGTCGTGTCCGTCGACCGTGATCGTGCCGCCGCTGGCATTGACGATGCCGCAGATGATGCTGATCAACGTTGTCTTGCCGGCGCCGTTGGGGCCAAGCAAGGCGAAGATCTCGCGCTCGCGGATGTCGAGATCGACGGACTTCAGGGCAACCTGACCCGAAGCATACGTCTTGGTGACGCCCTTGACCGAAATGATGGGGGGCATGCGCGCTCGGGTCCCGTGGGTCTTTGGTTCACATAAGGGTATCGGAGGAGCGCCGCAACCCGGCGTGCACGGATCGCGCCGCGAAGGGCTCAGTGCAGCGGAACCGGCTTGATCCAGCATCCCGTCAACCCGGCTTTGCGAAGCGTGCTGCACAGCGCTTTCGCATCCTCGTGCGTTTGCGGGGGAATGAGCGAGAGACGATACCAGGTCTGTTTGTCCAGGCCCTGAACGCGGTCGACGCGTGCCTTGGCGTTGCCGAGGAGATCGGGGTAGGAGCCCTTGAACGAACGGTAGTCCTGCTGCAACTCCTCCGTGCTGCGCCGTGTCGCGAGCACCACGAGGTAGGGCTGCGCGACGGCCGGCGCGGCGACGGTGATGGGCGCGGCTATGGCCGGGGGCGGGTACGATCGCGGCGGTCTCGGTCGGTAACGGCGCGGCGTGCTCGGGCGGCATCAGCTTCTGGACCGCGACGACGAGGCCGGCTCCGACCGCGAGCGCGGCGAGGGCCACCGGGACCGGCTTCGCCAGCGTCGCGCGGAGGGCGGCGACGTTTACGGCGGCTGCGGCCCGGCCTGCGCCGGCGCTCGGCCTCGACGGGGCGCGCGGGGCGCCGACGGGGCCGGGCGGTGGTCGTGCGGTGGCAGCGGGGCGGCCCTGATCGCGTGAGGCGTAGGGTGCGGCCGCGTGGCTTTCGGTGGCATAGCGGCGGGCGTCATTCTCGATCTCGCGCGACACGGCGAGCAGTGCCTGATGCACGCGCTCGGAATCCCGCCGGTAGCCGCTGCGTCCGCCTTCGAGCTTTTCCTCTAGGATCTCGAGCAGGTCGAGCGCGTGGCGCTGGCCGCCCATGATGTGGGTGAGGATGGCGAAATCGAGGGCCTCGTCGGAGGGAAGCGCGCCCATGATCTGGTCGATGTCGCGCTGGATGCCGGTGATGACGCGCACGGTGGTGTCGACCTCGGGGCGCAACGCGGCTGGGATGTAATGGTTGCGGTCGAGGACCTGGTGCAGACGGCGCGCGACGTTGAGCGAGATCTCATGGATCTGCTTGCGCTCGATCGATGCGTCGCGGTCGAATGACATCACGTCCCGTGTCTTATCCCGGCTCAGGCCGTCAGCCGGCATGGCATTCGGGGAACATACCGTGCACAATCTCGGGGGAACAGCCGGGCGCCCCTTCGATGCACTGATAGTTGATGACGGGGGCGGATCCCTCGCTGGCGATCGAGATCTGGGTGCGGATCTTCTTGACGAAGCATCGCGCCTGAGAGCCGTCGCTGGCAAGCTCGATCGCGGCCATGATGCTCAGCTCCGGGCAGGCCGCGTTGGCGATCGTGTACGTTGCCGCGGAGGCCTGCGTGACTGCCAGGCAGTCCGGATCGACAGGCAACTCCGCCGCGGCGCCGCTCGCGGCATCTTCCTGGGCAGCTGGCGGCTTCGGCTGCGCCTCGCCCGCCCTGGCGGCCGCGAGGCCGGCTCCCATGAGCGCGGCTGCGGCCAGGGCGCGACAGAGCCTGTGGCGAGCGATAGTCGTTTGAGGCGGCGCTGGAGGCATGGGTCTGCGGGTTGGGGGCTTCTGAGGCTTCAGGACTTCCGGCCTCGCCCGCCGTTCGGCGGATCCGGCGATCCCGAGCTTTGGATCAACGGCATCGCGTAGGCGAATGAAATGGCCGATCTGTGGTCACGGGCCGTCGCGACCCTTCAGGGTGGGAATAAATCCTGACCGCGGCCGCGTGGTCCGTCTTTCGGCAGATAGAGGACCGTCATGCGCATCATTTACGGTTTCATTTGAATTGCCCGCCGTACCAGGATTTGAACCTTGCTTCCGATCGGGTTGCCTGCGGATATTCGCTCCGCGATTTGCAGAGCAGGTGCCGTCATGGACTCGAACGGTCGACATTCCGCGTTCACGAACGAGGAGCTGTCCGTCTTGAAGCGCGCGTTCGACCAAGCCTGCGCCGACCTGGGGCTCGCAAAGGGCCGTATGCTCGAGCGCGAGCACCTTGCCGTTCTCATATTCCAGATGGCGACGGGAGGCGCGAAGGATGGCGCGGAGCTTTGCCGGAAGAGCGTTGCACGCTTTCGATTGGGCACACCCTGGGAGCCGATCGAGCGCCGTTACACAAGTGCCGTTGCGCTCCTCGACGGCCGGGCCGACGACCTGAAGCAGGACCGGAACAGTAACTCCTGAGGCGAGGGCGGCGAGGACCTGGGGCACGCGTTGCCTGAGCGCCGGCAAGAGCACGAGGGCCGCCATCCCCCTTATCGCAGAGGCCGCACGCCGGGCGGCGCAGACGGGGGTAGGTCGCCCCGCCCGCGGGCCTGCCGGAGCAAGGTGCGGCGGGGCTCGGCCGCCGTTTCTGCGAGGCCCGGGCGCGATGGACACGTTTCGGCCATGACTTTCGTGACTTTTTACGGCGGATCGAGGGAAAAAACCGCCGGCGCCGGGGAGGCATAGGGACTTGCACGCGGGTCTATCGGGGGAGGATGTCCAAGGAGCGGGCCGCATCGGCTCCCGGCTCGAGGGGCTGCGTCAGCAGCTCCTGAGCTGTGGCGACGTGCTCGCCGGACTCGTCGAGCCGACCTCGCGCCCGCTCATCGCGGACGCCCTCCGCAACCTCCGGCAGCTCGAGTGCCGCATCGCGGTGGTCGGGCAGATCAAGTCCGGAAAGAGCTCTTTCATCAATGCGCTGATCCGCAATCCGCGCTTCCTGCCGACCAATGTCACGCCGTGGACGACCTCGGTCACCAACCTGCATTTCGGCCAGGCGTCCCCCGGCGGCTATGCGGCGGTCTTCACGTTCCTGCAGCGGACGGAGTGGGATCACCTCGCGGAAGGCGGCGGGAAGATCCGCGAGCTCACCGAGCGGCTCGTGCCGGACTTCGAGCCGCAACTCCTGCAGCGGCACGCGGAGATGCTGCGGGTGCGGGCGAAGGACCGCCTCGGTGACGAGTTCGAGACGCTGCTCGGCCAGGCGCATTTCTTCAAGAGCCTCGAGCCTGGAACGCTCGAGCACTACGTCTGCTCCGGCGATTTCACCGGATCGCCCACGATCGGCAAGTACTCCGATATCACCAAGTCCGCCGACATCTATTGCCAGCAGGGTCCGTTCGAGTTTCCGTGCACGGTCGTCGACACGCCGGGCACCAACGATCCCTTCCTCATCCGTGACGAGATCACGCGCCGCTGCCTCGGGATGGCGGACGTCTACATCGTCGTCCTCACGGCTCGCCAGCCGCTGTCGGACAACGATGTGGCGCTGCTGCGCATCATGCGCGGCCTCAACAAGGATCGCATCGTCGTTCTCATCAACCGGATCGACGACCTCTCCGATCTCGATAGCGAGCTGCCGCAGGTCGTGTCCTTTGTGCGCGACAAGCTGGCGGCGGAGTTTCCGGGCTCCAGCATCCCCGTCGTCTACGGCAGCGCCTGGTGGGCGAACCAGGCCCTTTCCTTCGACGAGCAAGCGGCGGCCCGCATTCTCCGGCGCAAATCCTCCGGATACTTGCTGCGGGCAGGGCTCCTCAAGCCGAACGAGCTCGGCGCGGCGGCGCTCGCCACCGAGGACGCTCGCGACCGCATGCGCCAGTCGCTCTACGCCATGTCGGGGCTTCCGGCCGTCAACCGGGCCATCGACACGCTGATGGGCATGTCGCATCCCACCTACACTTTGCGCCAGATCACGCGCAGCTTCGCGGAGATGGCGCGGGCGTGCGAAAGTGCGGCGCGCAGCGAGCTGCAGATCCTACTCGCGTCGCAGAACGAGCGCGCCGCCGCGCCGCCCACGGAGCAGCAGCTCGCCATCTACGCGCAGGAGCGCGAGCTCCTGGTGCGTGTTGCCGCAAACATCGAGGCTTCGGCGTCGGGGATCGAGGCGCAACTCGCCAGGATCATCCAGGAGGAGAAGGACCGGCTCAGCGCCAGTCTTAAAGGGGCCATCGATACGCATGCGAAGCGCGAGCGCGACGTGCTGATCGATACGCTTTCGCGCGGCCGCTCGCCGCGTGTCTGGACGCATGAAGGCGTGGAGCTCAGGCGCGTGCTCGCGAGCGAGTTCCGCGTCGGGTTCGAGAAGGCCGCCCATCGCCTGACGTCGTTCCATGCGCGCGTCGTGCCGGAGCTGCACCGCCTCATGAACACGCTCGTGCCGGAGCCGGACCTCGTCGATCCCCGCGGAGAGACGCTGGCCATCCCGACGCCCACCATCGCGCCGCTCGGCCGTGTGCTCGTGCTCGATCTCAAATCGGCGAGCTGGTGGCGGGCGCTGTGGAGCCGGCAGCGCTCGCCGGAGGCGTCGGGGGCGGAGATCGAGAAGCTGATCAAGGCCGAGTTCGCGCCCATTGCCGACGAGCTCGTCCAGCTCGCCGGCCACGAGTTCCATCAGTTCAGCACGACGACCATCCGCTGGTCGTTCGGAGCCTGCCGCAATATCCAGCATGCGCTCAAGCGGCGCGTCGAGGTTCTGATCGCCGACTACGGCGGCGCTCAGCCGCCGGCGGCCGACGCGGGGGCGCCCGGTCGGGACGACAGGATCCGCACGCAGGCGCAGCGCCTCAAGGATACCGAAACCCTGACCCAGCATCTCGAGAACCTTGCGCAATACATCGACACGGTCCTGAAGACCGACGCTCCGGGCACCCAATGAGACGAGTCACCCACCAGTATCCAGAGCGGTTGCGGGCGGTCCGGGAACGGCTGATCGCGACCAATATCGACGACCCGGCGATCGGCCACTGCATCACCGGGCTGCAGCGCCTCGAGGCGGTGCTGCGCCGCCCGTTGCGGGTGGTCGTGCTCGGCGAGAGCAACGCCGGGAAGACCTCGGTTACCGATCTCATCATCGGGCGGGGGCTGCTTCCGACCGGCGTGGTGTCCCATACGCGCGTGCCCGTGCTCGTCACGCATGCCCCGGAGCCGGCGATCCACGGCGTGGACGACACCGAGATCCGCGTCCGCAACGGCGTCGGGGCGCTCGCCGGCGTCGCCTATCGTGCCGTTCGGGTGGCGCTGCCGATCGAGGCGCTCAAAGGTTATCAGGTGCTCGATACGCCGCCGTCGGCGCGGCCGGCGGCGTTCGTCGCCGATGCGGATATCGTGATCTGGTGCACGGTCGCGACGCGGGCGTGGACGGAGAGCGAGCGCGCCTGCTGGGCGGCGCTTCCACGGCGCTGCGCCCGGAATGCCCTGCTCGTCGCCACCCACAAAGATGGCCTGGATACGGACGAGGATGTGGCGCACGTCAAGGAGCGGCTCAGGAATCTCACGCGGGGATTGTTCCGCAACGTGGTGCTCGTCGATGCCGGGGGCATTGAGGACGACGGGGCGGCCGTCGCGCCGGACGACGACCCGTGGAACGGGGCGCGCGAGCTCAGGGAGAGCATCGGCCGTCTCGCGGACGGCATCGTCGAGCAACGGACGCGGAAGGCGGATAAGATCATCCGTCGGCTGGGGAGGCTTGCGTTTCATCGGTTCGGCAGCGACGAGGTGCGGCCGGATACGGCTGACCTGCTTTCGCGCTGGCAGGGGCACGCCGGCCAGCTTCTCGAGATGCTCCGGCAAGGGCGGCAGACGGTTCCGGAGGCCATCAAGGCGCTTCTGGTCGCCTATGCCTTCTACGCGGAGAAATTGCGGCCGGGCGTGGTGCGCGGCGACGATACGGTGTCCGGCTCCGTGACCCATGCGCTGGCGACGCCGATCCGCTGGCCGCAGCAGACGACGGCTGCGACCCGTCTCGTGCAGACGCTCGCCTCCGACCTCACCGGGCTCTTGCGCATGCTGGCCGGACATTCGGCAAGCCGGGATCCGGCGGTGGGGGAGGAATATCAGGCGGCGCGTGCCATCATGCTCACGCTGGCGGATCTCGACGGCGCCTTCGATGCGCTGGGCCGCATGCTCGGCTCGGCGCCGGTCTCCGAGCTGCACACGGCTTAGGCTCCGTACTGCTCACCTTGTCCCTCGCGCGTCCTGTCCGGGCTGAGCCTGCTCTCCGCCGTGGCGAGGAGGCGGCTGTTGCTTTGCCAGGCATTTCGGAGGCTCGCTGCGCGCTTTCGCACGGCCCGGGTATAAGGTTCCTTTACCCTACGGTAACGCCTCACGGGCTATTGGTTGGTTAGGCCCGCCGCAGCATGTGTGCGGCGGTGCCTGGGCTTCCAGCTCGTTGGCGGGGCGGGATTTTTCCGGCCTAACGATCGGGCGGACCGTGTTCCTGCCACACTCCTGGTGGAGGAAGGAAGCTCATCCGTCGCGTCGTGTAGCGTCAGGGTTCTTCCTTGTTCAGGCCGTTCCTCGTCATAAGCTTTGTGTCAGCGGCGACCGGCGCACTCGCGGATCCGGTTCCCCTGACGAACGACGACCTGAAGCGGACCGTAGCCGGCTCTACCGTCGCCATCGATACGCCGCTCGGCACCACCGTTCCCATGCGCTTCGGCACCGACGGGTTCGTTTCGGCCGAGGCCGGCGTGCTCGCGCCCGTCCTGGGATCCGCCAAGGATCGCGGGCGCTGGTGGATCGACGGCGACAAGCTCTGCACGAAATGGTTCCGCTGGTTCGATGCCGGCGTGCGCTGCCTGACGCTCGCGCGCGATGGCCAGCGCATCCACTGGCGCAAGACCGACGATGGCGAGACGGGAACCGGAACGCTCGTCGATTGGACGCCGCCCGCGGAGAAGCCCACGGTCGTGGCGAAAGCTCAAGCCCTCGCGAAGACGCCCGAGCCTCAAGCCGAGAAGCGCGCGACGCGGCTGGCCGTGCCGCCGCGCGAGGTTCCCACGCCGACGCCCCCCGTACCGGCCGAGCGTGCTCAGCCCGCGTCCGCGAGCCCGCCGACCATCGTCGCGCGCGCCGAGCCGGACCCGGAGCCGGCTCCCGAGCTGAACGGCGGGCCGGCGATGCGTTTCGGCGGCGCCGGTCTTCTCGGTTCCTCCGCGCTGGCCGCTCCCGCGCCCGAGACGGCGGCAGATGACGCGCCGATGACAAAGGCTCGCGACGTAACGCCTGGGCAGCAGTCTCCCGGTCCGCCGAAGCCTGAGACCAAACTGCCGGCCAAGGACTCCACCAAGGACGCCGCTGCCCGAAAGGCGCCGCAGACCCCCGCCGTCCATCGACAGGCGGCGCTCTCGGCCGCCGCGCCCGCCAAGACCATTGCGCCGCCCCCGCGTGGGCCGTCCGCGACCGAATGGGAGGGCGTCAACGTCGCGACGTCGAGCGAGGTCGCGCTCTACAGGGTGCGGGGCGTTGCCGATTACGATGTCTTGAATGTGAGGCGGGGCCCCTCGGAGCAGCACGCACCGATTGCCTCCATTCCGCCGACCGGCCGCCGCGTCGAGATCACCGGACAGTGCCGCGCGGACTGGTGCCCGATCCGCTATCGCGGCGTGACGGGTTGGGTCAACCGCTACTATCTCGCCGAGGACAGAGCCGGCCTCGGGTCCGCGAGCCCGGTCTATCGCCGCCGTTGAGGCGCATCCGGCGTCGTGCCGGAGTGCGGCCGGCAATCGCCCTCAGCGGTCGCGCGCGATCTCGGCACCTTTCAGCTTGTTACCGAACAGCAGGATCGCCGCCAGCGGTACGACGAGCCCGATGGCCATCACGACGCCGAGCAACAGGGGCAGGTTGTCATAGGCTCCGCGGTCGATAATGAAGATCTGGTTCAGGTACTTCGTCTGCAGGGCGGCGGCGACCAGCGCCAGGTTCATCAGCGACCCCATGAGCGCGAACCACGTGGCCCGGCGCTGCTCGGGCGCATAGATGGCGCAAAGGGTCAGAAGCGGGATCATGCTGAGCTGCAGGAAGGGCGATGAGGCCGCCGTGTCGATGATGGCGATGGTGCGTGCCCCGAACCCGAAGGCGGTTTCGGTCCACTCGCTGATGCCGAGGGTGAGGGCAAGGCTCGGCAGCGAGAGGACGGTCGCGATGAGGGTGAGCCAGAACAGCACCACGGGAATGGGCCGTCCGGTAATAGAATCGGAGAAGATCCAGGTGCCGACCAGCGCCAGCAGGGCGCCGATCTGATTCAGCGTTCCCTGGAAACTTTCGTCGAAGCCGAGCACGTCGATCGTGAACCACGTGTAGCCCTGGCCGACGAGCGGCGTCGCGCGGAACGCGAAGATGATGATGGCGGCGTAAAAGATCGTCCTCTGGGTCTGGCGGTCGAGGTCGCCGACGACGCGCCGGAGCATGGCGGAAACAACGACCATCGACACCACGAAGACGATCTCCTGGGCATAGGGCACGCCTGTCACCGCCATGGCCATAACAGCAGCGCCGAAGGCCAGTCCGCCGCCGAGGATGCGCCAGTCGACGGGGCGCGTCTCCGAGCTCTTTATTTCGATCAGAAGGGCGCCCGATACGGAGATGAGCGGGATCGCGAGCCCGCACAGGAACACGGCTTCGTAGGAGAAGAGGCTTGCGAGCCATCCGCCGAGGCCGGCCACGACGACGAGGCCGAGGGACAGCGCGAGGCGGCCCAGCACCTGCACCATGCCGAGGTCGCGATTGACGTCCTCAGGGTTGCGCGGGGTTCCGTCCGGGTTCTCGCGGTCGACGACCTCGGTGCTCATGGCGTCGGCCGCGACGTCCTGCAGGACGACGCCGACGACGCTCAGGAATGAGCCGAGGCGATACAAGTCGGCGGCAGGGGCGAACGCGAGCCAGCCGCCCGCCGCTCCGGCCAGCGTCAGGAGCCCCAGAGCGACCAGCGCGCCGCCGATCACGACATAGGCGCGGCGCTGGGAGCCGAACACGGGCACGGCGTCGACAAGCTCTCCGAACACCATCTTGATGGTCCAGGGCAGCGTGAGCCAGACGCTCAAGGCCGCGAGCTCGGAGGGCGTGAGCGTCAGCGAGGATTTGATCCAGAAACTTTCGGCGATGGTGATGAGGCCGAGCGCGCCGTAGGCGAAGTAGACCATCAGAAGCGGGAGATAGCGCAGGCGGAAGGCGCGGACCGGCGTGAGAAGCGCCGTTTCGAGTCTTTGCCGAAGCCGATGCCCGGCCGGCAGCGTCGCGTCCGTCATGTGTGCTGTTCCCCGATCCCCTTGGGCCGAAGATATAGCCGGCGGGGGGCGGGCGCGAGGCAAGAAAGTGAGGTGCTGCGGCCCGGAAGACAATCGCATCCACGCTTCTGTCGGTCGGCAGTTCCGTGTCACTCCGTTTGCCGAGACGAAACGCAAAATGCCGCCACATTTGCTTGGTCTTGAGGGGCGGGCTCGATCGGGGGATGGGGGTGGACGTGCGCACGGCATGGGCTGCGATTTTCTCGGTGTTTCTGATGCTCGATGCGGGCCACATGGCTGAGGCCGGCTCGCTCGAAAGGGCGCTCCTCAAGCTCAGTCCGGAGGAGCGCGCGCATCAGGCGTGCGTCGTCAGAGGTCTCGAGGCGGTGCGCCGCGGCGACAAGCGGTTGCGCGAAGCGGACCGGCTGATGCCGGACACGTTCAAGCGCGCAGAGTTCGACGGCAGCGTGGTGTCGGCCAAGGGTGCGGCCGTGCGTGCGAGAGATCACTGGTATGCGCTCTCGTTCGTGTGCACCGTGTCGGATGACCAGATGAAGGCGCTCGCCTTCACCTACAAGGTCGGTGCCGAGGTTCCCCGCGAGAATTGGGACGACTTAGGCCTCTGGCGCTAGAGCGTGATCATTTTTGATTGAATCGGGATCACGGTCTATTTCTTTGATGAGACCGATGATTCACACTTCAGGCTGATAGGGCCTGAAGTGATCATGGTCTAGCTCTCTGGATCAGAGCCCGTCGCGGGCGGCGCTGGCCAGGAGATCGCGCAGCATCTGCACGGCCCTCAGCGCCGGTCCGCGGCCGCCGCATTGGATCGAGATGCGCGCGCCCTCGAAGAGCAGGAACACCTCGTCAGCCAACGTTTCGGGGTTGCGGTAGCGGGACGCCTCGAACAGCGCCACGAGTTGGTCGCGCTTGCGGCCCTTGTAGTCCTCGATGACGGCGCGGGCCGGATGGCCCGGCTGAAGCTCCACGGCGGCATTGGCCAGCGCGCAGCCCCGCTCGAAGCGGCTGGTCAGCACCTCCTCGACGTAATCCACCCAGGCCGCAAGGCGCTTTTCGGGATCGTCGGGATAGGTCTCGGCGAGCCGCACCCACACTGCGTCGCCCTCCGCGGCCAGCTCGCGGACGTAGGCCACGACAAGCTCGTCCTTCGACTTGAAGTGGCGGTAGAGCGTCATTTTATTAGTCTGAGCCGTTTCCGCGATCAGCTCGACGCCCACGGTATGGAGGCCGTGCCGGTAGAACAGCTCGCGCGCCACGGCCAGAATCCGCTCCCGCGGAGGTGGCAGGGCCTTCTCGCCCGCGTCAGTTTTTCGCCGGGTTTGAACCAAGGTCTGGCCTGCTGCCCCTTGACTGCTAAATGGGTGCCGATTACCAACGGGGTGTTACCGGTCAGTATCGTTTCTATATGTAAGGCAACTTTCGCGTCGGATCAATCTCACCCGAAAGGTTCGTCGCCTCAATTCCCGGATTTCCGGTCTGTGCGCAATCCTCTTTTGCCGTGCCGATCCGAAAAGCTGCGGAGACGTGTTTTTTCAGTTCCTGCGCTGGAGGGTTCATGCAACCTCGTCGCTCCCATCTCGCTTTCGCGGCCGCCCTGGTGCTGGCGCTGCCGCTTGCCGCGTGCGGGGAGCAGCAGGCCGCAAAGCCCGCCGATACCGCTCCTCCCCCGCCCAAGGTCACGGTGGCCAAGCCGGTGCAGAAGCTCGTGTCGGACTACGACGAATACGTCGGCCGTTTCGTGGCTTACGACTTCGTGGAGGTCCGTGCGCGCGTGTCGGGATACCTTGAGCGGATCCATTTCACCGACGGCCAGCTCGTGAAGCAGGGAGACGCCCTCTTCACCATCGACCGGCGCCCGTTCGAAGCCTCGCTCGACCAGGCCAAGGCGGCGCTCGAGCAGGCCAAGGCCAACCTGGCTTACGCGGAAGCCGACCTCAAGCGCGGCACCAATCTGGTGCCTGGGACGTCGATCACGCAGCAGACCCTGGACCAAAGGACGCAGGCTAAGCGCGTCGCCGAGGCATCAGTCATGGCGCAGGAAGCGGCCGTGCGGCAGGCGGAGCTCGACCTCGCGTTTACCGAGCTCAAGGCGCCCGTGTCCGGCCGCATCGGCGACCGGCGCGTGTCGGTCGGCAACCTCGTCACCGGCGGGACGACCGGCAACACGACTCTGCTCGCGACGGTGGCGACGGTCGATCCGATCCGCTTCGAGTTCACGATGGATGAGGCGTCCTATCTGCGCAACCTGGCGGCCGTGTCGGGCCAGGCCGCGGCGGGGGCCGATCGCGGAATGTCGCTGCCGGTCAAGCTCAAGCTGATCGACGAGGACGGGTTCAAGCACGAGGGCAGGATCGATTTCGTCGACAACGTCATCGACCGCTCGACGGGCACCATCCGCGGCCGGGCCGAATTCAAGAACCCGGACGGCAAGCTGACGCCCGGCATGTTCGGCCGTATCCAGATCACCACGTCCAAGCCCGAGACGGCGCTGCTCGTTCCCGATGCGGCGATCGCGACCGAGCAGGTGCGCAAGTTTGTCTACGCCGTCTCGGACGACGGTGTTGCCAGTCCCAAGTACGTCACGCTCGGCCCCGTGGTCGACGGCCTGCGCGTTATCGCGTCCGGGCTCGATGCGCACGATACCATCGTGGTCAACGGATTGATGAGGATCCGCCCCGGCATCAAGGTCGAGCCGGAGCATGCGACGGCCGCGAGCGAGTCCAAGGATACGATCGTGGGCACGAACTGACGGCCACGGCGGTTCTCCCACGCCGCGCGCGGGAGGATCCGGCGGAACCGATCGGGCGCGGCTCTTCTCATTCGAACGGAGCCGCGCTGCAACTTTTTGACGAGACCCATGAGGGACGCTTCGGACGACAGGGTCCGAAGCGCTCACGGTCCAGGTCATGACCTAAGACGACAGGCGGATCCATGCGCATCTCGCACTTCTTCATCGATCGGCCGATCTTCGCCGCCGTCATCTCGATCGTCTTCGTGATCGTGGGCGGCGTGGCGCTCGGCCGCCTGCCGATCGCCCAGTATCCCGATATCGCGCCGCCGGTCGTCAACGTGACGGGCCAATACCCCGGCGCCAGCGCAGAGGTGGTCGCCTCGACCGTTGTGGCGCCGCTCGAGCAGCAGATCAACGGCGTCGAGCGCATGCTGTTCATCTCCTCGAACTCGACGGGAGACGGGCGCTTCTCGATCTCGGTGACGTTCGATCTCGGCACCGATCTCGACACGGCGCAGGTGCAGGTGCAGAACCGCGTGTCGGTCGCGCTGCCGAGGCTGCCGGCGGATGTGCGCAACATCGGCGTCACGGTGGCGAAAGCCTCGCCCGACCTGATGATGGTCGTGCATCTGCTCTCTCCCGATCAATCCCGCGACACGCTGTTCATCTCGAACTACGCCAGCGTCAATGTCGTCGACGTCCTGAGCCGCATCGAGGGCATCGGGTCGATCACGGTGTTCGGCAGCCGCGACTACTCGATGCGCGTGTGGCTCGATCCCGACCGGCTGCAGTCGCTGTCGCTCACCGCCAACGATGTCGTGACGGCGCTCCAGCGCCAGAACGTGCAGGTGGCGGCGGGCATTCTCAACCAGCCTCCGGTGGCACAGCCGGGAGCGTTCCAGATTTCGGTGCAGACGCAGGGCCGGCTCGCCAATGCGGACGAGTTCGGGGAGATCGTCGTCAAGCAAAGCGGCGACGCGGTGGTGCGGCTCAAGGACGTGGCGCGGGTTGAGCTCGCGGCGCTCGACTACGGCGTCAACTCCTACCTCGACAAGAACCCGGCGATCGGTCTCGGCGTCTTCCAGCTTCCGGGATCGAACGCCATCGCCACGGCCACCAAGATCAAGACGACGATGGAGGAGCTCTCGAAGAGCTTTCCGGCGGGCTTGAAGTACGACATCATCTACAACCCGACGGATTTCATCCAGCAGTCCGTCGATGCGGTGATCAGTACCATCCTGGAAGCCGTCGTGCTCGTCGTGCTGGTCGTCATCCTGTTCCTGCAGACCTGGCGCGCGGCCATCATTCCGATCGTCGCCATTCCTGTGTCGCTGATTGGCACCTTCTTCCTGCTCGCGGCATTCGGATTCTCGCTCAACAACCTGTCGCTGTTCGGGCTCGTGCTCGCCATCGGCATCGTGGTCGACGACGCCATCGTCGTGGTCGAGAACGTGGAGCGCAACATGGCGCTCGGCATGAACCCGCGCGAGGCGTCGTACCGCACGATGGAGGAGGTGGGCGCGGCGCTGATCGCGATCGCGCTCGTGCTCTCGGCGGTGTTCGTGCCGTCGGCCTTCATCACCGGCATCTCCGGCCAGTTCTACCGGCAGTTCGCGCTCACGATCGCGGGCGCGACGGGCATCTCGCTCATCGTGTCGCTGACGCTCTCGCCGGCGCTCTGCGCGCTCCTGCTCAAGCCGCACGAGCACGGGGCCCCTCAGCGCGGGAACATCCTGATGGCGCCCGTGCGTGCTTTCTTCCGGCTGTTCAACTGGAGCTTCGACAAGTTGAGCGTGGGCTATGCCTGGTTCGTCGGCAAAACCGTCCGGCTCGCCGTCGTCATGCTCGTCGTTTACGTCGGCATCATCGCGTTTGGCATGAACGAGTTCCGCAAGACGCCGGTGGGGTTCATTCCCGCGGTCGACGGCGGCTATCTGATCACGGTTACGCAGTTGCCGCCTGCCGCCTCGCTCGCGCGTACGGATGCGGTCAACAGGCGCGCCGTGGAGATGGCGCTGGAGACGCCGGGCGTGGCGCATGCGGTCAACATCGTCGGCTTCTCGGGTGCGACGCGAACGAACGCGCCGAATGCGGGTGCGATTTTCGTCGTGCTGAAGCCGTTCGAGGAGCGGGCGCGCGATCCCAACCAGTCGGCGCTGGCGATCCAGAAGGCGCTGCTCGAGAAGTTCTCGACGATCCAGGACGCGATGGTGCTCGTGGTCTCGCCGCCGCCCGTGCGTGGCATCGGCAGCGCCGGCGGTTTTCGCATGATGGTCCAGGACCGCGGCGGCGCGGGCTCCGGCGCGTTGCAGCAGGCCGTGATGGCGATGATGGCGAAGGCCAACCAGACGCCCGGCCTGATGCAGGTGTTCTCGCTGTTCGAGAACGCGACGCCGCAGCTTTTTCTCGACATCGACCGGGTCAAGGCGCAGATGCTCGGCATCAACGTGGCCGACGTGTTCGCGGCGTTGCAGACCTATCTCGGCTCGTCCTACGTCAACGACTTCAACCTGCTCGGGCGCACGTTCCGGGTCACGGCCCAGGCGGACAGCGACTTCCGCAGCAATGCCAAGGATGTGCTGCAACTCCGCGTCCGCAACGCGGGGGGCGATGCGGTGCCGCTCGGCACGTTCACGACCGTGCGCGACGTGTCGGCTCCGGCGCGCGTGCCGCGCTACAACCTCTATCCTGCAGCGGAGCTCGACGGCTCGGCCGCGCCCGGCTACTCGCAGGGCCAGGCGATCGACCTGATGCAGAAGATTGCGGCGGAGACGCTGCCGCAGGGGTTCAGCTACGAATGGACGGATCTCGCCTTCCAGCAGATCCGCGCCGGAAATACGGCGGCGTTCGCATTCGCGCTCGGCGTCGTGTTCGTGTTCCTCGTGCTCGCCGCGCAATTCGAAAGCCTGACGCTGCCGCTCGCGGTGATCCTGATCGTGCCGATGAGCCTCATCGCGTCGATTACGGGCGTCATCCTGCGCGGCATGGACAACAACATCCTGACGCAGGTCGGCTTCATTGTGCTGATCGGCCTTGCGGCCAAGAACGCCATTCTGATCGTCGAGTTCGCGGCGCAGGTCGAGCAGCAGGGCAAGAGCAGGTTCGAGGCGGCCAAGGAAGCCGCGCGCCTCAGGATGCGGCCCATTCTCATGACGTCGCTGGCGTTCATCCTCGGCGTCGTGCCGCTGGTGTGGGCGGTCGGGGCCGGCGCCGAGCTTCGCCAGGCCCTCGGCACGGCGGTGTTCGCCGGCATGATCGGCGTGACCCTCTTCGGGCTCATCTTCACGCCGGTGTTCTACGTGGTCTGCCGCTGGCTCGGCGGGCTCTTCACACGGCGGCGGCCCGCACCGCAAGACGAAGCGTCGGCTCCGGCCGAGTGAGCCTCGCTCTCCTGCGCCACGCTGGCGTGCGGGCCAGGAAGCACGGTGCAAAAATGCACCGAAGCGACGGCTTTCCATACCAGCGCGGCGTGTCTCTGGACCCCGCGCTTTCATTCCTCATGTTTGCGATGTGCGCTCAAACGTCCAGCTTAATCCGTGGTGCCGGCTGATGTTTTTGTAATTGAAATTCCGCCCCACACTGGCGGCTTTCTACTTTCAATCCATTCTTTGCCGTCTTTCAAATCCAGGTGCCGGTTCTTGTGTTTCAAGGCGACTCACGTCTTCCTTTTTCATATGCGAAAACAATCGCTTCGAACATTCATAGGTTGTTATCCATCTTATAATCTTCGACGGTTGTTGTGCGCCGGATGTTTTCCCTAAAACCGATAAATCCATTTTTGTGGACCAGAGATTCGCGATGACCCATAACGCATCCATTTCCGCACGCCTGTCATTCAATCAGATCGACGAGGAAACGCGGAGGCTGCTCCGGGAGAACAAGGATTTCATTGCCGGCGAGCTTCCGGGGATCCTCGATGCGTTCTACGATCACATCATGCGGTATCCGGAGACGGCGGCTTTCTTCAAATCCCGCGATGTGATGATGGGTGCCAGGAACGCGCAACTCCGGCACTGGCTGACCATGCTGGACGCGACTTTCGACGGCCCCTACGAAGCCTCGATCAAGCGCATCGGCGAAACGCACCATCGTATCGGCCTCGATCCCAGGTGGCACATCGGGGGATACAACACGATGCTTGCCGGGATCATCCAGGCCATCGCGCTCAGACTGCCGTCGCGTCCCGCGGCGTCGTCGGCGTTCGGGAAAGGCATTGTCCTCGACCGCAAGGCGGCGCTGCAATGCGCCGTGGTCAAGGTTGCTTTGCTCGACATGGACCTGGCGATCTCCGTCTATCTCGACGCCGGGCGCCGCGATCTCGACAAGCTCGCCGGTCTCGTCGTCTCGATGGCCGGCGCAGTGGCCCATACGGCCGTCGAGCTCGAAAGCGCGGCGGAATCCGTCGCCGGATCCGCGCGCTCCGCGACGGACCAGACGGCGGCCGTCGCAGCGGCTGCCGAAGAGGCGTCGGCCAACGTGCGGACGGTCGCGTCCGCCGCCGACCAGTTGTCGGCCTCCGTCAGGGAGATCTCACGTCAGGTCGCCGGCTCGACGGAGATTGCCGGACGGGCCGTCACCACGGCCGACGAGGCCTCCGGCAAGGTGCGCAACCTCTCGCAAGCCTCGCAGAAGATCGGCGACGTCGTCGAGCTGATCAGCAACATCGCGCGGCAGACGAACCTGCTCGCGCTCAACGCAACGATCGAGGCGGCGCGCGCGGGCGAGGCGGGCAAGGGGTTTGCGGTGGTCGCGCAGGAGGTGAAGTCGCTCGCCAACCAGACGGCCAAGGCGACCGCCGAGATCGGGGCGCAGATCACCGCGATCCAGGGCTCCACGGCGGATGCGGTGGGCTCGATCGGATGCATCGGCGACATCATCAAATCCATCGATCAGATCGCCACCACCATCGCGGCGGCGGTCGAGGAGCAGGGTGCGGCCACGATGGAGATCGCGCGGAACGTGCAGGAAGCCGCGCGGGGGACCGCGGACGTGGCTTCCAATGCCGTGGGGCTTTCCAATTCGGCGGTCTCGACGGGGAGCGCTGCGGCCCAGATGCTGGCAGCCGCCAAGAAGCTCGGAATGCAGGCCGAGGAGCTGAGAAAGACGGCGGAAGGCGTGTCGAGCAAGGCGGCTTAGGTCATGACCTAGGCCGGATCACGATCGCCTCGGACCCGATCCGCCCGAAGCGTCACGCCTCCCTCACGCGGGCCAGGAGGGGTCAGCCGTCAGGCTTTCTCCGATCTCGCGCCGAAGGATGGTCACTGCCGTCTCGAGCGTGTACTCGCGCGTGCGCCCGGCGTCGATGGTGGGCCAGGTCAGGGGGCCGAGGTCGCGCTCCGCTTGGCAGCGGACGACGGCGGCATCTGAATCCGACGCGTCGCCGCGGCGGGCTTCGACGCGCGCGATCTGCGTTTCAAGCGATGCTTCGAGCCACAGGCCGCAGAAAAGCGCGCCGTTGTTTTGCGCGATGGCGGCGATCCGCTCGCGCTCCGCGGGCTTCGCCGATACGCCGTCGAAAATCACGCCATGCCCGGCGGCGAGGGCCCGCTCGGCCTTCTCGTAAAGCACGGCGTAGACCTGATCGGAGACGTGCTCGGTATAGTGCTCCGGCGAGAGGCGTTCGGTTTCAGCGACGGCGAACATGCGCTTGCGCTCGACGTCTGTGCGCAGGATCAGCGCGCCGGGGGCGGGGCCGACCAAGGGAGCGAGACCCGCGGCCAGTGTCGATTTTCCGGTGCCGGAGAGGCCGGCGACGGCGACCAGGACCGGCTTTGCGGCCGTCAGGTAGCCGTTCGCGGCCTTCAGGTAGGAGACAGCGCGGAGGGTGTCCGTGCTCTCCTCTTCCGCCCCTCTCTGAAGCGCGCTCTCGCAGGCGACGAGCGCACGCACGGCGGCGCGCGTCGCCAGGAACAGCGGCAGACTCGCCAGACCTTCGATCTCGCCGCTGGCGGGCTCGGCGCCGACGTAGGCGTTGAGCACGGCGTTGGCGGCCTTGCGGTCGCCCCGCACGTCGAGATCCATCAGGAGGAATGCGAGATCGTACAACACGTCGATGGTGGCGAGGCTTTCGTCGAATTCGAGCGCATCGAAGGGGACGGCGCGTCCGTCCTGCATGACGATGTTTCCGAGGTGGAGATCGCCGTGGCAGCGGCGCACGCAGCCGGCGCGGCCGCGCGCTTCGAGAAGCGGGCTGCAGCGCTTCACCTCGCCGGCGCTGCGGCGGGCGAACTCCTCGGCGAGCGGTCTCACGGACGCGGGGGCGTCGGCCACCAGGTTTGCCGCGAGCGCGGCGACCGTGTCGCGCATGATGGCCGAGCCGGAGAGGCCCGCCACGGGCGGCAGCGCGCGATGGTAACGCACGGCCATGTCCGCGAGCTCCCTTGCCGTGTCCAAGGCCAGCGGTCCCTTGCCGGCGATGCGCGCGAGAAGCTGGTCCTGGTCGAAGCGCGTCATCAGAAGCGCGACGTCGAGGGGGTCGCCCTCGTCGAAGGCCAGCGTCCCATCGGGTCTGCGGCCGATCGCGACGAGGCGCCGGTAGATTTGCGGCGCGTGCGCGCGGTTGAGCTCGAGCTCGCGTTCGAGGGCGGCGCGCCGCCGGGCCAGCGTCGTGAAGTCGAGGAACGGAAGCTTGACCCGCTTCTTGATCTTGAGAGCCGTGCATCCCGCGAGCACGATGCACGCGGCGTGCGTTTCGATGGTCTCGATACGGCCCACGGGCTCGTCGTAGGACGCCGGGCTCGTGAGGAAGGCGATCAGCTCGTGCGCGTCGCGGTCCTCAGCTGAGAGATCGGAGGGGCGGCGTTCGCTCGTCATCTTGTCGTTCTCGGCCGATGGCGGGGATCCGGACGACGTAACGGGCCCGTTGCGCCCGGTCAATCCGTTGCTCCCCGCGGTCCTCGAGCCCCGGGGCGCGTGTTGCGGGCTCTCGCTTCCGCCTCCGAGGCACGCTAGTGTCCCGATTCCGAAGTTCGCTTGAGTTTGCGGCTAGGTCCCATGGCGAACTTCGGAATCATGAGGGACACTAGAAATATGGACTTGCTAGTGTGATTCAGATCGAGAAATTCGCTCGGGAGCAGGCTGCTTGATATGGCGAATTTCTCGATCATCACACTAGAACCCGGGAGGGTCGAAGGCAGAGGGCCTTCCGTCACCATGGCGGCGGTGCGATGAAAGGCAAACAGAAAGAGGCGGTGAAGCCCGGCCGGCGAAAGATGCTGGCGGACGAGGGGCCGCTGTCGCGTGCGGCGTTGCGGCTTCGGATCATTTTTCCCGGCGACCGGCAAATCGGCCCCGGCAAGGCTGATCTTCTGGAGGCCATCGGGCGGACCGGATCGATCTCGTCGGCGGCGCGGGAGCTCGGCATGTCCTACCGACGCGCGTGGCTCCTGGTCGACGAGACCGGCAAGCTCTTCAAGCGGCCGATCGTGACGACGGCCGCGGGCGGGGTGCGCGGCGGCGGGGCCGAGCTCACCGATTTCGGCCGCGCGCTCGTCACGGCCTATCGGCGCATCGAGGATCGGGCCGCGGAGGCATCGCGGGCCGAGCTGATCGCGTTCGAATCGGATCTTGCCGACGTCTGACGCATGAAAGCCGGCCGTCGGGAGCGGCTGGCCTACTCCTTCAGGACCGTGAAGCCCTCGGCCTCGAATACCCTAGTGGCGGCAGGAGACGACAAGACCGCGAGGAACGCCTTGGCGTCCGGATTGGCGGAGGAGGCCGTCA
Source organism: Hyphomicrobium sp. (assembly GCF_036833075.1). Taxonomy (GTDB): domain Bacteria; phylum Pseudomonadota; class Alphaproteobacteria; order Rhizobiales; family Hyphomicrobiaceae; genus Hyphomicrobium_C. The sequence continues at coordinate 54,732 of NZ_DAITQL010000018.1, forward strand.
GCGCAACCGGGTAGACGATGGGCGGATGGCTGTCGGCCGGAAACGTGTCGACCACCCGCACGTTGGGCTCGCTCCTGGCGTCGGTCTCGTAGACGATGCCGAAGGGCGTCTCGCCGCGCGCGACATAGGCGAGGGCGACGCGCACGTTCTCGGCGCCGGCGACCTTGCCGGAGACCTGATCCCAGACGCCGAGGCTGGTGAGCGCCGCCTTGCCGTAGACGCCGGCCGGCACGGAGCTCGGCTCGCCCATGGCGATGCGCTCGCCGCCGAGCGCGTCCGCGAGCTTGAGCCCCTTCTCGATCCTGAGGTCGGTCGTGCTGTCCTTCGGAGCGATCAGAACGAGGGTGTTGCCGAGCAGCCTCTTGCGTGAGCTTGTGTCGATCAGCTTGCGCTCGGCGAGCCAGTCCATCCATTTGAGGTCGGCGGAGAGGAAGAGGTCGGCGGGCGCACCGGATTCGATCTGCTTGGCGAGTGCGGAGGATGCAGCGAACGACAACGTCGCTTTCCGGCCGCTGCTCTGCTCCCAATCATTCGCGATGCGATCGAGCGCGTTCTTGAGGCTCGCGGCAGCGAAGACGACGACGGGCCTGGTTGCGGCGTCGGTCTGTCCCGACCGCTGCGTGTCCTGCGCGTGGGCGAGAGGATATCCGACGAACGCCAGCGCCAGCGTGCATGCCAGCAGTCGAGCCAATCTGATCATGGAAGAGATCCTGCGTGGAGCTGTATTTTTGAGAATATAGCGATCTACGGACACCGGCGCTCTGTCAAGCGCGCGCAAGCGCGCGGCGCCCCCTCGGCGCCATCCTCGATACTGCTCGCTTAAGGGCAAGGACGGAGTGGTGGGGTGGGTGTGGTGCCGGCGGCAACGATCGGGAGGGATTTGCCTGCCGGCACCACGAGCATGACGCCACCCGTGCTCTAGGGTCGGGGAGGGGGTGCGAGCGGCGCCAGCTATGCGAACTCGTCTTTGAGGCTCGCTGGTCGCCCTGTAACGCGTGTCTCGGGCGGGGGTTCCTGCCCGTCCGCCTGCGACACATGTGCTCCTCCATGCACGATCCCCGAAATTTTTGTGGAACCAAATGCGCGGATGGCACGTTGCCCTGCTCAACGTGCGTGCGTCGCTTACGGGGGTATGTTGCTGAAAATTCTTCGGTAATTTTGGTTAATCCTGCGCTGTGCGGCGTAGGCAGGATGCGGGCTCAAGCTTGGCCGGCGTAAACGTTCGTCGATCTCGGGTCTGTCTGGGCGTCCGAAAAAGTGGTCATTTCAAGATATGGGCCGGTCAAAGCGTGTGGCGACCGGTGGCGTTGGGAGGAGAGGTTCCGAGGGACCGCATGATATGAGCACACCGAAATCCGTTCAGCCGGCTCAGACCGTAGACTCCGGGGAAGCCTTGAGCATGGATCCGCCTGCAAGCCTCGACGAGGCAATCCAGTCCGCTATCGGACGCAAGCTGCGCGAAAGCTGGCAAGAGGTCGTCAACGAGAAGGTGCCCGACAAGTTTCGAGATCTTCTCGACCAGTTGAAGAGATCCGAAGGCCCGGATCAAGAGAATGGGGGGCGTGAAAACTGAGATGGTAGCGCCGGACTTCGAGCAATCCCTCGTGGGGGCGATCCCGCATCTGCGCGCCTTTGCCCGATCGTTTGCAAACGATCCCGCGCGCGCCGACGACCTCGTGCAGGAGACGCTCGTCAAGGCGTGGAACAGCCGCGAGTCCTTCACTCCCGGCACCAATTTCCGAGCCTGGCTCTTCACGATCCTGCGCAACGTCTATTTCTCGCAGCATCGCAAGCTCAGGCGCGAGGTGGACGATCCGGACGAGCAGTACCAGAACTCGCTCGCCGTTCCGCCCGAGCAGTACGGCTATCTCGATCTCGCCGACTTTCGTACCGCGCTCGCCCGGCTGCCTCCGGACCAGCGGGAGGCGCTGGTGCTGGTCGGGGCGGAAGGGTTCTCCTACGAGGAGGCCGCGGAGATCTGCGGCTGTGCGGTCGGCACCATCAAGAGCCGCGTCAATCGCGCCCGCACCAGGCTGGTCGAGGTGCTCGGCGATCCCGAGCTCAAGCCCGGAGCCCATGCGAGCCCGGCGGTTCGGGGCGGCCAGTTGCTCAAGGCACGCGGATGAGACCGGATGGTTCTACGTTACCGAATTGATATTCTTATGAATGTCCGCTCTTGGAACCATCTGCCGAGATGGAGCATTTAGACTGAGGGTCGCAGCCAACAGAGCGTCTGCCGTCGGTCTGCTGAGTAGGGAGAAAACCATGTCGCTTGCCGAAACGATCGCACCTCAACTTCCTTACCTGAGGCGCTTTGCGCGAGCGCTCACGGGCAGCCAGGAGAGCGGTGACGCCTATGTGGTGGCCGTGCTCGAGACCCTGATTGCGGATCCGCAGGGCTTTCCGGAGAGCCAGATGAAGCGGGTCGGGCTCTACAAATGCTTTTTGAAGGTCTGGAACTCCATCAGCCTCAACAGGGACGCCGTGGCGCCGAAGACCCAGGCCGACCGCAGCCTCGAAGCCATCACGCCGCGTCCGCGGCAGGCGTTCCTGCTCGCCTCCGTCGAAGGGTTCACGACGGAGCAGATCGCCGAGATCCTCGCATGCTCGCGCGAGGAGGTCGGCCGGCTCATCGAGGAAGCCGGCGAGCAGATCGCCGAGCAAACGGCGACCGATGTGCTGATCATCGAGGACGAGCCGCTGATCTCCATGGACCTCGAGGCGCTGGTCAAGGGCCTCGGCCATCGCGTGTCGGGGATCGCCCGGACGCACCGCGAGGCCATTGCGGAAGTGAAGAAGAAGCAGCCCGGGCTCGTGCTTGCGGATATTCATCTGGCGGACGGAAGCTCTGGCCTCGACGCCGTAAACGAGATCCTGCTCGGCATCAATCTGCCCGTGATCTTCATCACCGCATTCCCGGAACGATTGCTGACCGGCGAGCGGCCCGAGCCGACCTTTCTGATCACCAAGCCGTTCGAGCCGAATACGGTGCGGGCGCTCGTCAGCCAGGCCCTGTTCTTCGGCACAACCGCCCGCGTGCCGGATGTGACGGTGGCGGCCGGAACGCCGAGCGGGCCGAGGCTGGCCACGTCGTCGGCACGGCCGTAGGCGACGCCGGCAACGCGCGCGGGGCCCGTGCCCCGCCGCGCAGACGCCGCGCGATCGTTTTGTATTGAACTGCGGCTCTTCGTGATCCACGTTCGACATGGGTCCAGCCGCCATGCGGCGGGACGTTGGGGGTCTTTGACCGGCAAACGCCCTGACCTCAAGGTTTTTTGTATGGCACGTGTGCTTGTTGTCGATGACGAGGCCTTGATCGCCATGATGTTGAGCGATCTCCTGGTCGAATACGGCCACGAGACGGTGGGCCCCGCGCACACCGAGGAGCAGGCGCTCGAGCTCGTGGCCTCGACATCCATTGATGCGGCCATTCTGGATGTGACGCTCGGCGACCACGACTGCTTCGCGGTGGCGGAGGCCCTGGGACGGCGCGGTATTCCGTTTGCATTTGCGACGGGGCACGGCGCGCAGTCGATGCCGGATGCCTTTCGCGAGCGCGTGACGCTTTCGAAGCCCTTCGACTTCGAGGTCGTGCGGCGGCTCATCGATGAACTGGTTGCGCCGGGAGCGCATCCCTGACCTGTCGCCCGCGAAGGCGGAACGGATAGGCCGCTCCCCGGCTTTCGAGATTGGACGCACGTGCGCCGCCCTCGCACAGGTCGGGGCGCGGTCGTCCGAACGGACGCGCAAGGTTCTTTCATGTCGGTCCTGGAAGATCCGATTGATATTCTTATCGTCGATGCGGTTGGAGAGCGGCACGCCTCGTACCGGGACATGCTCGCGGGAACGGCGCGGCGCGTGGTCGCTCGGGCGCCGGGTGCGGATGCGCGCCAGCTCTATCGCGACGGCGGGTTCGCGGCTGCGCTCGTCCGCCTCGACGGCGCACCGGGCGGAGCGCGTGCCGATCTTGCAGCGATGCTCGCGTTGTGCGACGCCGCGTTCGGGCCGCCCGTCATCGTCATCGCGGACGAGATCCCCGTCGGCGCTCCCTCGACACCCCTCGAGTATCTGCCGGCGCCGTTCGTTTCCGAGCTCCTCGCAAACCGGATCTCCTGTCTCGTGGCGCGCGGACGGCTCAAGAGCGAACTCGCGCGCCGCGATGTGCTGGTCTCCGATCTCGTGGAGAAGGTGGAGCGCGCGACCGCTGCCGCGGCCGAGGAGCGACGTACGTCGGAGACGCTGCGCGAGCGCCTCAGCGAGCAGATCCACCGCAGCAAGAACCTGCTCGCGATCATGCAATCGATCGCGCAGCGCACGATGAGCGAGGGGCGCGAGATCTCGGAGGCGCGCGATGTGCTGTTGGGGCGGTTGAGGACGCTGGGGCGCGCCCATCACCTGGTGAGCGAGGCCGGAGGCAAGGGGATCGCGCTCGCCGACGTCGTGGAGGCGGAGCTTGCCGATGTGCACCACCGGGTGGCGACGAGCGGGCCCAAGGTACGGCTTTCCGCCTCCGTCGTGCAGACATTCGCGCTCGCCATTCACGAGCTTGCCGTCAACGCCCAGAAGCACGGGGCCCTTGGCCCGGATGCCGAGGGCTCCGTCGCGGTGGGCTGGACATTCTTCGAATGCGGCGCCGACCGGTATCTGGAGGTGGCCTGGACCGAGCGCGGCATTGCAGCGCCGGAAGCCCCGCCTCGCTACGGTTTCGGATTGACTCTCGTGGCGTCGTTCGCAGGCGGCTCCGGTCTGGCGCCGAATGTCACGTTCGATGCGGACGGGCTCCGCTGCCGGATGCGGCTCTCCGAGGACGTGATCGTCGCGGGCTGAGCCCGTCCGTCACGTGGCGAGCCGGCGCGGCGTCGTGAAATGGTCGAGGTGGCCGCTCGCGTTCTTGAGATCCTTCCAGCTCGCGACATCGAACGACAGGACGGCGAGCGCGCCGGTCGGAAACTCGCGGGCGAGCATGGCCAGCGCCTTGCGATCGCCTCCGCCGACCAGTTCCAAGGCCAATGCGTGGAGGCCGGGATTGTGGCCGACGACGAGGACGTGGGCGTCGCTGTCGTCGATGCGCCCGAGCTCGGTTCTTATGGCGTCGGGTGAAGCCAGGTAGAGGGCTTCGTCATAGACGATGCGCAGCGGCGGCGGGCCCAGCTCGGCAAGGAGCAGCGCCAGCGTGGCGCGCGTGCGCATGGCGTCCGAGCAGAGCGCCAGGCTCGGTTTCAGTTTTTCCTGCCGGATGAATTTCGCGAGCGCGGGGATGGCCTTGGCGCCGCGCTTGGAGAGGGGGCGCTCGTGATCGTCGAGCTCCGGATTGGCCCAGCTCGACTTGGCGTGGCGGAGAAGCGAGAGTGTCAGCATGAGATCAAGATGACGGAGTGCGGCCGTCCGTCAAGAGATCTCTTCGGTGCGGGAGCGCGGCAAGCGCCTGGAGCTGCCCGCCGTCTCTCTCGATCGTCATCTGCGAGCGGCAGTAGCGGCCGAGGCCGGCAGATCGCCGCGCCAGTCCGCGGAGACCCTGCCTGCTGCCCGCTGCCCGCTGCCCCTTTTCAGATCTCGCCCTTGAGACCCTTCTCGAAGTACTTGTGAATGATCCGCTCCTGGTTCTCGAGCAGCCAGTCGATCGACGGCTCGTTCGACATCGCCTTGTGGATGGCGCGGGTGGTCGCCTCACGGTGAATGTCGAACAGGATCTTGTGGTCGAGCTTCTCGATCGTGGCGACCGACGGGTTCAGCCAGACGGAGACGATGATGCCGAGCTCGTCGGCCTTGTCTCTCGGAATGTCGCCGTTGCGGACGGCGTCGAGCACGCCCATGGCGGTCGCGTACTGGACGGTGCCCATCAGGATGTTCGTGTAGCGCTCGTCGGTCACCGTCACCTTGCTCACGCACAACGTGGGCGGGCGGACCATGACGTCTGTGTTCAGGAGCGCCAGCACACGGCTATGGCCGACGACCTGATTGCCGAGCAGATTGGCGAAGGCGGTCCCGAACGGGCCGTCCATCTCGCCGATCGCGACCTCGGGCTCGGCTGCCGTGCCGGGGGGACCGCCCGCGACCAGCGCCTCACCAACGCGAATGCCAATGCGTCCGCTCATTCCGGCTCTCCTGGGATTGTTCGAAGCTCTTGATGAGACCGATGCGCGACGCTCCGGACCGAAAGGGTCCGAAGCGAACATGGTCCACGGATTATTAAGCCGACGCGTATTCGGCGGCGCTCTCGAACAGCCAATGCGCGAAGCTGTCGGCATAGCTGCGGAACATGGCCGCCTCGTAGGTCGGCGTCTCGTCGAGCTGCCACAGGATGATGCCGATGTGGCTCGCGTGCGTGATGGCGACGCTGCCCGGCTTGAACGCGCGCGGGTGCAGATCGATCGGCACGCCCTTCGCCAGCACGTTGCGCGCCAAGGGCCCGGAGAGGCGCACCACGACGCGTCCGTCCGACTGATCGACGACGGAGGCGATGCCTGCGAGCTTGCCCTTGAGCTCGACCTCGAGATCGCGGCCCGCGCCGCGCTCGGCGATCGCAAGCCACTGGCCCGGGCCTGCCCATACGAAGGCGATGTCGTTGCCTTCGACGCGGCCGGTGCCGGTCGGCAGGTCCGCGCCGTAGCCCGCGCGGATCGCGTCACGGAGCGCGTCCTCCTTGCCTCGCGCCGCCGCGAAGCTTGCCATGGTCAGCGTCTCGCGCAGGGAGACGGTGAGCTTCGGCGTCGCCAGCGGGTGCCAGTCGAGAAACGCGGAGGTCGGTTTCAATCCCTGATCAGCCACGAACGCGTCCTCCTTCGGGGTCCACGAATACCGGCGAGACGACCTCGACCAGCGTGTCGGTGCCGCGCACCGGGTCATGCGCGCGGACAATCTCTCCGATGCGCTCCGGCCCGCGCTTCAGGAAGCCGAGGCCGATCCAGTGTCCGTTCGACGGCGAGTAGGCGACGGAGGTCATGTAGCCCTCGTCGTTCTTCGCATTCGCCATGGCGTCGCGGGCGAGGAAGTGTGCGCCCGAGCGCAGGCGGACGGACCGATCCACCGGCCGGAAGCCGATCAGAGACGGCCGGTCGGGGTCGACGAGGCCCGGACGCTTGCCGAGCGTGTTGCCGATGAAGTCCTTTTTCTTGGCGACCATGCCGCCGAGGCCGACGTCCTGGGGCGTCGTGGTGCCGTTGAGCTCGGGGCCGGAAATGTGGCCCTTCTCGATGCGCATGACGCCGAGTGCCTCGGTGCCGTAGGCGCAGACGCCGAACTCCTCGCCGGCTTCCATGAGGCGGCGGATCAGCGCGTCGCCGTAGCGGGCCGGCACGCCGATCTCGTAGGCACGCTCGCCGGAGAACGACAGGCGGTAAAGGCGCGCCTTGATGCCGCCACAGACGGTGATCTCACCGACGCCCAGGTAGGGGAAGCCTGCGTCCGAGATATCGAACGCCGGATCGACCACCTTCTGGAGGAGCGCGCGACACTTCGGTCCGGCGACCGCGTATTGCGCCCACTGCTCGGTGGCGGAGACGATCTGCACGTCGAGCTCGGGCCACAGCCACTGCGCGCAGTATTCCATGTGCTGCACGACCTTGACGGCATTGGCGGTGGTCGTGGTGATGAAGTAGTGCGTATCCCCAAAACGGGCGACGGTGCCGTCGTCCATCAGGATGCCGTCCTCGCGTAGCATGCCGCCGTAGCGGGCCTTGCCGACGGCAAGCGTCTTGAGGCCGTTCATGTAGACCTTGTCGAGGAAGGCCCCGGCGTCCGCACCCTGTACGTCGACCTTGCCGAGCGTCGAGACATCGCAGATGCCGACCGAGTTGCGCACGGTCGTGACCTCGCGCGTGACGGTCTCGAGCCAGTCGCGCTCGCCGGGCCGCGGGAAATAGCTCGGCCGCAGCCACAGGCCGGTCTCGACGAAGACGCAGCCGTTCTCCTTGGCCCATTTGTAGGAAGGCGGGAGGCGCGTCGGCTTGAAGCTCTTGCCGCGATGATGGCCGGCGAGCGCGCCGAGCGTGACGGGCGTATAGGGCGGGCGCGCGACGGTGATGCCGGTTTCGGGAATGCTGCGGCCCGTGATGTCGGCCATGATGGCGAGCGCGTTGACGTTGGCGGTGCGGCCCTGGTCGGTCGCCATGCCGAGCGTCGTGTAGCGTTTCAGATGCTCGACGGCGCGGAAGCCCTCGCGCTCGGCGAGCGCGATGTCCTTCTCGGTTACGTCGTTCTGCTGATCGACGAACGCCTTGCCCTTCGGCCACGTGATGCGCCACAGCGGGGTGATGGCCTCGCTTTCGGCGGCGGCTTGCGGCGCAGCGATGGGAACGGCCTGGAACCCGCTTTCGGACGCGGCCTTGGAGCCGGCCGCGACGCCGCCGGCCAGGGCCTTGTCGAGCGAGAAGTCGCCCGCGACCATTCCCACCGGCGACAGACCGGGTGGCAACGCGCCCGGGAGGAAGCAGTGCAGGCGATCGTTCCAGACCGGCCTGCCGCCGAGGTGGGTTGTGAGCTGGATGTTCGGGTTCCAGCCGCCGGATACGGCGATCAGATCACACGAGATGTCGAGCTGCTCGCCGTCGTTGACCTGAACGCGCGCGCCCGTGACGCGCTTCCTGCCGTGCGCATCGGTGATGACGGCGTTCGTGATCAGGCGCACGCCGTTCGCGGTGGCAATGCGGGAGACGTGCTCGGAGGCCGTGGGGCGGCTGTCGACCACGGTGACCGTCTCGGCGCCGGCGCGCACGAGATCGGCGGCCGTCGTCACGCCGTAGTCGTTGTTGGTGAAGACGACGACGCGCTTGCCAGGGAGGACGCCGAAGCGGTTGACGTAGGTCCGCACGGCGCCGGCCAGCATCACGCCGGGACGGTCGTTGCCGCCGAACACGATGGGGCGCTCGGTGCCACCCGTTGCGAGCACGACATGCTTCGCGATCAGACGCCACAGGCGCTGGCGGGGAACGCCGGGGGCGGCGCTCGCGAGGTGATCAGTCACGCGCTCCACGGCGCCGTAGGTGCCGCCGTCGTAGCAGCCGAAGACCGTCGTGCGCCGGAGGATGCGAACCTCGGGGTTTTGCGCGAGCTCGGCCTCGACGGCCTTGACCCATTCGCGGGCCGGTGTGCCGGAGATCTCCGCGGCATCGTCGACGGCGCGACCGCCGAGCGTGGCGCTCTCCTCGACGAGGATGACGCGGGCGTTCGTGCGGGCAGCCGCCTGGGCGGCCGCAAGGCCCGCGGGGCCGGCGCCGATGATCAGCACGTCGGCGAAGGCCGTCGCCTTCTCATAGATGTCGGGATCACTCTCGTCCGCGGCGCGACCGAGGCCGGCGGCGCGGCGGATCATCGGCTCGTACAGCTTCTCCCAGAGGAAGGCCGGCCACATGAAGGTCTTGTAGTAGAAGCCGGCGACGAAAACCGGCGACAGCAGCGAGTTGACCGACATCAGGTCGAAGCCGAGCGACGGCCAGCGGTTCTGGCTCGTGGCTGTGAGCCCGTCGTAGAGCTCCGCCATGGTCGCCTTGGTATTCGGCTCGCGGCGCGCGCCGGTGCGCAGCTCGACCAGCGCGTTCGGCTCCTCGGAGCCGGCGGAGATGATGCCGCGCGGGCGGTGATACTTGAACGAGCGACCCGCCAGGATAACGCCGTTCGCCAGCAGCGCCGAGGCGAGCGTGTCGCCCGGATGGCCGGCATAGGTTTTGCCGTCGAACGTGAAGTGCACGAGGCAGCTGCGGTCGATGAGACCGCCTGCGGCGGTGCGATTGGGCTGATGCGTCGCCATCACGCGGTGTCCTTCGTAGAGGTCTTGTCGGCAAGAGCGACGTCGCGCGCCAGCTTGACATCGGAGATCGCGTGGGTCGCGACGTTGCGCGTCACGACCAGCCAGGCGTGGCAGCCGGCGGAGTGATACCAGAGCTCGCGGTGGAGACCGGGCGGGTTCGTGCGCTCGAAGGTGTAGGCCACGAACTCTTCCATGGCGGTGGGGCTCGCGAAATCCGGCCGTTTGACGGTGGCGTCGCCCGAGTAAAGGAACTCGTCGAGGCTCCGTTCGCCGCAGTGGGGGCATGCGATGCGCATCGCGCGGTCTTTCCTGTTCTCTTGAGCGTCAGTGCAGATTGGGTTGCGGGCCCATGCCCTTCTCGTCGATGGCGTGGCCGGTCGCGAAGCGGTCGAGCCGGTAGCCGGTGGCCACCGGATGGGGCGCATCGCGCGCGATCAGGTGAGCGAAGCAGTAGCCGGAGGCCGGTGTCGCCTTGAAGCCGCCGTAGCACCAGCCGGCGTTGATATAGAGCCCCTCGACGGGCGCCCGGTCGATGATCGGGCTGCCGTCCATCGACATATCCATGATGCCGCCCCAATGGCGCAGGAGGCGCACGCGTCCGATGCGCGGCATGAGGGCCATGCCGCCCTCCACGACGTCCTCGACCACCGGAAGGTTGCCGCGCTGGGCGTAGCTGTTGTAGCCGTCGAGGTCGCCGCCGAAGACGAGGCCGCCCTTGTCGGACTGGCTGATGTAGAAGTGGCCGGCACCGAAGGTCACGACGCCGTCGATGAACGGCTTGATGGCCTCGGTGACGAACGCCTGCAGCACGTGGCTCTCGATGGG
>NZ_DAITQL010000019.1:0-63543 GCF_036833075.1 Hyphomicrobium sp.
ATGCGCACGCCGAACTTCTCCATGTAGATCTGCCGCGTCCGCTCCTTGACCGCTTCCGCGCCCGCCAGGATCAGCCGCACGCGTGCAAAATCGTAGGGGTGCGCCGTGCGCGCGTACCCGTTGAGGAACGTGTCGGTGCCGAACAGGATGGTGGCGTTCGAGCCGTACACGAGCTCCGGCACGATGCGATAGTGCAGCGGCGTCGGGTAGAGATAGACCGGCACGCCGCCGACCAGCGGCATGACGAGCCCCGCCGTAAGCCCGAACGAATGGAACACCGGCAGCACGTTGAACACCTTGTCCTGCCCGTTGACGGCCACCCGCGTCAGGCTCTGCATGGCGTTGGCCAGCATGTTCCGGTGCGAGAGCACGACGCCCTTGGGCAGCCCTTCCGAGCCCGACGTGAACAGGATCGCCGCCGGATCGTTGGGCCCGCGCGCGACCTGCGCCCGGCCGCCCGCCAGAAGGCCACGCACCTTGTCCCTGAACGTGATCGAAGCGCGCACGTCCTCGAGGTAGACGATCTTCCGCGTCTGCCCGAGCTTGGCGATCACCGGCTCGAGGTGCGCCTTCTCGATGAACGCGCGGCTCGTCAGCACGACGTCCACGTTCGCCGCGATTGAGGCCGCCGCGACGTTCTGCGGCCCGGCCGTGAAATTCAGCATCGCCGGCACGCGGCCGATGGTCTGCAACGCAAAGAACGTCACGGCGACGCCTGCCGAGTTCGGCAGCATGACGCCGACCGCCGCGCCTTCCGGCGCGAGGGGCAAGAGCTTGGCGCCGAGCACCTGCGCGCTCGTGATCAGCTTGCGGTAGCTGAGCCGCGTGCCGAGCGGGTCCTCGATGGCGGGCTTGCCGGTGTCGCGCGTCGCCCTCGCCTCGACCAGCGCCGAGAACAGCGTCTGGTCGAGGTTGGCGGTCTTGACCGCCGTCTCGACCATGAGGTCCTGCAGCGCCAGGCCCGCCGCCTGGCGCCGTGCCTTGCCCTTGAGCCCCTCGGGCACGGGAAGCTTCACCGGCGGCAGGATCGTCACCGTCGTTTTGGGAAACAGGGCCTTCCTGGCCTGGAAGCGGTTGAGATAGCCGAAATAGCTGCGCTCCGGCCCGTCGATGCGCACCGGCACGACCACCGCGTCCGCCTTGTCGGCGATCATCGCCGTGCCGTCGTAGACCTTCATGAGCCCGCCGGTCACCGTGAGCCGCCCCTCCGGGAAGATCACCAGCGTCTCGCCGGTCTTCACCGCCTGGATCAGATGCCGCGTGCCGAGCGGCTTCGTCGGGTCGATGGCGTGCGCCTTGACGACCTTGAGAAAGGGCTTGATCCAGCTCTTCTGCGCCATGCCGGTATCGATGGCGAAGGCCGCGTGCGACGGCAGGATCGAATGCATGATCGGCGCGTCGAGCAGGCTCACGTGGTTGGGCGCGATGATGGCGCGCGTGCCCGCCGGCGGAAGGTTCTCGTAGCCCTTCACCTCGAGGCCGAGAAACATGTTGAACACGAAGCGGCCCACGTCCTGCACGCCTTCCTTGCCCCAGGCTCTCAGGATCAGCGCCATAGCGGCGAGGTTGCCGAGGCCGAGCAGCAGGAGCAGGGGCCCGAGCCCTACGCCGTTGAATTGCAGGAGCGCGACTCCGAGCGTGCCCACCGTCATGAACAGCGCCGACAGCACATTGCACGCACCGATGGTGCGCGCGCGCTCGGCAACCGGCGCCCAGAGCTGAACCGCCGCGAACGCCGGCACGATGAAGAGGCCGCCCGCGATCGCGAGCCCCAGAAGATCGAGCAGGACATGCCAGCCGGTGACGCTGCCGAGGAGCGCACCGACGGTGAGCGGCTCGGGAGATTTCACGACGGTGCCGGCGGTCCACGCCAGATCGAGCGAGAGAAGCCCCATGAAGAGCGCCCCGATCGGCACCAGCGCGAGGTTCGGGCGCGTCCGGCTGGCCCGTGCCGCGAGCATGGAGCCCACCGCGATGCCGACCGTGAACACGACGAGCGACAGCGTGGCCACGCTCTCCGCGCCGCCGAGCGTATCCTTGATCAGCACCGGCAAGAGCGACAGCACCACGGTGCCGACCAGCCAGAACCACGACGTGATGAGGCCGCCGACCCACAGCCGCCTGTCGCCGTGGAGATGCCGGAGCAGCGACATCGTCGACGTCCACGGGTTGTAGTCGATGGCGAGCCCCGGCGCCGCGGCGCCCATCTTGGGGATCAGCGAGGCCGAGAACCAGCACAGCACCGCAAGCCCGACGACGAGCGCGGCGAGCACCCACACGCCACCCGAATTCGCCGCCGCCAGCCCCCCGCCGATGGTGCCGATCAGGATCGCCGCGAAGGTCGCGCTTTCGACGAACGCGTTGCCGGCCGGCAGCTCGGACGGGGCCAGCAAGGCCGGCAGGATCCCGTATTTGATGGGACCGAACAACGCCGCGATGGTGCCGTAGAGGCCGAGCGCGAGGAACAGGAGCGGCGCCGACTGCAGCACGAAGCCCAAGGCCGCCACCATCGCCACCGGGATCTCGGCGCGCTTGAGCTTCTCGGCCACGACCGCTTTGTCGTAGCGATCCGCGAGCTCCCCGCCGATGCCCGATAGGATGAAGAACGGCGCCACCAGCACCGCGCCCGCCAGCGCCACCAGCGCCCCGCCCTGCTCCGAGCCGATCTTGAACAGGATCAGAATGACGAGCGCGTTCTTGACGAAGTTGTCGTTGAGCGCCGACAGGAACTGGCACCAGAAGAGCGGTGCGAAACGGCGGCTGGTGATCAGCGCTTGAAACATGGAGGGAGCAACCTGAAGAAGCTGAAACCGGGCTGGATATTCCGACCATCCGACCCCTCACCCGCCGCTCGGGCGATCGCCCTCACGTCGGCTTCTCCCCGTCTCGGCAGAGCCATGCGTCTGCATGGGCGGGGAGGTGAAGAGGGATTGCCGCCTCCGCCACCTTCCCCGGCGGGGAGAGGTCGGCCGTGGTGCGGCCGGGTGAGGAGCAATGCCGGACTTCAATATCGAACGACACTAGGGATCTGATCGTGGTCAAACAACGGCTCTTTCGGGCAGAGACCGTGACAGGGCGGGATGACGGTGGCGCGAGACCAAAAAAGCCAGTGATCCCGCCGACATCGGCGATCCGCGGCCGGCAGCGGAAGCTCCGCGACATGGCCAGCCCCCGCGTAAAGCCCTTCGGAGGCTCCCGGCCGCATCGGCCTCTGGCGCGCTGCATTGGCCTCTGGCGCGGCGCGCCCGGAGCCTCTAAGTCAGTTATAAATTGACACCCAGCAACGTCCATTGGAGTTGAACACTTGCGACCCACACATCGGCCATGACAGCGATCGACACCCGCCGCCGCTCCCTCACCGTCAACGGCACCCCCGTCCGGGCCGTTGCAGCGACGCTGGCAGCGCTCGTCGCGGAGCAGGGGTTTGCCGGCGTCAAGGTTGCAACAGCCTTGAACGGCACGTTCGTGCCCGAGCGCCTCCGCGCCGAGACCCCGCTCGCCGACGGCGACCGCATCGAAATCCTCTCCGCCCGCCAGGGGGGCTGACCCCGGCGACGCGGACCCATGGGAAAGAGAGGCGGCCCGCGAGGTCGCGCACGACGAGATGAACCAGAACGAGCCCCTGCACGTCCCCGAGCACGACACGGCCCCTGCGCCGCTCACCGTCTATGGCGAGCGGATTACCTCGCGCCTGCTGCTCGGAACCGCCCGCTATCCCTCGCCGCAGGTCATGAGCGACGCCGTCCGCGCCTCCGGCGCCGGCATCGTCACGGTCTCGCTCCGGCGCGAGCAGGCCCGCGGCCGCACCGGCGCACGCTTCCTCGACCTCGTGTCCGCGCTTCCCGTGCGCCTCCTCCCGAACACCGCCGGCTGCCGCACGGCCAGGGAGGCGATCACCACCGCCGAGATGGCCCGCGAGCTTCTCGAGACGGACTGGATCAAGCTCGAGGTGATCGCCAACGACGACACGCTGCAGCCCGACCTCATCGGCCTCGTCGAGGCCGCGACCGAGCTCGTCCAGCGCGGCTTCAAGGTCTTTCCCTACATGACCGAGGACCTCTCCATCGCCGAGCGCCTCGTGGCGGCCGGCTGCCGCGTGCTCATGCCCTGGGGCTCGCCGATCGGCACCGGCCGCGGCCTCGCCAACCCCGAGGCGCTGAAGACGCTGCGCGCCTATTTCCCCGACCTGCCCCTTGTCATCGACGCCGGCATCGGCGCGCCGTCGCATGCGGCCGCCGCCATGGAGATGGGATACGACGCCGTGCTGCTCAACACCGCCGTCGCTCGCGCCCGGGATCCCGTGCGCATGGCCACCGCGTTTGCCGCCGCCATCGCGGCCGGGCGCGCCGCCTGCGACGCAGGCCTGATCGAGCCGAGCGACCGCGCCCGCCCGTCGACGCCCGTGGCCGGTACGCCCTTCTTCGATCTCGATCCGCCGGCGCCCCCATGACCACGCCCCGCGCCCCCGATGTCTTCTATCCGATCGTGCCGAGCGCCGCCTGGGTGGCGCGCGTCGTGCCGCTCGGCGTGCGCACGCTGCAACTGCGCATCAAGGACAAACCCGACGCCGAGGTGCGCGCGGAGATCGCCGCCGCGCTGACGACCGCCCGAGCCGGCGGATGCTGCCTGATCGTCAACGATTTCTGGCAGGCCGCCATCGACCTCGGCGCGACGGAGCTGCACCTCGGCCAGGAGGACCTCGCGGGCGCGGACCTCGCCGCCATCCGCCGCGCGGGGATCGCGCTCGGCATCTCGACCCACAGCGAGGAAGAGCTGGAGACGGCGCTCGCGGCCGGCCCCGCCTACGTCGCCCTCGGCCCCATCTATGAGACGAAGCTCAAGGCCATGAAATGGGCACCGCAAGGGCTCGACAGGATCGGCGCATGGCGCAAGCGCATCGGCACGCTGCCGCTCGTCGCCATAGGCGGCATCACGCCCGATCGCGCCGGCGCCGTGCTCGCGGCCGGCGCCGACAGCGTCGCCGTCATCACCGATTTCATGACCGCCCCGCACCCCGAGGCCCGCGTGCGCCTTTGGCTCGACTGGGCCGCGGGCGAGCGCGCTTGAACGCAAATTTAACCCGCCTGCAAAAAAATGAAGGCCGACCCGAGCCATCCTTTGGGGATCGATGCCTTCCATGCCGAGCAGACAGCATCCCATCCCACCTGGCGCGATAGCGCACTCAGCGGCCTGGTCCGAGCGCGTGCCCCTGGGAGACCTTCGCCCGACGCAGGTGGCCGTCGGCATGCGCGCCGTCGAGGCCAAGCGCCGCAAGATCGAGCGATGCGCGGGAAGTGCGCGCAAGCTCCGCCGCTATGTCGAGAAGCGTCCCGTGCCGGCCGTCCTCGGACCCGACGAGGAGTTCTACATCATCGACCACCATCACTTGAGCCTCGCATTGTGGCAGAGCGCGGTCGACGAGGTGCTGGTGCGGATCGTCGGCGACATGTCCGACCTGCCGAGTCACACGTTCCTGAAAACGATGGCAACCTTCGGCTGGCTGCATCCCTACGATGCCGACGGCCGGCGGATCTGCCCCACGCACCTGCCGGCGACGCTCGACAGGCTGCGCCCGGACCTCTACCGCGATCTGGCCTGGTCCGTCCGCAAGGCGGGCGGTTTCCTGAAGACGGCGATCCCATTCGGCGAGTTCGCCTGGGCCAATTTCTTCCGCACACACATCCCTCAGCGCCTCATCGCCGACGATTTCGAACGCGCGCATGATCGTGCCATGCACCTCGCCCACGCCCGCGCCGCCCGCCACCTCCCGGGCAGCCTCGCCGCAGCCTGACGCTCGCAGCCGTCCGCGCCGGCGTCCCCAGCACCGTGCGGTTCGACTTACGCTTTCGCCGTCTCCCGCAACACCGCCCGCCAGCCGATGTCGCTCCGGCAGAAGCCGCCGGGCCAATCGATTTTCGCGATCGCCTCGTAGGCCCGCGCCTGCGCTTCGGCCACGCTCGCGCCGAGCGCCGTGACGTTGAGTACGCGCCCACCGTCCGCGATGAGGCGCGCCCCGTCGCACCGCGTGCCCGCGTGGAAGATCTGCACGCCCGCCACGCTGCCCGCAGCATCGAGCCCCTTGATCTCCGTCCCCTTCTCCGGCGTCCCGGGATAGCCCTTGGCCGCCAGCACGACCGTCAGCGCGGCATCATCGCGCCAGCGTACATCGAAATGGTCGAGCACGCCGTCGGCCGTCGCGAGCATCGCCGCCAGCAGATCCGACTGAAGCCGCATCATCAGCACCTGCGTCTCGGGATCGCCGAAGCGCACGTTGTACTCGATGAGCTTCGGTCCCTCGGCCGTGATCATGAGGCCGGCGAACAGCACGCCCTTGAACGGCGTGCCGCGCCGCGCCATCGCCGCGACCGTCGGCCGGATGATCTCGTCCATCGTGCGCTGGACGAGATCGGGCGTCATGACGGGTGCCGGCGAATAAGCGCCCATGCCACCGGTATTAGGCCCGGTGTCGTCGTCACCGACGCGCTTGTGATCCTGCGCCGTCGCCAGCGCCAGCGCATGCTCCCCGTCGCAGAGCGCGAAGAAGCTCGCCTCCTCCCCTTCGAGGAACTCCTCGATGACCACCTCCGCGCCCGCGGCGCCGAACGCGCCCGCGAAGCAGGCGTCGATCGCCGCCTCCGCCTCCGTGCGGGTGCCCGCCACGACGACACCTTTACCCGCCGCGAGCCCATCCGCTTTGACGACGATCGGGATAGACTGCGCCGCGAGATACGCATGCGCCGAGGCTACGTCCCGGAAGCGCCCATACGCCCCGGTCGGAATGCCGGCCTCCCGGCAGAGGTCCTTGGTGAACCCCTTGGAGCCCTCAAGCTGCGCCGCCGCCTTCGACGGCCCGAAGTGCTTGACGCCCGCCGCCGCCAGCGCATCCGCGAGCCCCGCGACCAGCGGCGCCTCGGGACCGATGACGACGAAGCCGATCCCCTTCTCCGCGACGAACGCCAGCACCGCCGCGTGATCGGCCACATCCAGCGTGATGCATTCGGCGAGCTCCGCGATTCCGGCATTCCCCGGCGCCGCATAGAGCTTCGTGAGCAGCGGGCTCGCGCTCAAGGCCCAGGCCAGCGCATGCTCGCGCCCGCCGCCGCCGATCAAAAGAACATTCATGATGTCAAGGCCCTGGCGCTTTGGATCAATTGCCGTGCGGTTTGGATTGTTTGCCGCGCACCCTGTATCATGGATCCCACGCCAGACAAGCAAGGACCGATTCGTTGGCCAGCCCCCCATCCGCGGCAAATACCGCCGGCAACAACGTCGCCGAGTTCACCGTCTCCGAGCTTTCGAACGCCGTGAAGCGCGCGCTCGAGGACGGCTTCGGCCACGTGCGCCTGCGCGGCGAGGTCTCGGGCTATCGCGGCCCACACGCATCGGGACATTGCTACTTCTCGCTCAAGGACGACAAGGCGAAGATCGACGCCGTCGTCTGGCGCGGCAACTGGAACCGCCTCAAGATCAAGCCCGAGGAAGGCATGGAGGTCATTGCCACCGGCAAGATCTCCTCCTTCCCCGGCTCGTCGAAATACCAGATCGTCATCGAGGCGCTCGAACCTGCCGGCCTCGGCGCGCTGATGGCCCAGCTCGAGGAGAGGAAGCGCCGCTTCGCCGCCGAAGGTCTCTTCGCCGACGAGCGCAAACGCCCGCTGCCGTACCTGCCCAAGGTCGTCGGCATCGTGACGAGCCCCACCGGCGCCGTCATCCGCGACATGCTGCACGGCTTCCAGGAGCGCTTCCCGACCCGCGTCATCGTCTGGCCCGTTCGCGTCCAGGGCGAGGGCAGCGTCGCCGAGGTCGCCAACGCCGTGCGCGGCTTCAACGCCATCCAGCCCGGCGGCCCCATCCCGCGCCCCGACGTGCTGATCGTCGCGCGCGGCGGCGGCAGCCTGGAGGACCTTTGGGGCTTCAACGACGAGATGGTGGTGCGCGCGGTGGCCGCGAGCACAATCCCGGTGATCTCCGCCGTCGGCCACGAGACCGACTGGACGCTGATCGACTTGGTGGCCGACGCCCGCGCGCCGACGCCGACCAAGGCGGCCGAGTGGGCCGTGCCGAAGCATTCCGACCTGCTGTCGGAAACCGGCAAGCTCGGCCTGCGCCTGACGGTCGCCATTCGCCGCCTGCTGGAAGCGCTGCGCCGTGACCTGAAATCCGCCGAGCGCGGATTGCCCCGCGTCGAGGATCTCGTCGCGGGACCACGCCAGCGGCTCGATCATGTCGCGCACCGTCTCGACGGGGCGCTGCGGACGCGGGTCCAGCGCAGCCACACACGCTTCCTGCAGGTCGCGGGCCGCATGCCGTCGCCGCGCTCGCTCGTCGCCCATCACCGCCAGCGCATCGACGCCACCGGCAACCGCCTCGGCCGCGCCCTGTTCGCCAACACGCAGGCCCATCACACGCGCCACGCCCGCGTTTCCGCGCGCCTCCGCCCCGCGCCCATCAGCCTCCGTATCGAACGATGCGGCGAACGTCTCGATACGCTCACCCGGCGCATCGAGCGCGCGCTCGCGGCCACGCTCGCCCAGCGCCGCAACGCCCTTGACGCCAACGCCAAGCTGCTCGGCACCCTTGGCTATCACAGCGTGCTCGCGCGCGGCTTCGCCCTGGTCCGCAAGGCCGACGGCACGATGCTGCGCTCCGCCCGCGCCGTGACGCCGGGCGAGGACGTCGAGATCGAGTTCTCGGACGGCCGCATCGCGGCCGAGACCAAGGCCGTAGCCCCCGCGGCGCGCGCCGCGAAGCCCTTGGACGCGAAACCCTTGGAAAAGCCTGCTGCACCCGCGCAGAGGCGCTCCGACAAGGATCAGGGCTCGCTCTTCTGACAGGGAATTTCCAGGCCGCCGGCTTGACGCCGCCCCGGCAATTGGCCATGTCATGGGGCGGGCGCGACAGACAATCCGAGGGTGGTCCCCGCGCCTCTGATCCGAGGCAGAGATTTCATGAACCGCTTCGACAAGCTTTTCGGCATTCGGGGCGAAGCCCAGGTGCGCTACCTCGACGGCGAGTTTCAGGTCGTATCGGCGGGCGAGTTCGTGCGCTGCGCGGTGACCGGCCAGAAGATCGATCTCGCGGATCTGCGCTACTGGAGCGTCGAGCTTCAGGAAGCCTACGCCACGGCCGACATCTCGCTCCAGCGCTACCTCGAGGTCAGTCGCAACCGTCCGCAGACGTAGAGGCCGGCCTCCGGCCTTCAACCCCGCCCCTTCAATACCCCGTCAAGCAGCGCGTCGAGCCGCACGAGATCGCGCTCCTCGAATGTCACGGCGATCGGAAGCGTGCGCGACCGCGCCGCCAGCGTCGCCAGCGCCCCGCTCTGCCCGGCGAGGCGTGCCAGATCCTTTTCCGTCGTCACGAGCTCGGCGCCCGTCCTCTCGGCCTCCGCGAGGAGACGCACCGCGTCGCTCTCCGTGAAAGGGTGATGGTCCTTGAACACATGCCGCACGAGCGACTGCGGCCCGAAACCATCGAGCAGGCGGAAGAACCGCTCGGGATTGGCGATGCCCGCATAGGCCACGAGCCGCGCCCCCGCGATCCAGGGCTGATCTGCCGATGGACGGACCACGCCGCGCAGCACCGGGCCGTGAAAGAGCTTCTTCAGACGGTCGAAAGCTGAGAGATCCCCGGTCGCCGCGTCTGCACCCATGACGACGATGCAATCGACGAGGCCGAGTTGGAACGAGAGCGGTGCGCGAAGCGGCCCCGCGGGCAGCACGCGGCCGTTCCCGAAGCCGCGCCGCGCATCCACGACCGCGATCGAAAGGTCCTTCGCAACGCTGGGGTTCTGCAGCCCGTCGTCCATGATCACCGCCGCGAAGCCACCTGCGACCTCGATGGCCGCGAGCCCCGCTCTGCGGTCCCGCGCCACCATCACGCGTGCGCCCGTGTCCTGGCTTCCGCGTGCGATCAGAAGCGGCTCGTCACCAACCTCGCGCGCCGTATGCCGGTCCGGCTCGACCCACACCGGACCGCCGAGATGTCCGCCGTAGCCGCGCGAGAGGCACGCCGCCGCGATTCCTCGTCGGCCGAGCGCCTCGATCAGAAAGCGCGTCAGCGGCGTCTTGCCCGTCCCGCCGGCCGTAAAGTTGCCGACGCAGATCACCGGCAGCGCCGAACGGTAGGGCACGGCCGCCCTGAAGCGGCGCGCGACGGCGGCGCCATAGAGGTCGCCGAACGGGGTCAGGAGCCGTTCCGCGAGGCTCCCTCCGCGCGTCGTCCCGTACCACCAGCCGGGCTCCTCAAGAGGCACGGCGGACCTGCGAGCCCGCCGGCAGCATCGCCAAGAGCGTCTCGACCGTGCGGTCGAGGGCGCCCGACAGCGATGCGAGCGCCTGCTTCGCACCGTCGCGCATGCGCA
Source organism: Hyphomicrobium sp. (assembly GCF_036833075.1). GTDB lineage: Bacteria > Pseudomonadota > Alphaproteobacteria > Rhizobiales > Hyphomicrobiaceae > Hyphomicrobium_C. The sequence goes on from NZ_DAITQL010000019.1 coordinate 10,364, forward strand.
CGAGCTCGCCGTCCTCGCCGAGCAGGCTTTGCACGGCAGCCGCCAGCTCTTCGGCCGAGGCGACCTCGCGCGTCCCGCCGTGGCGCAGGAGCGCCCGGTAGATGTCGCGGAAATTGGTCCAGTGCGGCCCCGTCAGCACCGCCGCGCCGTGGCCGATCGCCTCGATCGGGTTCTGTCCCCCGTGTGCGATCAGCGAGCCGCCGACGAAAGCGACATCCGTCAGCGCGTAGAGCGTGCCGAGCTCGCCGATGGTATCGACGATATAGATGTCCGTATCCGGCAGCGGGCGTTCGCCCGCCGATCGCAAGGCCACGCGAAAGCCCCGCGACGCCAGCATCTGTGCAATGGCCTTGCCGCGCCCGGGATGACGGGGCGCGATCACCGTTGCGATCCCGGGCAGCCGGGCCTGGATCAGCCGGTGCGCCGCCGCGACGATCTCCTCCTCGGGGTCGTGCGTGCTCGCCGCGACCAGCACCGGCCGCTTGTCGAGCGCGTGCCGCAGCCGGTCGAGCTCGACCGCATCGACCACCGGCGGCGGCGCATCGATCTTGAGATTGCCGACCGCCAGCACGTTGCGCGCGCCGAGCCGCTTGATCGTGCGGACCAGAACCTCGTTCTGCGCGAGCACCGCGTCGAAGCGCGAGAAAAGCGGCCGGGAGAACCCGCTGAGCCACCGCCACCGCCGCGCGCTGCGCGCCGACATGCGCGCGTTGATGAGCGCCAGCGGGATCTGCCGGCGCGAGGCTTCGACGATCAGATTCGGCCACACCTCGCTCTCCGCGAACACGCCGAGATCGGGCTGCCAGTGCTCGAGAAACGCCCGCACGTACTTCGGCACGTCGAGCACGATGTATTGGTGGAATGCGCGCGGCGGAAGCCGCCGCCGGGCCATCGCCGCGCTCGTCACCGTCCCGGTGGTGAGCAGCACCGAGAGATCCTCCCGCTCGGCGAGCAGCCGGTCGATCACGGGCAACACCGCGTTGGTCTCGCCGACGCTCGCGGCATGGACCCAGACCAGCGGCCCCGCGGGACGCGGCAGGCTCGCCTGCCCGTAGCGCTCGCCGCGCCGGGCCCGCTCCTCCTTCCCCTGCCGCGCGCGCACGGCGAGCAGCAGCGGCGCGACGAAGCCGAGCAGGCTGGTCGCGGCCCGGTAGGTTTTGAGCGCGAAGCCGATGCGCGCCGGCCCCGCCGATGCCTCGGACGTGGGCGGCGTCACGCGCCCGATATCGGCGCCGACCAGCGCATAGGCCCGCTCGGTCGCCCGGTTGAGCCCGGCCTCGACCGCCCGCCGGTGCATCTCGAGGGCAGCCGCATCCGCATCGGCCGGAACCCGGATCGGATCGCCGACGACGTAGGCAAGCCTCGAATACGGAAGGTTGATCGTCATCCGGCTCCACGTCGGCAGCGCGATGAACCGGGAGGTCGCGACCGCAAACGGGACCACGGGACGGCCCGAGAGCCTGGCGAGCGTCACGATCCCTATCCCTGCGCGCCGGGCCGGCCCCGGCGGCACGTCCGCCGTCATCGACAGCGTGCAGTCGTCCCCGAGGAGCCGGTTCGCGGTGCGGAGCGCATACGCCCCGCCTTTGTCGCGCTTGCGGCCGTTCGCCCCCGCCCCCAGCACGACATCGATATCGAACGCGCCGAGCAGCGTCCGGATCGCCGTCGCGTCGGCATGACGCGCGACCATGGCCGACACCCGGAAATTCTTGCCGTTGAGCTCGTGCAGGGTCGGCATCAGGGCGAACTGCCCGTGCCACATGGCCAGGATGAACGGGTGCGTGGCGTTGGCGCGCTCGATGATATCCGGCGGCTCGATCGTCACTTTGGACGTCGCGCGCACGAAGCGCATGTAGCGTGCGCCGACGCGCCCCAGGAACCGGCCCAGCCGCGACTCACGCTGTGGCGATTGTGCCATCGGTCGGCCCTATCTCGCCTCTCCCTCACCGAGCCGCAAGTGACCTCCACCGCCCGACAACGGCAATTTTCCTATAGGGAATATGGGCTCGGCGCAACCGCCGGGCGGCAGCCTGCAACAGGGAATTCGACAGATTGTGCGGGATAGTGCTACCCACCGCGGAACCACGTTCCGCCGGCCGGGAGGCCGTCGCGCGGCCGGCGCGAACGAATGGTGCCGGACAGGATCCACGGACGCAGATGGCACGGCTCACGAAACGGATCAAACGGGCGGCGCGCCGCTCGGCGTGGGCCGCGCTGGCGGCGGCGACCTCGGTGCTGCCGGCCGCCTGGAGGACACGCGCCGAGCCGCATGCCCGCTATCTCGACATGCTGCTGCTCGACCATCTCATCTTCCGCCTCGCGTTTCCCAATCGCCACCGCCTGTCGAAGGACGCCTGGCGCGCCGCCCAGCCCCTTCCCCACCAGATCCGCGACCTGCCGCGTCGCGGCATCCGCTCCGTCATCAATCTGAGGGGCGAAAGCGCCACCTCGACCTATGCCTTCGAAAAGGCCGCCTGCAGCCAGGCGGGCCTCGAGCTCGTGGATTTCACGATCCGCTCGCGCGCGGCCCCCACCCGCGCCCAGGTGCTGGCCGCCCGCGATCTGTTCGGCACCGTCACCTATCCGATCCTGATGCACTGCAAATCTGGCGCTGACCGCGTGGGGCTGATGAGCGCGCTCTATCTCCACACGCGCCACGGCGTGCCCATCTCCGAGGCCCGCCATCAGCTGTCCCTGCGCTATGGCCACATCCGCCAGGCCGACACCGGCATTCTCGACGCGTTCTTCGACGCCTACGTCGACTATGCCGCCCGCAATCCGATCGCATTCTACGATTGGGTCGCCACCGTCTACGACGCGCGCGACCTCGAGCACCACCACCACTCCCAGAGCTGGGCCAACCGCATCGTCGATCGAATTTTCCGAAGAGAGTAGACGGGGGCAACAGGCAGCAGGCAGCCGGCAGCACAGCCTCTAGGCTTGGACCCTGGCGTCGGGCGAGCCTTCCGGCTCCAGCAGGCGATGCATATGAACGATGAAATAGCGCATGGCCGCATTGTCGACGGACCTCTGCGCCGCGCCGCGCCACGCCGCGAGCGCCTCGGCATAGCTCGGATAGATTCCGACGATGTCGAGCCCAGAGAGGTCCCGGAACTCCACGCCGTCGAGATCGCGAAGCTCGCCGCCAAACACGAGATGCAAAAGCTGTTTGGGGGTCGTCTCGCGGTCGCTCATTCCAGAACCCTCTGCTCGCGCCGCCCCGGCGCCACTGTTCCCGAAACCCCTTTCCTGCCCCAGACCCGGACCGGGTTCAAGGCGCCCCGGAGCGGCAGCCAGCCGCCCCATTCGCGCAAAAATCCGGGCGCGGCGGCAGAAAAAATGCGCCCGAGACGCGCGCATACCGCTTATTAAGCAATCTTTTTAAGGGGATCTCCAACCAACTGTGGCACAGTCTCTCCCAAGGCGCCGCATCAAGACGGCAGCTCGGAAGTCGGCAGGGATCGAGGATCGTCGGCGCGGGGGGCAAGCACCTTTCCGCGCCGAATTCCTATGGCCGCCCGCAGCCCTGCTCCGCCGCCCCCGCACCTCATGGCGCCATTGTCACCAGCCCACTTGCGTCGTTGATTCGCCGGAAGAATCACCGATCCGCGCGCCTCGCGGGCCGCGGCGTGGAGAGCGTGCGGTTCCGCATTGCCCCCGCTTACGCCCTTCGCTAGAAAAACGCACGGATCAAATAGCGAACAGTCTGATGAGCCAGAACCCCTATTCCATCGGCCTCGATAAGAACCCGGCCAATTACCAGCCGCTGACGCCGATCGGGCTTCTCGAGCGGGCCGCCCAGACCCATCCGGACCACACCGCGATCATCCATGGCAACCTGCGAATGAGCTATGCGGAGTTCTACGCCCGCGCCCGCAGCCTTGCCTCGGCGCTCTCGCAGCAGGGCATCGGCCCGGGCGACACGGTGTCGGTGATGCTTTCCAACACCCCGGCCATGCTGGAGGCCCACTACGGCGTGCCGATGACGGGCGCGGTGCTGCACTGCCTCAACACGCGCCTCGACGCGCCGATCCTGGCCTTCCAACTCGATCATGCGAACACCAAGGTCCTGATCTCCGACCGCGAGTTCTCCTCCTCCATGAAGGAGGCGCTCGCCCTCGCTACGGTCCGCCCGCTCATCATCGATCACGACGACCTGATCTTTCCCCAGCGCGGCGAGCCGCTCTCCGAGATCGACTATGACGATTTCGTCTCGATGGGCGATCCCGAGTTCCGCTGGCGCATGCCGGAGGACGAATGGGAGGCGATCAGCCTCAACTACACGTCCGGCACCACCGGCAATCCGAAGGGCGTCGTCTATCACCACCGTGGTGCAGCGCTCATGTGCTACGCCAACACCATCGCCACCGGCATGACGCGCCATCCCGTGTACCTGTGGACGCTGCCGATGTTCCACTGCAACGGCTGGTGCTTCCCGTGGACGCTGTCGGTCGTTGCCGGCACCCACGTCTGCCTCAGGTGGGTGCGCGCCAAGGCGATGTACGACGCCATCGTCGACCACAAGGTCACGAACCTCTCGGGCGCCCCCATCGTCATGTCGACGCTTCTCAACGCGAAGCCCGAGGAGCGCCGCGAGATCACCCACCGGGTGGCGTTCAACCACGCGGCCGCCCCGCCCCCCGAGGAGGTGATGGCCCGCATGAACGAGGCAGGCTTCGCGCTGACGCATCTCTACGGCCTCACCGAGACCTACGGTCCCGCGACGCTCAACGAATGGCACAGCGCCTGGGATTTGCTGCCCAAGCCCGAAAAGGACGCCAAGCGCGTGCGCCAGGGCGTGCGCTACCCTGCGCTCGAAGGTCTGACCGTGATGGATCCGGCGACCATGACCGAAGTGCCCGCCGACGGCGAGACGCTGGGCGAGGTCATGTTCCGCGGCAACATCGTCATGAAGGGCTACCTCAAGAACCCCGAGGCGACGTCGGAAGCCTTCGCCGGTGGATGGTTCCACTCGGGCGACCTCGGCGTGATGCATCCCGACGGCTATATCCAGCTCAAGGACCGCTCGAAGGACGTCATCATCTCGGGCGGCGAGAACATCTCCTCGATCGAGGTCGAGGACGTGCTCTACAAGCACCCCGACATCGTCGTCTGCGCCGTGGTCGCCAAGCCGGACGAGAAGTGGGGCGAGACGCCGTGCGCGTTCGTCGAGATGAGACCGGGCGCGATCGCCACTGAGGAGGAGATCATCGCCTGGTGCCGCGAGCGGCTTGCCCATTTCAAGGCGCCGCGCCGCGTCGTGTTCACCGAGGTGCCGAAGACCTCGACCGGGAAGATCCAGAAATTCAAGCTGCGCGCCATGGCCAAGGACGCCTGAGGCAGCCTCCCGGAAACACGAACGCGAGCCTGCGGATCTCGCAGCCTCGCGCGTCACCTGTCGATATGCGGTGGAAACGTTGAGACGCCGGCGCTGCGATGGCAGCCGCTTGAGCGTTTTCAAGCGAAGTGGAATCCACTTCGCGTTAGGAAAGCGCGTCAAACCAAAAACGTAAAGCCTCGCCTCTGATCCTATCAGAGGCGAACAGGCTCTAAGGCTGCGCTCGCAGCTCCTTCCAAGGCGTCAGTGCTGTGTTGCAGTCTCCAGTCTGACGATTTCGTCCTTGAGCTTCAGCTTCTCTTGTTTGAGCCGGCGGATCGCAACATCGTCCGAACCGGGCCTTGCCGTCTCCTCTTCAATCCGACGCTCGAGTTGCCGGTGCTTCTCTGAGAGTTCCTGAAGATGAGCCGAAAGAGCCATCCTTGACCTCCGTTTCAGAGTTTGAGACGACGCATTGTTACAGATTTACCACGGGCTTGTCCATTGCGGCGGCGGCCATTGCAAAATAAGACGTTAAGCGAGTGCACGCCGGAAACGGGCGTAAGCATCGGTTTAATCGGGGTATTCATCGCAAGCGTTGGCGCGACTTGATTGCGTGCCGCACGAAGTGAGATGATAGGCCCGTCCGGGCTTCCCGCCCGCATTTTGCGTTTGCGCTGTGGCGGGCCGGCTTTCGAAGAGAGCGATATGCAGCGGCAGAACGATCGGGAGCTTCGGGACGAGTTGGTGAAGCTGCGCGCCGAGCACCGCCAGCTCGACGACGAGATCCTGGACCTCGAGGTGAGCGGGTCCGTCGACCAGCTCCTGATACGCCGGCTGAAGAAAAAGAAGCTCGCCCTGAAAGACCAGATCACGAAGATCGAGGACCAGCTTCTGCCCGATATTATCGCCTAGCATGCCTCCGGCATGACATCGCCTAGAGAGTTTCCATTTCAGATGGAAACAGCGCTTCGACGTGCGCAAGCTTGTCTGGACTCCGGCCCCCGGCCTTCGCCGGAGTGACGAGTGGAACACGATCGGCCTGTAATCAAATGACGTCATCCCGGCGCAGGCCGGGATCCAGTCTCGCCTGAAACCGGGGCAGCGTTTCTAAGCGACCGGCCGTGTCTGGACTCCGGCCTTCGCCGGAGCGACGTTGAGTTTAGACTGCTGCGTCTCACACCGTCATCCCGGCATCATGGCGGAGCCATGCTCCGCATGGACGGCCGGGATCCAGACACGCCAATTGCTCGCATGACCACGTTTCCACTCAAGTCGGAACGACTCTAGCATGCCTCCGGCATGACATCGGCTGATCGCGGCTGCGCGCCCTGCAGCCGGCCGGCAGCAATCGCCCGCCACGAGGCGCCGATGGATCCGGCCACACCCGCCAAGCACGCGTTCCCCTTCCCGGGAGCACACCCCATATGACGCCTGTCGGCGCGCCTTACGCCGACGTCCGAACTGCGAAGCGTTCTTATCGAGCAATGCCGGATGTCTGCTGTCGGAAAAGACCCGTGGCTGTACCCGACCGAGCGCGGCCTCTACTGCGAGCCGGCGGACGTCTACATCGACCCCGCGCGCGCCGTTTCCCGCGCGATCATCACGCATGGCCACAGCGATCACGCGCGCGCCGGCCATGGCGCCGTGCTCGCCACCGCTGAGACCGTCGAGGTGATGAAGCTGCGTCTCGGCACGGACGGCGCCGGGCGCTTCGAGAGCGCTCAGTTGGGAGAGACGCGCTCCATCGGCGGCGTCGCGGTCCGCCTCGTTCCCGCCGGCCACATCCTGGGCTCGGCCCAGGTCGTGCTCGAATGGAACGGCCGGCGCGCGGTGATCTCGGGCGACTACAAGCGCGCGGCCGATCCCACCTGCGCACCCTTCGAGCTCGTCCCCTGCGACATCTTCGTGACGGAAGCAACGTTCGCCCTCCCCGTCTTCCGCCACGAGCCCGCCGCGCGCGAGGTCGCCCGCCTCATCGCCTCGCTCCGCCGCAACCCTGAGCGCGCCCACCTGGTCGGCGCCTACGGCCTCGGCAAGTGCCAGCGCGTGATCCGCCTCGCACGCGAAGCCGGCTATGACGCGCCGATCTACCTGCACGGTGCCATGATGGCCATGAGCGAGCTCTACCAGCGTCTCGGCGTCGACCTCGGCGATATCCGCCCCGTGCCCGACGTGAAGCCCGCCGAGCTGGCCGGCGCCCTCGTCCTCTGCCCGCCGTCGGCCGTGGACGATCGCTGGTCGCGCCGCTTCCCCGACCCCGTGACGGCCTTCGCCTCGGGCTGGATGCGCATCAAGGGCCGCGTGCGCCAGAGCGGCGTCGAGCTGCCGCTGGTCATCTCCGATCACGCCGACTGGCCCGAGCTGATCGCGACCGCGCTCGATACCGGCGCCGAGGACGTCTGGGTCACGCACGGACGCGACGACGCCCTCGTCTACGAGCTCGGCCGCCGCGGCCTCCGGGCGCGCGCCCTCGCACTCGTCGGCTTCGAGGACGAAGGCGAATGATGGATCACGGTCGCGCCCTCCAATCCGCAGCCTTTTCTCCCACCGTTGTGGAGCGTATCGCGCAACGTGCGGCGCCGCCCTCACCACTGACGATCGTGTGCCGCACGGAGATCCAACGCAGCGTTGCGCCGTCACGCCAGAACCCTTCCGCGTTTGTGGACGCTGGCGTAGACCCCGCTTGCGCGATGCAGAAGGAGTGCAGCCACCCACAGAACGCAGGAGGACCGTAATGGAGTCCTTCGCCCTCCTGCTCGACACGCTCTCCACGACGCCGTCGCGCAACGGCAAGCTCGCCTTGCTCACCGAATACTTCCGCAACGCGCCCGATCCCGACCGCGGCTTCGCGCTCGCCGCCTTGACCGACGGCCTCTTCCCGCGGCTGCCCCTGCGGCGCAGCCTTGCGACGCTGCTCGAAACCCGCGTCGACCCCGTCCTGTACGCCCTTTCGCGCGACTACGTGGGCGACACGGCCGAGACGGTGGCGCTGATGTGGCCCACGCCGGAAGACCAGCCGGGCCTCCACGAGCCCGCGCCGCGCCTGTCCGAGACCGTGGCCCTGCTGGCCGCCGCCCCGCCGACCGAGATCGCGACCGTGCTCGGCCGCCTCCTGGATCGCCTCGACGTCCGCGGCCGCTGGGCGCTCCTGAAGCTCGTCGGCGGCGCGCCGCGCGTCGGCGTCTCGGCCCGCCTCGCCAAGACGGCCATCGCCGAGATGAGCGGCCACAGTGTCGCCGACATCGAGGAGATCTGGCACGCACTCGCCCCGCCCTACACGGACCTCTTCCGCTGGCTCGCCGGAGACGGTCCGCGCCCGGACGCCGGCGGCCAGCCCGTGTTCCGCCCCCTCATGCTCGCCCACGCCATCGAGGAGCAGGACTGGACGGGCTTCGCGCCCGGAGACTTCGCCGCCGAATGGAAATGGGACGGCATCCGCGTCGAGATCGCCGCCCACGGCCGGGCGGCGCGCATCTTTTCCCGCACGGGCGACGACATCTCGCGCACCTTCCCGGATGTCGTCGCCGCCTTTGACGGCCTCGACGTGCTGCTCGACGGCGAGCTGCTCGTCGCGCGCGGCGGCATCGTCGCGCCCTTCAACGACCTGCAGCAGCGGCTCAACCGCAAGGCGGTAACGGGGCGCATGCTGAAGGAGCATCCCGCGCACGTGCGTCTCTACGACATCCTGATCGACGCTGGAGAGGACCTGCGTGCGCTGTCGTTCCGCGCCCGCCGCGCCCGCCTCGAAGCCTGGCACGCGCACCATAGGCCGCCGCTCTCAGACCTGAGCCCGCTCGTCCCCTTCGCGACACGCAACGAGCTCGACGCGCTCTGGACCGGCACGCGCCAGGACGGCATCGAGGGGCTGATGCTGAAGCGCTGGACGAGCCCCTACCTCTCCGGACGCCCGCGCGGACACTGGTTCAAGTGGAAGCGTGCCGCACTGACGCTCGACTGCGTGCTGATGTACGCCCAGCGCGGCTCGGGCAAGCGCTCGTCCTACTATTCCGACTACACCTTCGGCGTCTGGCGCCCGATCGAAAACCCCGGCGGCGCGGAGCCGATCCGCGACGGCCCGCGAGGCGACATCCGCCCCGGCCACGAGCTCGTCCCCGTCGGCAAAGCCTACTCGGGAATGACCGATGCCGAGCTCGTGGAAATCGATCGCTTCGTGCGCACCCACACCGTCGACCAGTTCGGCCCCGTGCGCGCCGTCACCCCGCGCCTCGTGCTGGAAGTGGCGTTCGATGCCCTCTTCCCGTCGCCCCGCCACAAGTCGGGGCTCGCCATGCGCTTCCCGCGCATCCACCGCATCCGCTGGGACAAGCCGCCCGAGGACGCGGACACCGTCGAGGCGGCACGGGCGCTCATGAGCGGGCGGGCGCATCACGAGCGCGATGCACCGTCCCGGCCGTGTGACACCGGGTGATGAGCCGGAGCCCGGCGCAAGACTTCGATCGCTCCTTTTCGGCCGTCACCCCGTCGTGCACTTGGTGTCGCACGGAACTTCCTCGCGCGTATCGACCGTGCCGCGCATCGGCGACATCACCTCGCGGAAGCACTTGCCGCCTTCCTTCACGATGCGTACGAGCTGCGCCCGGCTGACCAGCGACTGGCACATAACCTCCATGGCGTCCTGCGCGAGGCGCAAACCTGTCGATGGAGCACCCGCCGTCTGGGTGGCCTGGGCCTGCGCGGCCCCGATCAGAAGGTCGAGCAGGCCCGCCGGCGGCGGCGCTTCACCGGGCTTCTGCAACTGGTTGTAGGCGATCCATTCGTAGGTCGCCTTGCCGTCGTCGGTCGAGACCTTGAGCGAGATGTCGCCCGTCTCATCGCACGCGCCCGCGTCGATCTTCGTACCCTCCGCCGTGGAGAGCGCCTTGTATTCGATCTTGCAATCGATGTTGCGCTCCCAGATCTCGTACTGCGCGAGGCGATGCGAGACCTGGCTGAACGGCACCTTGTACTGCCAGGCATGATAGGCGGTGATCGCCGTCGGAATGGCGCCCACGATCGTCACCACCAGCGCCGCCGTCTTGAGCATCGGAACGAGGCGGTTCACGGGGCCAGAACGCGGGTCGTGGTCCATCGCTTGCTCGGTCATCGGTTGCATCCCCTCGAATGTCGTTTCCTCGGACGCCGCGATCGCGGCTGCGGCGCGCATCTCGCCCGCGGCGGCTCCGGCCACACCCTGTGCCACAGGCGCCCTGAACCGGGCTTGAGCGCCGGGTTCATGCGCCGTTCACCATGTCTGCAACGCCGCGCGGAGGCCACAACCTAGCTCTCCGCGCCTCCGTTGGCCATCCGGTTTACCAAACGGCCGGGCGCTCGGCCGGAACTCCGCGGGGCGAAACTTTACCGAGATTTGAGATGAACTTTTGCAACGGATCCGGAATTTATATCTCACAAACTCCCGCTCCCTCGCGCTGGAGACGAACATGCGCACAACGCTTCTCGCCGGCCTTCTCGCGGCCGCAACGGCCGTCACATCCGCTGAGGCCACGCCCGACCCCGCCCCCAATCCCGTCGGCGATCCGAAAGTCGCCTCCTCCGACGACGGCAAGTATTTCGACGCCAATGGCAACCCCACCTACAAGATCGAGTCCGGCGACAAGGTCGACTGGTACACTTTCTCGGGCTACCGCCGCTTCAATGGCGCCTGCGAAGTCTGCCACGGCTTCGACGGGTCCGGCTCGAGCTTCGCGCCGGACCTGACGCAGTCACTGAAAACCATCGGCTACGCGGATTTCGAGAAGATCGTGGTCAACGGCAAGCAGGACGTGAATACGGCGCAGAGCCTGGTGATGCCGGCCTTCGGCGACAACAAGAACGTCATGTGCTACCTGGACGACATCTACGTCTACCTGCGCGCCCGCGCCGACGGCGCGCAAGGAAACGGCCGTCCCGCCGCGCACGAGGACAAGCCCAAGACGGCCTCCCAGAACGAGACCGATTGCATGGGACCGTGAGCGCCCGTCGGTCTCGCCGCAGAGCGGTCTGAGAGAAATCAGATTGAAAGGGCCATCGAAACGAAAAAGCCCCCTCGGATTTCATACCGAGCGGGGCTCTCTGTTATCGGTAACCTGCCCAGCCGAGCCGGGCTTATGAGGCGAGGCTCTGGCGTCGCGGTCTTGATCCGGACCGCATGTCCGCCCTCGCATGAGGTATGACAGATCTGATTTTGGAACGGCCCGGATACGCAGCGCTTGAGCTCAAGCAGCGCGTGTTATCCAAGCCTGGACCTCGCGTCAGCGCGGGGTCCGAGTGAACGACCAGGTGGCGTCATCCTTCCTCCGTTCGCTGTTGATAGGGCCCGTGGTCTTCGGCGCGCGCGCTGGCCAGCCGGCAACGCCTAAGACCACGGAAAAGACGACTGTCCTCACAACCGGGGGTGCTGCCGCCAATTGGGCTTAGGTGCGGACCCAGCTCAGGGATGACATTGGCAGCGACAGCCATCTGGCTGTGAGAATCAGCTCAGATCGTGCCCCTGTCAAGGCCGTTCATGCACCCTAGGGAATTACACGTCTCGCATCGCAACTGCGAAAAGAGATCGCGGACCACCGGCCTTCCCGATATGGAGGCTCGATGAAAGCGAACGGCGATTTCGAAATCTTCCTGGCCACTGCTCCGGGCCTGGAGGGCGTGCTCTGCGACGAGGTCAAGGCCAATGGTTTTCGCGCGCCCAAGGCGGTTAAGGGCGGAGTAACCATCGAAGGGCGCTGGCACGACGTCTGGCGCGCCAACCTCGTCATCCGCGGCGCCAGCCGCATCCTCGCCCGCCTCGGCACCTTCCGCACTACAGAGCTCGCGGACATCGAGAAGCGTGCCCGCCGCCTGCCCTGGAGCAGCATCCTCCGCGCCGGCGTTCCGGTCCGTGTGGAGGCGACGGCGACGCGCTCGCGCATCTATCACACGGGCGCCATCGCCGAGCGCATCGGCAGGGCTGTCTGCGCCGCCGCCGGCACGACGCTGTCCGACGCGGCGGATCTCGCGATCGCCGCCCGGTTCGAGAACGATGTCTGCACGATCAGCATCGATACCTCCGGCACGCTTCTGCACAAGCGCGGCTTCAAGGAGGCCGTCGCCAAGGCGCCCCTGCGCGAGACCCTCGCCGCGCTCTTCCTGCGCCAATGCGGCTATAGCGGCACCGAGCCCGTCCTCGATCCCATGTGCGGCTCGGGCACGTTCGTCATCGAGGCGGCCGAGATTGCAGCCGGCCTGATGCCGGGACGCGCGCGTCGCTTCACCTTCGAGCACCTCGCGACTTTCGATGAAGCAGCCTGGACCGCGCTCAGGGCCTCCAAGGCCGCTGAAGCCCGAACACCGTCCGTCCGCGCCTACGGAAGCGACCGCGATGCCGGCGCCATCGCCATGAGCCGCGCCAACGCCGAGCGCGCGGGCGTCGCCGCCTTCACCGAGTTCCAGGAGCGCACGGTGAGCGCGTTGACGGCGCCCGAGGGACCGCCGGGCCTCGTCATCGTCAATCCACCCTACGGCGCGCGCATCGGCGACAGGAAGACGTTGCAGCCCCTCTATCGCGCCCTCGGCCGCACGCTGCTGGAGAAATTCGCGGGCTGGCGCGTCGGCCTCGTCACCGCCGACGCCGCGCTCGCCAGAGCAACCACCCTGCCCTTCCTGCCGCCGTCCGCGCCCGTCGCCCACGGCGGCCTTCGCATCACGCTGTTTCGGACCGCCCCGCTCGTCTGAACGCCCGCGCACCGCCAGGCGCCGGGAGCACTGCCGCGCGTCCAAGGAACGCGCACGGGGGCTTCGACGTTGTAGCCGCGGTTGAGACACCCAGGCGCCCCTCACAAAATATGCCGGAACAGTCCCCCAGTTCGTCGAGCGTTCCCGCGACGCCGCCCATCGAGGTGGTCCGTGTCGCCGCCGCGCTCGTCTCGACCGCGATCGTCATCGCCGCGCTCTACTACGGCCGCGATGTCTTCATCCCGCTGGCCTGCGCGTTCCTGATCGGATTCGCCCTGAGCCCTCCGGTCGCCTGGCTGGTGCGCCTGGGGCTGCCGCGGCTGCTCGCCGTCATTCTCGTCATGATGATGCTGCTCGCCGCGCTGGCGGGCCTGGGCTTCGTCCTCGCCTCCCAACTTCGCTCCCTGAGCCAGGACCTGCCGACCTATCAATCGACGATGCGCACCAAGCTGTCGGACCTGAAGGCCCAGCTCAAAGCCCCCGGAATGTTCGATGGCGCGATCAAAACGGTTGAGACCGTAGAAAAGGAGATGAACGGCCGCTCGCCCGCTGCCGAAGCGCCGCCCGGCGCCCCGCAGCGCGTCGAGATCGTCCCGGGCCCGAGCGATCCGTTCGAAACCTCCATGGAGTGGCTCGGCCGGTCTCTCGAGCCGCTGGCGACGGCCGGCATCGTCTTCGTGTTCGTTTTCCTGGCGCTGCTCGACCGCAGCGATCTCAGGGATCGCCTGTTGCGGATGCTCGGCGGGAACCTGCATCGGTCGACCGACGCCCTTGGCGAAGCCGGCGACCGCATCAGCCGGTATCTGCTGATGCAGGTCATCGTCAATGTCTCCTACGGCATTCCCATGGCACTCGGGCTGTGGCTGATCGGCGTGCCGGGCGCACTGCTCTGGGGCAGCGTCGCCGCGGTGATGCGCTTCGTTCCCTACGTCGGCCCGGTGCTGTCGGCCGTCTTTCCGATCGGCCTCGCCTTCGCCGTCGATCCCGGATGGGGCATGCTGCTCTGGACGGTCGCGCTGATCCTGTCGCTCGAGCTCGTCAGCAACAATATCGTCGAGCCTTTGCTTTACGGCACGAGCACCGGACTGTCGGCGATGTCGCTCATCACGGCGGCCACGTTCTGGACCGCGCTCTGGGGCCCCGTGGGCCTGATCCTCTCCACGCCCCTCACCGTCTGCCTGCTCGTCATCGGCCGCAATATTCCCCAGCTCCGGTTCCTCGATACGCTGCTCGGATCGCTCCCCGCGCTCGACCTGCCGACAAGGGTCTATCAGCGGCTGATCGCCGACGATGCCGACGAGGCGATCGAGATCGCCATGACCGAGATCGAGGGCACATCGCCCCGCCAGTTCTACAACGACGTCGGCATTGCCGTGCTGCGCCTCGCAAGCGAGGACTATCTCAGCAACGCGACGAGCGAGCACCGCCTGCGCATCGCCGATGGCATGGACGCGCTGTTGGACGATCTCTGGGAGCAGTATCCCGCGCCCCTCCCCGCAGACACCGCGCCGCAGGTCGTCTGCCTCGGCGGCAAATGGGAGGTGGACGGCTTCGCCTGTCGGATGCTCGCCCATGCCTTGGCGCTGGAAGGCGTTCCCGCCGAGAGCCAGCCGCCGATGGCGGTCAGCGCGGCGGCGATCGACAGGCTCGATTTCGGCCGGACAACCGTCGTGTGCCTCAGCTACTTCACGTCCGACCCGGCTGCGCCCGCCCGTCATCTCTGCCGCCGCCTGCGCCGCCGGTGGCCGCACCTCAGGATCGTTCTCGCGCTGTGGAACCCGCCCCAGGACCTTCTCGCCGACGCGGCGCACGAGGCTCTCGGCGCCGACGCGCTCGTCACCTCGATCGACGAGGCGGCGGGACGCATCCATCGGATGGTCGCGCCCGAGGAGGCGGAGGAGGCCCTGAAGGCCGACGTGCCCGAGAACGACGCAGAGCGCGCGGCAGCCCTCCACGCGACGGGCCTCCTGTCCGGTGCGGTTCGCGAGGATCTGGACGCCATAGCGGCGCGCGCCGCAGACGTGTTCGATGTCGGCTTTGCCGTGATCTCCGCGATCGACGCGACGCAGGAGTACATCGTCGGGCAAAGCAAGGCGTTGCCGGGAGGCACGCCCGGGAACGGCGATGATGACATGCTCACGATCCCGCGCGACGAGGCGATCTGCAATCACGTTCTGGCGGACGCGGAGACGCTGGTGGTTCCGGACACCGGACGCGACCCGCGCTTCGCCGACAACCCCACCGTCAAGCGCTGGAACGCACGCTTCTACGCCGGCGCGCCGCTCCTCTCCGCCGAAGGACACGCGCTCGGTGTCCTGTGCCTGATCGACGACGAGCCGCGCACGCTCGATGAGCGGGACGTCGAGCTCCTGAACGAGATGGCCTCCGACGTCGTCGCCGTCATCACCGGAGATGGCGCCGCCCCCGCGCCTCCCGAAGAGCCACGCCCGTCCGCAACCGCGACCGTTGGCCAGGCCGTCCCGGACTAGCAAACTCCCGGCCCGGGGAACCGGCCGCTCCGCCCCCCTATCCCGGCGTCCATGCCTTTTTTTGCCCCGCGCCGTTGGGTTGCATTGCCCCCGCCCGGGCGCCGGGATAGACACTTCGCCCATGAGCAAGCCCCCTAGGAAATCGCCCGACAAATCCTCGGCCCGGCCCGCGTCCGAGCTGATGAAGACCATTCACGTCCGGGGCGCCCGCGAGCACAACCTGAAGAACGTCGACCTCGAGATCCCGCGCGACGCCCTCGTCGTGTTCACCGGCCTCTCGGGGTCCGGCAAGAGCTCGCTCGCCTTCGACACCATCTACGCCGAAGGCCAGCGCCGCTACGTCGAGAGCCTCTCGGCTTACGCGCGCCAGTTCCTGGAGATGATGCAGAAGCCGGACGTCGACCACATCGACGGCCTCTCGCCCGCCATCTCCATCGAGCAGAAGACGACCTCCAAGAACCCGCGCTCGACGGTGGGCACCGTCACCGAGATCTACGACTACCTGCGCCTCCTCTTCGCGCGCGTCGGCGTGCCCTACTCGCCCGCGACGGGCCTTCCCATCGAGAGCCAGACCGTCTCGCAGATGGTGGATCGCGTGATGGAGCTGCCGGAGGGAACTCGTCTTTACCTGCTCGCGCCCATCGCCCGCGGCCGCAAGGGCGAGTTCAAGAAAGAGCTGGCCGAGCTCATGAAGAAGGGCTTCCAGCGCGCCAAGATCGACGGCACCGTCTACGAGATCCCCGACGCGCCGAAGCTCGACAAGAAGTTCAAGCACGACATCGACATCGTCGTGGACCGCATCGTCCTGCCGAAGGCAGGCAACGAAAAAGCGCGCGCCGACATCATGAAGCGCCTCGCCGACAGCTTCGAGACCGCCCTCGGGCTCGGCGACGGCATCGTCTTCGCCGAGTTCGCCGACAAGCCGCTTTCGAAGGCCGACACCGAAGGCGCCAACAAATCGAAGAACGAGACCCACGAGCGCATCACCTTCTCGGCCCGCTTCGCCTGCCCGGTCTCTGGCTTCACCATCGAGGAGATCGAGCCCCGGCTCTTCTCCTTCAACGCCCCCGCCGGCGCCTGCCCGGAGTGCGACGGCCTCGGCACGGAGCTCAAGTTCGAGCCGGACCTCGTCGTCCCCGATCCGTCGCTCTCGCTCAAGGACGGCGCCGTCTACCCGTGGTCGCGCACCGGCAACACCTCGCCTTACTACGAGCAGACGCTGGACTCTCTTGCCAAGCACTACAAGGTGTCGATGACGACGCCCTGGGAGCGCCTGCCCAAGCACGTGCAGCTCGCCATCCTCTACGGCTCGGGCGACGAGGAGATCACGTTCACCTACTTCGACGGCGCCCGCAACTACAAGACCGCCAAGACCTTCGAAGGCGTGATCGGCAACATCGAGCGGCGCTGGCGCGAGACGGATTCCGACTGGGTGCGCGAGGAGCTGTCACGCTACCAGGGCGCCCACCCGTGCGAGGCGTGCAACGGCTTCCGTCTGAAACCGCAGGCGCTCGCAGTCAAGATCGCCGGCTTGCACATCGGCGAGGTGTGCGACATGTCGATCAAGGCGGCGAACCTGTGGTTCACCGAGGTGCCCGAGACCTTCACCCGCCAGCAGACCGAGATCGCGACGCGCATCCTGAAGGAGATCCGCGAGCGCCTCGTCTTCCTCAACGACGTCGGCCTCGAATATCTCACGCTGTCGCGCTCCTCCGGCACGCTCTCCGGCGGTGAATCGCAGCGCATCCGCCTCGCCTCGCAGATCGGATCGGGGTTGACCGGCGTGCTCTACGTGCTCGACGAGCCCTCCATCGGCCTCCACCAGCGCGACAACGACCGCCTGCTCGCCACGCTCCGCCACCTGCGCGACCTCGGCAACACCGTCATCGTCGTCGAGCATGACGAGGACGCGATCCTGACCGCCGACCACGTGGTCGACATCGGCCCCGGCGCCGGCGTCCACGGCGGCGAGATCATCGCCCAGGGCACGCCCGACGACATCATGGCAAGCCCCAAGAGCCTCACCGGCCAATACCTTTCGGGCACGCGCCAGATCCCGCTGCCGAAGAGGCGCCGCCCCTTCGACAGGAAACGGACGCTGAAGGTCACGGGCGCGCGCGGCAACAACCTGCAGAACATCGCGGCCGAGATCCCGCTTGGCCTGCTCACCTGCATCACCGGCGTCTCGGGCGGCGGCAAGTCCACGTTCCTGATCGACACCGTCTACAAGGCCGTGGCGAGGAAGCTCAACAACGCGCGCGAGCACCCCGCCCCCTTCGACAGGATCGAGGGCCTCGAGCATCTCGACAAGGTCATCGACATAGACCAGTCACCCATCGGCCGCACGCCGCGCTCGAACCCGGCCACCTACACCGGCGCCTTCACGCCGATCCGCGACTGGTACGCGGGCCTCCCCGAGAGCAAGGCGCGCGGCTACGGCCCCGGCCGCTTCTCGTTCAACGTCAAAGGCGGCCGCTGCGAGGCCTGCCAGGGCGACGGCGTGATCAAGATCGAGATGCACTTCCTGCCCGACGTCTACGTCACCTGCGACGTCTGCAAGGGCAAGCGCTACAACCGTGAAACCCTCGAAGTGACGTTCCGCGAAAAATCCATCGCCGACGTGCTCGACATGACGGTGGAGGAAGGCGCGGCGTTCTTCCAGGCCGTGCCGCCGATCCGCGACAAGCTCGAAACGCTGGCCCGCGTCGGCCTCGGCTACATCCACATCGGCCAGCAGGCGACGACGCTCTCGGGCGGCGAGGCGCAACGCATCAAATTGTCGAAGGAACTAAGCCGCCGCGCGACAGGACGCACCCTCTACATCCTCGACGAGCCGACCACGGGCCTCCACTTCCACGACGTCGCGAAGCTGCTCGAGGTGCTGCACGAGCTTGCCGACGCCGGCAACACGGTGGTGGTCATCGAGCACAATCTGGAGGTCATCAAGACCGCCGACTGGATCATCGACCTCGGCCCCGAAGGCGGCGACGGCGGCGGCCGCATCGTGGCGCAGGGCACGCCGGAGGACGTGGCGGCGGTCAAGGAGAGCTACACGGGGCGGTATTTGAAGGACTTGCTGGTGCGGCGATCGAAGGGAAGCGGAAACGGCAAGAAGCAGGCGGCGGAGTAGCTCCGTCGAGTCTGCTGCTGACCCAGAGCGGACGCGATGGCGCGGCGGCGGAAGCCGCGGGCATTACTCCATTCAGTCGACGATCCACCATATGGAAAGCTTGGTGGCTTCGCTAAACCAGCTGCTCCCGTCATGAGGGGAATCGCTTCTCACGTATGGGTGTGGAACACCTTGTTCACGATCAGCCACTTCCCGTCGATCTTCATGAGGTTGAACGTGTCGGTGAAGCGGTACTTCTGCCAATCGTCGACCTCGACGCGTGCACTCGCGGTCGTACCAGCGACGTCAACCTTCACGATCCGCGGATTGATCTTCGGCGCAGGACCAAGCGAGTCCGTCCAGTCATAAATGAGCTTGATCGGTCCATGCACCAGCGTGTCGCCAAGATAGCCATAGACTGTCGCGCTCCCATGAAAGGCTGGCTGCATGACGCTGCCTTTGCCAGCCTTCGCGCCATTAAGGTACGGCTGAATAGCCTTGCTGATGAGCTCGTATTCCTGCGCCGGAGTTGTCGTCATCTTTCTTTGTCCTGTCTTCCTTAGCCTTCGCCGCGCTCGACCTTTGTCTCGTATTCGGACAAGGTCATGATGCCTTCTTTCTCAGCTTGCTGGCGCTCGCAGGGCGGGATCGCGTCCTGCACGATATCCATGCGCTTCCACGACGCCAGCGGCGTCTCCTTGTCCGCGACCGGCACATACTTCGACTGGCCCACGCGCTCGTACTTGTGCACATAGCGCGGGCAGTTGACCCAAACGCGCTCAATGTCGACAGTCACGACGTATTTTGCTTCGACCCAGTTGGAGAGGAGCGGGCTCTCGCGTTCGAACTTCGCCTTGCCCTGGACCCGGAAGCGGTGCGGTTTCTCGAAGTCGATGAACAACAAACCGACGTGTTGCTGTCCGAGGATATTGCCCACCGAGTAGAACATGCCGTTCCCATCGAAGCCCGGAAACGCGAGCGTCTTTTCGTCGAGCACAGCGACAAGGCCGACAGGTCCGCCCTTGTACGAAACGGTGGGGCGGCCTTCCTTGTCGACCGTCGCGAGGAAAAACATGTCGCGCGAGGCAATGAAGGTCTGCTCTTCAGGAGCGAGAACACGGTGCGCCCATTTTGTGTCGAGAAGATCCGCGAGCTTCCGCGTACCGAACTCTTCCTGAAGGGCGATATGTTCGTCGAAGTAGAGAGTTTCCATCCCGTCACCGCTTTTGATTGCGAATGTTGGGAGGAACCTAACCAGCACGGCGCCAGCTGGAGAGTACCGGTTTCGCGTTTTTTTGATGGTACCGGTTTCAAACGACGGGTTTTGCGCTCTTCGGTCGACCGGCGGCAGCGCCAAGAAGCGCAAAGCTCGCCGCGATTTCTGCTTCACGGCAGGCCGCAAAGCCTAAGAGCAGAATCCTGTCAGCGTCGGAGCGGAGCTGGCGGCTCGCGACGGAAGCGTCATCGAGCGTATAAAGCCTCACGCCACTCTGCCGGGCAATCGCCTGCAGCTTGGAAGCATCGGGCAGCGTCTCGGGAAGATGCCAGACAAGGTGCGTACCACATTCCTTGCCGCGAAGGTCCTGCTCGCCAAAGGATGAGGTGATGCTCGCTATCAACACATCCCGCCGCGACTTGTAACTGCGTCTGAGGCGCTTCAAAAGGCGGTCATAGCCGCCGGCTACGATGAAGTCATTGAGCACAGCCTGCTCAAGCCACGGAAAGCCGGAACACGGAAACCCATATTCAAGGAAGATCGCCGCATCGCTCGCAGCCCGGTAGAGCGCTTGTGGCAGGACCATGTAGCCAATACGAAGTCCCGGTCCAAGCGGGCTTGAAAATGACGCGACATACGTTATCCGGTCATGCCGGTCGCGTGTCTTCATCGCTAAGCTCGGGCGGCCCTCGTAGCGAAAGTCGCCATCAAAATCGACTTCGACAATGTGGCTATCCGTGCGCTCAGCCCATGCAATGAGCGCATCTTGCCTCTCGGCACTCAACGCAGGGCTCAAAGGGTACTGCCTCGTCGGCGTGACGAACGCCAAGCAGCCGCGCGTCTCCGGCAGGTTCTCGAGCCGCGCGCCGTCCTCGTCCACGCGCAGAGAAACAATCTCCGCGCCGTAGTTGACAAATAGATTTTGCGCGATACCGCAGCACGGTGCTTCCATTACGACCTTCGTACCGGGCCGCACAAATAGCTGCGCCATGACATTGAGCGCTTGCTGGATCCCGGTGACGACAAGAACGTGCTCGGCATCCGTATCGATGCCGCGAGTAGCCGCCAAGAGAAGTGCGATCGATTCTCGCAAGGGTGGATAGCCGCCCGGCGGACCGCTGCGGGTGAGATTGAATTTCGAGGATTGCATGCGCCGTGTCATCAAGCGCCGCCATGCAGCTTGTGGGAAAGCCGAAGCATCGCAAGCTTCGAGCTCGAAATCGCAAATGGTGCGCGCGGCGCTTTCCTCCGCGCCGGTTTCGCGCCTTAGTTTGTAGCCAAGCCCCTTGTTCAGAGCGAGCGGCGCGCTCTGTGCTTCCGTCTCTCCGCGCGGCGCATAGATTGCCTGTTCGGGATGGCTGTCAGCAACGAACGTTCCGCCACCTTCCTCCGTTACCAGGTAGCCTTCGGCGATCAGGCGTTGATAGCTATTGAGGATGGTGTTGCGGGAGATACCAAGACGTTCGGCCAGCGAACGCGTACCGGGCAACCGCTCGCCGGGCTTCATGCGCCCGTCCTTGATCGCGGACGTTATTTCTCGCACGACCTGCTCTTGCAGGGGTTCATCCAAAGATGCGTCTACGCGGATTGGTAACGGCATAACCGCAACCTAATCGCGCAAAGTAGCGCTCGCAACCCATCTGTTACGACCGGAGGGTAGACTTGAGGGGCACGCTCAATCCAGACTCGCGAAGTTAGCTGCTAGAACTGGAGGGGACGCGGCCCACAATCACCGTGTTGTACTTCGATTTCTGCTTCTGGCCCCTAGCGGACCTCCCGAGTCGAATCTTATCCCCGCTTCCCTATCCTCCGCCTACCCTCTCCCCATCCCGACCAACCGGGGGCCGGCGCGAGCTGGGCGGTCATGCCGGAGGCATGCTTCCAGCATGACGGGCGGGAGCTGCGCCTCCGCTTATCGCTGGTACCATCAGCTAGGCTGGTAAGGTGCGGAGCCGTCTTCTCGATGTGATGGATCGAGAAGCAAACGCGTGCACGGTGGATGGTCATGCCGGAGGCGTGCAGCCAAAGACGGTGCGCGGCTTCGTTCCGGTGGAGGTCGTGTCGCGATGGAGCGCACTCATAACGCGCTCACCTCGTCGCGATGCTGGGCAGCGGCGGAGCGGTTTAGGCCGCATCCCCAAGAGTTACCCACGGCCTGACGCTCCGCTCCCCGGAGTTCCCGCTTTTCACGCCCGCTCTTTGAGCCGATCGAAACCCTCACGCCGCGCCCTCGGGGCTCGCGGCTGTTTCGTCATGCCGGAGGATGCAAATGACATGCTGCCGAAGGCGTACACATCAAGCACGCCCGCATCCCGCGTCGGCAATGCCCTACTAGGCGTCCGGCTCCGAGCCGGAGCCCGTCTTGAAGGCTCCGAGGTCCACGACGTTGCTCTCCGGCCCGTTCACCTCGGAGAAGTGCGTCACCTTGTTAGCGTCGCACACGTAGAGCCACTTCCAGTCGAACAGCTCGCCGTCTCGGACATAGCCCAGCATCGCGCCCTTCTTCGTGCGCCAGAACAGCCAGGGCGGCAGCGCGGTGCCGTCCTTGACCCAGTTCGGCTCGACGTACTCGGCAACGGGCTTCCAGTGAATCATACGCTTTCCTTGCAAGACTGACGGCGATGCGCCCGCGTGCATCCACAGTACCGGCGAGCGTCATCGCCGCGAGATCGCGCCGCGCTCGTGTGATGATCAAGCGGCCTGCTCCCAAGCGAATGTCTTGATCTGAATCACACGAGCAAGTCCACGATTCTAGTGCCCCTTATGAGTCCGAAGTTCGCTATGGGACCTAGCCGCAAACGCAAGCGAACTTCGGAATCGGGACACTAGCGACCCTTCTTGCCACCGAAGGCGACACCGGAGCCGAAGGGGGACGTCTGTGCGGCGGGCTTCGCCTTGTCCTTCTTGGGCTTGCGCTTTTCCTTGTTGCTCTTCTGCTGACCCTTCGCCACGGTTCACGTCCTTCCCGGTTGAGATCGTGCTGCGCCGATCCGCAGCGGCGGTGCCAGCATAAACGACACAGGTCGGCGGACCATTTGGCGAGCGACCCTACCACACCACGTCAGTCCGCGGCGGACATTCGCCGGCGCCATGACACCGCCTTACCGGGCCGCTATCGCCGCGCCATGCCGTCTCCCGCATCATCCCCCGCGCGCCTGTGGCGCCACGTCGCCGCCCTCGCCTTCGCGCTGACCATCGTCGTGCTCGCCCCCGCACGTGCCGAGCCGGAAAAGCTCACCAAGGCAGAGGCCGCCGCCGTTGCCGCCTACGACGACGCCCTCGCCGCCTTCAAAAAGGTCCTCGCCCAGCGCCGCACCGAGATCGACGCCGGCAAGGCGCTGCCGCGCCTGCCGGGCCAGGCCGTCTACCTCGCGCGCCTCAAGGTCATGAGCACCTACAAGGACCTGACCGACGTACTGCCGTCGCGCATCGGCCCGCCGAACAAATTCGACGTCCCGCCCGACCACTTCGACGTCGCCATCGAGCCGCTGATCGAGGAATACGCAGATCTCTTCGCGGTCATGCAGGCGCCGCCGAAGTTCGCGCAGGCCTCGAAAACACCGATGAAGGACGTCGTGGACCTCGGGCGCGCCATCGCCCGTGCCAAGGGCGCCGACGCCGCAACCGCGGACGCCGCGGGCCGCATCAGCCTCGGCATCTTCTTCGCCGAGACCAACGCGCGCCAGAACATCGGCAATGCGCGCTCCGACACATATAAGGGTAGCCTGCAGACCGGCACGTCCGAGGATCGCAACGGCCGCAGGAAATGGGCGGCGATCAAGAAGCAGGTGGCGAAGCGCGATCCCAAGCTCGCCGCCCGCGACGAGGCCGAGGAAGCCCGCGCCGCCAGGATCGACCAGCGCTACAATCACTGGCTCGCCGTGCGCAACGGCCTCATGAACGCCCACGCCGACCTGTTCGCCGACATCCCGGCCATCCAGAAGATGCTGCCCGACGAGATCGACCAGATGAAGCTGTTCCAGCTCATCCAGATCGTGCCGACGCCGACGCGCGCCGCGCTGAAATCCGGCAACGTCGAGACCTACAGGATCTCGGACAAGCGCGTGATGGGCTTCCTGCGCAACAACTCGATCTTCACCTTCGGCAAGGAGAACCGCGCCAGGACGTCGGCCACCTACCGCGAGATCCTCGATGCCATGTGGCTGTTCACGCCGAAGTTCGAGAAGGCCCGCGACAGGTTCCACGCCATAAAGAACGGCGCCCTGGAGTAGATCTGCCCGCATCACGTCGGACGGTGTAGACTGCCAGCCGCACCGCTTCGGATCTCGCGCGCAATGATCCTGGTTACTATGTCCGCGCACGCATCTTTGCATTCCGACCCCGCAAAGCCATCATGCTTCGCAGCGTTCTCCGGCAGACAAATGAGTTGCCGAAGCAATGTGGAATGAGCAAAGGAGCATCGCCATGCAGACGCGTATGGCCCGCCTCACCCTTCGCACCGTCGCGATAGCGCTCGCGCTTTCGGGAAGCGCCGTTCTGGCCCTCGCTGAGGACACCCCGCCCACACCCGAGACCGGGATCGAGCAGGGGCTGCATCCGAAGGCGCACCACCCGGTCACGGAGGCCGACATCGCCGAATGCATGAAGAGCTGGGATCCGAATACGCAGATGAGCCGGGAGGAGTTCGAGGAAGCCTGCAAGCGCTCGCTCAAGTATTATCCCGACAATCCCGACTGACGGCAGGCGCCCGCCATTCCGACTGGCATCGCCCCGACGATCGGGATGAGACGTCCGCCTCGGAGAACCAGCATGTCGAAACCTCTTGTCGTCACCATCCCGCACAACCTCGGCAAGGAGGAAGCCGTCAGCCGGCTCAAGGGCGGCCTGGCCAAGGCCACCGCCACGCTCCCCATGTTCTCGCTCGACGAGGAGACATGGGTGGGCGACACGATGAGCTTCCGGCTCAATGCGATGGGACAGGAAGCGTTCGGCAAGGTGGACGTCGCCGAGCAGGAGGTCTGCATCGAGGTCACGCTGCCCTGGCTCCTGCAGCGCTTCGGCGAGATGATCCAGGGCGCGATCCGGCAGAAGGGCCAGATCCTGCTCGAGCACAAGAAGTAGCCGGCAAAGGCCGTGCGGGAGGCGCGCTCCCGAGCGTTTGCTGCGCCGCTCCCAAAAATGCCCCTTGCGCCCGCAGCGGGCTATGGCACTCTCGCGACACGGGGAAAATACCGAGGTGATAATACCGGAGGAGACTCCAATGGTCGTCGCCGATCCCGCCGCAGATGCCGACTATGCCGAGCACATGGCCTTCTACCGCTCGTTCCTGAGCAAGCTCCGACTATCGGTCGGCACGATGGCCGTAGTCCTGATCCTGTTGGCCTATTTCCTACTCTAGGCCCAGGCGCAACGGCAGCGATGAGCGCACCAAGCCGCGCGATGGTCTTGATGCGGCTAGGTCAGTTTGCGCGTGTGGTAGAGCGCCGGGAAAAGGCGCGTCCAGAGCGCGGTGATGGCGAGGGCGCCCACGCCGCCGACGACCACCGCCGGCACGGCGCCGATCAGCGCCGCCATGGTGCCGGCACGGAACTCACCCACCTCGTTCGATGCGCCGATGAAGACGCTGTTGACCGCTGTTACGCGGCCGCGGAGGTCGTCGGGCGTCGCGAGCTGGATCAGCGTCGAGCGCACGTTGACGCTCACCATGTCGGCGGCACCCATGACGAACAGCGCCGGCAGCGAGATCCACAGCGTGGTCGAGAGGCCGAAGACGACGATCGCCACGCCGAAGATCGCAACACTCGCGAACATGACCTTGCCGGCATGGTCGGGGATGGGATTGCGCACGAGCCAGACCACCATCACCAGCGCGCCGATGCCCGCCGCCGAGCGCAGGAAGCCGAGGCCCCACGGACCGACCTCCAGGATGTCGCGCGCGTAGACCGGAAGAAGCGCCGTCGCGCCGCCGAGCAGGACGGCGAACATATCGAGCGAGATGGCGCCGAGCACGATGGGATTGTTGCGGATGTAGCGGAAGCCCGCCAGCATCGTCTCGATGGAGCGCGGATCGGAGGTGGTCTTCTGCGCGGGCTTGGGGATGAAGCGCGTCAGCACAGCGGCCGCCGCAAACAGCACGAACGCCACCGCGTAGGGCACGTTCGAGGAGAGGCCGTACAGCAAACCGCCGACAGCGGGGCCGATGGTGAAGGACGCCTGCATGGCGGACGAGTTCCACGCCACGGCATTGGCGAAGCTCTCGCGCGGCACGATATTGGCGGCCAGCGACTGCACCGCCGGCGTCAGGAAGGCGCGCGCGACACCGAACAGCGTCAGGATGACGAACACCGGCCACACGTTTCCCTGCGCACCGGCGCGGGCGGCGTGCCAGATCCAGAAGGCGGCAAGGGCTGCGACCGAGAGCGCCTCGAGCGCGATGGTGAGCCCCATCACCGCGCGGCGGTTGTAGCGGTCGGCCACGGTGCCGGTCACGAGCACGAAGACGATGGCGGGCGCGAACTGCACGAGGCCGACGAGACCCAGCAGGAAGGCGTTGCGCGTCTCGTCGTAGATCTGCCAGCCGACGGCGACGGAGACGATCTGCGTCGCGAAGCCGTTCAGAAAACGCGCCATCCAGTAGATGCGAAACGACGCGTAGGTGAAGGCCGACGGCGGCCGTCCCGGTCCGGCGCTTGCGTCCTGGTCCAAACGATCCCTCCGAGAAGCGGCACGGCGGGGCGCGAAACCCGGCGGCGGGTCAGGATCGCCGCTTCACCCTACTTCCATTCGATCTTGAGAACCTCGTAGGAGCGGGCGCCCTTTGGCGTCGTCACCTCGGCGGAATCGCCTTTCGACTTGCCGATCAGCGCGCGCGCGATAGGGCTCGAGATCGAGATCTTGCCGCTCTTCACGTCGGCCTCGAGGTCGCCCACGATCTTGTACGTCACCTTCTCGTCGGTGTCCTCGTCGACCAGTGTCACGGTCGCGCCGAACTTGATCGTCGTACCCGAGAGCTTCGACGTGTCGACGATCTCGGCACGGCCGATCTTGTCCTCGAGCTCTGCAACGCGTGCCTCGTTGAGGCCCTGCGCCTCCTTGGCGGCGTGATATTCCGCGTTCTCGCTGAGGTCGCCGTGGGAGCGGGCTTCGGCAATGGCCTGGATGATGCGCGGGCGCTCCTCCGCCTTGAGGCGCTGCAGCTCCGCCTCGAGCCGCTTGAAGCCCTCGGTCGTCATCGGGACACGTTCCATCGACATCGCTAAAGTCTCCCATTCGGCGTGGCCGGCGGCCAGCACCTTCAATCGCGAGATCCCCGTACTCTCATGGGACTGGTGGCGGGATAATGCCGGGGACGAGCCTCCAGCGTCTCAAGCGCGGCCGACGTAGGCCTGCAGCGGAGCCACCTTGAGGGTATCGGCCTTCAGCGCCTTGATCGCGCGTGTCACGGCAACCGCACCGGCCAAGGTTGTATAATACGGAATGTGGTGAAGCAAGGCCGTGCGCCGGATGTCCTTGCTGTCGGCCACGGCCTTGGCCCCTTCCGTCGTATTGAAGACCAGGGCCACGTCGCCGTTCTTCATGGCGTCGACGATATGCGGGCGCCCCTCCAGCACCTTGTTCACGGCCTCGCATCTTATGCCGTTGGCCAGGAGATGCCGGCGCGTGCCACGGGTTGCGATGACCTTGAAGCCCTGCTCCGTCAGCTCGCGGAGCGGCGCCACGATGCGGTCCTTGTCGGCATCCTTCACGGAGACGAAGACCGTGCCCCCGGTCGGCAGCTTCTGACCCGCGCCGAGCTGGCTCTTGGCGAAGGCGATCGAGAAGTCGCGATCGACGCCCATGACCTCGCCCGTCGAGCGCATCTCTGGGCCGAGGATCGGGTCGACGCCGGGAAAGCGCGCGAACGGGAACACCGCCTCCTTGACGGCGACGTGGCGGATGTCGGCAGGCTTCAGGCCGAAGCTCGCAAGCGGCCGGCCGGCCATGATCTCGGCGGCGATGGCGGCGACGGGCAAGCCGATCACCTTGGCCACGAACGGCACCGTGCGGGACGCGCGCGGGTTCACCTCGAGCACGTAGACCTCGCCGTCCTTGATGGCGAACTGGACGTTCATGAGGCCGACGACACCCAGCGCAAGCGCGAGCTCGCGCGCCTCGCGCTCGAGCTCGGCGATGATCTCGGGCGAGAGCGAGTAGGGCGGCAGCGAGCAGGCGCTGTCGCCCGAATGGATGCCGGCTTCCTCGATGTGCTCCATGATGCCGGCCACGAAGGTGTCGCGGCCGTCGGAGAGGCAGTCGACGTCGACCTCGGTCGCATCGGCCAGATAGCGGTCGATCAGGAGCGGCCGCTTCGCCGAGACGACGAGCTCCGAGGGGCGGTCGAGCGTGGCGGAGAGGCGCGCGATATAGCGATCCACCTCGGCCCGGTCGTGCACGATCTCCATGGCACGCCCGCCCAGCACGTAGGACGGACGGATGACGACCGGGAAGCTCACGCGCTCGGCGATCTCCGCGGCCTCCCCCGGCGTCGCGGCAATACCGCTCTCGGGCTGGCGGAGGCCGAGCCTCTCGATCAGCGCGTTGAAGCGGTCGCGGTCCTCCGCGAGGTCGATGGCGTCCGGCGAGGTACCGAGGATCGGCACGCCGGCCTCCTCGAGCGCGCCTGCGAGCTTCAGCGGCGTCTGGCCGCCGAATTGCACGATGACGCCCTTGACGGTGCCGTTCTCCTGCTCGCGGCGGATGATCTCGAGCACGTCCTCGGCCGTCAGCGGCTCGAAGTAGAGCCGGTCCGACGTGTCATAGTCGGTGGAGACGGTCTCCGGGTTGCAGTTGACCATGATGGTCTCGTATCCCACGGCCGTCAGCGCAAAGCAGGCATGGCAGCAGCAGTAGTCGAACTCGATGCCCTGGCCGATGCGGTTCGGCCCGCCGCCGAGGATGACAATCTTTTCGCGGTCGGTGGGCGCGGCCTCGCACACCGGCGCACCGGCCTTGTCGCCCGCTTCCGACAGCACCAGCCCGCTCTCGTAGGTCGAATACATATAGGCCGTGGGCGAGGCGAACTCGGCGGCGCAGGTGTCGATGCGCTTGAACACCGGGCGCACGCCGAGGGCGTGACGCGCCGCGGTGACCTCCGCCTCCGACAGGCCGGCAAGCTTCGCGAGCCGCGCATCCGAGAAGCCCATGGACTTCAGGAAGCGGACATGCTCGGCCGATTTCGGCAGCCCGTGTGCCGCGACGCGCGCCTCGACGTCAAGGATCTCCTTGATGCGCGCGATGAACCAAGGGTCGATCTTGCAGGAGGCGTGCACCTGCTCGGGATCGACGCCGAGCCGCAGCGCCTGCGCGACCTTGAGGATACGGTCGGGTGTCGGACGCCCGAGCGCGGCGCGGATGACGTTCTTGTCGTCGCCCTGCCCCAGACCTTCGAGCTCGATATCGTCGAGACCGGTGAGGCCGGTCTCCATGGAGCGCAGCGCCTTCTGCAGGCTTTCGGCGAACGTGCGTCCGATGGACATGGCTTCGCCGACGGAGCGCATGGCGGTCGTCAGCGTCGGATCGGCGCCCTGGAATTTCTCAAAGGCGAAGCGCGGGATCTTGGTGACGACGTAGTCGATGGTCGGCTCGAAGGATGCGGGCGTGGCCCCGCCCGTGATGTCGTTCTCCAGTTCGTCGAGCGTGTAGCCGACGGCAAGGCGCGCCGCGACCTTGGCGATGGGGAAGCCCGTCGCTTTGGAGGCGAGCGCGGAGGAGCGCGACACGCGCGGGTTCATCTCGATGACGACGAGGCGGCCGTCGGCGGGGTTGACCGCGAACTGCACGTTGGAGCCGCCGGTCTCGACGCCGATCTCGCGCAGCACCGCCAGCGAGGCGTCGCGCATGATCTGGTATTCCTTGTCGGTGAGGGTCAGCGCCGGCGCGACCGTGATGCTGTCGCCGGTGTGTACGCCCATAGGGTCGACGTTCTCGATCGAGCAGATGACGATGCAATTGTCCGCCTTGTCGCGGACCACCTCCATCTCGTACTCCTTCCAGCCGAGCAGGCTCTCGTCGATCAGGATCTGGCCGACGGGCGAGGCATCGAGGCCGGAGCGCGCGATCTGCTCGAACTCCTCGCGGTTGTAGGCCACGCCCCCGCCCGTGCCGCCCAATGTGAACGCGGGACGGATGATGGCGGGCAGGCCGATCTCTTCGAGCGCGCGCATGGCCTCGGCGAAACCCGCGTGCGTATCGTAGCTGACGATCTGGCCCTGTGCGTCCTTGACCGGCGGAGAGGAGGCGATGGCGGCGCGCGGGCTCTCGAGGCCGATGCGGTCCATGGCCTCGCGGAAGAGCTTGCGGTCCTCGGCCTTGTCGATCGCTTCGGCGCAGGCGCCGATCAACTCGACACC
This sequence comes from Hyphomicrobium sp., assembly GCF_036833075.1. Taxonomy (GTDB): domain Bacteria; phylum Pseudomonadota; class Alphaproteobacteria; order Rhizobiales; family Hyphomicrobiaceae; genus Hyphomicrobium_C. Next base: position 40,554 of record NZ_DAITQL010000019.1, read on the forward strand.
GTGCTGGGCGAGCACGCCCTGGCGCTCGAGCGCAAGCGCGGTGTTGAGCGCGGTCTGCCCGCCCATGGTCGGCAGCAGCACAAGCTTCTCGTCGGGGCGCTGCCGGCGTTCCTCGGCAATGATCTTGGCGACGATCTCCGGCGTGATCGGCTCGATGTAGGTCGCATCCGCGAGCCCCGGATCGGTCATGATCGTCGCCGGGTTGGAATTGACGAGGACGATCCGGTATCCCTCGGCCTTGAGCGCCTTGCACGCCTGGGTGCCGGAATAGTCGAACTCGCACGCCTGGCCGATGACGATGGGGCCGGCGCCGATGATGAGGATCGCGTCGATGTCTGTGCGTTTGGGCATGGCGAGGCCGGTTCTATTCGAGGCTTTTGCGTTTGGCTATAGCGGACGACACCCCGTCCCGTCCGCCGCCCCTGACGCACGACGACGCGCCGTCAGGCCCCCTCGCAAAGTCCGGTCCTGCCGCCGCACGGGGCGCCACGTTGAGCGCATGCCTCGGCCATGACCGGGCGGAGAGCGGGGCGCGGCGCAAAATGCCTGTCGCTTTGGATTTCTTGTGTCTTCGACGCTCTGCGCGCTGGTTCCCGGGCCCACTTCGCGCCACCCGGATCGGCGGAGGGCAGAGGGGCGGGCGCCTGCCGCGCCTATTTCTTGACGTCCGTGGGCGGCTCGATCTCGATCTTGTCCGGGTACGCATAGACTTCCTTGAACAACGGCTTGTCCAGGTGCCCCTTGCGGGCGAAGACGCTGCGGGCGGGCAATCCGGTCACCGGATCGAGATAGACCATGCGCACGGCCTCGTTCTTGGCTTGCTCCCCGGCCTTCGGGCCCGAACCAGGGGGTGGCACGTCCAGGCCGCGGTATCCGCGCAGCTCGCGCCCATCGACGGTCTCGAGCCCGGTGCACTCGAACTTGCCGACCTCCTGATAGACCTGGGCGACGCTCTTGATCATGAACTGGACGAGCTGATCCGTCTCATGAGACGGAGCCTCCTTCCAGCCTTCCCCGCTGTTGACCCACGCCTTGTCGCCGACGACGATGCTTTCGACGGGCTTGCCTTCGGTGAGAGGCGTCAGCACCTGGCGCATCCGGTCCGGCGTGGCGTACTCCACGACCATCTTTGCGGGGCCCGACTCGGTGATCATGTCGGTCTCCTTGCGGATGAACTTCTGCTTGCCCTGCGCATTGACCCCGAGGGCGACCTCGGTCGAGCAGTCGGCAAGGGCAGGCGCCGCCGCGACGAGGCCAAGGGCGAGCACGAAGAAACCGGACGTCACACGCATCGTATCCATTCCTCCATCGCCGTCCGGCAAGGACGGCGCACGATCCTCTTTGCCGTCGGCCCGACGGGTACCCGCAATGGCACCGCGCCTATACCACGGCCCTCTCAAACGTCATTAGGGTTTCTCGATCCGGATGTCGGCCGGATAGGAGAAGGTGCTCCTGACCAACGGATCGCCACTCCCATCGGGGGCACCCACGATGTTGAAGGCGGGCAGACCCGTGTCGGGGTCGACGTAGATCGTACGCGCCAGCATGTCCCCGGACTCGATCTTCTCCGGCGTCGTCTGATAGGCGCGGTAGGCTTTGCCCTCGAACGTCACATCGCCGAGGCAGTTGAAATCCGCCATCACGCGCGGCGGCGCAAACGCCTCCTCGATATGCGCCGTTACCAAGGTGGCTTGCCTGGCCTCCAGCACTTCCCAGCCGGCGCCATCGCCCTGGTTGCCCCAGGCCGACTGGCCGATGCCGATAGTCTCGACGCTCTCGCCCCGCGCGCTTGCCTTGCGATACATCTTGTCAGGCGGCTGGAAATCGAACCGCTGGAGCTGATCGGCCCCGTCGGGAGCCTTGGTCAGGATCTCGGTGCGCCAAGGCTGCTTCTGCTGCTTGACGAAGGCCGCCTCGACCTCGGCTTTTCCATCGCAGGCGAAGGCGGCAGGGGCGCATACCACCGCGGCGGCGAATGCAAGGGCAACTTTGGCAATGCGCATGTCGTCGTTTCTTCCCATGTCTTCCTGGTACGGATTTCCCGGCGCGCGAGCGGTGCATCCTATACACGGCCGGGAAAAAGTCGATGCGAAGACGAGAAGATTTCTAAGCTTTAATAATGCGCTTCGGGAGCGTGCTGTGTGAGTTGCAGGGAGCTCACCGCTCGGGCTCGACGGGCGTGCCCCGGCGCTCGCGCATCCTGTTGACGAAGCGCGTGAACATATAGTGGCTGTCCTGCGGGCCCGGCGACGCCTCGGGATGATACTGGACGGAGAACACGGGCCGCCCTTCGAGCTCCAATCCGCAGTTCGTGCCGTCGAAGAGCGAGACGTGCGTCTCCACGACGCCCTTGGGCAAGGTCTCGCGATCGACCGTAAAGCCATGATTCATCGATGTGATTTCCACCTTATCGGTGGTGAAGTCCTTGACCGGATGATTGGCGCCGTGATGGCCCTGGTGCATCTTGCGGGTCTTGGCGCCGAGGGCGAGGCCCAGCATCTGGTGGCCGAGGCAGATGCCGAACAGCGGCAGCCCGGAATCGATCAGCTTCTTGATCTCGGGAACGGCGTACGCGCCGGTCGCGGCCGGATCGCCCGGGCCGTTCGAAAGGAAGACGCCGTCCGGCTTGCGCTCGAGGATGTCCTCGGCCTTGGTGCGGGCCGGAACGACCGTCACCTTGCAGCCGGCGGAGGCGAGGCAGCGCAGGATGTTGCGCTTAAGCCCGTAATCGATGGCGACGACGTGGAACTCAGGCGCCTCGTTGCGCCCGTAGCCCTTGCCCCAGACCCAGCGGGTCTCGTCCCAGGCGTAGCTCTGTCCGCTCGTCACGTCCGGCACCAGGTCGAGGCCGAGCAGGCCGGGCCACGCCTTGGCCTCGGCCCGGAGCTTGTCCAGATCGAAACGGCCCGACGGCTCGTGCGCGATGACGGCGTTCGGCATTCCCTTGTCGCGGATGCGCGCGGTCAGCGCACGCGTGTCGACGCCGGCGATGGCGATGATGCCGCGGCTCTTCAGCCACGCGTCGAAGTGAGCCGCCGCGCGGTAGTTCGACGGATCGGTGATGCCGGCGCGCAGCACGCAGCCGCGCACGCCCGAGCGCGCGGCGAGGTTCGAGGTCTCGGTGTCCTCGGCGTTGGTGCCGATGTTGCCGATGTGCGGGAAGGTGAAGGTGATGATCTGGCCGGCGTAGGAGGGATCGGTCAGCATCTCCTGGTAGCCCGTCATGGCGGTGTTGAAGCACACCTCGCCGACGGCGCTCCCGGTCGCGCCGAGGCCCATGCCGGCAATCACCGTCCCGTCGTCCAGCACCAGGCGGGCCGTGGCGGGCATCTCGGTCCAGGGCGCGGGCGTGGCGGTCATCGTCTGTGCTCGTCTCTGGGCTCGCGGAGCCCGTCCCGCACGCTCCTCACGCGCGAGGTGGTCCGCTCGAAGCCGGGTCCATGGATCGCGGCGGACCCTATGCGAGGGGGTCGGTCCGGTCAAGAAAAGCCGTGGGCGAAAGCGGCGGCTCGCGGTTGCAGCGCCCGTGCCCTATATACGGGCATCAACCGGCGCAATTTCGAGGTTTCCCATGCGTGCGCGCATCAACCAGGACGTGAAGGATGCCATGAAGGCGGGCGACAGGACGCGGCTCACGACGCTGCGCCTCATCACGGCCGCCATCAAGGACCGCGAGCTCGGCATCGGCAGCGCGCCGACGGAGGTCGGGGACGCGGACGTCGTCGCCATCCTGCAAAAGATGGTCAAGCAACGCCGCGAAAGCATTGCCACCTACGAGAAAGCCGGCCGCAACGACCTTGTCGACCAGGAAAAGGCCGAGATCGCCATCCTCGAAGGCTACCTGCCGAAGCAGATGGGCGAGGCGGGCGTAAAGGCGGCCGTTGCCGCACTGATCGCCGAGCTCGGCGCCGCGGGCCCCAAGGACATGGGCCGCGTCATGGGCGCGCTCAAGGAGCGCTACGCCGGCCAGATGGACTTCGGCAAGGCCAGCGGCGCGGTGAAGGAAATATTGGGATAGGCAACGGGCAGCAGGCAACAGGCAGGAAAGACCCTACTGCCTACTGCCTACTGCCTACTGCCTACTGCCTACTGCCTACTGCCTACTGCCCCCCTGTGGATTAGGCTGATAAGGGCTGGGCTCGCCGTGCGTTAGCCCGGGGGAGCGGGCGAATCGCTTAAAGGTGGCAGGGCGCATCCGGATGCGCGTAAAGCAGCGGCGGACCCTCAAGACCCATGCGATTTTCGCCCCATCTCCTGGACGAGATCCGCGCCCGGCTTCCGGTGAGCCAGGTCGTGGGGCGCAAGGTCGCGCTCAAGCGCAAGGGGCGCGAGTACGCCGGGCTGTCGCCGTTCAAGGTCGAGAAGACGCCCTCGTTCTTCGTCAACGACCAGAAGGGCTTCTACCATTGCTTCGCCTCCGGCGAGCACGGCGACATCTTCAAGTTCGTGATGGCGACTGAGGGATTGACCTTCCCGGAGGCCGTCGAGCGGCTGGCTCAGGAGGCAGGCGTGGCGCTGCCGAAGCCCGATGCGCGCGACGAAGCCCGCGAGGACCAGCGCGTGCGATTGCTGGCGCTGATGGAGGACTCCGCGAAGTTCTTCGAGGCGTCGCTCGCCGGCCCCGCCGGCGGGGACGCGCGCCGTTATATCGACAAGCGCGGCTTGACGCGTGAGACGCTGGCCACGTTCCGCATCGGTTATGCGCCGAACTCGCGCTCGGCGCTCAAGGAGCACTTGGCGAAGGCAGGATACACGCTCGAGGAGATGACGCTCTCCGGCATGCTGATCGCCGGCGACGATATCCCCGTCGCATACGACCGCTTCCGCCACCGCGTGATGTTCCCGATCGTCGATGCCAAGGGCCGCATCGTCGCCTTCGGCGGGCGCGCGCTCGATTCCGGGCAGAACGCCCCCGGCGGAGCCGGGCATATAGCAAAGTATCTGAACTCGCCGGAAACGCCGCTCTTCCACAAGGGCCATCTGCTGTTCAACGTGCACCGCGCCCGCCTCGCCGCACACGACAAGGACCGCGTGATCGCCGTCGAAGGCTACATGGACGCGATCTCGCTTTCGGAGGCAGGCTTCACGGAGACGGTGGCGCCGCTCGGCACGGCGCTCACGGAAGACCAGCTCCAGATCCTGTGGCGCATGTCGGCCGAGCCGATCCTCTGCTTCGACGGCGACAGCGCGGGCAAGCGGGCCGCGTTCCGGGCCGTCGATACGGCGCTGCCGCACCTGAAACCTGGCGCCAGCCTGATGTTCGCGTTCCTGCCGGACGGGCTCGATCCCGACGACCTCGTGCGCCAGCAGGGGCCGGCCGCGCGCGACGCCTGCCTCGGCCGGGCCCGGCCGTTGATCGACGTGCTGTTCGAGCGCGAATGGGGCCAGGGCGACTGGTCGACACCCGAGCGGCGGGCGGGCCTCGAAAAGACCCTGAAGGGCCTGATCGGCCGCATCGCGGACGAGAGCGTGCGGGCTCACTACCGCCAGGCCCTGGGGGAGCGGCTGGCCGCGGCCTGGGGAACGGCACGGGGGCCCGCCGGCACAGGAGGGGCGGGGCTTCAGCCCGGCGGCGCAAGGGCGCCCTGGGGCGGAGCAGCCCCCTGGCAGGGGCGCGGCGGCCGACTTGGCGGCGCGCCCCAGGCGGCGCGGCGGGGCGCGGGATATCGCAGCTTTCCGGCGACCCTCGGCCAGGGCACGGAGCGGGTCAACGCCAGCCCCAGCCTCAGAAAAAGCGCCCTCGTGGCCGCGGACGGCGGCATGCCGCCCTACCGGGAGGCCCTGCTGCTCAAGGCGATGCTGAACCATCCCTGGCTGGTCGAGGAGCAGGCCGAGGCCATCGCGGCGCTGCCGTTTACCTCGACTGCGCTTTCCGGGCTACGGGACGCGATCCTTTCGGCCCAGGCCGTCAACAATTTACTTGACACGGAAACCCTTCGAACCCACTTGAACAAATCGAGCGTCGGCAAGGTCTTGACCCTTGTCGAGCGGGCCGTTTCGCACAAATGCGATCGATTTGCTGAGCCCCAGGCCGGGCGCACCGAGGTGGAGGATGGCTGGCGCCACGCCCTCGCGATGCATGATCGGCACGTGGGACTTCAGCGATCGCTGGAAGCGGCTGAGCAGGCTTGGCACGAGGATCGCAGCGAGGCGTCGTTCGCACGCATCTGCGATCTCAAGCGGCAGCTCGAGCTCGTAAGCGGCGCCGGTTCATTGGATACGGCCGCTGAGCTGGGTCACGCATCTTGACGATAGGGGGATCGCCACGTTCGGATTTGCGACCTGCTCGGCCAGTCACAGGCGGAGTTCCGACCCGAAGAGGGGCGGACGCTTCGCTGCACGGCATGCGATCGGCGCTGAGCCTCTCGGCGCGCACCTCGGCAATGGCGTGTGCGGACGCGCAGGAAAGGCAGCGATCCTCACGCCTGGAACTCTCCGCAGCCTGAAGGCTTGCGGCGCTTCATTCTGAATTGAGCGGGGCGCGCCGGACGTGCCCTCACATCCTTTTGCGACGGTTGGAACAACATGGCAAACGCTGCAAAGAACGAAGAGCAGGATACCGCGACCGCCGACGCCGCCGAGCGCGACAGCCCCCTCCTCGATCTCTCCGACCAGGCGGTGAAGCGCCTGCTCAAGACGGCGAAGGCACGCGGCTACGTCACGCTCGACGAGCTCAATTCCGTGCTGCCGTCGGAGGAAGTATCTCCCGACCAGATCGAGGACACGATGGCGATGCTCTCCGACATGGGCATCAACGTCGTCGAGACCGAGGAGGGCGAGGAAGGCGCCGACGCGGCGGCCCCCGACGCCGACGAGGAGGACAACCGTTCGCTCGTCGCCCCGGGCCTGCCCGTGCGCTCCGAGACCCGCGCGGAGCCGTCCGAGCGCACCGACGATCCCGTGCGCATGTACCTGCGCGAGATGGGCTCGGTCGAGCTGCTTTCGCGCGAGGGCGAGATCGCCATCGCCAAGCGCATCGAGGCGGGCCGCGAGGCGATGATCGCGGGCCTCTGCGAGAGCCCCCTCACCTTCCAGGCCATCATCATCTGGCGCGACGAGCTCAACGACGGCAAGATCCTGCTGCGCGACATCATCGACCTCGAAGCGACCTATGAGGGTCCCGAGGCCAAGGCCCCGCCGGCCATGGCGGGCGACGGCGCGGACGAGGAAACCGCCGGCAACGGCGCGGACGGCGCCGCGGCGGCGCAGGGCGAAAGCGACGACGACGACGAGTTCGAGAACGCGCTGTCGCTCGCGGCCATGGAGGCCGAGCTCAAGCCGAAGGTGCTCGAGACCTTCGACAACATCGCCAACACCTACAAGAAGCTCAGGAAGCAGCAGGACAAGAAGCTCGAGCAGCAGGTGGCGGGCGAGAGCGGCTCGCGCCAGCAGCAGAAGGCCTATGACAAGCTCCGCGAGGAGATCATCGCCGACGTGAAGAGCCTCTCGCTCAACAACGCGCGCATCGAAAGCCTCGTCGAGCAACTCTACTCGATCAACCGGCGCCTCGTCGGTCTCGAAGGACGCCTGATGCGGCTCGCCGACAGCTACGGCGTGCCGCGCCAGCAGTTCATCGACGAGTACTTCGGCAACGAGCTGGACCAGACCTGGCTCGACCGCATGGCCGAGAACGGCAAGAAGTGGGGCAACCTCATCAAGAACGAGCGTCCCGCGATCGCGCAGATCCGTGGCAACATCCACGAGCTCGCGACGGAGACGGGCCTCGAGATCACCGAGTACCGCCGCATCGTCAAGGCCGTCCAGAAGGGCGAGCGCGAGGCGCGCCAGGCGAAGAAGGAGATGGTGGAGGCCAACCTCCGCCTCGTGATCTCGATCGCCAAGAAGTACACGAACCGCGGCCTGCAGTTCCTGGACCTCATCCAGGAGGGCAACATCGGCCTCATGAAGGCGGTCGACAAGTTCGAGTACCGCCGCGGCTACAAGTTCTCGACCTACGCCACGTGGTGGATCCGTCAGGCCATCACGCGCTCGATCGCCGACCAGGCGCGCACGATCCGCATCCCCGTGCACATGATCGAGACGATCAACAAGATCGTGCGCACGACGCGCCAGATGCTGCACGAGATCGGCCGCGAGCCGACCCCGGAGGAGCTGGCCGAAAAGCTCGCCATGCCGCTCGAGAAGGTGCGCAAGGTGCTGAAGATCGCCAAGGAGCCGATCTCGCTCGAGACGCCAATCGGCGACGAGGAGGATAGCCACCTCGGCGACTTCATCGAGGACCGGAACGCGGTGCTGCCCGATCAGGCGGCGATCGCGGCCAACCTGCGCGAGACGACGACGCGGGTGCTGGCGTCGCTGACGCCGCGCGAGGAGCGCGTGCTCCGCATGCGTTTCGGCATCGGCATGAACACGGACCACACGCTGGAAGAAGTCGGCCAGCAGTTCTCTGTGACGCGCGAGCGCATCCGCCAGATCGAAGCCAAGGCGCTGCGCAAGCTCAAGCACCCGAGCCGGAGCCGGAAGCTCCGGAGCTTCCTCGACAATTGAGCTGAGCGCGATTCAAATAAAAGCAAGCGCGCTCTAAGTCGGAACAACGCCCGCGGCATCGCCGCGGGCCTGATACGCAAGTGCGCCTTCCGCGGCCGCGCGACCGGTTGCAAAACAGGCTTGCAGGAGATATCCGCCGGTCGGCGCTTCCCAGTCGAGCATCTCGCCGGCGACGAACGTGCCGGGCCGGGCCCGCAGCATGAAAGTCTCGTCGATCGCGTCGAGGGAGACGCCACCGGCCGTCGAGATGGCCCGCTCGATCGAAGCAAGCCCCGTGACACGGACCGGCACGGCCTTGATGAGACGGGTGAGCGCGCCGGTCTCCAGGACCGAAAGCGGTGCACCCTTAGCGTACGCCGCCTCCTGCAGGAGGCCGACGGCCGCCCCGTCAAGGCTCAGCGCCTTGCGCAGATACGTGGCGAGCGATTGCTTGCCGCGAGGTTTCGCGAGGCGGGCGGCAAGCGCCTCCTCGGACGCATCGGGACGCAGATCGACGCGAAGCTCCGCCGTGCCCTGCGCGGCCAGCTCCTTGCGGATCGGCGCAGTGAGCGCATAAACCGCGCCGCCTTCGAGGCCGTCCCGCGAAATCATCGCCTCGCCCCGCACGGTCTCCGTGCCGAGCGTCAGCGCGATACGTTTCAAAGGCTGGCCGGCGAAGCGGGCGCGGAACACCTCGCTCCAGGACACGCGAACGGCGCAGTTCGCGGCCTCAAGCGGCACGACCTCGATCCCTGCGCCGGCCATCGGCGCCACCCAGCTCCCGTCCGAGCCGAGGCGCGGCCAGCTCGCGCCGCCAAGCGCCAGCACCGCCGAACAGGCCTCGACGGCGCAGCGCCCGTCGTCGGTCTCGAACACTAGCCGCCCTTCCCCGTCCCAGCCGAGCCAGCGGTGACGGAGATGCATCTCGACGCCGAGACGTCCCAACCGCTTGAGCCACGCCCGCAAGAGCGGCGACGTCTTCATGGCGCGTGGAAAGACGCGGCCGCTCGTGCCGACGAACGTCTCCTGGCCCAGGTCCTCGCACCAGGCGCGGAGCGCGTCCGGTGGGAACGCCTCGATGGCCGCCCTGAGCCGCGGGGCGGCGTCGCGATACCGGGTCAGGAACGTCTCGAGCGGCTCGCTGTGCGTTAGGTTGAGGCCGCCGCGGCCGGCCAGGAGGAGCTTGCGCGCGAGACGAGGCATACGTTCGTAGAGCGTCACCCGGGCCCCTCCGCGCGCGAGCGTTTCCGCCGCCATGAGCCCGGCGGGCCCCCCTCCGACGACGGGGATCGTGATGTTGGATCGGTGTTGCAAGGTGAGCCTGCCGGACGAGCGCGGATGCATTCGCCTCCGAATAAAGCGCGGCCAGGCAAAGAGCAATCGTGCCCACGCGTTACGCTTGGGTGGAGGGCAGGACCAACGTCCTCCTCGCCCTGCCCGGCCTCCCCAACGCGAAGTTGTGCACGAAATCCCGCCGGCCTCGTCGGGGCGAGCGACGCATCGTATGATGCAATTGGTTGGCCTGCTATCTCGGGACCACGGGCATGACGGACGCAAAGCTCTCGCTCATCCTGCTCTCGGCACCGTTCGTGCTCATCGCCATATTCGGCGAGCTCGGCCGGGACTTCTCGCTCTACCGGCACATTGTCGAATTCGGAACTCCGGGAACCGCTATCGTGCAAAGCATCGAGCCGGCGTCCTACATCGGCTATCCCGAAGGCGGCCGAACGCTCGTCTACAAGCTCGACGTGCCGGGTCCAGCGCTCATCAGCGGCGCGGCCCACATCTCCGACGATGCCGCAACGCGCTACAGCGCCGGGGGAGAGATCGGCATCGTCTATGCCGCGACCGATCCCTCTCTGCACGCGCTCTCCGTAGGGCACGCCTGGATCGAGTTCGTCAACACACTGATCGTGACCGTTGCCTACGTCGCTGCGCTGGCACTCACGACAGCGCTCCTGCGAACCTCGCCGCGGAAAAGCTGGCGGGACTGGATATGAGGCCGTTCCTCGTTGCCATCATCGGCCTCTGCGTGACCGCGGCGCATGCCGCGATGCCGCCCGCCGTCTATCAGAAAGCGCGCGCGGACGCGCCGCTCCATGTGCAGGTGGCCATCGCCGACGTGGCGATCCCGGAGCTGACCCCGAGCAGTTGTCTCGTCACGGGCGAGGTCGTGCGCGTCTTCCGCGACACGCCGGGCGTGCTGTCCGTCGGCGACACGATCGACTTCGCCGTCTCGTGCAGCCGCGCAGGCGACCGCGTACCGATCGGCGGCACGCTGTGGACCAACGCGGACGCGCTCTCGGCGGCGCGTTTCATCGAGGTCTATCTGATCGACTCGGGCAGCTCGTTCGAGGTTGCGCGCGACCAGTCGCGCATCATCGAGGCACCATCGGACGCGCCGCAGTTCCCGGAGGACTGACGACCCAGGTCATCCCGAAAGCGGGCGCTGAGGCGCGCTACGCACGTACCCGTAGCTTACCAGGATTTGCAGGCGTAGTAGCGGTCGAGATAATAGGGATTGCCCGTGTTCTTGTAGCGGGTCTTCCACTTCTTGCAGTCGTAGTAGGCCGCCGTTCCGATAATGGCCGCCGCACCCACCGCAGCGCCGACGCCATACCCACGGTGCTTCTTGTGGTGATGGTGATGATGGCTATGACCGTGATGTTTGCCCTTCTTGGCATACGCAACGCTCGGCATGCCGAGCGATACGACGACCATGGCGGCTGCAGCCGTTGCAGCGACCGAGGATTTGAGGATCGACATTTCATTTCTCCTGCGGGCACTTCGCGCGCCCGGGCGACTGTCGGCCGTCCCGCCTAAGATTGGGTTAGGCGGCAGGGCTAATTCGAGGTTAAGGCAGTCGCGAAACTGTGATGCGGAAGACCGTCCAGCAGCGGCCGGCAGTGCTAAAATAAAAGCCAAGGAGAATCCTTGGCTCGCCCGGATCGGCAAACGATCTCGGACCGATCCGTGCCTGATCATTGGAGCCCTACGAGAAGGAGCCCATGTCATGGCCACATACGATGAAGCCCATCATATCGTCTCCCTCACTGACGAGGAGGCCCGCAGCGGAGTCACTGGACACAACGTCCGTTATGTCCTCGCCTTCGGCATGACCGGAGTTATCGCCGCCTTTACCGCGATCGCGGTCTATTACGGTTTCGACGATTTGCAGGCGTGGATTGCCGGCGCCGCTCACGAAAGCCCGTTCCATCTCATGCACGCGGTCGCCGCCCTCGCGATCCTCGGGCTGTTCGCCTGCCTGGTCGTCGGCGTGGTGCTCGGCCTTTGGAATGCGGTTTCGGGACCCACCACGGATGGCAGCCAGACTTTCATGCGCCTTCGCGTCGCCGTACAGTTCGCGCTCCTCTGCGTGATCATGCTGATGCTGGCGCATTTCGCGACATAGCAACGCCTGCGTCGGCGTTAGCTCCGACGATCAGCCCGAGGGCTGTGGCGCTCTCGCTGGCTGCACGTTGATCCACGCGACCTCGTCGACGCCAAGCTTGACACCGTAGCCGGACTCGCAGCCGCCGCATTCTCCGAGCCCCTGACCCTTCGCCATGGGGGCTTGGCCCCGGATTCCAGCCGACCAGCCGCCCCGCCAGAGAGACGTTCTCCAACGTGGAGGACGGCCAGACGGGAAGCCCCTTTAAGCCTTGCGCTTCTTTCGCGCGGCGTAGCGCGCGTCGCGAAGGGCCTTCTGGTCGGCTTGCGCGGCGACCGCGAGGTCGGCTTCTTCACGTGCCTTGCGCGCGACGAGGGCTGCCTGCTCCGCCTTTTCCGTCTCCTCGCGAGCGGCCTGTTCGGCTGCTGCTCGTGCCTTCGCCTCTTTGCGGGCTTCGCGCGCGGCGACCATGGCGTGGCGCTCGGCCGTGCGCTGGAGCACCTTAGGGTCATCGGCGGAAGGCTTTTGGGCGCGCCGAAGCATGGCCAGCCGCGCCTCCGATGCCGTCTGGAGACGCTCACCGAAGAACTTGTCGTTGAAATATTTCATGTCGGTCCGTTGTTTGACGATTTGACAATTAGAACGCGCCGCAAAGCGCGCAAGCACACGCTCGACCACGAGACCGAAGCCGCACTCCGTTCGTGATCCGATGGCCGCTAGGCGGCGTGCGGCCGATAAAAGACCGCGCGCGGCTTGGCGGTCTGAAATGCCTGCCGCATATGGGTGTTGCAATAGGGGCTGCCGTCCTTCTTGCGGTGGCCGCAAAAGTGGAAGTCGGGCGACAGCGGGTCGCCGAACGGCCAGCGGCAGTCGTCCGCGAGGAGCGTTTCGACTGTCTTTCTTTGCTTGTGCGGGATGTTCGAAGGGGGATCGACGCGCAGAGGCGCCGGCAGGCTGGGGGTGACTTTCATCCCGTCTTGTAACACAGCCGCTTGCATTTGTCGTGCGGCGCTTGAACACTCCTTTTTTGGGGGGTTGTCTGCGCATGTTCGGTGATCGATGCGGTGGAATGAGCAGTCTTCCGCTTCTCTCTTATTTAGGCCGTTCATAGACCTGATCCGGAGGGGTGGCTTCGGCGCTGAGCGAGGCTAACGCTTGGTCGAGCGAGAGCACCGACTGGTCCTGCGAACCCAAGCGGCGGATCGAGACCTTCTTCTCCTCGGCCTCGCGTTTTCCGACCACCAAGATGACCGGCACCTTGGCCAACGAATGCTCGCGGACCTTGAGGTTGATCTTCTCGTTCCTGAGATCGCTCTCGACACGCAGGCCCGCCGCCTTCGCCTTCTCGACGACTTCGAGCGCATAGCTGTTCGCATCCGAGACGATGGGCGCGACGACGATCTGCAACGGCGCGAGCCAGAGCGGGAAGTGGCCGGCGTAGTTCTCGATCAGGATGCCCGTGAAGCGCTCGAGCGAGCCGAACATGGCCCGGTGGATCATCACCGGCGTCTTCTTTTGCGAATGCTCGTCGATGTAGAAGGCGCCGAGGCGGCCCGCGAGGTTGAAGTCCACCTGCGTCGTGCCGCACTGCCACTCGCGGCCGATGGCATCCTTCAACACATATTCGAGCTTGGGGCCGTAGAACGCGCCCTCGCCCGGCTGCAGCGCCGTCTTGATGCGGCCGTTCGAGCGGCGCTTCACCTCGTCGAGCACATCGCCCAGCGCCTTCTCGGCCTTGTCCCACAGGTCATCCGAACCGACGCGCTTTTCGGGCCGCGTCGAGAGCTTGATGAAGATGTCCTCGAAGCCGAAGTCCTTGTAGATCGCCAGCATCAGATCGTTGATCTTGAGGCATTCCTCCATGATCTGATCTTCGGTGATGAAGATGTGCGCGTCGTCCTGCGTGAAGTGGCGAACGCGCAGCATGCCGTGCAGCGCACCCGACGGCTCGTAGCGGTGCACCTTGCCGAACTCGGCGATCTTGAGGGGCAGGTCGCGGTAGCTCTTCAGGCCATGCTTGAAGATCTGCACGTGGCCCGGGCAGTTCATGGGCTTGCAGCAGAACACGCGCTCATCGGGGAGCGTGGTCGTGAACATGTTCTCGCCGTAGTTCTCCCAGTGGCCGGAGAGCTCCCAGAAATGCTTCTCCATCATGTCGGGCGTGTTGACTTCCTGATAGCCCTCGCGGTCGAGGCGACGGCGCATGTAGCCGATCAGCGTCAGGAACAGCGTCCAGCCCTTCGGATGCCAGAAGACGGAGCCCGGCGCCTCCTCCTGGAAATGGAACAGATCCATCTCGCGGCCGAGCTTGCGGTGGTCGCGCTTCTCGGCCTCCTCCAGGCGGTACAGGTACGCCTTGAGCTCCTCCTCCGTCGCGAAGGCCGTGCCGTAGATGCGCTGCAGCTGTGGGTTGTTGGCGTCGCCCCGCCAGTAGGCGCCCGCGAACTTCATCAGCTTGAACGCGCGGCCGACCTGGCCCGTCGATGTCATGTGCGGGCCGCGGCAGAGGTCAAGCCATTCGCCCTGCTTGTAGATCTTCACGTCCTGGTCGGGGGGAATGGCGTCGACCAGCTCGATCTTGAACGTCTCGCCCTTGTCGCGGAAGAACGCCTTCGTCTTGTCGCGGCTCCAGACCTCCTTCGTGAACGGCGCGTTCTTCTGGATGATCTCCGCCATCTTCTTCTCGATGCGCGGAATGTCCTCGGGCTCGAACGGCTGCTGTTTTGCGAAGTCGTAGAAGAAGCCGTTCTCGATCACGGGACCGATCGTGACCTGCGTGCCGGGCCAGAGCGACTGCACCGCTTCCGCCATCACGTGCGCGGCGTCGTGCCGGATCAGCTCGAGCGCCTCCGGGTCCGTGCGGGATACGAACTTGATGGACACATCCTTCGTGACGGGGTCGGCGAGGTCAGCCAGCGCGCCGTCCAGGCTCATGGCCACCGTGCGCTTGGCGAGGGACGGGGAGATCGACTTGGCGATCTCGAGGCCCGTGGTTCCCGCGGCGACCTTGCGGCTCTTGCCGTCCGGGAACGTGATCGTGACTTCGGATTGGGCGTCCGACATAGCGTCTCTCCTCTCACTCGCGGCATACCGATCCGCGTAAGACAGCCGCTTAAATCGGGCGAGTTCCGCATAAAGTCAAGCGAAGGCCGTGGGAAACAGGCCGCATCCATTCGGAAAATCCGTTGGCTGCCTTGACTCAAATCTCGACTCCGCAACTCCTGGCGGCTGAGAGGGCACCATGGCTTTCGATCGCCGTCGCATTTCGCATTTTGCACCGGGCTGGCGATGGCTTGCGCTCGGGGTCGCGATGCTCGCGAGCCCCACCCCCGGCGGCGCAGAGACGGCCTCGCCGCTGCCCGGCCTCACCATCGAGGTCGAGGGGCAAAGGGTCTTTGGCGCCTCCGATTTCGAAGCCGGCCTCATTCCCGATCTCGGCCTCGGCGCGTTGCGCACCCTCAAGCTCGACGACGGCAACGGTTGGGGCGGCGCGATCGCGATTGGTTATGGCTGGCGCAACGGCTGGAGCGGCACGGTGCGCTACCGCCGCCTCGAAGCCGACCGGAGCGGCGACCCGATCTCGGACGGCGTGATCGCGTTTGCCGCCGCAGATCCTCTTCTCCCGGGCGGCTTTCTCGTCGGCCTTGCGGAGGCGCGCACGGAGGTCCGATCCGATATGTCCCGCGTCGATCTGGAAATCGCGAGCGACGTCGCATTCATGGGCGCGCGCGGACAGATCTTCGGCGGCGTCACCTATGCCGCGATCAACCGCGAGACCGCCATCGTCGATACCTGCTCGTGCGCCCCGCGGCTGCTCCGGCTCTCGAGCACATTCCAGGGCGCGGGGCCGAAGATCGGGGTCCGCGGCGCCGTCCCGCTCGGAGCGGCCGTTCGCCTCGTCGGTGGCGCATCCGTGGCCGCCTTGATCGGCCGGTCGGAGTTCGAGAGCGCCTCGATCGACCCGCTCGCACCGCAGGGCACGTTCAAGGACGAGGACACACGCGTCGCGGCGGCTCTCGACGGCGAGGCCGGTCTGGCCTTTGCGCTCGACGCAGGCACGCTGACCGTCGGCTATCGCGCCGATGCGCTCATCGGCGCGCTCGACACCGACCAGCGCGTGTCGGAGCCGTTCCGGGCGCTCGGCCTTCCCGCCATCGGCGACACGCGCGACGATATCATCGCACACGGCCCCTTCGTGCGGTTTGCCATGCCGCTCGCGGGAACGGGCAACTGACCGCGGCGGATCAGTCGAAGAGCGACGAGAAGAATTCGGCGATGGCGCCGATGAAGCCGAGGATGACCTCGGCTACAGCCTCGAAAATCGACAGGAACGTTTCGGACGCGCTCGCGCCGGCGACAAGGACGACAGCGCCACCCGAAGCGACGAGCGCGGACGTCACCGCGTTGAAGACCGTCATCCAGAGGATCGCGAAAAACACGAGGCCGAGAACGAGCGCGGCCGCCGTGCGTCGGATGAAACGCACGACCGGAGATCGTCCGGCAGGGGCAGGTTCCGTCATCGTCACACATCTCTCCTTGTTCGAAGATGAGCGTTCGATGTCGATCCTGCATGGCGCGGCCGGTCCGGGCTGTTCCGGGCGGAACAGTCACGCGGCCGGATCCGTCGGCGCCGACCGCAACCGCCAACGGCCGTACCGCCACGGCGCGAACGGGTGGCGCTCGCACCGGATGTCGGGAGGCGGATCGTAGCCGGCGCTGCCCCACGGGTGGCATCGCAACAGCCGCGCCAGCGTCAGCCATAGTCCGCGCCAGGCGCCGTTCTTGTCGATCGCCTCGAGCGCATACTCCGAACAGGTTGGGAGATGGCGGCATTCGAGCCCGATCAGAGGCTTCAGCGTCCAGCGGTAGGCATGGATAGGCGCTTTGACGATGCTCTCGATCCACCCCATGGGTGCCTCATACCTCCGGGATCACACGCATCCCGCGGCGTCCGGCGCCGCAGCCGGCCCACGCTCTTTCGCCCCGCCCTGCACCTGGTCGAGGGCGCGCTCGACGGCATCGAAGACGAGAAGCGTCGATGCATGGCGATGGGGATAGTCCTTCACCGGCTCAAGCAGACCGAGATCAGCCCAGCGGCCCTCCGGACGCGGGCCACCTTCCTTCAGCATGCGGCGCATGGTGGCGGCGACGGTGCGGAACTCGTCGGCCGGCGTGCCCACGATCTCGCGCCCGACGATGGCGGCGGACGCCTGACCCAGAAGGCAGGCCTTCACCGTCTGGCCGAAATCCGAGATCCGGTCGCCGTCCATCCCGATCTCGACCTCGACGGTCGAGCCGCAGAGCTTGGAGTGAGCGCGCGCCGTCGCCTGCGGGTGCTCGAGGCGGACGGCATGCGGAACGGCCGCCGCCAGCTCGAAAATCCTCTCGTTGTAGATGTCGTCCAGGTCCGCCATGGATTTCAGATATCCCTCCGCCGCTTCCGGCCGCCTGCAATCGCTTCTATATAAGGCGTCTTGCACGACCATTCGAGTTGCATCGTCCCAGAGCCCGTCATGACCGATCGCGCACCCTCTCCCTTTCCGGCCCGCGGCACCATCGCCGACATCGAGCAGGGCCAGGTATTCCAGCCCAAGTTCGACAAGGACGGGCTCATCGCCGCTATCGTCACGGACGCCGATACGGGTACGGTGCTGATGTTCGCCTGGATGAACGCCGAGGCGCTCAGCCTCTCGCTCAAAACCGGCATCGCCCACTTCTGGAGCCGGTCACGGGCCCGCCTCTGGCGCAAAGGCGAGGAAAGCGGCAATACGCTCGCGATCCGGGAAGCGCGCGTCGACTGCGACCAGGATGCGATCTGGCTTCGCGTCTCCGTCGCCGGCGCCGGGGTCGCCTGCCACACCGGCGCGGTCTCCTGCTTCTACCGCACCCTTTCCCTCGGCGCCGGCCATCCGATCCGGCTCGAGCGGGACGATCCCTGACCGGGCGTCGCCCGGCCCCGCGGCCAAGGATTGTGAAACGTTTCCGCCGTGCGGGCGTTGTTCTCTGACTGCACCGCAGCAACGTTTTCTCAAACTACAGCACATCCTTGGTAGGAGGGCTTTAATCGGATTCTGCTAATCTCCAAGTAACGATCAAGGGATAGAAGACCGGCCCACGGCATCGGTCGGGGGCCGGAGAGTGGAGTCTGCCATGGCCACAGCAGCCAGTTCCGGTGCAGGCAAGATTAAGGTCGGCCTCGCGCTCGGCGGGGGCGCGGCCCGGGGATGGGCACACATCGGCGTCCTGCGCGCGCTCAACGCGGCGGGCATCCGGCCCGACATCATTGCCGGAACGTCGATCGGCGCCGTCGTCGGAGCCTGTGAGATCGCGGGGCAGCTCGATGCGCTCGAGGAGTTTGCGCGCGAGCTGACGCGCCGCCGGGTGCTCGGCTACCTGGACTTCAATCTTTCGGGCACTGGTCTGATCACGGGCCATCGCCTCGGCGAGCGGCTGCGCAAGCAGCTCGGCAATATGACGTTCGAGGACATGCCGCGGCGGCTTACGGCGGTCGCGACCGAGATCGGCACAGGCCACGAGGTCTGGCTGTCGCGGGGCAACGTCGTCGATGCGGTGCGCGCGTCCTACGCGCTGCCGGGCGTGTTCCGGCCGGTCAAGGTCGAAGGACGGTGGCTGTTCGACGGCGCGCTCGTCAATCCCATTCCGGTCTCGGTGTGCCGTGCGCTCGGCGCGCGCTACGTGATCGCGGTCAACCTCAACATCGACATCTCCAACCGCGGCACGATTTCCTATATCAGCCCGATGCCGGGGTCCGACCAGGAGCTGGAGGAAGCGCCACCCGTAACAGCCAAGAACGGCATGGGCGTCCGCCAGCTTCTGCAGCGCCAGCTTCTCGGCCGCGGCGAGGACGTGCCCGGTATCTCGACCGTGATGGTCGACGCCTTCAACATCGTACAGGACCGGATCGCGCGCTCGAGGCTCGCGGGCGATCCGCCCGATGCCATGATCAGCCCGCGCCTGCACGGCTTCGGTCTTTTCGATTTCCATCGCGCGGACGAGCTGATCGCCCGCGGGGAAACGGCGGCAAAGCGGGAGATCGAGGACCTGATGCGCGAGCTCGACACGCGTCACGAGGCGAGCGGCAGCCGCCAGATGACAGTCGTCTGAGCGTCATACGCAAAAAAAACGGCGCGCTTTAGAGAAAGCGCGCCGTTTCTTTTTTCAATATAGGGCGGATTCTCTCAGCCGGTCGCAAGATAATTGCGCATGGCAGAGACTTCCATCTGAACCTCGGCGACGCGGTGTTTCACGATATCGCCGATCGAAACGATGCCGACCAACCCGTCATCTTCGATGACGGGAAGGTGACGAAAACGTCCGTTCGTCATTATTTCCATGAGCTCGTCGATTTGACTGGTTTCGTGACAGGCGACGACCGAGCGGGTCATCACCTCGGAAACCGTCATACCGAGCGCCGAAGCGCCATGCTCCGAAATCGCGCGAATGATATCGCGCTCGGATATAATGCCGGCCACTTGACCGTTCTCACCCACGACGACCACAGCACCAATCTTTTTGGGTCCGAGTTTCTTCGTGACGTCGAGCAACGTTGCGTTCGGCCTTAAGGTGGTAACCGCCCTTCCTTTCGACTTCAGTATCGATGCGACGTTCATGAATGTGTCCTCCCGCTCGCACCTCCGTCGCGTCCGTCACCGGCGGGGAAATTACGCTCCCGCCTTTCTCACGTACCGCTTCGACCTGAGCGAGCGCCATTGCTTGATGCTTGACCGAAGCCTTGCGGACTTCGACTTCTGATGGTGATGCAAACACGCTTGGCGCGCAAGGGTTTCAATTGAATTTTGGTTGCGGATCATCTTCGGAACGCGAGGCATTATCGAAGAGGCCATAAGTAAAAATCCCTACCAGATAACCTCCGATATGGGCTTCCCACGCAATCCCCGCCCCGTTTTGTGCAACGCCAAATCCGACGATCGTCATCACATTTAGGAGAATAAGAATTGCACTGGCAACGAGGATGCGCCGGTCGGTCAGCGCTTCTCCGAGCGTCATGAGCCGTACTGTGCGGGGCGCGTCCCTGAGACGGCGAAAGCCCCCTGAATCCATGGCCGGAAACAGAAATCTCATGACGGCGCCCATGAGGCCCGAGATGGCGCCGGACGCACCGATCATAGGCTGCATCAACCCGGTGTTGGCGAGGTAGAACGCGAACGCGCCGCCGAGGCCGCAGAGGGTGAAGAACGCGAGGAACCGCAGCGGCCCGGTGCGCTCGGCTATCGCACCGCCGAAGGCGAGCAGCCAGGCGGCGTTGAAACCGAGGTGAACCCAGTCGCCGTGCATCAGCATGTGCGTAAAGGGCGAGGTGAACAGCGCCCCCTCGCCCCCGGGCAGCTCCAACCCCGCCGGACCGTAGCGGCCCGGGATGAACGCCGCGGCGAGGACCAGCCACAGGTCATCGTCCGCGGACAGAAACCCGCGCCCGACATGCACAAGCACCAAGGCGGCAAGAACGGCGACGACGACGCGGGGAACATTGAAGATCGGCTCTTCGTAGGGTGCCGTGGGGATCACGGGGGTCTCCTGTTCTGGCGAGCGGAACGTCCTGTCCGCCATCGCTTTACCGGCATGACGATTGCCGCGAAAGGCCCGAGCCGCAAGGCCCGAGGGCCGGCTTTCATACGTCAACGCACGCAGGACAACCTTCGAATGGCATGGAACCTGCTCCATAGGCCCGCAGAGGCTCATTCCGACACCCATCGAGCCCGATTTCTCGGAGCAGCCGCTTTGGGAAGCCAGGTACCGCATCCCCCCTGCGGCGCCGAGGCCCCCAGGCGGTGCCAAAGCAGGACCGAAATGAGACATCCCGCCACGCAGGTGCTTTACACTTATTGGAATGAGCTGAGAGGCAACCGCACCGCGCCCCGCCGCCTCGACATCCAGCCTGCCCGCATTGCCGATCTCCTGCTCGACACCTTCATCCTCGAGCGGACGGACGGGGCGACCTTCCGCTCCCGCCTAGCAGGCACACGCGTCGCCGCCCGCCTCGGGTTGGAGCTTAAATCCCAAAGCTTCCTGTCGTGCTGGGGGGATGGCGACAGGGCCTTGCTCAGCCACCACATGGTCGCCATCGCCGACCTGGGCCGTGTCGGCGTGTTCACGGCCGAAGCCGAGCGCCTCGACGATCGGGGCCAATGGCGCGCGCGCGGCCAGTCCTCCACATTCGAGATGATCGTCCTTCCGCTCGTCCATTCGGGCGAGACCATCGACCGCCTGCTCTGCCATCTCGTTGAGTTCGACCCCCAGGACGCCTCGCCGGGCGGCTCCATCCGGCGCCTGCGGCTGGTCGCAGCGGAAACCGTATCACCGGGCAGCGGGATGCCCGCCGACACGACCCGGTTCGCCGAAAGGAGCGCCTCCGCCGAAGACCGCCAGCTTCCCCTTCATCCGCACGTCCGCACGGCCCGTATCGTCCGCCAGGGCCACCGCCAGTTCCGCGTCTACGAAGGCGGGCAAAGCACCTGAGGCGGCAGACGGGGCTTTCGCGCTTCGCCAGGAACCGCTTCCCGCATCCTCGGCGTTGTCCCCTCGATGCGATCCGGTCGCCCGGCGCCGTCGTTTCCGCCCACCCGGCACGGAGGACTGCTCCGTGCAGGTTCGAAGCTCCGGTTAGTCGTTCTTTAAGTCTGCTGTCTCAATATGGGACTCCCATGGCTGTCAGCGGTTGTAGGATCGCAGTGCGGCCGCGGAGGTTGTTGCTTAGATTACGCGGGTTTCGTTCATGTCGCACAGTCAAGCCAGAACCGTTAAACCCTCGCTCCGGCTCGACGCGCGGATCGTCCCCGACAGGCGGCGCCACAAGCGGTTCCCGCTGCCCCTCCTCGGGCGCTTCATGCGTGCCAACAAGCAAGAATATCCTTGCAGGCTCAACGATATCTCCGCCGGCGGCGCCGCCTTGATGGCGCCCGTGGAGGTCGAGATCGGCGAGCGCGTCGTCGTCTACCTCGACGAGATCGGCGGAATCGAGGGCGATGTCGCGCGCGTGTTTGACGGCGGCTTCGCCATCAAGCTCCGGGCGAGCCAGCACAAGCGGGAGAAGCTCGCAGCCCTGATCACCTGGCTCGTCAACAAGGAGAGCCTCGGGGCATCCTTCGGGCGCCGCCACACGCGGATCGCCGTCCCGAACAAAACGTCAACCCTGAAGCTCGCCGACGGAACGACCGCCGACTGCAGCGTGCTCGATGTCTCGCTGTCGGGCGCCTCGATCGGCACGGAGGCGCGGCCTCAGATCGGCGACATGGTGATGTTCGGAAAGCTGCGCTGCAAGGTCATGCGCTACCACGACAGGGGAATTGGCGTTCAATTCCTCGACATCCCCGATCCCGAGGCATTGCGGCGGTATTTCGGCTGACGGGTGGGTGAGATGTCCCGTGGGAAAGACCAGATTAGCTCAAATTTTGCTCGATTTCTGGGCGCGTACTTCAGAGGACCACGACATTTCCCGTCTATCGTGGTCTGCGTAAGAGGGTTGGTAGGGGTAGTGAGTATGAAGCGTCTCGTAGTGTGCATTACCGGCGCCCTGGCCGCGATCGCAGGACCGACGAGTGCCATGGCGGATCACTCGGTCTCCCGCGCGGTAATCACGAGCAAATCCTCCTTCATGCGGGTTTTCGGCCCTTCTCAGCCGCCCTACGGGTTCGTGCGCTTCTGCGATAGCCACCCGACGGATTGCGCGCCCCAGCTCATCGAGGACGTTCGCTTCCGGCCGACGCCGGAGCGCCTGTCGGAGCTCGACGAGGTGAACCGCTGGGTCAACCACGCGATCCGGCCGGCGACCGATCAGGAGATCTACGGCGTCAGCGAGTTCTGGACGTATCCTACCGACCGGGGCGATTGCGAGGACTATGCTCTGCTCAAGCAGAAGATGCTGATCACGCGCGGCTGGCCGAAGAGCTCGCTCCTGCTCACCGTCGTGCGCGACGAGAAGGGCGAAGGGCACGCGGTGCTGACGGCGCGCACGGCGCAGGGCGATTTCGTGCTCGACAACAAGGTCGACGACGTCCGGCTTTGGAACGCCTCCGGCTACTACTTCATCATGCGCCAATCCTATCTCGATCCGCGCGTGTGGGTTTCGCTCGA
>NZ_DAITQL010000020.1:0-60987 GCF_036833075.1 Hyphomicrobium sp.
CCATCGACTTGAGCTGGCCCTTCATCGTCTCGATGTTGGCGTAGGTCCACGTCGCCGGATGCGTCTTGCGCTCGATGGCGGCATTCTCGGCCGGCATGCCGAACGCATCCCACCCCATCGGATGCAGCACATTGAAGCCGCCGGCGCGCTTGAAGCGGGCCACCACGTCGCCCATGGCGTAGTTGCGCACATGCCCCATGTGGATGCGCCCCGACGGATAGGGGAACATCTCGAGCACGTAGCTCTTCGGCATGGCGTGATCGTCGGAGGCGCGGAAGATCTCGCCCTCCTCCCAGACCTTCTGCCAATGCTTTTCGCGTGCGGGCGCGTTGTACCGTTCGGTGGCCATGTGACTTTCGTGGATCTTAGGGTGAATTTAGCCGGCTAATGAGCCCGAAACGAGCGAGCCGGTCAAGCGAGCCTCCTGTCGCCGGGTCCGGAGCCGATGCTGCGCATCGGCCAGGACCCGAAGCCCGCCATCTCACGCCCCGGCGGACGCCTCGGAGAACGGAGCGAAATCGTTGCTGTCGCTCGTCAGGAGATCCAGGAAGCGGACATTGACATAGAGCTTTTCGCGGCCCGCCTTCTCCTCGCGCAGAACCCCGGCATTGACGAGCTGGCCGAGATAGCCGGAAACCGTTTTTCGCGTCCCAAGACCCGCATCCACGAGGTTCTGGGTGCGCACATAGGGCTGCACGAAGAACAGCTCGACCAGTTCGCGGCTGTAGATCTTCGGCAGCGCCGTCGCGACGTAGCGGACCGTGTGATCCATGAGACGGCGGATCGCCCAGATCTTGCCGCGCGTCCAGTCCGCGGTCTCCTCGACCGCATGCAGCATGTAGAGAACCCACGGCTCCCAGGACTGTTGGCTCGTCACCTCGAGCAGCAGCCGGTAGTACGCGCTCCGCCGATCGTTGATGAACCGGCTGAGATAGAGGATCGGTAGATCGAGCAGCTCCGCCTCGATCAGGAACAGGATGTTGAGCACGCGTCCCGTGCGGCCGTTGCCGTCCGGAAAAGGATGGATCGCCTCGAACTGATAGTGCGCCACCGCCATTTTGATGAGTGGATCAAGATCGGACTCGTCGTGAATGAACCGCTCCCAGTTGGCCATCTTCTCGCGCAGCACCGCTTCGCCTTCGGGTGGCGTGTAGACGACCTTGCCGTGCTGGTTCTTGAGGTTCGTGCCCGAGGTGCGGCGGATATCGAGGTCCACGTCCTTGATGGCCCGGCACACGTCGACCGCCGTTTTCGTCGTCAGCGGCCTGCCCGCCTTGAGGCTCTCGTAGCCCCTGAGAAGCGCCGTGCGGTAGCGCAGCGTCTCCTTGGTCGCGGTGTCCGCCTGGGTCCCATCCGCATTGACGAACCGGAACAGCTTGTCGTTGGTCGTGACGATGTTCTCGATCGCCGAGCTGTCCTTGGCTTCCCGCAGCGGGATCGAGTTGATGAGCACGTCTTGGTTGGGGATCAGCGCCGCCGCCTCCTTGAGCGCAGCCAGCTTCGTCCGCGCGCTGACGCAGGTCTTGAGGACGGCACGGGACTCGAGCTCCACCCCCGGCGGCAGGGCGGGCAGATCGTTGAAAGGCCGGTTGGGATCGAAGGGATTTGACATGGGTAAATAATCGCGTTTTTTACCCACAAAATCCAGACCTGGGTAGCCGTTACCCACATCACCCTAGATATGGGTAAAAATATGAGTTTTTTACCCATATACGGGCCGACATGGGTAGCCGCGACCCACAACCAGCCTCATATGGGTAAAATACATGCATTCTTACCCAATTCGTCGCGCCGATGCGCATCGGACCGAGATCCGCTAAAACCCGGCCCATGACCGACCCCAAGACCGAGACCTCCGCCCATAACCCGGCCGCCGCCCTCTCCGACATCCAGACCCGTATCGCCGCCGCGGCCCGGGAGGCCGGCCGCGACCCGGACTCCGTGCACCTCATCGCCGTCACCAAGACCTTCGCGGCCAACGACATCCTCCCTGTGCTCGCCGCCGGCCATCGCCTGTTCGGCGAGAACCGCGTGCAGGAGGCCAAGGCGAAATGGCCGGCGCTGCGCCTGCGTTACCCAGACCTCGCGCTGCATCTCATCGGCCCGCTCCAGTCCAACAAGACCCGCGAGGCCGTCGAGCTGTTCGACGCCATCCACACCGTCGACCGCCCGAAGATCGCCAAAGCGATCGCCGAGGAGCAGGCGCGCCTGGGCAAGCGCCTCGCGCTCTTCATCCAGGTCAACACCGGCGAGGAGCCGCAGAAGGCCGGCATCGCACCGAAGGACACCGCCGCCTTTCTCGCCCACTGCCGTGACCTCGGCCTCGACATCGCGGGCCTCATGTGCATCCCGCCGGTCGAGGAGGAGCCCGCCGTCCACTTCGCCTTCCTGGCCAAGCTCGCCCGTGACCTCGGCCTCTCAGGGCTCAGCATGGGCATGAGCGGCGATTTCGAGGCGGCCGCGCAGTTCGGCGCCACCCATATCCGTGTCGGCTCCGCCATCTTCGGCCACCGCTGACACGTCTCTTCCCTACTGCCTACTGCCTACTGCCTACTGCCTACTGCCTACTGCCTACTGCCTACTGCCCACCCCTCCCCCTCTACCCACAGCTTTCAAGGCCCCCCCGCCTGCGCGTGGGGCTCCCCCGCCACCCCCCGATGCTAGCCTCTTGCGAACGGCGTGATTCGCGTTTTCGCAGTGCTCCGCGGGAGCCAAGGGAGACCGGCATGACTGCATCCGCCCTCAAGACAGCCGACGTGGAGGCCGACGCCGCGGCCGCCGATGTGGCCCGCGACGCCCGCGCCGAGGCGCTGAAGGGGGCCGCCGAGACCAAGTCCAAGGCGACGCGCGGCCGGAAGCCGAAATCCGACGGCTGGGACCGCTTCCTCGTCGACATCTGGCTCACCAACTTCAACTTCACCGAGTTCGGCTTCTACAAGCGCGCGCGCAACCGCGCCAAGTCGCGCCAGTTCACGACCGACATGGACATCTTCGGCGAGATCATCGAGAACGGCGAGCGCACCGGCCTCGTCGGCTACCGCGAGGACGCCTGGAAGAAGGCCGAGGGCATGGACAAGCGCCTCGTCTTCAAGCTCTTCACCGAGAGCCTGAACTGGCGCGCCACCATGGATCTGATGATCGGCCGCTCGCTGCAGCAGACGATCGGCGCGCGCGGTCTGCCGGTGATGAGCTTTTCGATCAACACCAACGACGATCACTACATCATCTATCTCGAGCGTTCGGCCAACAAGTACCCGTTCATGCCCGAGTATTTCTCGTTTTTCATCATCACCAACGATGGCACGCCCGAGTTCTACAAGCTGAAGCGCGCCGTCATCAATCTCGGCGGCGACTACGCCCTGATCGATCAGCGCGGCGAGACCGTGGGCTATCTCGACGGCAAGGTGTTCTCGATCGGCGGCAAATGGAAGGGCCGGATCAAGTCCGGCGCCGACAAGCGCCTGAAGACGGTGATGAAGCTGTTCGGCGCCATGATGATCTTCAACACCGATTGCCGCCATCACATGAAGCGGCTCTACAAGGACATGCGCCGCGGCAAGGTGAAGCCGACCCTCGATCGCCAGGAAGCCGACCTCTATACCAACCCGCGCCGCATGCGCTGAGCGGGCCGAAAAACGCAAAAGCGGCAAGCGCAAGTGCGGGAAACGAAGCAAGGCCGGAGCGGACACCGCCCCGGCCTTTCGCTTGAGAGATCCCGGCTTGCGCCGCTCAATGCACGGTCGCCGCAACAGGCTCTGACGACGCCGAGGATACCGGCACGAGAGCCGCACCCTCCGAACCCGACGCCGCATGCGCGTCTCCGTCGGGCGGCCCCAGCGCACGGTCGATCTCGCGCAGGCTCTCCACGAACGACGACAGACGCCCCGCGATCTTGGCTACGAAATGATCGGCAAGGCTCGGATCCGAGGCCATGTGCGCCTGCATCTCCTGGCGCGTGATGCGAAGCGCGCGGACGGGCGTGCGCGCCACCACCGTCGACGTGCACTCGGTCTCGATCAGCATCGTCATCTCGGAGATCAGCGCGCCGGCCGGGATGGCCTCGTTGGCACCTCTCTCGAGCCCCGGCCCCTCGGTGCGCACCGCCTCCCCCGAGACGACCAGCACCGCCGCGTCCGGCTCGCCGTGCGCGGTCACGATCACGTCGCCAGGCTTATAAACGATGCGGTCCGCGCGTCGCGCGATCTCGGTGAGCTGAAGCGGCTTCAGCCCCTGGAACAGCGGCACGTTGAGAAGTGGAAGAACGAACGCATCGATCGCCATTGAAAAACCCCCGCAACCGGAACCCCGCGTGCGCCCGGAAAAACTCCGGACGGCGGACCGAGGCGCGCCGCACGGCCAGCGCCAAACTCACGGGGCGGAAGACTCGGGCGATTCGCAGCCCGGGTCGAGGGTCACGAGGGCACGTGTTGAAAGGCTGAGGACAAGCTGTTCAAGACATCAGCTTGTAGCCGCCGGTCTCAGTCACCAGGATCTCGGCGCTGGACGGGTCTTTCTCGATCTTCTGGCGCAGCCGGTAGATGTGGGTTTCGAGCGTATGCGTCGTGACGCCGGCATTGTAGCCCCACACCTCGTGCAGGAGCGTCTCGCGCGACACCACCTTGTCGCCGGTGCGGTAGAGATACTTGAGGATCGCCGTCTCTTTCTCCGTCAGCCGGATCTTGCCGCCTCGCTCGTCGATCAGGAGCTTCGAGGCCGGCTTGAAGGTGTAGGGGCCGATGGTGAAGACAGCGTCCTCGCTCTGCTCGTGCTGGCGCAGTTGCGCACGGATGCGCGCCAGCAGCACGGCGAACTTGAACGGCTTCGTCACGTAGTCATTGGCGCCCGCGTCGAGGCCGAGGATCTGATCGGCATCGCTGTCGTTGGCGGTAAGCATGATGATCGGACTTTTGAAGCCGCCCTTGCGCAAGAGGCGCACGGCTTCGCGCCCGTCCATGTCGGGCAGCCCGACGTCGAACACCACGAGATCGTGGTGCCCGCTCTTGGCCGCCTCGATCCCCTTGCCCGCGGTGCCCGCCACCGACACCTCGAACTCGTCGTGCAGTGCGAGCTGATCGTGCAGGGAACCGCGGAGATCCTCATCGTCATCGACAAGCAGGATCTTGCGTGCAGTGCTCATGCGCGGCGGCTCCGGTTTTATCCAACGTTGCGGGCCCCTCTTAGCATCTGCCTGTCCTCGGAGGTAGGGTGCCCTGGGCCGGACGGTTATCGACCGTCCGTCCGCCGCCGGACAAGGGGATGCGCCATTATCGCCCATAACATCGTCGTGAGAAGCCTCGGCGCGCAAAGCACCTCGGGCCGGCTCGTCTGCGGCAATCTGGTGCTGCGCTGCGCCCTCGGCCGCAGCGGCACGCGGACCCTGAAACGCGAGGGAGACGGGGCGACGCCGCGTGGGCGCTTCCGGCTCGAAAGCGCCCTTTACCGGCGCGATAAAATCGTGAGGCCCTTATCCGCCCTGCCGCTCTCCGCCACGCGCCGGGACGACGGATGGTGCGATGCAGCGAACGACCGCAATTACAACCGCCGCATCCGCCACCCCTATCCGGCACGTGCGGAGCATCTGTGGCGCCACGACGGTCTTTACGACGTCGTCGTCGTGATCGACTACAACCGCCGCCCGCGGCGGGCGGCGGCCGGCAGCGCCATTTTCATGCATGTGGCTGGGCCGGGCCTCGCGCCCACCGAAGGCTGCGTCGCGCTGTCGCGCAAGGATCTTCTGAAGGTGATGGCGCGGATCGGCCCGCGCACGCGCATCGTCATCGTCTGAACGCAGGCCCGGACAAAGACCCGGGGAGTGCCAAGCAGGGCAGACGAACGGCCCCATGACGGGGCTCGGCCGGCAACGCGGGTTGCCGGCCGAGGAGAGGCTACTGAACGGTCTCGCCGTGCAGGCCCGCATCGAGGCCTTCCACCTCGACCGATTCCGGCACGCGCAAACCCATCACGACCTTGATCAGGAGCAGGATCACGAACGTCGCCAGCGCGCACCAGACGATGGTGGCGAGGATGCCGTAGACCTGAATGCCGACCTGCGCCGCGTTGCCCTCGATGAGGCCGGCGGTGCCGCCGATCGCCTCGCGGGCGAGCACGCCCGTCCCGATGGCGCCGACGATGCCGCCCACGCCGTGCACGCCGAACACGTCGAGGCTGTCGTCATAGCCGAACGCGCGCTTCACGGACGTCGCGAAGACGTAGCAGACGACACCTGCAACGGCACCGATCAGCATCGCGCCGACGGGATCGACGAACCCGCACGCGGGCGTGATGGCCACCAGGCCGGCGATGGCGCCGGACGTTACGCCGAGCACCGTCGGCTTGCGGTGAACGACCCACTCGACGACCATCCACGCCAGCGCCGCCGCAGCCGTCGCGACCTGGGTGTTGAGCGCCACCATCGCCGCGCTCTCGTTGGCGGCGACCGCCGAGCCAGCGTTGAAGCCGTACCAGCCGACCCACAGCAGCGAGGCGCCGATGAGCGTCAGCACGAGGTTGTGGGGCGCGAGGTTCTCGGTGCCGTAGCCCTTGCGGCGGCCGACCATGATCGACGCGACGAGACCCGCGATACCGGCATTGATGTGCACCACGGTGCCGCCGGCGAAGTCGAGCACGCCGTCCTGCGAGAGGAAGCCGCCGCCCCAGACCCAGTGACAGACCGGAATGTAGACGACGACCGCCCACAGCGCGAGGAAGACGAGCAGGCTCGAGAACTTCATGCGATCGACGACGGAGCCGACGATCAGAGCCGGCGTAATGGCGAAGAACGTCATCTGGAAGAAGACGAACAGCGATTCCGGGATAGTGCCCTGCAGGCTCTCCTTGGTGACGCCCGCGAGCAGCATCTTGTCGAGGCTGCCGACGTAGGCCTGCAGCGCGCCGCCGTCCGTGAACGCCAGCGAGTAGCCGAAGAGCATCCAGACGATGGAGAGCAGGCAGACCGGCGCGAACACCATCATGGTGGTGTTGAGCACATTCTTCTTGCGCACCATGCCACCGTAGAAGAGGGCGAGGCCTGGAAGACTCATCATCAGCACGATGACCGACGAGACGAGCATCCATGCCGTGTCGCCCGAGTTGAGAGCGGGTATCGTCGCGGCCGCCGGTGCCGCCTCGACTGCCGCGTCCTGCGCCACCGCCGGAAGCGTGGCGGTCATGAACGCGCCGAGGATCGCGAGGGCACGCGTCGCACCCGTGAACAAGTGTGGCTTCATGTCGTGAACTCCCTGTCTGTCAAGCTGGATGCGAGCGGTTGCTCAGAGCGCCGCGTCGTCGGATTCACCCGTACGGATGCGTAGCGTGTGCTCGATCGGGGAGACGAAGATCTTTCCGTCGCCGATCTGGCCGGTCTTGGCGGCCGCCACGATCGCGGCGACGGCCTTGTCGACGAGGGCCGAGGACACCGCGACCTCGATCTTGATTTTGGGCAGGAAGCTCACGGCGTACTCGGCGCCGCGGTAGACCTCGGTGTGACCCTTCTGGCGGCCGTAACCCTTGACCTCGGTCACGGTCATGCCCTCGAGGCCGATGTCGGTCAGATGGGACCGCACCTCCTCGAGCTTGAAAGGCTTGATGACGGCGGTGATCAGTTTCATGGAGAGCACCCCTTTTTGAGTTTCGTCCCCCGCGTGTCTGTCGGCGCGAGACAGGTCTCCGGCTTGCCGCCGGCGACGCCGGCAGCAATCGAGCGAGGGAGAGTCAAGAGATGTGCCAAGTCGGAGCTATGATCGTAGCGGATTGAAACCGCTAATGATTCAGGAAAGCGACAGCAGAGATCCGCCATCGCGGCCTCGTGTGGACGCACAAATTTCGTGCAACGAAATGAGGTTGCTTATTATTTAATCAGCCTATTTAATTACGAAGGCCGTCGCGCGTTTGCGGATGAGCCCTTCCTGCGCCGTCGAGGCGACGAGCTCGCCGTCGCGTGTGAAGAAGCTGCCGCGGCAGAACCCGCGCGCGCCCGAGGCGCTCGGGCTGTCCTGACTGTAGAGCAGCCACTCATCGGCCCGGACCGGCCGGTGCAGCCAAAGGGCGTGATCGAGGCTCGCGAGCTGGATGTCGCGGTCGAACAGCAGCTTGCCGTGGGCGATCAGCGCCGTGTCGAGCAGGGTGAAATCCGACGCGTAGGCGAGCACGCACTGGTGGAGCCTTGGATCGTCGGGCAGCCGGCCGTTGGCCTTGAGCCAGATGTGCTGGACCGGCGGATGCGGTTCGCGACTGAGATAGCGCGAGACGTCGACCGGGCGGAGCTCGATGGGGTTCTCGCGCTGCCAATAGCTGCGCATGTCCGCGGGAAGCGCATCGATCAGCTCCGCCACCCGCTCGGCCGCCGAAGGCAACGCCTCGGGCGGGGGCACGTCGGGCATGGCGGCGCCATGCGCGAAGCCCTCCTCGTCCTTCTGGAACGAGACGCTCATCGCGAAGATCGGGCGGCCATGCTGGATGGCCTTCACCCGGCGCGTCGTGAAGCTGCTGCCGTCGCGGATGCGCTCGACCTCGTAGAGGATCGGATGCGTCGGATCGCCGGCCAGCAGGAAATAGCCGTGCAGGGAGTGCGCGGTGCGCGGCTCATCGACCGTCCGTCCGGCCGCCACGAGGGCCTGCCCCAGCACCTGCCCACCATAGACGCGTTGCCAGCCGTTCTGCGGACTGATGCCCCGGAACAGGTTGACCTCGAGCCGCTCGAGATCGAGCACCTCCATGAGCCCGGCGAGTGCGCGCGAGGGTTGCTCCGGACCGGCAGACATGGGACGCTCTCCAAAAAAGATGCTATCGATCAAGGACGTAAACGATGGTCTGCGCCGCACGGGCGGTCAAGGCCGCCCGCGACGCAGCCCTCACGCGAGACCCGTGATGCCCCCCGCGACGATGCCCTCACGCTTCGACATTGCCATCTCGGGCGCGAGCTTCGCCGGCCTCGCCTTCGCGCGCGCCCTTCTCGCCGCATTTGGAAGCGAGATCCGCATCGCTCTGATCGACCGCAGCGTCCGCAACCGGGCTGCCCTCCCGGATGCGCGCGCCTTCGCGCTCTCGGCCGGATCGCGCCGCATGCTGGACATGCTGGGCGTCTGGTCCGCCATCGCCGCGGAGGCAGAGCCCGTGCGCGAGATCGAAATCACCGATTCCAGCCTCGACGCGGGCATTCGCCCGATCCTCCTCAGGTACGACAACACCGTCGAGAAGGATGGGGAGCCGGCAAGCCACATCGTCCCGGCGCCGGTCCTCGAGCGCGCGCTCTACGATGCCGTCGCCTCCGATCCCGCCGTGACGCTGCTTGTTCCCGCCGAGATCGCGCGCTTCGCCGAGGCCGTGAGCCACATGGCCATCGCCCTCCGCGACGGCACCGAAATAGCGGCCTCCCTTCTGGTCGGGGCCGAAGGCCGCCGCTCCGCCTCTCGGGAGGCGGCAAACATCAAGACCGTCGGCTGGCGGTACGGCCAGACGGCGATCGTCACCACCATCGCCCACGAGCATCCACACGCCGGCCGCGCCATTCAGCATTTCCTGCCCGGCGGGCCGTTCGCGATCCTGCCGCTCACCGGCAATCGGGCCTGCCTCACCTGGAGCGAGGAGGCGAACGAGGCGACCCGCATCCTGGCGCTCGACGACGACGCCTTCCTGGCCGAGGTCGAAACGCGCGTCGCAGGCCGCCTCGGCGCCCTGAGCCTCGCCGGCCCGCGCCAGTCCTGGCCGCTCGAGATGCACCTGGCGCGCGCCTACGTCGCCCCGCGCTTCGCGCTCATGGGTGATGCGGCCCATGGCGTCCACCCGATCGCGGGCCAGGGCGTCAACCTCGCCTTCCGCGATGCGGCCGCCCTCGCCGAGATCGTTGCCGACGGCCTGCGCCTCGGCCTCGACCCCGGCAGCATGGAAAGCCTCGGCCGCTACGAGACATGGCGCCGCTTCGACAGCTTCGCCTCCGCCGCGGCCTTCGACGGCCTGAACACGCTGTTCTCGAACGACGCGCTGCTGGTGCGCGCCGCGCGCGACTTCGGCCTCGGCCTCGTCGATCGCCTTCCAGCCCTGAAGCGCCGCTTCGTGGCCGAAGCCGCCGGCCTCACCGGCGACCTCCCCCGCCTCTTCAAGTCCGAACGGCTTTAGCGCCGGCACGCCCTGGCCCCCAGGTCGGCGCGACGCGCCGCGCAGAGCCGGGCCTCCGGCGCAGGCCGGGGCCTACGCCAGTCTCAGCAAGCGCAACATCTGACGAATTGACGACAGCAGCAATGCGCGCTCACGCGTTTATGCGTCGTCCGGCTCCGATGCACCTTGATCGCCCGCGTCCACCTCCTCGGGCGGGGCGAGTACGATCATGCCCTTGGCGAGGTCGACACCCAGCACGACGGCCTCCGTCATGGGATAGAGCACCGTGCGCGTCTCACCCGCCGGCCGCACCTCGAGAATGTCGCCCGCGCCGTAGTTGAGGACCGCGATCACCGTGCCGAGCGGTGCGCCAGCCCCCGTCGCCGCCTGAAGGCCGATCAGATCCGCATGATAGTATTCGCCCGCACCGGGCGGCGGCAGCCGGTCGCGCCGCACATAGAGCGCAACGCCCTTGAGCGCCTCGGCCTGCGTGCGATCGCCAATGCCCTCGACACGGCAGATGAGGCCTTTCGCGGTCGCCCCTTCCACGTGCAGCACGTAGCAGCGACCGCCCGCCTCATCCTCAAGCGGTCCGTACCCGGCGATAGCCTCCGGTTCGGCCGTGTAGCTGCGCACCAGCACCGCGCCCCGAATACCGTGCGCACCGGCAATATGCCCGAGCAGCACGCGCCGCTCTCCTTCGGTCTCACCTCGTCCGTCTTCTGTCATGGATGAAAGTCTGAACCGCCGATTTATCTGCGGAGAGGGCCGACGAAACGCAACTCGACCACCATCGGCACTCCGCCGAGATCGACGACCGTGGACGACACCGGTTTCGGCGACGGAAAGCGCCCCGAGACAGCGAGCACCGCGCCGTCCGGACCAGCCTCAAGGCCGGTGAGCAGCACCCCGTTCGGCGGCACCGTCAGGCGCACCTCGACGATCGATTCGCCGCGCGCCGCATCATACCGGCACTCTCCGCGAAAGACACTCCCGTAAGGATCGGAGCCCAGAATGTGACCCTGCCTGAGCACGGCCAGCGCCTCGCTACGCAGGGTCGCATCGCCAATGCCGTCGGCATTGCGGAGAGCGAAACTCAGCCCGTAGACACCGTCGTCGAGCATCGCCGATCATCATTTGAGACGCAGGGTCCGGCGGAGCTGCATGTCCGCCACCAACAAGAGCTCGAGAGGGCCACCGAGAGGACCAAAGGCTTCGAGCCAAGGCAAATTTCTACCATGGATTGCGAAACAAGCCATCCGGCTTCTGGACACATCCTTAAATTGTAATTGCCCCAGGTGCCCGCCTACTGGAGGCGTTCGATCCGGTTGCCGATGGCAAGGGCATAAAGCCAGATACGGCGTTCGCGGCGCGTCCACGTCTCGACATCCGGCTTGTCGCTCATCAGCTTGGTGCCGCGCGCCAGGATCTCGCTGCGCCGATCCCACCAAGCCGCCTCGGCCGCACTGAGGTTCGTCCTCAACGGCATGAAAGTAAGCCCCCCGTTCCCGTTTCCCGCCGTGGCATCGTGCGGTCCTGCCCAAACCCTCGGGCCGGGCCGCATCACCAAGCTATGCCAATTCCGGGCGCCGTTCGACACCGCCGTGACGCGCGCCGACACGGGTTCGGAGCCCTGATGCGGATTTGCAGCATCCATACCCGGGCGCCGAGCCGCGGGCGCGCATCCTCCGGACATGCGAACGGGCACCGGCAACCGGTACCCGCAAAAGTCTTCGCACGAACGGAAGAGGCTTACGCCTCGCCGCCTGCAGCGGCCGCCGCCGCATCCTCCGCCGCCTTCGCCTTGGCGGCCGCACGCTCCTGCGCCTTCTTCTTCGGCTGGGCCTTCTCGGGGTTGTTGCGTGCCTCACGCTTCAGAAGGCCCGCCCCGTCAAACAGGCGCGACACGCGGTCCGTCGGCTGTGCGCCGACCGAGATCCAGTGCTTGCAGCGGTCGACGTTGAGCTTCACGCGCTCGGGGTTGTCCTTCGGCAGCATGGGATTGAAGGTGCCGATCTGCTCGATGTAGCGCCCGTCGCGGGGGGAAGCGCTGTGCGCCACGACAACGTAATAGTAGGGGCGCTTCTTGGCGCCGCCGCGCGAAAGACGGATCCTGGCTGACATGACGTGAAGTCCTTTCTCTCTGGATGCTGTTTGGCGGCAGGCCGCCTATGTTCGTGGTACGTGTTCGTGACCTGTGTCCGTGATAGGTATCGTCACTTCTTCTTCCCCGGACCTCCGGGGAATTTCGAGAGCTGCCCGCCGAGCCCGGGAAGACCGCCCGGCAGCCCGCCGCCGAGGCCCGGAAGCCCGCGCGGCACGCCGCCGCCTCCCAGTCCCGGCAATCCTTTCGGCCCCGACAATCCTTTCGGCAGTGCGTCCTTGAGATCCGACGGCAGCTGCTCGAGCGCCTTCGGATCGAGCTTGGCGAGCTCGCCCTGCATTTGGGCGAGCTCCGCTTCGCTCGGACCCCCGCCGCCGCCCATGCCGAACATGCGCGCCATCATTCCGCGGTTCTTGCCCATGGCCTTCATCATGTCGGCCATCTGCCGGTGCATCTTGATGAGCTTGTTGACGTCCTCGACCTTGGTGCCGGAGCCGGCCGCGATGCGCCGCTTGCGCTTGGCGTCGAGCACCTTCGGTTGCCGCCGCTCCTTGGGCGTCATGGACGAGATGATCGCGCGTTGCCGCTTGATGATGCGGTCGTCGAGGTTGGCGGCCGCAAGCTGATTCTTGATCTTGCCGACGCCCGGCAGCATGCCGAGCACGCCGCCCATGCCGCCGATCTTTTCCATCTGGGCCAACTGCTCGGCGAGATCCTC
This sequence comes from Hyphomicrobium sp., assembly GCF_036833075.1. Taxonomy (GTDB): domain Bacteria; phylum Pseudomonadota; class Alphaproteobacteria; order Rhizobiales; family Hyphomicrobiaceae; genus Hyphomicrobium_C. Next base: position 12,915 of record NZ_DAITQL010000020.1, read on the forward strand.
GAGGTCGAACGACCCCTTCTTCATCTTCTCGGCGATCGAGCGCGCCTTTTCGGCGTCGATCGTCTGCGCGGCCTTCTCCACGAGGCCCACGATGTCGCCCATGCCGAGGATGCGGCCTGCGATGCGCGCCGGATCGAAGTCCTCGAGCTGATCCCACTTCTCGCCCGTGCCGATGAGCTTGATCGGCTTGCCGGTGACCGCGCGCATGGAGAGCGCAGCACCGCCGCGCCCGTCTCCGTCCGCGCGCGTCAGCACCGTGCCCGTGATGGCAAGCCGGCTGTCGAACGCCTTCGCCGTGTTGACCGCATCCTGGCCCGTGAGGCTGTCGAGCACGAGCAGAACCTCGTGCGGGTTGGTCGCGGCCTTGACCTCGGCGACCTCGACCATCAGCTCCTCGTCGAGCGTCGTGCGGCCGGCGGTGTCGAGCAGCACCACGTCGTAACCGCCGAGGCGCGCCGCCTCCATCGCCCGCTTGGCGATCTGAAGCGGCGTCTGCCCGGCGACGATGGGCAGCGTCGGCACCTCGGTCTGCTCGCCGAGCACGCGCAGCTGCTCCTGCGCCGCCGGACGGCGCGTGTCGAGCGACGCCATCAGCACTTTCTTCTTGTCGCGGGTCTTGAGCCGCCAGGCGATCTTGGCCGTAGTGGTCGTCTTGCCGGAGCCTTGCAAGCCCGCCATCAGGATGGCGACCGGGGGGGCCGCATGCAGGTCGATGGGCTCGGCCTCCGAGCCCAGCGTGCGGACCAGCTCGTCATTGACGATCTTGACGACCATCTGCCCGGGCGTGACCGAGCGCAACACTTCCTGGCCGATCGCTTTCGCCTTCACGCGCTCGATGAAGTCGCGCACGACGTCGAGGGCCACGTCCGCCTCGATGAGGGAGCGGCGCACCTCGCGCATAGCTTCCGACACGTCGCTCTCGGCCAGCGCGCCGCGCCGCGTGAGCTTTTCGAAAACGCCTGACAGGCGGTCAGAAAGCGATTGGAACATTGCGACCTTTCCGCAAAACACGACAGCACCCGAGGGCGCCACGCGCTGTCGGATGTTGACCCCCCGGCCTCCCGGCTCTGTGACAAGCCATGTGCGGGGCGGCGGCTCTGAGTTCAAAGCCGGTTGAAATTTGGCCGCACCATCTCCGATCGGGCCGGCCCTGTCAATGCGTGCCCGGTGAGACGCGAGCCCACGCCGCAACCGAATCGATGCCGGCCGATGCGCGGCGAAGCAGGTGCCTGTTCAGAGTACCGGTATCCCGTCAGACACGAACAAACAGCGAACAAAGGGACGGAGTCCGACCCATTCGGAGGCTTGGAGGGGCCGCGACGGCCAACGGCGCCAACGGTTTGGTGCATGACGCGCTCAAACGGTTTGATGCGCATGGCTCGGGCGCAGTAGACCGGCTTCAGCCGGGGACACCACATTTCGGCGCCGATCTCGGTCCAGGAACGCAGCCGAGAACGAAGGGGGAGACTTCTCGATGTATGAGCGACGCACGCTTGGCGCGCTGACGGGCCTGGCCCTCTTGCCGGCCGCCCTTGCCGGAGGCTGCGCATCGGGCGGCAACCCGTTCAAGAACACCTCGGACTTCGACCGCACCTTCATCGCCGCCGCCCAGACCTGGGACCTCGACAAGAACGGCTCCGTGAGCTGCGACGAGTGGGCGCGGTACGTTTCGAGCGAGTTCCGCCAGGCGGACGCCAACGGCGACGGCGCCCTCGACGCGGAGGAGTGGAAGAAGCTCGTCTCGAGCGATCGCCTCTTCGAGGTCGCCAACATCGCCTACTACGACGCCAACGGCGACGGACGCGTCACGCTCGAGGAGATGACCGGCAAGCAGAACCTCGCCTTCAAGCTCCTCGACCGCAACGGCGACTGTCAGATCGACCGCACCGAAAGCGTGCAGGTGCACGGCGTCGATCGCGAGAAAGCGACCGGGAAGGCGCCTGACACGACCCAGCAAGGTCCCGCCGGCCGATGATCCGGCGGCGGCAGGTAACGGCGGCTTCCGCAGCCGCTACTGCGGCGTCATGCGCACGATGCGCCCGTCCTCGGCGTCGGTGACGAGATAGACGGCGCCGTCCGGCCCCTGCCTGAGGTCGCGCACGCGCTGGCCGATGTCCTCGGCCAGCGTCTCGTGCTGGACCACCTCGCCGTCCTTCATGACGAGCCGCTGCACCTGCATGAATTTGAGCGCGCCGACCAGGATATTGCCTTTCCACTCCGGAAAGAGATCGCCGGTGTAGAAGAGGACCGACGAGGTCGCGATCGAAGGCTTCCAATAGTAGACCGGCTGCTCGAGTCCTTCTTTTGCTGTCAGGCCCGAGCCCACCGGCCCGCCGGAATACTCCTCGCCGTAGGTGATGATCGGCCAGCCGTAGTTCTTGCCGCGCTCGGGCTGGTTGAGCTCGTCGCCGCCCTGCGGCCCGTGCTCGAGCGTCCACAGCTTGCCGGTTGCGGGATCGAGGGCAGCGCCCTGCACGTTGCGGTGGCCGATCGACCAGATCAGCGGGTCCCAGCCCTCATGCGCGGGCGTGTCTGCGCCGGGCGCGCCGTCCGCCGTGATGTAGATGATCTTGCCGAGATGATTTTTCGGGTTCTGCGCTTCGACGCGCGTCTTGACGTCGCTGCGCTCACCAACCGTCACGAACAGCTTGTCGTCCGGCGTGACGACGATGCGCGATCCGAAATGCAGCTTCCCGTTGTAGGACGGCTGCTGGCGGAAGATCACCTTGAGATCCTCAAGCGCGCCGCCGTCGGCCGCCAGAACCAGCTTGGCGCTGGCGACGCTCGTGCCATTCTCGCCCTTTCCGCGCGGCTCCGAATAGGAGAGGAAGATCCGGCCGCTCGCGGCATAATCGTTGGCCAGCGCCACGTCGAGCAGGCCGCCTTGCCCCTCGGACATCACCTCCGGCACCCCTTTGATGGGTTCGCCGAGCTTGCCGTTCGTCTCAACGACTCTGAGCCGGCCCGGCTTCTCGGTGACGAGCATGCGCCCGTCGGGCAGGAACACGAGCGCCCAGGGGTTCTCAAGCCCCTGCGCGACCGTCTCCAGCCGGACCGCGGTCTTGGGCGCCTCGGGCGCATTGGTCTCAGCCGCCGGCGTCGCATCGGCCAGGAGGATCAAAAGAGGAGCGGCGGCAAGGCCGGAATGAAAGCGCATCGGGAAACCTCGTCTGTTGCAGCACGTCGTCACCCCTTATGTAAGCGGATTGACGCGCTTGCCGAGAGGCCCCGCGGCCAGCAGGTCTTAAAAGCAGGCCGAAAAGAGGCACCCGATATCGCCCTCGCCGTGTTTGTCTTTTGGCGCTGCTTCGCCCATATAGTCGCGTCATGAGCGCCCTCCCTCCCCTCCGCTACATCAAGATGAACGGGCTCGGCAACGAGATCGTCGTCGTCGATCTGCGCGCAGGCGGCCGTCCACTGGACGGAGACCAGATCCGCGCCGTCGCCAGTAATCCGCGCACGGCGTTCGACCAGATGATGGTGCTCAACGCACCACGCACGGCCGGAACCGACGCCTTCGTGACCATCTTCAACACCGACGGGTCGGAATCGGCCGCCTGCGGCAACGGAACGCGCTGCATCGGCTGGCTCGAGACCGAGCGCACCGGGCGTCGCGCGCTACGCTTCGAGACCCGTGCAGGCATTCTCGATGTCAGCGTGACGGACGCCTCCGCGATCACCGTCGATATGGGCGAGCCACGCTTCGGATGGGCGGAGATCCCGCTCGCCGAGCCGTTCCACGACACACGCGCCATCGAGCTGCAGATCGGTCCGATCGACGACCCGGTCCTGCATTCCCCCTCGGTGGTCAACGTCGGCAACCCCCACGTCGTGTTCTGGGTCGACAAACCGGTCGCCGACTACGACCTCGGCCGCTTCGGCCCGTTGATCGAAAACCACCCGCTCTTCCCCGAGCGCGTCAACGTCACCATCGCCCGCGTGACGTCGCCGGCCTCCATGGACATCCGCACCTGGGAGCGCGGCGCGGGCCTGACCCGGGCCTGCGGCACCGCCGCCTGCGCGTCCGCCGTCGCGGCCATGCGCAAGAAGCTCGTGGAGCGGCGGGCTGCCGTGACCCTCCCCGGCGGACCACTGACCATAGAATGGACGCCAAGCAATCGGATCCTCATGACGGGCCCCGCCGCATTCGAGCACGAGGGCAGCCTCGCGCCCGCCTTGTCGCCGAAGCCCGTTTGACCTAGACCATGATCGCCTCCGGCCCGAACCGGTCCTGAGCATCCCTCATCGGTCGCATCGAAGAGCCGGAGCGTGATCCGATCGAACCAAGAACCGCCGCACGCCGGGCAGCCCCGTATGACTCGCCGCGCCGAAGAAGACAGAGCAACAGGGATGCCTGAACCGCAGATCGTCACGCTGGGCTGCCGGCTCAACGCCTACGAATCCGAGGTCATGCGCCGCCATGCCGTGGACGCGGGCTTTGCCGACTGCGTGATCGTCAACACCTGCGCCGTCACCGGCGAGGCCGTGCGACAGGCCGAGCAGACGATCCGCAAGCTCCGCCGCGAGCGGCCGGACGCCCGCCTCATCGTCACGGGCTGCGCTGCCCAGATCGAGCCCCAGCGCTTCGCCGGGATCGACGGCGTGGACCATGTGATCGGCAACGCCGAAAAGCTCGAGCCCGCGACCTTCCGCGCCCTCTCGACCGACGCGCTCGCCCGCGTCGCGGTCAACGACATCATGAGCGTGAAGGAAACCGCCCTGCACATGATCGACGGCTTCGGCACGCGTGCCCGCGCCTATGTGCAGATCCAGAACGGCTGCGACCACCGCTGCACCTTCTGCATCATCCCGATGGGGCGCGGGCCCTCCCGCTCGGTCGCGCCCGGCGAGGTCGTGCGCCAGATCCGCGCCCTCGTCGAAAAGGGATATCCCGAGATCGTGCTGACCGGCGTCGACATCACCTCCTACGGCACCGACCTGCCCGGCACCGCGTCCCTCGGCCGCCTCGTCAAGCAGATCCTGTCGGGCGTCCCCGAGCTCAACCGCCTGCGCCTCTCGTCCATCGATCAGGTCGAGATCGACGCGCATCTCCTGGACGCCATCGCCACCGAGCCGCGCCTGATGCCGCACCTGCATCTCTCCATGCAGGCCGGCGACGACCTGATCCTGAAGCGGATGAAGCGGCGCCACCTGCGCGACGACGCGATCGGCTTCTGCTCGCGCGTGCGCCGGCTGCGTCCCGACATCGTCTTCGGCGCCGACCTGATCGCTGGATTTCCGACCGAGACGGAGGATATGTTCGCCAATACGCTCGATCTCGTGGACGCATGCGGTCTCACTTATCTGCATGTCTTCCCGTTCTCACCGCGCCAGGGCACGCCGGCCGCGCGCATGCCCCAGGTCGACCGCCGCATGGTCAAGGCGCGCGCCGCGCGCCTGCGCGAGAAAGGCGAGGTCGCCCACGCGCGCTACCTCGATCGCCTCGAAGGCACGCGCATCGAGCTCCTCATGGAGCGCGAGGATGTGGGCCGCACGCCGCACTTCGCCGAGGTGCGCGTCGATCGCAAGACGGCGGTCGGCACGATCCATTGGGCAACCCTCGGCCGCCACGATGGCCGCCGTCTGAACGGAACGGTCGACGCGTGAGCACGAGCGAGCCCAAACGCAAAGGCTTTTTCAGCCGCATGTTCGGAACGGGCACCGCGCCCGCCGAGCCGCAGCCCGACGCGCCGGATAAGCCGGATCAAGAGCGCACCGAGAGCGCGGCATCCACGCCTGAAGCCATCACACCCGAAATCGGTGCCCCGGAAACCGGCACTCTCGAAACCGCCGTCCCGGAAACCACCGCCGCCGAAGCCGCCGCCCCCGAGGCTGCGGCCGTGCCGGAACCGGCGCTAAAGCCCGCGCCAGAGCGCAAGGGCTGGTTCGCGCGCCTGAAATCCGGATTGGCGAAAACCTCCTCGCGGCTGACCGAGGGCATCGCCGGCCTCGTCACCCGGAAGAAGCTCGACCAGGCGACGCTCGACGAGCTCGAGGAGCTGCTGCTCGCCGCCGACCTCGGCATCGAGACCTCCGAGCGGATCACGACATCGCTGGCCAAGGGGCGGTTCGACAAGACGATCTCCGCCGACGAGATCCGCGAGACCCTCGCCGACGAGGTAGCGGCCGTGCTGGCGCCGCTCGCCCGGCCCCTCGTGATCGACGCGACCAAGAAGCCCCATGTGCTGCTCGTGCTCGGCGTCAACGGCTCGGGCAAGACGACCACCATCGGCAAGCTCGCAGCCAACCTCAGCCGCGAAGGCCGCCGCGTCATGCTGGCCGCCGGCGACACTTTCCGCGCCGCCGCCATCGATCAGCTCAAGGTGTGGGGCGAGCGGACGGGCGCCCCCGTCATCGCCCGCGACGTCGGCGCCGACGCCTCGGGCCTGGCCTTCGACGCCATGAAGGAGGCGCAGGCCGGCGCCTACGACGTGCTTCTGATCGACACCGCCGGCCGCCTTCAGAACAAGGAAGGGCTGATGGCGGAGCTCGAGAAGATCGTGCGCGTCATCCGCAAGGTGGATCCGACCGCACCCCACGACGTGCTGCTGGTGCTCGACGCCACCACCGGCCAGAACGCGCTCCAGCAGGTCAGCGTGTTCCGCGAGCGCGCGGGCGTCACCGGCCTCGTCATGACCAAGCTCGACGGCACTGCCCGCGGCGGCATCCTGGTCGCCATCGCCGCCCGGCACGGGTTGCCGATCCATGCCGTCGGCGTCGGTGAGGGCATCGACGACCTGCAACCTTTTTCTGCCAAGGATTACGCCCGTGCGATCGCCGAACACTGAGGCTCCGCCGCCCGAGCAGGACGGCGCCGGGAAAGAACCGGGCGAATCAATCGAGGTCAAGGGTCACGCACCGCACATGAGCCCCCGCAAGCGTCTCTACCCATTCAACGCCGAACAGACCGTCAACATCCTGAGCGAGTTCGGCCCGCTGGTGACGATGTTCGTCGTCAACGCAGCCTACGGCATCAACGCGGGCACCTGGGCGTTGATCCTGACCACGCTCATCGCCATCGCGGCCATGGTCTATATGTTCCACCGGCCACCGGTGTTCCCGCTGATCGCCTCGACGGTAACCATCGTCTTCGGCGCGCTCACCCTGGTGACGCACGACCCGATGTGGGTCCAGATCAAGGTCACCATATTCAACGCGCTGTTTGCCGGGTTCCTCTTCTCGAGCTTCTGGCGCTACAAAGGCCCGCGTCAGCTCCTGAGCGAGCTCGGCCCCATCGCCGCCATGCTGGCCGTGAGCTGGCTCATCGGCTTGCAGGCCGGCGTCCTCACGCTGTTTGCGCTTATGGGGCTAGCCTTGATCGCCGCGCGCGGCCGGCTGTCGGACCTGGACTGGGTGACGATCGGCATCGCGTCGGTCTTTCTCGGCCTCGATCTCCTCGCCCACGATACCATCTGGCTCAAGACGAACCTGATCGTCTGCAGCGCGCTCGCCGTCGGCTTCGCGCTCGGCGCCCTGATCATGCGCGAGAACTTCTTCCAGTACGTGTTCGAGAAGACGTTCCACTACACGCAGGAGGGCTGGGACTTGTTCACCCGCAGCTTCGCCTGGTTCTTCGTTTTCACCGCCGTCGCCAACGAGATCGTGCGCCTGACCTTCAGGGACGATCAGGTCTACACCCTGCTCGGGTCCCAGATGACCGGCGTCGACATCTGGATTGCCTTCAAGCTGTTCATCATTCTGCCCTTGAGCGGCCTCTACGCCTGGCTCTTGACCAAGTGGATGAGCAGGCACCACCTTTGACCGGCGCGCAGATCGGCAAAGGGCTCCCAGCGACGGCCAGACCCGTTTCTTTTGCCACTATCGCCCTTTATGGTCGCACGTGTCTGGACCCCGGCCGTCCATGCGGAGCTTGCCTTCACCAAGGCGTCGGGGTGAGGGTGCGTTCAGGCGATCCGCGCTCTCAGTAACGTCATCCCGGCATCATGGCGGAGCCATGCTCCGCATGGACGGCGGGAATCCAGATACGTCTCAAGAGAAGACGCACCAGTCCAACGGACACGGGGGATCATGAGTCAAACCGACACGACCAAGACCGGAACGGACGAGAGCGGCACCCGGCAGCTCCTGAAGTTCGTCGTCGAGCTCGGGCCGCTCGTCGTATTCTTCCTGACCAACGCCCGCGCCGGCATCTTCTGGGGCACGGGCCTCTTCATTGGCGCGACGCTGATCTCGCTCGCCGCCTCCCGCATCCTGTTCGGACGCATCCCCGTGATGCCGCTCATCACCGCCTTCGTGGTCGTGGTGTTCGGAGGCCTGACGCTGCTTCTGCAGGACGAGCTGTTCATCAAGCTGAAGCCCACCATCGTCAACGGCATCTTCGCCGCCGTTCTCTTCGGCGGCCTCCTCTCCGGGCGCTCCCTGCTCAGCTATCTCTTCGGCGACGTGTTTGCGCTGACGGAGGAGGGCTGGCGCAAGCTCACGTTCCGCTGGGCCTGCTTCTTCGTGTTCCTGGCGCTGCTGAACGAGCTCGCCTGGCGCCTTCTCACGACCGATCAGTGGGTGACGTTCAAGGTCTTCGGCATCATGCCGATCACGATGGTCTTCGCCCTCAGCCAGATGGGCCTTCTCCAGCGCCACGCGCTCGAGAAATCCGAGAGCAAATAGCGCGATACGGCAAAACCAACCCCCCACCATGGCCGGGCTTGCCCGGCCATGGAGATTGGGGAGAAATCTGTAGCCTACGGAACCGGCTTTAAGCCGCCGCTTTCGCCTTGATGAGGTCGCGCTCGACCAGCGTCTCAGCGATCTGCACCGCGTTGAGCGCCGCCCCCTTCAAGAGGTTGTCGGCGACGATCCAGAGCACGAGCCCGTTCTCGACGGTCGTGTCCTCGCGGATGCGCGACACGTACGTCGCATACTCGCCCGCCGCCTCGACCGGCGTCACGTAGCCGCCCGGCTCCCGCTTGTCGACGACCAGCAGGCCCGGCGCCTCGCGCAGGATCTCGCGCGCTTCGTCCGCCGTGATCGGGCGCTCGAACTCGATGTTGACCGATTCCGAATGGCCGACGAACACCGGCACGCGCACGCACGTCGCCGTGAGCTTGATCTTCGGGTCCATGATCTTCTTGGTCTCGGCGACCATCTTCCATTCCTCTTTCGTGAAACCGTCCTCCATGAAGACGTCGATGTGAGGAATGCAGTTGAACGCGATCTGCTTCGGGAACTTGGTCGGCTCGACGTCCTGGCCCGGCACATACTTGGCCTTGGTCTGGGCCCACAGCTCGTCCATCGCATCCTTGCCCGCGCCCGAAACCGACTGGTAGGTCGAGACGACGACGCGCTTGATGCCGGCCGCATCGTGCAGCGGCTTCAGCGCCACGACCATCTGTGCCGTCGAGCAGTTCGGGTTGGCGATGATGTTCTTCTTCGTGAAGCCCGTGACCGCGTCCGCGTTCACTTCCGGCACGATGAGCGGCACATCCTGGTCGTAGCGCCAGCAGGACGAGTTATCGATCACCACGCAGCCCTTGGCGCCGATCTTGGGGCTCCACGCCTTCGACACGGCCGAACCTGCCGACATCAGGCAGATGTCGGCTTTCGAGAAATCGAACTGCTCGAGGTCCTGACATTTGAGCGTCGTGTCGCCGCAGGAGACCTCGGTGCCGAGCGAGCGGCGCGAGGCGATCGCATGGATCTCATCCGCCGGAAAGCGGCGCTCGGTGAGCACGTTCATCATCTCGCGCCCGACGTTTCCCGTCGCGCCGACGACAGCGACTTTGTAGCCCATGGTTCAGGGTCCCTTCGAAGCGCGTCGGATAATTCCGACGAAAGCTCAAGCTGCGTCGGAAATACCCGACGGTGCGGGGTTCACTTACGCGCGCCGGCCCCCCCTTTCAAGGACCAATTGGTGCACTGCAGGCCGGAGGCAACCTGCCAGACTTTCCGCCTGCCGGAATTTGAAGCGCGTCTGGACTCCGGCCTTCGCCGGAGTGACGTCATTTTTGCCGATAGCGCATGGCCCAACATTCAACGTCATCCCGGCGCAGGCCGGGATCCAGTCACGTATGAAAAGCGCACATCATTATTTTCCCCGGCGACACAAGACCGGGCCGGACCTGCATGCCGAGTGGGGGCAACCGAGCCCCCACTTTGACATACCTGCCCGCATCACCTTAGGTCGTAGCCCCGTTGCCGGTCAGAAGGTCGCCCGTGCAGACACCCCCTTTGACAGCGCTCGCGCCGGCCGCCGCAGCCGACGCCGTCTGGCCCGACGGCATCACGCCGACCGAGGAGTTTGCAACCGCGCTCGCCCACGTCCGCGACGGCGAGGGCCACCTGTTCGTCACCGGCCGCGCCGGCACCGGCAAATCCACGCTGCTGCGGGCCCTTCGCAACGCCACCGATCAGGAGCTGGTCGTCGTCGCGCCGACCGGCCTCGCCGCCGTCAACGTGGGCGGCCAGACCATCCATTCGTTCTTCGGCCTTCCCCCGCGCCTGATCCGCTCCGACGACATCCGCCGCTCCCGCAACGGCCAGGTCATGCGCAAGCTCAAGTTCCTCGTCATCGACGAAGTGTCGATGGTGCGCTCGGACCTGATGTGGGCCATCGACCAGTCGCTGCGCGTCAATCGCGGACGCCCGCGCGAGCCCTTCGGCGGCGTACGCCTGGTGCTGTTCGGCGACTTGCATCAGCTGCCGCCCGTCGTGCAGGAGGCCGAGGTTGCGGGGCATCTGCACGAGGAGTTCGGCGGCCCCTTCTTTTTCTCCGTCCCCGCGCTCCGCGAGGGGGCCGGCACCACGCGCCTCGAGCTGACGCAGGTGTTCCGCCAGAGCGACGAGGCTTTGATCTCCGTCCTGAACCGGATCCGCGACGGCGAGGCCGAGGAGGAGGACCTTGCCGAGCTCAACCGGCGCGTGGCGCCCATCCGCACGCTCGGCGAGGGAGAAAAATTCGTCATCCTGACGCCGACCAACGCCGCCGCCCAGCGCATCAACACCGCCTATCTCGATGCGCTCCCCGGCCGAGCTTACACCTATGAAGCCGGAATCACGGGTGATTTCACGCAGGCTTCGCACCCGACCGACAGCGCGCTGACCCTGAAGCCGGCCGCCAAGATTATTCTCCTGCGCAACGATCCGGAGAAACGCTGGGTCAACGGCACCATCGCCCGCATTTCCCGCCTCGAGGAGAAAAAAGTCTTTGTCGAGGTCGCGGGCCGCGAGCACGAGCTCGAGCCGGTGAGCTGGGAGCAGCGCCGCTACGCCTACGACAAGGATGAGGAGAAGATCGTCGGCACCGTCGCGGGCACCTTCAAGCAGTACCCCGTCCGCCTCGCCTGGGCGCTGACGATCCACAAGGCCCAGGGCCTTACCCTCGACAACGTGTATATCGACCTCGGCCGGGGCACCTTCGCCCACGGCCAAGCCTATGTCGCTTTGTCGCGGTGCCGGTCGCTCGAGGGCTTGGCGCTCGCCCGCAGGCTCGAACCCCGCGACATCCTGTTCGATCGCACCGCCATGGGATACCGGGACCTGTTCCCTTCCCTTCAGCCGTAAGACGATGGTCTTGTTCGCGTTTTCGCATTTGCGAAATAAACGATCGTCAACTCGATCCGCGGTACGGGAAAAATTCCCAATGCAGGAGCGTTGATGCCGAAGAAAACGGGCCTATTGCGGGGCAACGAATTTTTATGTTGCACTGCAATATAGATCTGCTATGGTGCCTCTCGAAGTTAGGACGTTCGCGCGGGCTGCATGTAAAGCGTAGCGTGGCTTGAGCACCGGCAGCGTTCCCTCGTCCCGTTGAGATTGCCAGACCCACCAAGGAGCATTGCCGTGAACGACTTTACCCGCCAGACCCAAGAATTCTTTTCCGCCGCCAAGGATGCCCGCATTCCCGAGCAGGTCCAGGCCATCGCCGAGGACGGCGTGACCAAGGCACGCGAGACCTATGACAAGCTCTCGACCGTCACTAAGGACAACGCGAAGGTTCTCGAGGAGGCGACCGCCGCCGCGTTCGCCGGCGCCAAGTCGATCAGCGACAAGGTGCTGAAGAACACCGAGCAGAACACGGAAGCCGCGTTCGAGGCCGCGAAGGCGCTCGCCCGCGCCAAGACCCTTCCCGAGCTGATCCGCCTTCAGTCCGGCTTCGTTCAGCAGCAGCTCACCGTTGCCGGCGCCCAGTCGAAGGAGCTCTTCGATCTCTCGACCAAGGTCGCGCAGCAGACGTTCGAAAGCTTCAACTCGGCTGCCGCAAAGACGTTCGAGCAGCTCAAGAAGGCGAGCTGATCGCGCACGGTTCTCCGGCCCCTTGAGGCCGCGAGCCTAACATCGGACAGAGAGCGCCCGGCGAGTCTTCGCCGGGCGCTTCTTTTTTTGAAGCCGCGCGCGCGGACTGCCTTCCGCAGTCAAAAATTCACGCTATAGTGAAGCGATGTTAGGGTCGCGTTCCGATATCAAGATTCGCAAGGGCAGGCTCGCAGACGCCGCGGCCGTCGCCGATACGTTTCGCCAATCCTGGCAGCAGGCCTATCGCGGCATTCTCCCGCACAATCACCTGGAAAACATGATCCGCCGCCGCGGATCGGAGTGGTGGGCCAGCGTCATCCGCAGCGGCGACAGCCTGATCGTGCTCGAGAAGAGCGGCACCGTGATCGGTTATGCGACGCTCGGTTTCTGCCGCACGCGCGGCCCCTACCAGGGCGAGATCTACGAGCTCTACATGTCGCCGGTCTATCAGGGGCTCGGCTACGGCGAGCATCTCTTCGAGGCCTGCCGCTTCGGACTGGACCAGCGCCGCCTCAAGGGCCTCGTCGTCTGGGCGCTGGCCGAGAACACGATCGCCACCGACTTCTACTGGCGCCGCGGCGGACGCCCGGTGAAGCAGGGCTTCGAGACGATCGGCGGGCGAAAGCTCGAGAAGATCGCCTTCGGCTGGTCGTCCTGACCCCGATATCGGCCGGCCTCTACATCGGACTGAACCCTTGAGTGCCATGCGCGGAGGGTGCTGCGGGACACGCCTCGGAGCGCGCCACCGTGTCCGCAAGCTTGCGTGCGAGCACGATGGCGTCGGCGTTGGCGAGCGCGTCCACGTAGGCCACGTGGCAGGCTTCCCGATCGGTGACGCGCATCACGACCAGCACTTCCCCGTGTCCGCCCTCGTCGCGCGTGAAGTACCGCACGATGGTGGCATAGGGCACCGGCGTCCCGTCGCGCACGATGAAGCGCCACTCGACGGTCGTCCGCTGGCCACCCTTGTCGAACAGGGTGTTGCGGGAGCCGAGCGTCTGGCGTGCGGCCAACCGGCTGCCGGCATCCGCCCCGACGCTGAGGTAGGCTTTCTGCGCCCCTTCGGTCACATAGACGGGATAGCCGGGGAGCCCCTTGCACAGCCGCCCGCCGCCGGCGACGGCCTCGCATAGGGAGAGATCGATAGCCGTATAGAGGCTCTTGACCTGTTGGATGGCCCCCGCCGCACCGCACCAGCAAAGAACGGCAATGGCGGGGAGCCAGGCGCGAGAGGCCGCCATGGAGGATCCTCGTACGGTCGTCCCAAGGGCAAGAATTCCCTTGTACACGTCTTCGTGGCCAAAATCCGCGACCGCCTCGCGGACCCCGGCGCGGGGTTGCGGCCTAGGGCCCGCGCGTCGGATGCGAAACCTTACCGCAGTTGAGAACCGTCCCTCCGCCAAAAGCCGCACTTCCTCTATGCGCCTGCCGTTGCTATATCGGCGCCCAACGCAACCCCTGAGGATGTGATGAGCGAAACCCGGATCGCCGTGACGGGAGCTGCAGGCCGTATGGGCCGCGAGCTCGTCCGCGTGATCTCTGCGACCTCGGGCTGTCGGGTGAGCGGCGGGACCGAGGCGCCCGGCTCGCCCCATCTCGGCGCCGACCTCGGGACGCTCGCCGGGCTCCCCCCTCTGGGCATCGCCGTCACCTCAGACCCGCTCGCGCTCGCCGCCGGAAGCGATGCGATCATCGATTTCACGGTTCCTGCCGCGACGGTCGAGCTCGCGGCCATCGCCGCCAACGCGCGCATCGTCCACGTCATCGGCACCACGGGCCTCACCGAAAGCGACGAAGCCGCAATCAAGGCCGCCGCGCGCCATGCCACCGTCATCAAGGCCGGCAATATGAGCCTCGGCGTCAACCTGCTGACGGCGATCACGCGCCGCATCGCGGAAGCACTCGACGCGGATTTCGACATCGAGATCGTCGAGATGCACCATCGTCAGAAGGTGGACGCGCCGTCCGGCACCGCATTGATGCTGGGTGCTGCGGCCGCCGAGGGGCGAGGGATCGATCTCAAGTCGAAGAGCGTACGCGTACGGGACGGCCACACCGGACCGCGCCAGCGGGGCGACATCGGCTTCGCCACCCTGCGCGGCGGCACCGTGGTCGGCGATCACACGGTCGTCTTTGCCGGCGAAGGCGAGCGGATCGAGATCACGCACCGCGCCGCCGACCGGAGCATATTCGCGCGCGGCGCCGTCAAGGCGGCGCTGTGGGGCCAGGGCAAGGGTCCGGGCCTTTTCAACATGAGCGATGTACTGGGACTCTAGGATCTTAGATGTCGACATTGCAGAGAACGAAACGGGCTTCCTCCATGACGAACAAGTTAGTGCTCGTGCGCCATGGAGAAAGCGAGTGGAACAAGAAGAACATCTTCACGGGCATCCGCAATCCGGATCTGACCGATAAGGGCCTGATCGAGGCCGTCTGGGCGGGGCGCGTGTTGAAGGCCGAGGGGCTTCACTTCGACATCGCCTTCACGAGCAAGTTGAAACGCGCGCAGCACACGCTCGACATCATCCTGGGCGAGATCGGCGGCGCGGCGACGGACGTGATCGAGGATGCCGCGCTGAACGAGCGCGACTACGGCGAGCTCTCCGGATTGAACAAGGATCAGGCGCGCGAGCGGTGGGGCGAGGAGCAGGTTCTGGCCTGGCGCCGCAGCTTCGATACACCGCCGCCGGGCGGCGAGAGCCTGAAGGACACGGCTGCGCGCGTGCAGCCCTACTACCTTGAGAACATCTGGCCGCACGTCGCGGCGGGCCGCAACGTCATCGTGTCGGCCCACGGCAATTCTCTGCGCGCCCTGATCATGTACCTCGAGAAGCTGACGCCCGAGCAGATCCTCGACCGCGAGCTCGCCACCGCCGCACCTCAGGTCTACCGGTTCACCCCCGCGGGCGACGTCGCGGAGCACCGGGAGCTGGTCCGCTCGGAGGGTCGTGACAGTGGCATGGGGTGACGACCGCGGCCGCGACGGCGCAGACGAGACCCATCACAGACGGGAAAAGTGGATCGGCGTCTATATCGGCGTTCTGGCCGTGATTCTCGCCGTCAGCGCCATGGGCGGCGGCAATGCCTCCAAGGAGGCGACGCTCAAGAACATCGAGGCGACCAACGTCTGGGGCTTCTTCCAGGCGAAGAACATGCGCCGCCACGTGCTGCGCCTCGAGATCGACGAGCTCGAGCTGACGGCGCTCGCCAACCCGGCGCTCACGGCCGAGGGGCGCACCGCCATCGAGAGCAAGATCGCCGATTACCGGAAGCTCGACGCCGAGCTCACCTCCAACCCCAAGACGGGCGAGGGACTAGACGAGCTCTTCAACCGCGGCAAGGCGCTCGAGGCCGATCGCGACACGGCCATGCTGAAGGACCCGTATTTCGACTACGGCCAGGCGCTCTTGCAGATCGCCATCGTGCTGGGCGGTGTCGCCATCATCTCGGGCGGCGCGGCGATGCTGGTCACGAGCGCCGTCATGGGTGCCCTCGGCACGCTGATGACCCTCAACGGGTTCACGCTTTTTCTCGACCTCCCCTTTATCGGCTGAGGCTGGCAGCCGATCCTGCCAGGAGAGAGCGAATCCGCCACGCGTCCGATGGCGAACCGCGAGCTTGCCGCTGACCCATCCGCGCGCTAGACCATGATCGCGTCGGACCTCTTCCTGTTCGACGCATGAATCATCGGCCTCATCAAAAGCTTAGAGCGCGGTTCCGATCCGGATGAAACCAACCGCGCCGGCGAAATCCTTGCGACGGAACACCCTCATGACCACCCACAAGCTGCTCCTCCTGCCCGGCGACGGCATCGGCGTAGAGACCATGGCCGAGGTCGAGCGCATCATCGCCTTCTTCAACAAAAAGAGCGGCAAGCACACATTCGAGACCGAGAGCGATCTCGTCGGCGGCGCCGCCTACGACAGGCATGGCGTCGCCGTCACGGACGCCTGCGTGGCGAAGGCCAAGGCGTCCGACGCCGTGATCTTCGGCGCCGTCGGCGGCCCCAAGTGGGACAGCGTCCCTTACGCGGTGCGCCCGGAAGCAGGCTTGCTCCGCCTGCGCAAGGACCTCGACCTGTTCGCCAACCTGCGCCCCGCGATCTGCTACCCTGCCCTGGCCGATGCCTCGTCCTTGAAGCGCGAGCTCGTCGAGGGGCTCGACATCATGATCGTGCGCGAGCTGACCGGCGGCGTCTACTTCGGCGAGCCGAAGGAGATCGTGACCCTCGAGGATGGCCAGAAGCGCGCCGTTGACACCCAGCTCTACACCACCCGCGAGATCGCGCGCATCGCCAAGGTGGCGTTCGATCTGGCGCGCAAGCGCGGCAACAAGGTGCACTCCGCCGAGAAGCGCAACGTCATGAAGACGGGCGTGCTGTGGAACGAGGTCGTGACGGCCACGCACAAGGCTTATGCACCCGACGTCGAGCTGCAGCATATCCTCGCCGACAACTGCGCGATGCAGCTCGTGCGCAATCCCAAGCAGTTCGACGTGATCGTCACCGACAACCTGTTCGGCGATGTGCTGTCTGACGAAGCGGCGATGGCCACGGGCTCGCTCGGCATGCTGCCGTCCGCCTCCCTCGGCGCCGCGGACGAAAAGACCGGCAAGCGCCTTGCCCTCTACGAGCCGGTGCACGGCTCCGCGCCCGACATCGCCGGCAAAGGGCTCGCCAACCCGATCGCGACCATCGCAAGCTTCGGCATGGCGCTACGCTATTCCTGCGGCATGGCCGAGGAAGCCGACCTCGTCGACAAGGCCATTGCGGGAGCCCTGGCGGATGGGCTGCGTACGGGCGACATCATGCAGCCCGGCATGCGCCAGGTGGGAACCTCCGAAATGGGCGGCGCAATCCTCGCCAGGCTGGAGCAACTCGCCGCCTGACCACTTGCCATCAATGAAAAAGGCGCCTCTCCATCCGAAGAGGCGCCTTTATCTTGCGCGAGCACACCGCTCCATCCATCCGAGACGCAGCTCCGCCCTCCTCCATGCGCCGCATGGCGGGGCGACGGTGACACACGAGCCGCCGCCAGCCCAAACCGATCTTACGATCGGTTCCGGGTGCGGAACGGCTTGCGGTCCACCGAAAAGGCCCGACCGTCTCGGATCTGATCCGTCCGACGCCTCACGCATCAAGAACGTGGAGCCCGTTCAGATCAGAGCCGCGCTCTAGTCTCTCGTGATCACGAACACGTTGAAGTCTTTGTCGAGGCGGAAGTCGTACTGGCCAGCCTTGCACTTCACGTCCTCGGCCTCGAACACGCCCGAGCCCTCGGACTCCTTCTCGTAGGTGCCGCCCTCGCAGCCCCACACGGCAACGGCAGCCTTGATCTTGGCAGCCTCCTCGTCGGTGGGCTTTTCATCGGCAAATGCAGCGCCCGAGCACAACGCCAAGACAGCCGCCGCGGCGAAAATGCGCTTCATAGATAATCTCCTTGCAACGAAAAAACGGGAACGGATCCTTATGTCAGTGCTACGTTGTCCCAAGTCTATAGGGACAAGTTCCCGATTTAGTGCGGGAATGCGCAAACGGTTCCAAAAACAGCAAATTTTTTCACATTTTCCCGGTTATCAAGCGACTTAAACAACCAGAAATTGTACCGCAGGCAACGCCCGCGCCGCGGACCAGACTCGCTATAATTTCCGCAGAGCGACTGTGCGCACGCTGTGATCCTTGTCCTTGCGCAGGATGAGGCGCGCGCGCGGACGCGTCGGCAGAATGTTCTCGGTCAGGTTCTTGAGATTGATCGTGCGCCAGATTTCGAGCGCGCGCGCCACGGCGTTGTCGTGCGTGAGCGTCACGTAGCGATGGAAGAACGACGCCGGATCGCGGAACGCGGTGCCGCGCAGGCGCATGAAGCGTTCCACGTACCACGCCTCGATCAACGTCGGATCGGCGTCGATGAAGATCGAGAAGTCGATGAAGTCCGAAACGAAGGGGCCCGGATCTCCGCCCTTGTGCGCCGCCGCCGGCTGTAGGACGTTAAGCCCTTCCACGATCAGGATGTCCGGCCGCTCGACCACCGTCTTCTGGCCGGCCAGGATGTCGTAGTGGAAGTGCGAATAGATGGGCGCTTCGATGGACTCCTTGCCGCTCTTCACATCGGCGAGGAAGGCAAGAAGCCGCGTCGTATCGAAGCTCTCGGGAAAGCCTTTGCGCTCCATCAGATGGCGCGCTTCGAGCTCGCGGTTGGGGTAGAGGAAGCCGTCGGTCGTGATGAGATCCACGCGCGGATGGTCGGGCCAGCGCGCGAGAAGGGCCTTGAGCACGCGCGCCGCAGTGCTCTTACCGACGGCCACCGAGCCGGCGACGCCGATGATGAACGGCACCTTGCAGTCGGTCCGGCCGAGAAACGTCGAGCTCACCGCATGCAGCTTCTGCGCCGCCGCCACATAGAGGTTGAGCAGGCGCGAGAGCGGAAGGTAGATCGTCTCCACCTCCTCCACCGACAGCTCGTCGATGATGCCGGACAGGACCTCGAGCTCCTGCGGCGCGAGCGTCATCGGCGTATCGGCGCGCAGCTTGGCCCACTGCTCGCGGCTGAAGACGCGATAGGGCGAATAGGCGGGAGCGACGGTTTCGTCACCCTGGCTGCCCACCAGCTCGAGGCGCGGGCCGTCACGCATCGAGGCTGCATTTTCCCGCAGTGTCATGAGAGGTTCACCCGGAAACCCTGAGGTTTCTCCATGCTACACAGAACCCTATGACGTCCGCGCCGCTTTTTCCGCGATCCCCGACTGCCCAGTGCGCCGATCCAGCACCGCGAGCACCTCGTCGAGGCCGACCCCGCGCGCTTCGAGCAGCACGAGAAGATGATAAAGCAAATCCGCCGCTTCCGCACGCAGGGCATCATCGCTCTGGCTGACGCCGGCAATGACCGTTTCCACCGCCTCCTCGCCGAGCTTCTTCGCGCACCGCTCGGGCCCCGCGTCCAGAAGCTGGCGCGTATAGGATTTTTCGGCCGTCTCGCTGCGCCGGGCCCGGATGGTCGCCGCCAGCTTCATAAGAACGGTGTCACTCATGGAGCTCAGGTCCAATCCTCCTCGCCGGCGGGCCGGTCAGAGACCCCGGCTTCGAGCCAGCAGGATCCTCGTGCGAGGCCATACGCACCGCGAGAAAGGATGTCCAGCAGAGAGCACCGGGCACGCTTAACAGGCCGCACCTCAGCCGCCCGACGTCCCCGTCAGCCGCAGGCGGATATAGTCGAGCTGATCGAAGTTGCCGTACTTGATGACGAGGTTGCCGCTCTCGCCGGAGCCGCGCTTGACCTCGACCTTGAGGCCAAGCGAATCCGCGAGCTCCTTTTCGAACGCTTTCGTATCGGGATCTTTCTCGCGCGCCCGCCGTCCGCCGCCCGTGGGCCCGGGCGTGCCGATGGGGCCGGCCTGCGCCAGGGCTTCGGCCTCGCGCACGTTGAGGCTCTGCTCGAGGATCCGCTGCGCCAGTGCCTCGGCATCCTCGCGCCCGACGAGCGTACGCGCATGGCCGGCCGTCAGCCGGCCGTCCTGCACGTAGGCCTGAACCGACGCCGGAAGCTTCAGAAGCCGCAGCGTATTGGCGACATGGCTGCGGCTCTTGCCGATGATCTCGGACACCTGCTCCTGGCTGTAGTCGAACCGCTCGATGAGGTCGCGGTAGCCGCCCGCCTCCTCGATCGCATTGAGGTCGGCCCGCTGGACGTTCTCGATGATGGCGATTTCCAGCACGTCGCGATCCGAAAGATCGCGCACGATGACCGGCACCGAATGCACGGCGGCCTTCTGCGCCGCCCGCCAGCGCCGCTCGCCGGCGACGATCTCGAACGCCTGCGGGTCCTCCGGATGCGGCCGCACGACGATCGGCTGAACGAGGCCCTTGGTGCGGATCGATTCAGCGAGCTCCGCCAGGTCCTGCTCACCGAAATCCTTGCGGGGATTGAACCGGCTGCTGCGCAGCTGCGCGACCGGCAGCGTCCGCTGCTCGCCCTCGGCGGGGATCCGCGCCTGAGCGGGCTGCGGTCCCTCCCCGATCAGCGAGGCCAAACCCCGGCCGAGCCGGCTCCTGGGCAGCGGTGAGTTCATATCGAGACCCGTTTTCTTTTGTTCTACAGCAAGTTACGCAGCTTTCGTCTTACGCTCGCGCTCGATGATCTCGGTCGCGAGCCGGATATAGGCCTGGCTGCCTGCGCAATCGTAGTCGTAGAGCAGGATGGGCTTGCCGTGCGAGGGCGCCTCGGCGACCCGCGTATTGCGCGGGATCACCGACCCGTAGACTTTGTGCCCGAAGAAGGCCCGCACCTCGTCGGCGACTTCGCGCGAGAGCGTCGTGCGCGCGTCGTGCATGGTCAGCACGACGCCCTGGATCTCGAGGCGCGGATTGAGCGTCGCGCGGATCTGGTCGATCGACTCCTTGAGCTGCGAAATGCCTTCCAGCGCGAAGAATTCGCACTGGACCGGCACCAGCACGGCGTCGGCCGCCGCCAACGCATTGAGCGTCAGGATGCTGAGCGACGGCGGACAATCGATGAGGACGTATTTGAAGGCTTGATCCGCGGGCTTTCCCTGCATGTGCGCCGCCAGTCCCGCCACCGCGTCGCGGAGCTTATAGGCGCGGCTCGCATCGCCCGACAGGTCGCTTTCGAGGCCGACCAGATCCTGGTTCGCCGGAACCACGAACAGCCCCGGAATGGCCGTCGGAACGGCCGTATCGAGGAGGCTCGAGGTGCCCATGATGGCATCGTAGGAGGTTCTGGTCCGCGTTTCCGCCGGGACGCCGAGCCCGGTCGAAGCGTTTCCCTGGGGATCGAGATCGATAACGAGCACGCGCTCGCCGATGGCTGCCAGCGCCGTGCCGAGATTGATGGCCGTCGTCGTCTTGCCGACGCCACCCTTCTGGTTGGCGATGGCCAAGGTCCTGAGTTTCTGAGCCGGGCCTGTCACGAGACTAACCCTCCGTCCTCACAGCCAAATTCTGTACTATCACGATACGCGCCTCTGCGTCCGTCAGACTGGGGACGAGCTGGCAATCGAAATCGAATCGCGTCCTCGCCTCTGCAATTTCTACCTCGGCTTCGCGACCTTTGGGAAACAAGGCCACAGTCGGGGGAGAAAAAAACGGCTGGGCAAGCCCGAGCAGCTTCGGAAGGGGTGCCAACGCGCGTGCCGTGATGACGTTTCGTATCCGAGAGTTAGCCTGAGTCGCGCACTTTTCGCTCCGTTCCGCGCGAATCTCCACAGCGACGCCCGTTTTCCGGGCTACCTCGCCGAGGAATGCCGCCTTCCGGGCATCGCTCTCGACCAGCGTCATGCGAGCTTGCGGCGCCTTTTCCGCCAGCAAAATCGCCAGCACGAGGCCAGGAAACCCGCCACCGGACCCCAGGTCCAGCCAGCTCTGGCCTCCCGAAGCTTCCCCGGGACGCGGTATTTTTCCTCCCTCCTCGAGGGCGCGGCCTCTCGCGCCCGGTCCCTCCCCACCAAGCGGGGAGGAAATATCGGCCAGATCGAGAAGCTGGGCCGAATCCGCGAAATGCCGATGCCAGACATCGTCCAGCGTGGCCGGCGAAACCAGGTTGACAACCCTCTGCCAGGATTTGAGCAGCGCCTCGTAAGTCCGCAGCCTGTCCAGCGTTTCACGTGAAACGCCAAAGGTTTCCTGAAACGCCTCGGCCGTATCGATTCGGCCCGACGCCGTCCTCATGACGCGCGTTTCCGTTGCGTTTGCTTCTTTACCGCGCTCAGGATGAGCATCAGCGCCGCCGGAGTCATGCCCTCGATGCGGCTGGCCTGCGCCAGCGTCGCCGGACGCTCGGCGGCGAGCTTCAGACGCAGCTCCGACTTGAGACTCGGCAAAGTTGCATAATCAAATTGAGAGGGGATCTCGATCGCCTCGTCCCGGCGCAGCGCGGCCACGTCAATCTCCTGCCGCCGAACGTAGGAGTCATACCGAGCGTCGTTTTCTATTTGCGCCGCGATGGCCGGATCGACACTTTTCAATTCAGGCCAAATCTCAGCCAAACGATCGAAACCTACGCTTGTATATGACAGAATTTCAAAAGCGGTCCGGTGCCGTCCGTCCTTGTTGATTTCGATTCCGTTTCGTTCCGCTTCTGTCGGTGTGAGCGTTTTTTGAGAAAGAACTTTAGTAAAATACAATAACTGATTGTTTTTATTGAAATACAGGCGTGAACGAACAGCGGACACGCAGCCCACACGTTCGCCTGCGGGCGTCAAACGCTGGTCCGCGTTGTCCGCGCGCAGCCGCAAACGGAATTCCGCCCGCGACGTGAACATCCGATAGGGCTCGGTCACCCCGCGCGTCACCAGATCGTCGATCATGACGCCGAGATAGGCGTCCGCGCGCGAGACGACGAACGTCTGTCCCCCGCCGGAGGCCGAAAGCGCCGCGTTGACGCCGGCAGCGAGCCCCTGCGCGCCCGCTTCCTCGTATCCCGTCGTGCCGTTGATCTGTCCGGCAAGAAAAAGCCGCTTGAGCCGTTTGGTCTCGAGCGTCGGCAGGAGCTCCCGCGGATCGACGTAATCGTACTCGATCGCGTAGCCAGGACGCTTTAACTCAACACGACTAAGTCCTGGTAATGTCTTGAGAAAGGATTCTTGCACATCTGCCGGAAGCGAGCTCGAGACGCCGTTTGGATAGACGGTGTCGTCGTCGAGCCCTTCCGGCTCGAGGAACACCTGGTGCGCCTCCCGGTCGGCGAACCGCACCACCTTGTCCTCGATGGACGGGCAATAGCGCGGCCCGCGCGAGGCGATCTGTCCCGAATACATCGGCGCACGCGCGAGATTGGCGCGGATGATGGCGTGCGTCGCGTCGTTGGTCGACGTGATGGCGCAGGTCACCTGCGGATTGGTGATCTTCTCGGTCAGGAACGAGAACGGCACGGGGTCGTCGTCCGCCGCCTGCTGCGGCAGCCCATCCCAGTCGATGGAGCTGCGCACCAGCCGTGCGGGCGTGCCGGTCTTGAGCCGCCCCATGCGGAGCCCGAGACCGTAAAGCCGCTCCGAGAGCTTGAGCGCGGGCGCATCGCCGACCCTACCCGCCGGGTGAGTCTGATCTCCTAAGTGGATGAGACCGTTCAGAAAAGTTCCAGTGGTCAACACCACTGCGCCGGCCCGGATCGTCTCCCCCGTCTGCGTGATGACGCCACCGACGATACCGTCCTCGACCACCAGGTCCTCGACCGCACCCTCGATCACTGCGAGACCGTCCGTCTCGCGCACGGCCTGCTGCATGGCCGCCTTGTAAAGCGCGCGATCCGCCTGCGCGCGCGGCCCCTGGACCGCCGGCCCCTTGGACCTGTTGAGAAGCCGGAACTGGATGCCGGCAGCATCGGCGATGCGACCCATGTAGCCGTCGAGGGCGTCGATTTCGCGCACGAGATGGCCTTTGCCGAGCCCGCCGATCGCCGGGTTGCAGCTCATTTCGCCGATGGTCGCGAAGCGGTGCGTGACGAGCGCCGTCGCGGCGCCCATGCGCGCCGCCGCGCCGGCCGCTTCCACGCCCGCGTGCCCACCGCCGACAACGATGACATCGTAGATCTGCTCGGCCATTTCGCTCATCTCGAACCTGGCGGAGAGATACAGGAGCCCCGCCCGCCGGTCAAAACGACGCGTGAATTATCTCCATCCTGATTTCATGTGGATACGGAGGACAACACACAGCCGGATCGTCACGCGATCTTGGCTGCGCCATTTTGTGGCCCGTACGCTGGCCCCGTCGTAAGTGTCGGGGGGCGACGCATGCTGAAGATCGGTATCGTGTGTCTAGGGGTCTTGTCTCTGACCGCCTGTGCCGGTCGCGTGCCACAACCCGTGCCGATGGTCCTCGCCTCGGACCCGCAGCTCGATTGCGCCGCCATCGAAGCCGAGCTCGCGCTGAACAACCAGAAGATCTCCGACCTCGCCATCGAGCGCGGCTGGAAGATGGGCCAGAACGCCGTCGCCGGCGTCATCGGTTTCATGGTCTGGCCGGCTTGGCTCGGCCTCGATTTCCAGGACGCCGCCGGCAAGGAGGCCGCGGCACTTTCCGAGCGCAACCAGTACCTGCTCGCCCTCTACAAGAAGCGCTGCGCCGCCAAGACCCAGACCGCGAGCCTCCCGCCTCCGGAACCGCGCGAGCCGGTGCTGTCGCCGCTCGCCTCCAACGCCGAGCTCACCGTCGGATTCGTGAACCGCTGACCGCGCCTGGGCAATTGAGACAGGTGATTCACGTGAAACAAGCATCGCCACTCATCCCGGCTGGCCCGGACGCGACCCAAAGCCATCAACAGAACCAATGGCCGCCAAGCGGCGCCTGATGAACGCTTGAGCCAGCTCGAGATTGAGCTTTTGGCAGTCGTCCTCCGCGAGTGACCACGTGATTCACGTGAAACATCTTATGGCGCATTTGGCCAAAAACGGACCCAAAAACGGATTCACGTGAAAACGTCTTCCGCGGAATAAAACGGCCCGGCCGGCCGCGCTCAAGAGCTCACGAGCCCGTAGAGACCACTTTCATCGCGTCTGACGGCTGCCGGCGCCGCGCGCACCCCGGACTTGCGATCTTCTCCATCGTCAAGCCCAAGATCCTTCTTGAGCGCCGCATCGACCTTCCGCCCGTCGTCGCCTTTGGGATCGATGATCGCGGCCACGAACGTATCGAGCGAGAACCCGAGCTTGTCAAAACCGAGCTTCCGCTCGATGGCCGCGAGCACGAAGGTGCCACCCGGCTTCATTCTGATGTCCGCGATCGCCGCGCGAAGGGCCGAGCCGAACGACGCATGCGTCTCGTGATCCTCGAGCGCGATCCCAAGCTCCTGTCCCAGCCGCTTCATGAGATGGATCTTCGTCTCGGTAACGCTCGGAGCATTCGGCTTGAACAAGGCTTCCGAAAGCTTTGCCTTCGCACGTTGCGTCGGCCCACCCGCACTGTCAGCAACTGCAATGCCATTGGCCGCTGCGACGAACCGGGCCCCTGCGCTGGTTGCCGCCGCCCCGGCCGAGGCAGATAGCGGGCTCGCATGCCGGAGGATCTGCACAGCGCTCGATTGCGAGATTGCGGCGGGCGTCATGATGGATTTTTGCGGCAGTGACGGCTTAAGCGTTCATCCACCATGTCGTACCCGTCTTAGGGGAACGTTAACGACGGGCGCCCTGCCGCAGCGGCTCAAAATCGATTCACGTGAAACACGTGATGCCGATCCTTCACCTGAAATGGATTCACGTGAAACATCGCATGCCCGCACGATCACCGCGCCGTCACTTCCCGATGCAGAAGCGTCCGAAGATGTGATCCAGGACGTCCTCCACGTCCACGCGCCCGGTGATGCGCCCCAGCGCGTCCGCAGCGCGGCGGAGATCCTCAGCGCGAAGCTCCACATCCTGAGCCGCCCCGAGCAGAAACGCCTCGAGGCTGTCGCGACACCGTTCCACGAGTTGCCGGTGACGGACCTGCGTCAGCGCCGGCTCCTCGTGGTGACCGATGCGCTCGCGGGCGATCACCCCGATCCGGGCGAAGAGGTCATCGAGCCCTGCACCGGTCAAGACCGACAGCGGCACCATGACGTCCGGCAGCGTTGGCGCGCTCCCGCGTGAGAGGAGATCCAGCTTGTTGAGCACGAGCAGCGTCCGGTCGGCGACGGCGGCGAGCTCCGCCGGCAGCATCGTTCGGGGGGCGCTCGCGTCCGTGAGCCACAGCACCAGGTCCGCGGCCTCGGCCACCGCCTGGCTGCGCCGCATCCCCTCGCGCTCGACGGCGCCCTCCGTCTCCCGGAACCCGGCCGTATCCGACACGATGACCGGCAGCCCGCCGAGATCGAGCCGCACGTCGATCACGTCGCGCGTCGTCCCCGCTTCCTCCGAGACGATGGCCGCTTCGCGCCGGGCGAGCGCGTTGAGCAGGCTCGACTTGCCCGCATTGGTAGGCCCGGTGAGCGCCACCCGGAACCCGTCGCGCAGGATCTCGCCGCGATGATCGTCTGCAAGGTGATGGCGCACCGCGCGTGCCAGCACCGAGATGATCGCTGTTGCTTCAGTGAAGGTCTTCGCGCCGATATCGCCTTCATCGGCGAAATCGAGGCCCGCCTCGATGAGGCCGAGCGCCTCGATGAGGCTCGCCCGCCAGCCGTCGTAGAGATCGGAGAGCGCACCCGACGCCTGCGCCAGAGCCTGGCGCCGCTGCGACTCCGTCTCCGCCTCGATGAGGTCTGCGAGCCCTTCGACCTCCGCGAGGTCGAGCTTGCCCGCCTCGAACGCGCGCCGCGCGAACTCTCCGGGCTCGGCGAGGCGCAGCCCCGGCACCAGAGAGAGCGCATCGAGCACCGCCCGGATCACCGCGCGCCCGCCATGCAGGTGAAGCTCCGCCACGTCCTCCCCGGTGAAGCTCTTGGGCGAGGGGAACCACAGCACCACGCCGCGGTCGAGCTTCTCACCGGTTTTCGGGTGGCGGATGAAGCGCCCGACGGCGCGCCGCGGCTCGGGCCGCGGACCGGCCATGAAGTCGAGAACCCGCCCCGCGCCCTCGCCGGAAACGCGAACCACGGCGACGCCCGCCCGCCCGGGGGCACTCGCCAGCGCGAAGATGGTCGGATCTGGAGATTGAGCCATGCCGTGCCCGATGACTTGAACTTTCCGCCGCAAGCCCTTTCATGCGCTGTGCGCGCCTATCAGGAAACAGCGCATCAGAAAAGTCCGCAACCGAAGCCCTGGGAACCCGAACCATGAGCCGCAACCGCCTCGGGGAGGAGACGAGCCCCTACCTCATCCAGCACAAGGACAACCCCGTGCACTGGTGGGCCTGGGGCCCCGAGGCGCTGGCCGAGGCCAGGAGGACCGGCAAGCCCATACTCCTCTCGGTCGGCTATTCGGCCTGCCACTGGTGCCATGTGATGGCCCACGAGAGCTTCGAGGACGAGGTGACGGCGCGCGTGATGAACGATCACTTCGTGAGCATCAAGGTCGACCGCGAGGAGCGTCCCGACATCGACGCCATCTACATGGGCGCCCTTCACCGCCTAGGGCAACAGGGCGGCTGGCCGCTGACCATGTTCCTCGATAGCGACGCGCGCCCCTTCTGGGGCGGCACCTACTTTCCCAAGACCGCCGTCTACGGCCGCCCCGCTTTCGTCGACGTGCTGGAGCGCATCTCCGCCGTCTACCACCGGGAGCCGGAGAAGGTCGCCGGCAATGTTGAGGCGCTGATGGCGGCGCTCACCGAGAGAGCCGACGGCAGCGGCGGGCCCGAGATCACCGACCGGCTCCTCAGCGAGGTGACGACGCGCCTTGCCCGCGCCGTCGATCCCACCCACGGCGGCATCGCAGGTGCGCCCAAGTTCCCGCAATGGAGCTTCTTCTGGCTGCTCTGGCGCGGCGCCATCCGCTACCGCGATGACACGGCCAAGGCCGCCGTGGTGACAACGCTCGAGCGGATGAGCATGGGCGGCATCTACGATCACCTGGGCGGCGGCTTCGCGCGCTACTCGGTGGACGAGCTCTGGCTCGTCCCGCACTTCGAGAAGATGCTTTACGACAACGCGCTGCTGATCGACCTGATGACAGAAGTCTGGCGCGAGACGCAGAGCCCGCTTCTCGAAGCGCGCATCGCCGAGACGGTCACCTGGCTCGCCCGCGAGATGATCGATGAAAACGGAGCCTTCACCGCCGCGCTCGATGCCGACTCCGAAGGGGAGGAAGGCAAGTTCTACGTCTGGTCACCGGACGAGATCGACGCGGTGCTCACCCCCGCCGATGCCGCCCTCTTCAAGGAAACCTACGGCGTCACGCCCGAGGGCAACTTCGAAGGCCACACCATCCTGAACCGGCTCCACGCCAAGACCCTCGGCCCGCCGGACGAGGAAGCAAAGCTCGCGCAGCTCCGCGCAGAGCTGCTCAAGGCGCGCGCGGAACGTACGAGACCGGGTTGGGACGACAAGGTTCTCGCCGACTGGAACGGCCTCGCGATCGGCGCGCTGGCCCGTGCAGGATCCGTCTTCGATCGTCCATCTTGGGTGACCATGGCGCGTCGAGCCTTCACCTTCGTTGCGGAAAGGATGACCGTTGACGGTCGGCTCGTTCACGCCACCCGTCACGGCAAGGGACGTGCACCCGCGACCGCCGGCGATTACGCGAACATGATCTGGGCCGCCCTCCGCCTTTACCAGGTCACCGGCGAAGCCGGCGACCTCGCCCAGGCGATCCGCTGGGCCGAGATCCTCGACCGGCACTATTGGGATCATGACGCGGGCGGCTACTTCACCACGGCCGACGACACGGACGATGTGATCGTCCGGCTGAAAACCGCGAGCGATGACGCCACCCCCTCGGCCAACGCCATGATGGTTACCAATCTCGTCGCCCTCGGAACCCTCACCGGAGAGCAGCGTTTCCTCGATCGAGCCCAGTCCATTCTCAGCGCGTTCGCGGCCGACGTCGCCCGCAACCTCGGAGGCCACACCGGTCTGATGGCCGCCGCCATCAACATCTTGTCTCCACAACTCATTGTCATTGTGGAGAGTTCAGGGTCTCCGGATACCGGTCTCCGGGCGGCGCTGAACCGCATGTCGATCCCCGGGGCCATGGAGATCCGCGTCAAAGAAGAGGTCTCCGACCAGGGCCCGCCCGTCGTGCGAGGCAAGTCGGCAGACGGGGAGAGAACAACGGCCTACGTCTGTCTGGGTCCGCAATGCTCGTTGCCGGTCACGACCGCAGACGACCTGCGACAGCTTGTCATCGACCGAAGGTCTGTTGCGTAAGATCAAAGTTTCTTACTGCTGACGTAACAAAAAATGCTGTGAAATCCGCGTTTAGCATAGCTAGACTTACAGCGAGATTCACATAGCCGGTCAAGCGTATGACAGACCGGCGTGTTTAAGACAGAGGTTATCATGACGTCCGGAGTCGCACGAGCTGTCGTCCGTTACGCTTATTTCCCGTTCATGTTCTTCGGCCTCAACGGCGCGGCCTACTATGTCGTGTCGCAGGGCCATTCCTATCTCTGGATCGCGCCGTTGATGCTGATCGCGATCGGCACCGCCTTCCTGGCCGAGCGCATCCTGCCCTGGTACGAGGAGTGGAACGAGTCGCACGGCGACGGGCAGACCAACGTCGTGCACGCCATCGTCTACGAGCTCCAGAACCTCAACGGCATTCTCACCATCCCTCTCATGGGATGGTTGTTCTCGGGCGGTCTCAACGCCGGCATCTGGCCGCGGGACTGGCCGCTCTGGGGCCAGTTGCTGCTTGCCGTCGTGCTCGCCGATTTCGCCCTCATGTTCCTGCACTTCCTGAGCCACCGCTACGCGTTCCTGTGGCGGCTCCATGCCGTCCACCACGGCGTATCGCGGCTTTACGGCTTCAACGGCCTCGTGCGCCACCCCCTGCATCAGGTGGTCGATCTCGTGCTCGGCACGGCGCCGCTCGCCATCGCCGGCATGCCCGTCGAGGTTGCACTGCTGCTTGGCTTTGCCATCTCGGTACAGCTCATCATCCAGCACTCGAACGTCGCCTACGCGCTCGGGCCGTTCCGCAACCATCTCTCCATCGGCCAGATCCACCACCTGCATCACGTCAACTGGGGCAAGGAGGGTGACTGCAACTTCGGCCTGTTCCTCACCGTCTGGGACCGCATCCTCGGCACGTTCCACGCCGAGCCGCCCCGTCCCATCACAGCCAACGACATGGGCATCGACGAGGTGCCGCAGTTCCCCAAGGGCTATGTCGAGCAGCTCGTCTTCCCGATCCACTACAAGCCGGGCCAGGGCGTACAGCACCTGATGGCAGCCGCCAGGGCCCGCGCCGTCCACGATATCGGCGAGTAGCGGGTACCCTCTCGCGATGCTGAAACGACAAGGCCCGCAAGCCGACGCTTGCGGGCCTTTTTTTCTTGTGTCGAGCAACGAAAAAGGCCGCCCCTTGGGGTGGCCTTTCCGTCATATCCAGCGCAGGGGCGCCCGAAGGACCTCAGGTGTTCATCGACTGGAAGAACTCGCCGTTGGTCTTGGTCGAGCGCAGCTTGTCGATGAGGAACTCGATGGCGTCCATGGTGCCCATCGGGTTCAGGATGCGCCGCAGTACGTAGACCTTCTTGAGCTGATCCCTCGGCACCAGGAGATCCTCCTTGCGCGTGCCGGAGCGGGCAACGTCGATGGCCGGGAACACGCGCTTGTCGGAGACCTTGCGGTCGAGGATGATTTCCGAGTTGCCGGTGCCCTTGAACTCTTCGAAGATCACCTCGTCCATGCGGCTGCCGGTCTCGATCAGGGCCGTAGCGATGATGGTGAGCGAGCCGCCCTCCTCGATGTTGCGCGCCGCGCCGAAGAACCGCTTCGGCCGCTGCAGCGCATTGGAATCGACGCCGCCCGTCAGCACCTTGCCCGAGGAGGGCACGACGGTGTTGTAGGCGCGGCCGAGGCGCGTGATGCTGTCGAGCAGGATGACGACGTCGCGCTTGTGCTCGACGAGGCGCTTTGCCTTCTCGATCACCATCTCGGAGACCTGCACGTGCCGCGAGGCCGGCTCGTCGAACGTGGACGAGATCACCTCACCTTTAACCGAGCGCTGCATGTCGGTGACTTCTTCCGGACGCTCGTCGATGAGCAGCACGATCAGATAGCATTCCGGATGGTTCGCCGTGATCGAGTGGGCGATGTTCTGGAGCAGCACCGTCTTGCCGGTGCGCGGCGGCGCAACGATCAGCGCGCGCTGGCCCTTTCCGAGCGGCACCACGATGTCGATCACGCGCGCCGAGAGATCCTTGATGGTCGGATCCTCGATCTCCATCTTGAGCCAGTTCGTCGGATAGAGCGGCGTCAGGTTGTCGAAGTGGATCTTGTGCTTGACGTTCTCGGGATCCTCGAAATTGATCCGGTTGACCTTGAGCAGCGCGAAATAGCGCTCGCCCTCCTTGGGGCTGCGAATCTGGCCCTCGACGGTGTCGCCGGTGCGGAGCGCAAAGCGGCGGATCTGTGAGGGCGAGATGTAGATATCGTCGGGACCCGGCAGATAATTGGCGTCCGGCGAGCGCAGGAAGCCGAAGCCGTCCTGCAGCACCTCTACGACGCCGACGCCGGTGATATCGATATCCTTGGCAGCGAGCTGCTTCAGCGTCGCGAACATCAGCTCCTGCTTGCGCAACGTGCTGGCGTTCTCGACGCCGTTCTCTTCGGCAAAGCTTAAGAGCTCGGTGGGGGACTTGAGCTTGAGGTCCTCGAGCTTCATTTCGGTCATGAAACCGCTCCATGGCGGCCACGGCGGAGGGAGGTGGGAAGGACGAAGAGCCGGGCCTGACGGTAGGAAGGGATGAGATGTGGGCTGAAAGCCATTGGCTCGCGCGGCGGGGCGCCGGGTAGCCGAACTCCGACCGGAGAGATCGGAGGGTCTATGCGATTAACTCCTTATAGCAAACGAATCGGGCGAGCGGAAGTGCGTCCCATAAACGCAAAACCCTCAGAAAGGTTTCACGATAACGAGGATGACGATCAGCGCCATGAGCACGGCCGGAACCTCGTTCCAGATCCGCCACTGGCGCGCGGTGAGCCGATTGCGGTCCTCCGCGAAGCGGCGGACGGACGCCGAGAAAAAACCGTGAACGCCTGAAAGGGTGAACACCAGCGCCAGCTTGGCGTGGAGCCACCCGTCGGTGAAATAGCCCGCGCGCCAGGCGAGCCAGAGGCCGAGCACCCAGGTGGCGATCATCGCCGGATTGACGATGATCCTGAGCAGGCGCTGCTCCATGACCTTGAAGGTCTCGCTCGTCTCCGAGCCCGGCGCCGCACCGCAGTGGTAGATGAAAAGCCGCGGCAGATAGAGCATCCCCGCCATCCAGGAGATCACGGCGATCACGTGCGCCGCCTTGAGCCATGGATAGGCCGCCTCGCCGGCCAGCACCGCGACAGCGAGACACAGGACTCCCGTGACCGCGAGCGCCACTGCCGCCCGCTTCGCAGGTGAGTCCTCTCGCCGCCCCTCACCCATACGACATGCCGTCCTTGTCTGCGCACGCGCAGGTCCCTCCCCCCTTGTGGGGGAGCAAAACGTCAGCCGGTTGGAATCCGTCCCCACACAAGGGAGGGGAATGCGTCGGCCTGTCCGGATTAGCCACCCAACCCATCACAACTCAGCCCCTGCTCCGCACCCGCGCGACCAGCCGCGCCACGTGCTCCGGCGGCGTTTGTGGCACGATTCCATGCCCCAGGTTGAAGATGAATCGCTTGCCCTCCATGAGATCCAGAATCTCGTCCACACGCTCGTCGAGCCGCGCGCCGCCGGCGACCAGCAGCAGCGGGTCGAGATTGCCCTGCACCACCACGTCCTCCTCGTCGAACGCCTCGCTCATCACGAACGGCGGCGTGGCCGTGTCGCATCCGATGCCGTCGACCCC
The DNA here is from genome assembly GCF_036833075.1 of Hyphomicrobium sp. Taxonomy (GTDB): domain Bacteria; phylum Pseudomonadota; class Alphaproteobacteria; order Rhizobiales; family Hyphomicrobiaceae; genus Hyphomicrobium_C. The sequence goes on from NZ_DAITQL010000020.1 coordinate 45,517, forward strand.
CGTCTCCGAAACATACCAGACCGCCGTCGCGCCGGCCCCGCGTGGAAATCCGATCACAGGCACGTCGGGATGGAGATCCGCGAGCGCCTCCCGGATCGTGCGCGTGGGCTTCACGACCCAGCGGTCGAACTCGTCGTCCGGGAGCGACCCGGCCCAGGTATCGAAGATCTGCAGGCAATCCGCGCCCGCCTTCACCTGCCGGTCGAGATAGTCGATCGAAGCCGCAACCAGAACATCGATCAGAGCCTCGAACCCTTCGGGGTCGCGATAGGCCCACAGCCGCGCCTCCGCCTGGTCGGGAGAACCCTGGCCCTGCACCATGTAGGTCGCCACCGTCCACGGCGCGCCGCAAAACCCGATCAGGGCTGTCTCGGGCGGCAGGTCCTGCCTGAGCCGCTGGACCGTCTCCGCGACGATATCGAACTTGGACGACGTGCCCGGAAGGTCGAGCCCGGCTAGCCCCTCGCGCGATCGGATCGGGTCGAGCCGCGGCCCCTCGCCGTCCGCGAACCGCACCGGCTGGCCTAGCGCATCCGGAACCACGAGGATGTCCGAAAAAAGGATCGCCGCATCGAACCCGTAGCGGCGGATCGGCTGCAGCGTCACCTCGGCCGCGAGGCGAGGCGTATAGCAGAGCTTGAGGAAATCCCCCGCCTCCGCGCGCGTCGCCCGGTATTCCGGCAGGTACCGCCCGGCCTGGCGCATGAGCCAGACCGGCGGCACCCTGAGCGCCTCGCCTCGAAACGGCCGAAGAAACCGTTTCACGACCGATCCACCGTCGCCCATCGTCGTCCCTTCAATCAAAAACTAAAGACTCTGAAATTGTTTTTATTGTTATTAGGGGCGTGGGTTGCGGGCATCGCTGTCCCATCCCCAACTTTTCCCAAGCCTGTCTGTCCCTTAAAGCCTCGGACGCAACCCCTGGCGTCCCATCGGAAGCCGCGCCACTAGGCCCGCAGAGGCTCATGCGAGTCAACAGCTTGCTCGCCGGCCACTCGGCCTGCCCGGCGGGGAAATCCTGTTGATTGTCGCCAGGAGACTGTCGAGGATGGGCCGATCAACAGAACCGCGCCGACGATGAGAAAACAGGTTCACAGCGGCGATATTCGGGGTAATCCCGTGGACAACCCGTCGGGTTGTCCCGCCGTCCGCCATCCCGGCCGGCCCGTCCCCGCACAAGAAGGCGCCTGATCCACAGATGGCCCACAGCCCGCCGAGCTACTTCCATCTCCATCTCGTGTCGGATTCGACCGGCGAAACCCTGACCACGATTGCGAAGGCGGCGGCCGTCCAATACGCGCAGTTCCGGCCCATCGAGCACGTCCATCCCCTGGTGCGCAACGCACGCCAGCTGAAGCGTGTGCTGCAGGAGATCGAGCAGGCGCCCGGCATCGTGCTCTATACGATCGTCAATCTCGATCTCATCGCGGAGCTCGAACTGCGCTGCAAGGAGTTGAAGGTCCCGTGTCTCGCCGTCCTGCAGCCCATCATGCAGGTGTTCGAATCCTACCTTGGCGCGCCGCAGACGCCGACGGTCGCCGGCCAGCACGTGCTCGATGCCGACTACTTCCGCCGCATCGACGCCCTGAACTTCACGATGGCCCACGACGACGGCCGCCTGCCCGATGACCTCAACGAGGCGGACATCATCCTGCTCGGCATCTCGCGCACGTCGAAGACGCCGACCAGCATCTATCTCGCCCAGCGCGGCTACAAGACCACCAACGTGCCGCTCGTGCCGGCGCTGCCGTTCCCCGAGCAGATTGCAGGAGAGCATTCGGCCTTCGTCGTCTGCCTGATCGCAAGCCCGGACCGCATCGCGGAGGTACGCCGCAACCGCGCGCTCCTGCTCGCCGATCGCGACCTCGACGACTATGTCGATCGCAGCCGCATCGCGGCCGAGGTCGCCTTTACGCGGAAGCTTTGCGCCCGGCACGGATGGCCGGTCATCGACGTCACGCGCCGCTCGGTCGAGGAGACGGCCGCCACCATCATCAGCCTCATGCACGACCGGAAGGCCGGCGAGCTGACGCAGGGGGTCGAGGACGTCGCCACCCAAGGCCAGGGCAAATAGCGCCATGATCCGGGAACCGCCCGCCCTGGTTCTGGCGTCGGGAAGCGCGACACGGCGCGCATTGCTCGAGGCCGCCGGCGTCGCGACCGACATGCAGCCGGCCGATGTCGACGAGCACGCGCTGCGGGACCGGCTGATGGCTGCCGATCCTGATGTTTCACATGAATCGGTCGCCCTCGCTCTGGCGGACGCGAAGGCCGAGGCCGTGAGCCGCGCGAGGCCGGATGCCCTCGTCATCGGTGCCGATCAGGTTCTCTCATGCAACGGCCATCTGTTCGAGAAGCCCGCTTCGATCGACGAGGCGCGCCGGCATCTGGCCTGGCTGCGCGGAAAGACACATGCCCTGCATTCGGCGGTGGTGCTCGCCGCGAACGGAACGGTCGTGTGGCGGACCGTGCAAACGGCCCACCTGACCTTGCGGCCGTTCAGCGATGCCGCGCTTGATGCCTATCTCGCCCGCGCGGGCGAAAGCGTCTTGACCTCCGTCGGCGCCTACCGGATCGAAGGCCCGGCCGTGCAACTCTTCGAGAGCATCGAGGGCGATCATACGACCGTCCTCGGGCTCCCGCTGTTGCCGCTGCTTGCGGAATTGCGCCGCCGCGAGGTGCTAATCCCATGAGCTCCACGCCCTTGAAGCAGGCATGTGTCGTCGGCTGGCCCGTCGCGCATTCGCGCTCGCCCTTGATTCACGGCTATTGGCTCTCCCGCTATGGGATCGACGGCCGCTACACGAAGCGCGCCGTGCCGCCGGAGGAAATCGAGGCGTTTTTCTCCTCGCTCGCCGCCGAGGGCCTCGCCGGCTGCAACGTCACCATCCCCCACAAGGAGGCAGCCTTGCGCTCGGCCGAGGTGCGCGAGCCGTCCGCCACGGCGGTCGGGGCCGCCAACACGCTCTGGCTCGACGAGCGCGGACGGCTCTCGGCCGCCAACACCGACACCTACGGCTATATGACCTATCTGGCGCTCGAAACCCCGGATTGGAGCCGGCGCGATGCGCCGGTGTCCGTCCTCGGCGCCGGCGGGGCGGCGCGCGCCATCGTCTACGGATTCCTTGAGGCCGGCGTCGGCGAGGTCCGTCTCTTCAACCGCTCGGCGGCGCGCTCGGCGGCGTTGGCGGAGAGCTTCGGTCCGCGCGTGAAAGTGCACGCATGGGAGGAGCGGTCCCGCGCCTCGACGGAGGCCGCCGTGCTCGTCAACACGACGACGGTGGGACTCAAGGGCGACGGCACGCTCGACATCGACTTCACGGATTTCCATCCCGACTGCATCGTCTCCGATATCGTCTATGTGCCGCTCGAGACGGGACTGATCCGCGAGGCCCGCCGCCACGGCCTGCGCACGGTCGACGGCCTCGGCATGCTGCTGCACCAGGCGGTCCCCGGCTTCGAGAAGTGGTTCGGTGTCCGCCCCGAGGTGACGGCGGAGCTTTACGAGCTCATCGCAGCCGACATCGAGGCCACCTGATGCTGGTCGTCGGCCTCACCGGATCCATCGGCATGGGAAAGTCCACGGTCGCGGGCATGCTCCGTGCGCGCGCCATCCCCGTGTTCGACGCCGACGCGGAGGTGCATCGCCTCTACGCTGGCGAAGCCGCCCCGTTGATCGAGGCGGCCTTCCCCGGCACCACTCTAAACGGCGCCGTCGACCGCGCGCGGCTCGCGGCCACTCTGGCCGATAGCGCCGGCCGCTTTCGCGAGCTGGAGGCGATCGTGCATCCGCGCGTGACCGCCGCCGAGCGGCGCTTCCTCAAGGACGCGCACGAGCGGGGCGACCCGGTCGCCGTGCTCGAGATTCCGCTGCTTCTCGAGGTCGGCCGCCACCTCCATGTCGATGCCGTGGTCGTTGTCTCGGCGCCGGCCGATCATCAGCGCGCCCGCGTGCTCGATCGCCCGGGAATGACCGAAGCCCGCCTCGAAGCCTTGCTCGAGCGGCAATTGCCGGATGCGGAAAAGCGCCGCCATGCCGACTTCGTTGTGGATACCGGGGGGACCCTCGCCGACACCGAGGCCCAGGTCGATGCTATCCTCAAAGCTCTGCCGTCGCGTCCCGCCGAGGCTTACGAGCGCCATTGGCGTTGAGGCGGATCGCCGTTTTCCGACGAGACAAAGGCTACCCGATGCTGCGCGAGATCGTGCTCGACACGGAAACGACCGGCCTCGACCCCCGCAAGGGTGACCGGCTGATCGAGATCGGCTGCATCGAGCTCGTCAACCGCATCCCCACGGGGCGCGAATTCCACCGCTTCATCAATCCGGAGCGCGCGGTCCCCGCAGAGGCCGAAGCCGTCCACGGCCTCTCGACGGCGTTCCTGCTTGACAAACCGCTGTTTGCGGAGGTGTCGGAGGAATTCCTCGATTTCATCGCCGGCGACACCCTCGTCATTCACAATGCCGTGTTCGACGTCGGCTTCCTCAACGCGGAGCTCGAACGTCTCAAGGGTCCCGCCATTTCCATGAGCCGGGTCGTCGACACGCTGCAGCTCGCACGCCGCAAGCACCCCGCCGGCCCCAACAGCCTGGACGCCCTGTGCAAGCGCTATGGCATCGACAACTCGAAACGCCTCAAGCACGGCGCCCTGGTGGATTCGCTGCTGCTGGCCGAGGTCTACGTCGAGCTTCTGGGAGAGCGCCAGGCGAGCCTGGTCCTCGCCGGCGATCGCGCCGCCGCGGCGCGAGGAGCAGAGCGCGGCACCGTTGCGGCGCGCGGGCCGCGTCCGACGCCGCTCCCCGTCCGCCTGACGGAGGAGCTGATCGCGGCCCATCGCGCGTTTATCGAGACCTTGGGACCCAAGGCGCTCTGGAAGCGCTATTTCGCCCCCGACAAGGCGACCTGACGTTTTCCGATCGACCTGAAAAAAAGCGCGCGGCCCATCGGCCGCCGCCCGGAGGTCAATTCGGCTTCTGCGGCGCGCCCGCTGCCGCCTGCTCCTGCATGCGCCGGATGAAGAGCTGACCGAAGTCGATCGGATCGAGCATCAGGGGCGGAAAGCCGCCCTCCCGCGTCAGGTCGGCGACGAGACGGCGCAGGAACGGGAAGATCAGGGTCGGGCAGTTGACGAGCAGGAACGGCTCGATCGCCTGGTCGGGGATGCTCTTGATCTGGAACAGTCCGGCATAGACGATCTCGAGATCGTAGACGGTACCCTCCTTGGCGGAGGCGACGGCCTTGAAGTCGATAGCGCTCTCGTAGAGATCCGGTTTGAGGCGCTTTGCGCCGACGTTGATCTCGAGCTTGATGTTGGGCCCTTCCCCGGGGGTACCGAGCAGCTTTTCGATGTTCGGGTTCTCGAACGACAGGTCCTTGATGAACTGGCCGACGATGCGCACCTCGATCGGCGCCTGCGCGGCCTCGTTGTCACCGTCGCCGCCCTTCGGGGCGGGCTTTGCCTTGTCTGTCATGTCGGGCCTTGAGTTGCGAGGGCAGGCCGAAGCGTATGACGGGGCGGGATCGGCTTGCCAGGGGTTTGCAGATGGGGGTGGTGGCTATCACGGCCGGCCGGGTCCCGCAATTGGGCAATACCTCCCGGGCGCGGCCGTAAACGGTCCTGACAGCAAGAATATTGGCTTTCCTTCTCGTTGTGGCCTAAGTTGAGAGGCACGCTCTGCGCGCCACCGATGCGCGGCCCTCCGCGATCTTCGGCCGCCGGAAGACGGTACGCCTGGACGGATCTCAAGAGCGATCTTACATCAGTGCAAACGCCCCGGTTCCGCGGGCCTTGCCAGGAAGTTGCCGAGAATGAATGGCGAAATCAATCTACTGACGCTTCTGTCCCTCATCGTTGCCGTTATCGCGATCGTGAAGCTGCGCGGCGTGCTCGGCCGCAAGACGGGGGACGAGGAGGCGCGTGTCGATCAGCGCCGGCGCGAGGCACTCCAGAAGACGGCGGCGCCTGCGCCGTCGGACAAGGTGGTCGCTCTGCCGCGGCGCGAGCGCGAGCCGGAGCCGGTGGAAAGCGCGGTATCCGTGGCCGAGGTCGAGGAGCGCATCAAGTCGTTTGCCGGTCCGGATACGGCCTTGGCCAATGGCCTGACCGCCATCCTGAAGCTCGACCCCAAGTTCGATCCCGAGCAGTTCCTGCGCGGCGCGAAGGCGGCCTACGAGATGATCGTCACCGCGTTTGCCGAGGGCAACCGGCGCCTGTTGCGGGATCTCCTCTCGGCGGACGTGCTCGACAGCTTCGGCCGCGCGATCGGCGAGCGCGAGCAGCGCGGCCACGTCATCGACCAGAGCTTCGTCGGCATCAACAAGGCGGACATGCTCGAAGCCGAGGTCAGCCCCAAGGGCATGGCCAGCATCACCGTGCGTTTCGTCAGCCAGTTGATCAGCGCCACCCGCGACAAGTCCGGCGCCGTGATCGAAGGCGACGAGCAGCGCATCAAGGACGTGACCGACATCTGGACGTTCTCGCGCGATGTGTCCACCCGCGACGCGCGCCGGAACCTCAACTGGAAGCTGGTGGGAACGCAAGCGCCGAACTGAACGACCCGTCCCGCCGCCAACCGATGCCGCGCCATGCCGCTTGGAGCCCGAACGTCTGAGTTGGCGAAAGTCACCGCGACGTTCGAGCCCGTCCCGTTCTCCGCGCTTCCCGGCTGGGAGGGGGACAATCACCTCGCCGCGTTCCGGGCCTTTCTCCGCTCCGCTGCAGCACTTGACGGATCGGGCGCAGCGGATGGGGCGGGCGGGACCAAAGTGGATGATGCGCCGCTGGTCGCGGTCGCCGGTCGCGCCGTCGCATGCCAGGCCAGCATCACGACGCGGGACGACGCCAGAGCCTTCTTCGAACGCCATTTCGTCCCCCACCGCGTCGTCCACGATGGCGCCGAGGGCCTGCTCACCGGTTATTACGAACCAGTGCTGGCCGGAGCGCGCACGCCCAACGGCCCGTTCCGCATCCCCGTCTATCGCCGCCCGCCGGACCTCGTGAACCTCGTGCGCGAGGAAGAGCGCGGGGCGCTCGCCGACGGCCTGACGCACGCGCGCCGGACGGCGGACGGCGTCGAGCCCTACGCCACCCGCGCCGAGATCGAGGAGGGCGCGCTCTCGGGCCAGGGCCTTGAGCTCGTCTGGATGACGGATCCCGTCGATACGTTCTTCATGCACATCCAGGGCTCGGGCCGCATCCGTTTCCCTGACGGCCGGACGATCCGCATCACCTACGACGGCAAGAACGGCCATCCCTACACGTCGGTTGGGCGCGTCTTGATCGACGCCGGCCATTTCACGCCCGACGAGATGACGCTCGCCGCCTTGAAGACCTGGCTTGCGGCCGACCCCGTGCGCGGCCGCGAGACCATGCGCGAGAACCGCTCCTTCGTGTTCTTCCGCGAGCTTGCCAACGAGGCCGACGGTCCGCTCGGCGCACGCGGCATCCCGCTGTCGGATGGACGCAGCCTTGCCGTCGATACGGGCTTCCACGCCATCGGCACGCCGGTCTACGTCAGCGCGCCGACGCTCGAGACGGGAAACGGCGCGCCGGCCTTCGAGCGGCTCATGATCGCGCAGGACGTGGGCTCCGCGATCCGCGGCCCCGAGCGCGGCGACATCTATTTCGGCTCCGGCGATGAGGCCGGCCAGCTGGCCGGCGCTACCAAGCATCCGGGCCGCTTTTTCGTGCTGCATCCGCGCGCCGGCGGGGCGCCGGACGGAACGTCATGAGCAAGCCGCCCCACCCGCCGCGGCGCCGCCACCTCAGCAAGGAGGACGAAGCGCTCTGGGAGCACACTGCCGCCTCGCTGAAGCCACTGCGCCAAAGGAAGGGGCGCCATCATCCGGGCGTCACCGAAGCAGACGAAACGCCCCCGTTCGCGCCGAAATCGAAAAAGACCAACATGGCCGCACCGCACGGCGCGGCAAAGCGCGATGCGAAAACGCCGCCGGCGGCTGCGAAACCAAGCGGCAAAGCGACGCCCGGTCTGGCGTCCTTCGACCGCAAAGCCGCGCGCCGCCTGCGCCAGGGACAGTTCGAGATCGATGCCCGTATCGACCTGCACGGGATGCGGCAGCACGAGGCCCACGCGGCGCTACGCCGGTTTCTGATCTCGTGCTTCGGGCGTGGCTTGAAGTGGGTGCTGGTCATCACCGGAAAAGGCGGGCCACAGAAGCCGCGCGACGACGACTATGGCTGGTCGGCTCCCGAGCGCGGCGTATTGCGCAAGAACGTTCCCATGTGGCTCGCCGAGCCTGAGCTGCGCGCCATCGTCGTGAGCTTCACGACCGCCGCCGTTCCCCATGGCGGCGAGGGGGCGCTCTACATTCAGCTCCGCAACCCCGGCCGCGCCCGTCCCTAGGGTCGTTCCGACTTAGGTGGAAACATGGTCATGCGAGCAATTGGCGTGTCTGGATCCCGGCCTGCGCCGGGATGACGTCATTTGTATGCAGGCGGGCTACGCAAACTCAACGTCACTCCGGCGAAGGCCGGAGTCCAGACGGGCTTGCGCATGTCGAACCGCTGTTCCATCTGAAACGGAAACTCTCAAGGGTCGTTCCGTTTCAGATGGAATTGTCCCTCCCCCTCACTCGCGCGCTTGCGTGCGCGACCTCTCCCCGTCATGGCGGAGCCATGCTTCGCATGGACGTATCGCTTCCGGGTGAGGGGGGTGAGCGCCGTGAGCCTTTACTGGCAGGCGCTCGTGATCGCCTCGAGCGCCTGCCCGAAGCCGGCGAGCGAATAGGTGTCGGTCGTCCGCGTGCCGCGCGTCGAGGTCGCCTGTAGAACGAGCTTCGAGCCCGTCTTCATGGCTTGGATGAGCTTGGCTTCCTCGGCGGCGTCGGCAACGTAGGCGCGGTCCTCGTCGGCGAAGAGCCGGAAGGCGGTGTCGTCGACCGTGGCGGACACGGGTGCCTCCGGACTCATGCGATAGCCGAGCTTGGCGGAGAATTCGGCCTTGACCCCGTCCTTCGGCCACGCCGAGACGTAGAGCACGACCTTCGAGCGATTGGCGCCCGCCGGCTCCTTGGTCTTGGGTTGCGAGGCGGCAAAGCAGATCTTCGGCCCATCACCAGCGTTCCGGTGCACGAGCCAGTCGCCGTAAGCACCGGTTTTCAAGGAGCCTTCTTCGGCCTCCTGGGCGAGGCCAGGCGCGCAACGGACGGCTCCGAGAACGACGAGAAGGAAAATCGTGGCGAGAAGCGGTCTCATGCGACGGTCGTCAGCCCCCTGGGCGCGCATTAGCTGGCGAATCCCCGCTTCTTATACGAGGTGATGCGCCGTCCTGTCACCCGTCCGTCCGTCCCTTCCGGTGGCCGTCGGCGCGCACGCCTCCGGTCGCTCCCGCAGGTCCTCCTTCCGAGATCGGCCGCTCCGCGAACGGAGCAAGGCTCTTGACGCGATCGTACATGACGATTGCGCCGGCCATCGCCACGTTGACGCAAAAGCTGGTCGGGATCTTGACGGTGAAATCGCAGCGCGCGAGCAGCGCTTCGGAGAGCGAGCCGCGCTCGGGCCCGAGCACATACGCCGCCTGCAGCGGATGGCGGAAGCTTGGCAGTGCGATGGCCTCGTCCAGAAGCTCGATACCGACCAGCTTGCAGCCCTTGGGCAGGATCATGTCGCCAGGGGCCGCCCAGTTGTAGTGCGGAAGGTGCCAATGTCCCTTGGAGGTGTCGGCGCGCGCTTCGAGCGCCTGGTACTGGGCGCCGATGGTGAAGGTGAAGCTTGCGCCGAAGGCATGCGCCGAGCGCAGCAGATTGCCGAGGTTCAGCGCCTTCGACGAGCGCTCGGCGCCGATGGCGAAGTAGCCGCGGGATTTCGGAGGCCAGGGAGAGGGGGCGGCTGGCGTGATCATCAAAGGGCTCGCTTAGGATGCGCTCTCCCGTTAGGAGAAGCGGCGGGAATCCGGTTCCGGGAGGTCACACATGAAGGCGGCCCTTTGCAAGAGCCTCGATGGCCCGGGGGCCCTCGTGGTCGAGGAGATCGCCGATCCCGTGGCCGGGCCCGGCGAAGTCGTCGTCCGCGTCACCGCGGCCGCTCTCAATTTCTTCGACACCCTGATCACGCGTGGGAAATACCAGACACGCCCCGCGCTGCCGTTTTCGCCGTCGGGGGAGATTGCGGGCGTCGTCAAGAGCCTCGGCCCCGGGGTGACGGGCGTCGAGGTTGGTGATCGCGTCGCGGCGGCGGTGGGCTATGGCGGCGCGCGCGAGCGGATCGCCGTACCCGCCGAGAGCCTGATCCCCGTTCCGCCCGGTGTCTCCGACGTGGTGGCTTCCGCCGTCAGCGTGACTTTCGGCACGGCCATTCACGGCCTCAAGGACCGCGGGCGCCTGAAGCCCGGCGAGACGGTGGCCGTGCTCGGCGCGTCCGGCGGCGCCGGCCAGGCGGCGGTCGAGATCGCGAAGCTGATGGGCGCCCGTGTCATCGCGGCGGCCCGCGGCGACAAGCTCGACATCTGCCGGGCGGCCGGCGCCGACGAGACGGTGGATTACGACGCGGTCGATCTCAAGCAGGCGCTCAAGGAGATGACCGGCGGCCGCGGCGTTGACGTGGTCTATGATTGCGTTGGTGGACAATACACCGAGCCCGCTGTGCGCGCGCTCGCCTGGGAGGGGCGCTTCCTCGTCGTCGGGTTCGCGGCCGGCGACATCCCGAAGCTGCCGCTCAATCTGCTGATGCTGAAGGGCGCGGACGCCATCGGCATCTTCTGGGGCGAGGCCGTGCGACGCAATCCGGCCGGCCACCGCGCCAACATGGTCGAGGTCCTGCGCTGGGTCGCGGAGGGTAAGCTCTCCGTCCGCATTCACGCCACCTATCCGCTGGCCGAGATCCGCGAGGCCATCGGCGTCCTCGACCGCCGCGAAGCCGCCGGCAAGGTCGTCCTGACCCTCGCGTAAAGTCAGAACGCGCGACGTCCCTCGCGTTGATGGACGCTTGCATGGATGCCGAAAGGCAGCACGTCGCGACACTCAGTCCACATCCAGCACGATCAGATGATCGGGGAGCTCGTTGGCATCGCACGAGCCCGGCGGGAAATGCTGGGCGAGATGTCCGCCGACCTCCTCGATGGCCGCGACGAACCCGTCCGTGTGGCGGCCGGCGGTGAACTGAGCCGTGAGACGTGTGACGATGTCCTGCCACGTGCCCGCCGCGACGCGCGCCTCGATGGCGGCGTCGGCGACGATCTCCGCATGCCGCTCGGCGAGCGAGAGGAAGATCAGAACACCGGTGCGTCCGGAGGTCGTGTGCAGGTTCTGCGCGACGAATTGCTCGATCGCCCGCCGATGCGCCCGCGCGCGCTTGATGGAGCCCGGCACGATCCAGTAGCGAACCGGCCGCGGCAGCGTCGCGCCGAGCACCACCGCGAACGCGGCGACCTGCGCCAGATAGATCCACGCCGCCGGCCACCAGGTCCACAGGATGAGCGGCCAGGGCACCAGCAGCGCGACGACGGAGGCCCACAGGAAGGGCGCATAGAGATAGGAGCTGCTCGCAGCCGCGACGACGGCGACGATCTCGCCCGACGTGGCCTTCTCGGCCCGCGCAATCGCCTCCGTAATCCTCTGCTCGTCGCCTTCCGAGAACATCGGTCTCATCGCAATATCCCGAGTTACCAGCTTCCTGATCCGCCGCCGCCGCCGAAGCCGCCGCCGCCTCCAGACCACCCGCCTCCTCCGCCCGACCAGCCGCCACCACCCCAGCGTCCCGATCCCCCGCCCGGAAAGACGATCATGCCGTTGTCGCGGCCACGCCCCGCGCGGCGCCGTTGGGCCGCGCCGCCCATGGTCTGCGGCTGTTGCGCGGCGTAGCGCGATTGCGCGTAGAGGATATAGAGGAAGATGGCGATCCAGACCGCGATCATGAACAGCCCGAGCCAGTCGGGACCGTCGCCCGCGTCGAGGCCGCGCGCGCGCTCTTTCACGGCTTCCGCATCGCCGAGCAGCGTATCCTTGACGTCGCGCACGCCGGCGCGGATGCCGGCACCGAAGTTGCCGTGGCGGAACTCCGGCAGGATCGCGTTCTCGATGATGATCTTGCTCATGAGGTCGGTGACGACCGGCTCGAGCCCCCGCCCGACCTCGATGCGGACCTTGCGCTCATTGGGCGCCACGATGAGGAGGACGCCGTTGTCCTTGCCTTTCTCGCCGATGCCCCAGTGGCGGCCGAGCTGATAGCCGTAGTCCTCGATCTCGTAGCCGCCGAGCGATGGCACGGTGACGACGACGAGCTGGTCGGTTGAGGCCTGCTCGAGCGATTGCAGATCGGCGAGGATGGCCGCCCGGTCCTCGGCCGAGAGGAGGCCCGCGGTGTCGACGATTTGCCCCGTGAGCGCCGGGAACGTCGGCGCGGCCCGTGAGGGACCGCACGCGAGCAACATCACGGCCAGCGCGAGAGCGAGCGGGATTGCGAAGTCACGGCGCCAGGCTCTGACGTGTCTGGATCCCGGCCTCCGCCGGTATGACGTTGGAGATGGGCAATCCCGTTGCCACAAACAGTCCGTCACTCCGGCGAAGGCCGGAGCCCAGATACGTCGAAGATGGACACCACCGTCCAGCTCACAGATCTCTCGGACGAGCCGCAGAATCGCGATGGCCAGCCGCATCATTGCATGGCGGCAGCGCAGACATCCCCCCTCCCCTTTGCGGCGAGGGGCCAGGGGTGGGGAGAAGCCAAGCAACTCACGTTGGTCCGTCGTCATCGCCCCGCCTCGCACGTCATGCCGAAGGCATGCCCAGGAAGATGCACGCCGAAAGCATGCTCAGGAGGACGGCGACCCTCCCCGTCAATGGAAAGTAGAGGAAGGAGCGCCATCCGACCGAAAGGATCTACTTGCTCGTACCGAAATCGACCTTCGGCACCCTCTGCTCCTCGGCCGGAATGTCGAACGTCGCCATTTCCTGCGCCGACGGATAGAGCGCCATCCTCCAGAGGCGGCCCGGGAACGTCGCGATCTCGGTGTTGTACTGACGGACGGCCTGGATGTAATCGCGCCGCGCGATGGAGATGCGGTTTTCCGTCCCCTCGATCTGGCTCTGCAGCGCCAGGAAGTTCTGCCCCGACTTGATGTCGGGATAGTTCTCGACCACCGCGAGCAGTTGGCGCAGCGCGCCGCCCAGCGTGTTCTGCGCGTCCTGGTACTGCTTCATGGCGTCCGGGTTGGTGAGGATGTCGGCCGGCACCTGCACGCTCACGGCCCTGGCGCGGGCTTCCGTGACGTCGGTCAGCACCTTGCGCTCCTGGTCGGCGAAGCCGCGCACGCTTTCGACGAGGTTCGGGATCAGGTCCGAGCGCCGCTTGTACTGGTTCTGCACCTCGGCCCACGCGGCCTTGGCGCTCTGCTCGAAGGTCGGGATGTTGTTGACGCCGCAGCCGCCGAGGGCAAGCGCTGCGAACGCGGCGGCGACCAGGGCGAACGGACGGAACGTGCGGAGGGCTGGGGTCATGACATGAGCCTCAAAGAGTGGGTCTGAACAGGATGACGCAGCAATGCGGCCGGAAGCACGATAACGACAGAACAGGCGATAGGGAGAGGAAGCATTAGCAGACGGCCGGGCATCGGAAAATCGCGGACACGCCGGGATGGGCCCCCGCAGCTTTCGCTCCGGATTAATTAAATCATACACCCGCTCAATGTCTTGCGATTAACCAAGGAACCATCGGGCGCGCGCGTTGCCCGTTTCGAGCAGGTAATTTCGAAGCTCCCTGTTGGAGCATTTCTCCCATGCCGTTGCGTTGCTCGTCCGCGCGTCTCGCCCTCGTCCTCGCCCTGTCTCTGGCGGCCGCAACGCCGGCACTGGCCTGCCGCGGGGACTGCTACGGGGTCGTCGAGACCGAGCCGGTGGTCGTCTTTCGGACCGAGCGCTTCGAGGTCGCCCCGCGCCGCGTCGATTACGTCATGACGCCGCCCGTCACCCGCACCGTGATGCAGGAGATCGTCGTACGGCGCGCGGGCTATCGCTGGAAGACCGTTGCCGGGCCCTACGGGGAGCGCCGGTGCAAGGTCTTCGTACCCGCCGAGGTCAAGCGCGTGCCGCGCCAGGTGGTCGTCGCCCCCGGGCGGCGCGTGCGCGTGGTGACGCCGCCGGTCTATGTGCTCCGCGACCGCGCCGTCGCCGTGCGGCCCGCGCACCGCATCGTCTACGAGCATCCGCTGGTCATCGTGCGCGCCCGCACCCCCGTCCTCGTCCGCAGCGGCGGCGTGGCCTGGGTCCGCGCGTGGTAAACGCATCCTATAGCAGGTTGACCCGCGCCGCCGTCGCATCTTGACGGCGCGCCGCGCCGACCGGAATACGATTTCCGCGCGCGCTTCGCGAGACCGCCACAATCTCGACGCACATCGGATAGCGGCAGCGGAGATTGGGGCAGGGGAGGCCCCGCATCGTTATGCGCAATGTGATTGCTGTGATGAACACGAAGGGGGGCGTTGGCAAATCGACGCTGGTGCTCGCGCTGGCCGAAACGCTCTCGGTCTATCACGGTAAGAACGTTCTGGTGATCGACAGCGACTCGCAGGCCTCGGTGTCGAGCATGCTGATGACCATCCCGAACCTGCATCGCCTGCAGCAGAACGGCCTGACGATCGTCGATTTCCTCGTCGCGCGCGTGCTCCAGGATGCGGCCGTCGATTGGCTGCGTTTCATCGTCAGGAACGTGTCGGATGTCGACGATGCGCGCAGCGTTTTCCTCATTCCGAGCGACATGCAACTTACGCTGTTCGAGCGCGAGGTGTCGAAGGGAAGCCAGCACGGGCGCCTGCGCGCGGCCATCTCCGCCCTGCTCGGCGAGGCGCGCCGCGTGTTCGACATCATTCTCATCGACTGCCCGCCGGGACTGTCGGTGCTGACGGAGAGCTGGCTGCGCGAAGCCGACTATCATATCTCGCCGACCAAGGCCGACTATATCTCCGTATGCGGCCTCGAGGTGTTCCGCCGCTTCAAGGCGCTGAACCCGGAGATGGGATTTGCGGAGAACCTCGGCGTGCTCGTGAACATGAAGGACATCGGCTCGCCGACGGAGGAGGATTATCACGCCTGGCTGGTGAGCAATGCCGAGAACCGCGTGTTCGAGCAGGTGATCCCGCGCTCCATCGCGTTGCAGGAGGCCGCGCGCTTCCACGCGCCCGACCGCTCCTATTTCGCGAAGTATCCGGGCGCCACGGGGGCGGCCGTGCGCAAGCTCTGCGAGGAGATGCTGACGCGCATGGGAATGGCTGCGGCAACCACGAGCGTCCCGGCTGCGCCACCGCCGCTGGTGCAGGAAGCGAGCACACCGGACATGCCGCTCGCCGCCGCGCCGTCGTCGCCGGCCTAGAGCGTTTTCAAGCGAAGTGGAATCCACTTCGCGCTAGGAAAACGCGTCAAACCAAAACCATAGAGCCTCGCCTTTGATCCTATCAGAGGCGAACAGGCTCTAGGCTCCGGACTCAATTGCACCACCAGACGGTCGCGGCAGCGATGAGCAC
>NZ_DAITQL010000021.1:0-56116 GCF_036833075.1 Hyphomicrobium sp.
TCTACCTGCTGCTCGTTCCCGCCGTCGCCATGCGGCTCTGGGCCGAGGAGCGCAAAAGCGGCACCATCGAGCTCCTGATGACGCTGCCGGTCTCCCCCACCGAGGCCATCCTCGGCAAGTTCGCCGCCGCCTGGGCCTTCATCGGCCTCGCGCTGGCGCTGACGTTCCCGATCTGGATCACCGTCAACGTGCTCGGCAATCCCGACAACGGCGTCATCCTCGCGAGCTACCTCGGAAGCTTCCTCGTCGCCGGCGCCTTCCTCGCCATCGGCGCCTTCATCTCGGCGCTGACCAGGAACCAGGTCATCGCCTTCATCCTGTCGGCCACCGTCTGCTTCCTACTGGTCACGAGCGGCATGGAGCTCGTCCAGAACACGTTGCGCCTCTGGACGCCCCGCATCGTCGCCGATGCCGTATCGAGCATGAGCTTCCTCACCCATTACGAGGAGATCACGCGCGGCGTCCTTCGTCTCGACTCGATCGTCTTCTTCGTCTCCGTCATCGCCTTCGCGCTGTTCGCCAATGCGATCGCCGTCGGCCAGAGGAAATCCGCTTGAGGTCCGCGCAATGACAGAACGCCCCGCCGCCTTCCGCACTCGCGTCGCCTCCGCCTTCTCCGGCCTCGTTTCGCGCGCTTCGCGCCTTTCCCCCGCGCGCCTCGCCTGGGGCGGCCTCGCGCTGGCGGCCGTCACGCTCCTCTCCATCAATCTTATCGCCTCCGAGACGCTCGGAGGCTGGAAAGCCGACCTCACCCAGGACAAGCTCTATTCGATCTCCCCCGGCTCGGTCGCGGTCCTCCGCGCCATGGACGAGCCGATCAAGGCGCGTCTCTATTTCTCGAGCAAGCTCGGCGAGGTCGCCCCCTCCTACGCGCGCTATTTCGACCGCGTGCGCGCGCTGCTCGAGGAGTTCCAGCGCATTTCCGGCGGCAAGCTCGAGCTCGAGATCCTGGATCCCGCACCGTTCTCCGACGCCGAGGATCAGGCCGTCGCGGCCGGCTTGAGCGGGCAGCGCCTCAACGCCGAGGGCGAGATGGGATACTTCGGTCTCGTCGCCGAGAACGCCACCGACAACCGGGAGGTGATCGGCTTCTTCACTCCGAGCCGCGGCAACTTCGTCGAATACGACATCACGAAGCTCATCCACACGCTCTCCGACCCGAAGAAGCCCACCGTCGGCGTCATGACGTCCCTACCGCTCGACGGCGGCCAGAACCCGATGACGCAGCAGCAGACCCCGCCCTGGATCATGATGAGCCAGATCCGCGAGTTCTTTGACGTTGAGAGCATCGAGCAGAGCGCCAAGGAGATTCCCTCGCACATCGACGTGCTGCTCGTCGCCCAGCCGACCCAACTGACGCCGGAGGCCGCCTACGCCATCGACCAGTACGCGCTGAAGGGCGGAAAGCTGCTCGTGATGATCGACCCGATGGCCGAGGCGGCCCAGTTCGAGCTGATGCAGAAGCAGGGCGAGGGCCGCGCCGAGCTCGCGCGGCTCCTGAAAGCCTGGGGCATCGACTTCGACCCCAAGAAGACGGCGGCCGACATTCGCCACGCACGCCGCGTTCAGTTCGGACGCGGCGAGGACGGCATGGTGACGGAGTACGTGGCCTGGCTCAGCCTCGACCAGTCCAATATCGACCAGCGCGACGTTCTCTCGAGCGGCATCGAGACCCTGAACCTCGCCTCCGCCGGCATCCTCTCGCCGGTGGCCGGCGCGACGACCGCGGTGACGCCCATCCTGAGGACCTCGTCCGAGGCCATGGTGGTCGACACCTCCAAGGTCGGCATGGGCGGCGACCCCGTAGCCCTTCTACGCAACTACGTGCCGGGCGGAACGCCGCTGGTTCTCGCCGCGCGCATCGACGGCGAAGCCGGAACCGCGTTCCCGGACGGTACGCCGAAGAAAGGCGACCCGCAGGCCGGGACGACGGACGGCAAGGCCAACGGCACGTCCGCCGGCTCCGCGAAAGAGGAGGCCAAACCCGCAGAGACGCCGCCCACCGGGCAGAAGCCCGGGCCCGGCCACGTCGCTTCGGGCCGCATCAACGCCATCGTCATCGCGGACACCGATCTCATGGCCGACCGCTTTTGGGTCGAGAGCCGCGAGATGCTCGGCCAGCAGTTCGTGATGCCGTCCGCCAGCAACGGCGCCTTCGTCGTCGGTGCGCTCGAGAACCTCTCCGGCAGCGATGCGCTGATCGCGCTCCGCGGACGCGGCATCAAGGACCGCACCTTCACCCTCGTCGAGGACCTGCGCCGCGATGCCGAGCGCAAGTTCCGCGAGAAGGAGGAAGCGCTGACCGCGAGACTCAAGTCCGTCGAGCAGGAGCTCGAGAAACTGCAGACGACGAGCGCAGCCGCCGGCGGCAACGTCATCGTGTCCGATCGGGAGCGCGCGGCCATCGACGCCTTCAAGAACCAGATGCTCGAGACCCGCGGCGAGCTGCGCCAGGTGAAGCGTGCGCTGAGCCAAAGCATCGACCGGCTCGACGGCTGGCTGAAGTTCGCCAACATCGCCCTCGTTCCCCTGCTGATCGCGGCCGGCGGCATCGGCTGGACGGTCTGGCGGTCCCGCCGCACGCCCGGGAAATCGTGACCGCCGAGATCAAGACCGAGAGAGAAGAGCGATGACGCCCAAGCAGTTTGCAGCCCTCGCCACCGTAGCCGCACTCTCCCTGATCGCAGCCATCGCGGTCTATTCCCTCCGCGCGCCGTGGACCGGAGAGGCCCTCGGCACCGGCAAGCTCTTCCCGGCCCTCGCCTCCGAGGCCGCGAGCATCGACCGCATCGTCGTCACCCAGGGCGGCAAGCCGCTGACCATCGAGCGGGACGGAGAGGTGTGGCGCGTGACCAGCCAGGACGGCTACCCGGCGATGAACGAGAAAGTCCGCGCGCTTCTGCTCGCGTTGACGGACGCCAAGCTTCTCGAGCCCAAGACGCGCGTCGCCGACCGCTATGGCCTGCTCGAGGTCGACGACCCGGCCAGCAAGAGCTCCAATGCCCGTCTCATCACGCTCGAGGACGCGGCCGGGCGCACGTTGGGCGAGATCATTGCCGGCAAGCAGAGGACGGGCGCAGCACCCGCCGCCGGGCAAGGCACGGGCGGCACCTATGTGCGCAGGCCGGGCGACGAGCAGAGCTGGCTCGCGAGCACGGCCATCCCGGGAGGGTCCGCGCTCAAGGACTGGGCCAACCCGCGCGTGTTCGAGACCCAGACCGAAAGGATCAAGGACCTCACCGTCGAGGTCCGTGGCGAGCCGCCCTACACGCTGAAGCGCAACGACGACGGCAGCCACGCTCTCGCGGCCATTCCGTCCGGCAAGAAGGTCAAATACGTCAACATGATCGACAACATCGTCGAGGCGGCCTCGTTCCTCGACTTCGAGCGCGTGCGCAAGCAGCCTGCGACGCCGGAGACCGAGGCCGGAACCGTGCGCTTCGAGACCGACGGCGGCCTCAAGATCGCGCTCCACGTGCGGCGCGGCGAGGACGGCGGCACCTGGATCGCCATCGACCCCTCGGGCGAGGGCGACGCGAAGAAAGCCGCCGCCGACATCCGCGCCCGCACGGACGGCTGGGAGTTCGAGGTCCTGCCGTCGAAGGTGGACACGATGCTGAAGAAGGAAGCCGACCTGCTCGAGGACATCGAGGCATCCGCAGGAGGCGCGCCGCACCCCGGCCCCGGCGCTCCGTTCGCAATCCCCACGCCGTAGCGCCCCGGTCGGCGGCGCCCTACAGGCGCCTCAGCGCGCCTTCTCGACCACCCTGGCCCGCTCGCACTTTTCCCACGACGGCCGCGAGAACCGCTCGACGAGGAAGTCGATGAACACGCGCGACTTGGCGGCGAGGAACCGGTTCGGCGCATAGAGCGCGTGGATGGTAAGCTCCTGCGGCGGATAGTCGGGCAGCACGGTCCTGAGCCGCCCCGACACGATGTCGCCGCCGATGATGAAGCTCGGCAGACGGGCGATGCCGATGCCCTTGACCGCCGCGTCGCGCAGCGTATCGCCATTGTTGGAGCTGAGACAGGCCGTCACCGGCACCGAGACGATCGTATCGTTGTCGGTGAGCTGCCAGCGCGGGACGGTGGTCGAATGCCCGTAGTGGAGGCATTTGTGCTGCGAGAGATCGGAGGGGGCTTTCGGCGCCCCGTGGCGGGAGATGTAGTCAGGGCTTGCAGCCAGCATCATGCGGGCCGTCGCGATGCGCCGCGCGATCAGGCTCGAGTCGGCGAGCGTGCCGATGCGCACCGTGATGTCCACGCCCTCCTCGAGCGGATCGATCATTCGGTCGGTCAGCGTCAGCTCGACCTTGAGGTCGCGATAGCGGTCCATGAAGTCGGCAATGGCCGCCCCGAGATAGAGCGTGCCGAACGACATCGGCGCGTTGACCTTGAGCACGCCCTTAGGCTCATCGTGAAGGCGTGAGATCTGCGCCTCCGTCTCCGCGATCTGGGCGAGAATGCCGAGACACCGTTCGTAGTACGCAAGCCCCACCTCGGTCGGCGTGACGCGCCGTGTCGTCCTGTCGAGAAGGCGCGCACCGAGCTCATGCTCGAGCTGGGTGATGGCCTTGCTGATAGCGGAGCGAGTGACGCCGAGACGTCGGGCAGCCTCGGCGAAACTTCCGGTCGCGACCACCTTGGTCAACACGTTCATCGCATCGAGCTTGTCCATGGCGGTCCCGTCCCAACCTCAGAACAGCGTCTTTGAAGTTCGTGCAGGGCGACAACTAAACCGACTTTCATATATTGCACAATAGTTGCCTCACAAGAAATGTCAGTAATCCGCATTAGCGATGGAACGAAACCGCGCGCTATTTATTTTGAACCGCCATTGTCGGGATTGAGCTTATTAGCCGTCGATGGGCCCATGACCGTCACGTACGTGCCCGTAACCAGAACGGTGCGCCGCTCGGTATACGGAAGGGTGTCTGGACACCGGCCTTCGCCGGAGTGACGTTGAGTTTGGACTGCCGCGCCCCGCACCTATAATGGCGGAGCCCCGCTCCGCATGGGCGGGGCGGCTGGGATCCAGGCGCGCCGATTGCGCGCACGGCCGTGCTTCCGCCGAGCCGGAAAGACCCAAGGATCCAAGGTTAGCAAATTGATTTTATGGGAAGTTCTGGTGCTGCCGGCGAGGATTGAACTTGCGACCTCTCCCTTACCAAGGGAGTGCTCTACCACTGAGCTACGGCAGCTTACCCAAGAAAATCGCTTTGATCTCAGCGCAATAGGTTGATGCACCCGCGCGGGCGAAGCGACCGGCACCCGCGCTGCGTTGATCTACCCGACCCGGACGCGGAGAGCAACCTGGCTACGCCGAAAATTCCTTCACCTTCGAAACTCCCGTCACCGGCAATCGTCCGGCGGCGCGTGACCCTTGAAGCGCTGGCCGATCCAGGCCACCGCCGCCGAGGCGCTGTCGCGGCCCGCCCACATGTGCCCACCGCCCGGCATGGTGTGCAGCTTCACGTGCGCGCCGCCCCGGCAGAGAGACGAAACGTAAGCCCGCGTGACGGCGGGCCGAACGAGGTCGTCCGCCGTGCCCTGGGCGATGAAAACGGGCGTACCGGCCGGCAGCGCCCCCGGTGTGTTCCGATCCATGATCGCCCGCAGCTCCGGGGTGCGGACCGGGTCGACCTTCAGGAACGCGTGCGCCAGCGCCTTCTCGTCCTCGCTCTCCTTCATGAAGTCCGCGATGGTCTCGATGCAGTCTCCCGCGAGCGCCTCGAACCTCGGCATCGCCCGTTTTTCCACGAAGCGGTCGAGCGGAAAACCGAACACGCGCGACCAGGACAGCACCGTCATCGACGTCAGCGACCGCCCGCTCGGGGTTTCGCGGTCCGCTTCGAAAAGATCGACGAGCTCGGTGGCTGGCGCGGCGGCGGCCACGCCGACGAGCGTCAGCTCCGGCGCATAGGCCGACGCGCCGAGCCCCGTGAACAGCGCGCCATGTCCACCTTGAGAATGACCCCAGACGGCGAACCGATGCCCCGCTCCCGCGTCCTTGAGTTGCCGCGCCGCCCGCACGGAATCGATGACCGCCCGCGCCGCGCTCACCCCCACGAGATAGGGATGATGGTCCTTGGTGCCGAGCCCGACGTAATCGGTGGCGACGATCACGTAACCGGCGTCGGTCAGATCGTCGATGCCCATGATCGTGCCGGCGAGGTCCGGAATGAGAGTCGGCGCGCATCTGGAAACGACGCCGGTGGTCGGGTGCGCCCAGGCCACCACGTCCCGCGGTTTTGCAGCGGAAGCGGCGGGAAAGAGGACGGCCCCGGTCACGGCAACAGGCCGCTCGTTGTAGTCCGTCGACCGGTAGAGGACGCGATACCCTTTGTAGCCGGAGTTGACGCCGCCCTCGAGCGGCCAGACCCTGAATACCGTCCCGGGTTTGGACCCGGCGAGAAGGGCCGGCTGAACCTCGGTGTCCGCACGCGCCCCTCCGCCTCCCGAAATCACTGCGAGCACAAAAAAATTGACCAGGATCAAGGTCATCGGCCAATGGCGGCGGCATGCGAGATGGATCAAGACGGGCGACCTCCGGACGCGGCGAACGACGTCACCATACTGGAACAGCCGCAGGATATCCGGAAAGCCAAAGCGTGCCGATATCGACTAGACTGCGAAGCGAACCCCCGTCGCGGCCGCAGCGTGGATCATCGAACCGAAAGAGCGAGGCCTCATGTTCAAGCATATCCTGATCGCAACCGATGGCTCGGAGCTCGCGCAGAAAGCCGTCGCACAAGGGTTGGAAATCGCCAAGGGCCTCAGCGCGAAGGTGACGGCCATCAACGTCACCGAGCCCTGGGTCGCCGTCGCCCCGGGTGAAGTCGCCATGGCGTTTCCCATCAAGGAGTACGACGAAAGCGTCGCGGCCAACGCGGCCCAGATCCTCACCGCCGTCGCGGACACGGCCAAGGCGGCGGCCGTCGACTGCACGACGCTGCACGTCAAGGATCAGTTTCCCGCCGAAGGCATCGTCGAGACGGCGGAGAAGCACGGGTGCGACCTCATCGTCATGGCGTCCCACGGACGGCGCGGTCTGATGCGCTTCCTGCTCGGCAGCCAGGCCATCAAGGTGCTGACCCACAGCACGATCCCGGTCCTCATCTGCCGCTGAGCCCGACGCCCGCGGGAGCAAAAGCGCAGCACGGAAGCTCCGCGCCCAATGCCGTCGTCAGGACACCCGAGCCTGCCTCGGGGCTCATGTCCGACGGAAACGCTGAAGCTGCTCCTCGGCCTCCGCGACCATCCGCTGGATGACATCCCGCGCGGGCACGACGTCCGCGATCAGACCGACGGCCTCACCAACGAACGTATTGCTGCCCTCCGGGTCGTCCGCCGCCCAGGCCGCGCGGTACTTGGCAGCCTCCTCATCCGCAACCGACATCAGCTCCGCCTCGCGCCCGTGCCAGCGGGCGATATACGTGTTCTTGAGCACGCGCGCCGTGTAGCGCGGCGGCCAGTCGAGCTTGCGCGCGAGGTCCATGACCTGCGAGCGGATCGTATCGTCGCCATTCGCGGCCAGCGCCGCCGCGTGCATTCTCGGTCCCACGTTGGCCTCTTGCGTGGCCCACAGCCGCGACCCGACGAGAACACCGTCTGCCCCGAGCATGAGCGCCGCCGCGAGCCCGCGGCCGTCCCCGACGCCGCCCGCAGCACAGAGCAAGGTGTCCGGCGCCCGCTGCCGGATGAGGTCCGCCACCTCGGGCACCAGCGTGAACGTCGCCCGGATCTCCCCGTGCCCGCCGGCCTCCGCGCCCTGGGCGACGATCACGTCCGCCCCGCAATCGAGCGCGTGCGCGGCATCGCGCCGGGTCTGCACCTGGCAGATCAAGGCGGCGCCGGCCTCCTTGATCCGCGGGGCAAACGGCGCCGGATCGCCGAACGAGAGGAAAACCGCTTTAGGCCCCCGCTCGAGCACGAGATCCAGAAGTTCCGGCTGCCGCGCAAGCGACCAGGTGATGAACCCGCAGCCGAACGGCGACGAGCCGACCTGCGCCAGTTGCTCGGTGAGCCACGCCCTGTCGCCGTAGCCGCCGCCGATGAGGCCGAGCCCGCCGCTCTCGGACACAGCCGCCGCCAGACGCCCGCCGGCGGCAAACGCCATGGGCGCTGAGACGATCGGATGCGAGATCCCAAATCGCTCGGTGAGACGGGTCGAAAGAGCCATGATGCTGTCCTTGGGCCCTATCCTTGAAGATCGTGATCCGCGACGCGTCCGAATTCCCTCATGCCGCGTCGATCGCCAGCGCTTCCGCGAGCGCCTTGGGGTTTTGCACCAGGTCGGCGAGCGTCCATTGGTCGAGCGACGCCATGAAGGCGCCCAGCGCCTGATTGAGCGCGATCTTCAGCCGGCAGACGTTGGTGATGCGGCACGTGTCGCCCGTTCCGAAGCATTCCACCAGACGGAAATCCTCCTCGACCGCACGCACCACGGCTCCGAGGCGGATCTTCTCCGCCGGCCCCTTGAGCCGCAAGCCGCCGCCGCGCCCCCGCACGGTCTCGACGAACCCGTGCTGTGCCAGCCGATGCACCACTTTCATGAGATGGTTCTCGGAAATACCGTAGGCTCTGGCAATCTCCTGGATGGTCACCAGACGGCCGGGATTCGTTCCGAGATACATGAGCGCACGCATCGAAAAATCGGAAAGCTGGGTGAGCCGCATGAAACCTCCGCCGAAATGCCACATCGGCATACCTTGACCCTGCGCGCCGCGTAAGATGTATTATGAATATATCTTATTTCGCAAGAAGGCATTGCCGCAATGCAGCACGAGCCCCATCCGAAGGCCCCCGGTCTCGCCGCCGGGATCACGGAGCCGATGATCCGGGAGCTGGTCCACGCTTTCTATGCCGAGGTACGGCGCGATCCGATGCTCGGTCCGATCTTCGAGGCGCGCATCGATAACTGGCCCGAACATCTCGATAAGTTGTCAGCCTTCTGGTCCTCGGTGGTGCTGATGACGGGACGCTATAAGGGCCGCCCCATGCCGGTCCACATGGCGATTGCGGAAATCTCGCGCACGCACTTCGAGCGCTGGCTGGCGCTGTTCCGCACAACCGCCAACGCCGTCTGTCCCGGCCCCCCGGCGGCGCTCTTTATCGACCGCGCCGAACGCATCGCCGAATCCCTGCACCTCGGGATCAGCATCCAGCGCGGCGAATGCCCGCCGGGCGCGGCGGTCAAATTCGCCGAGGCCTAACCGGCACCCCTGCTCCACCGAATTGGTCGGCGCATGTTATTGGTACGAAAGTCGAATGCCGTAAAAAAATGGATGTTATGTCATCCTCTTACGGATCGAAATCCGGGATATGAAATTTCGGAAGTTCCCCAAGGAACAGCCACGCTCGCTCAAAGTTTAGGATAACGGCGAGCGCCTTACCCGATTGTCGCGTTTATTAATTAGACTTGATTGTGGCGAGGTGAAAAACTAAATCTCGGCGGAGACGTTGGAGTAATGCGTTATGGCAACCGTTTGCCAGACAGAAAATTTCGACCCAGGCATTGACGGCGGAAAGCCCTCCCAGGCGTCGAGCGATACCGGTCTCGTGCTCCAGACCGTGGCAACAGGCGAGATTCTCTTCCAGCCCGGCAATACGCGCACGCTCTATCGCATCGAGCGCGGAACCGTGTGTCATTACATGCTTTGGGCGGACGGACGCCACGACGTCATCGAGTTCGCATTCCCCGGCGACATCGTCGGCCTCGGCCATCTTGCGCACCACGTGAGCACGGCGCAGGCGATGGTCGATACGGTCGTAAGCCTCGTTCCGGAGGAGGCGTTCTCGGCGGCGCTCGACAGCGACGACCGCCTCTCGTTCCGGCTGGCATCCGCCGTCGAGCGGGAGTTCGACTACCTGCGCGACAGGGCCCTCGCCGCAGAGCCGGCCCCGGCAGCCGCGCGCGTCGCGAATTTCCTTTTGGCGCTCTCCAGCATGAACGGCCCCGAAGGCCGCGATCCGGATCTCATTTCCGACGACATTACCGCGGGCTTTGTCGCACGCCAGCTCGACATGAGCATCGACAAGCTCAGCGCGGCTCTGTTGTGCCTCAAAAGAGAAGGCGCGGTGCGAGACACCCCGGGCGGCCTCAGGATCGTCGATCCGCTGACCCTGCAGAGGCTCGCCGACGCAGCCTGACGAACGCCCGAGACCGGACACGCGAAAGGCCGCGCGGGAGATCGCGTGGCCTTTTTCCGTTTCGCTCATCCTTCCGGTTGAAAAGAGCCGGATCCCCTACCCCATCCGCGGCGAAAACCGCAGCACCGGGGGTCATTACTCGTTGGCGAGGTCCGCCAAGCGCTCGGTATCGAGGAGCATCACCGTCGTTCCGCCCTGCTCGACCTCGATCACGCCCATCTCGCGCAGCTTCGTGAAGGTCCGGCTGACCGTTTCGATCGTGAGCCCGAGCAGATCCGCGATATCGCTGCGGCGCATGGCAAGCTTGATCGCGCCCTCGGTCCCCCCCGCGCCGCGCCGGTAAAGCGCCAGCAGAAACGCCGCCATCCGCTCGACGGCGCTGCGCTGCCCGACCGTGACCAGCAGGCTGCGCGCGGCCGCCAGATCCTGGCAGACGGACTTATAGAGCTTGAGCGCCAGCGAGGCGTCGGTCTCGGCAAGGCTTTCCAGGGCGGAGGCCGACAGGCAGCGCACTCGTGCGGGGCAGGTGGCCTGGGCGCTCATGATGTGCTCGCCGAGCACGCCGAGGCCGATGAAATCTCCCGGATAGGCAAAGTCGATGATGCGACGCCGGCCGTCGAACAGCGTCTTGTAGATGGCGATCACGCCCTCCTCGACCCGATACACATGGCTGCGCTGATCGCCTTCGCAGAACACGTGCTCCTTGGGCTCGAGCCGCCGCTCGGACGCTTGCGTCAGCCGCTCTTCGAGCGACCGGCTCTCGCGGACGTCCTGTCGGGGGCTTTGCGTGCGCTGCGCATGAGGACGGGCCTCAGGGGAATGGGTCGCCAGCATCGTCTCTCCTCGACCGCATGACTGAGCGGTGCGCCTTTGGTGCGATGCCCGGATTTAAGAGGGGTTACGCACCATGCGTATGTAGGGGTCGTGACGATTTGTGAGAGTTTGTAACACTCGGAGGTCCGGTGGGATGGACATGATCCCAATCAAAGGACCCTGGAGCTGCGGCGTTATGGTCAGTCGGACTTGCGAACGAAGGTCCGGCCATGCCTCCCCCACGTGCGACACCCCCCCGGCAGACGATCGACCTCGGCCAAAGGCTTGCGGCGGATCGTCACCTCCAGGCCGAGATCGACAAGGGGTTGGCGAGCCTCGCGGAACACCCTCCGCCCGCCGTCGCCCAGCGCATCGCGCGCGTGCTGAATGTCGTCCTTGAGCCGAGCTGGTCCGAGCACGCCGACTTCCAGGACGAAGCCCTGTTTCCGATTCTCACCAAGAGCAAGGACGCGACGCTGGACACCCGTGCCCTGCTCAATCGGCTGAGCCGCGAGCATGCCGAGATCGGCGAGCGCCATCGCGGGGTTACGATCATCCTGAGCGGTTTCATCGCCGGCCGGATGACGCCCGCCGACGGTGTCGCGGCCACATTGACGGAGGTGGTCGGCCTGAGGGGCCGCCATCACGCGACGGAATCGGCATTGGACGGGATGCTTCCCAATGTCCTCGAGACAGCCGACCGTCACGCCCTCGACCGCTGGGCCGCAACCCGCGACGCGCCGTCGTTTCCCGTCAACCTCATCCTCGATCTCTGGGATTGAGGATGAGGTTGCGGACTCATGATTGGATGGGACATTGATGAGCCAAGACAAGCCAAGGGCCAGGAAAATCGCGCAGCTCGATGCTTATGCATCGGGCAAGCGGTTTGACGCCGCCATTGGCTTGTCTTGGTTCACCCCGTAGGGGCGCGGTCCTTTCGCGCTCCCGGTTCGTCGCGAAAGCTTGCAAACCATGGAGGTTTGCTGCGCTTTCGCTCCTGCCGGCAGCACGAAAGTCCTCGCGTCAATGCCCACCCAATCATGAGTCCGCAACCTAGCACACCGCCGGCGAGCAGACCTCGAGCGAGAACTTCTGGTGCTTGGCCTTGCGCGTGAAGTTGAACTCGCGCCCGTCGAAGCAGGACACGCGGCCGTCGACGCCGACATCGGTGCCGAGCGGAATCTCCTGGTAGGTCAAAACCTCGTTCAAGTCGCACGCTTTCTCGTTCTTGAGCTGATCTCTGAGAATGATCCGCCAGGGCCCTTCGTTGGGCACCGGCGGCTCGTCCTCCGCAAGCGCGGGAGAAAGAACGAACGCGGCAAGAAGGGATATCAGGGCGGCGTTGCGCATGGCGTCGTCGGTCCGAAGGGCGGGATTGCTCTTGAAAACTATGTCGCCGAGCGCCCGATCCCCGCTTTGACCTGGGTCAAACCGAAGGGGACTGGCGCCGCTAGGCTGTGGCTCAAGAGAGGGATGGCATTAACGCGCGGGCGTTCGCGGGGCTGGCAGGAGCGCAAGGCTGCAAAACCTCCACGGTTTGATGGCGCCATCAAACCGCTTGCGCAATACATGAGGCAAGCGCTACGCGATTTCTCTGGCCCTTGACCCGGCTGTCGCCTCTCGATGCTCCGTCTGCCACGAGGTCACGGCCCCGCGCACCACGAAAACAGGAGGGGAAGGCATGACCGGCTATCTCATCGATCTCCTTTTTTCGTTGAAAGGCCGGGCGAGCCGCAGAGAATGGCTGCTCGGCACGGCCGCGATC
The DNA here is from genome assembly GCF_036833075.1 of Hyphomicrobium sp. GTDB lineage: Bacteria > Pseudomonadota > Alphaproteobacteria > Rhizobiales > Hyphomicrobiaceae > Hyphomicrobium_C. The sequence goes on from NZ_DAITQL010000021.1 coordinate 12,731, forward strand.
TCCGCAGCCGCGCTCGTCGGCATCGGTCTCTTCAACGACGGAAGCTTCGATGAGAGCATGAACGCCGCCCCCGAAATCCCGACCATGGCCGCGGTTCTATGGGCGCTCATCTGTCTCTATGCCTTCACGGCACTGAGCGCGAAGCGGCTGAATGCCACCGGCCGCCGGCGCTGGACCGTCGCAGCCCTCGCCGCCCCGGTTTTCCTCCTCATCTGCGGATGGGGCTCCGGCTACTTCCTGGCGCCGTTCGCTTCCGATCCGGATACGCTCGTTTTCTGGACGCTCGTTGCCGCGGCCATCCCCGCGCTTCTGGCGTGCATCCGCAGCCCCGAGACGGCATGAGCCCATGGACCCCAACGGCCTTCTCCTCACCGCCGGTTTTGGTCTCGGGCTCGCGAGCACCCTTCACTGCGCGGGCATGTGTGCGGGCGTGTCCGTCGGATTGCTCCACTTCGGCGCCCCGCGGAGCGCCGCCGAAGGCGCCCGCATCGCGGCGCTGACGCACGCCGGCCGCATCCTGTCCTACACCCTGGCCGGCGCCCTGGTCGGAGCGCTCGGCGCGCCCGCCATCGCCTGGCTCGACCGCGAGATCGCCTTCCGCCTCGTGCAGTGGGCGGGCGCCGTTGCGCTCATGTGGATCGGCCTCTCGACGGCGGGCCTGCTTCCGCCGCTGTCGCTGCTCGACCGTGCCCTCGCGCCCCTGGCCGACCGCCTCGCCCGCACCGCGGTGCCGCGGCTCGGCCGCTATCCGACCGCGCTGATGGGCGGTCTCGCGTGGGGCATGATGCCGTGCGCGATGGTCTACGGCGCACTCTTCACGGCCATGCTCAGCGGATCCGCCGCCGGCGGTGCCTCGGTCATGACGGCGTTCGGCGCCGGGACGCTGCCCGGTCTCCTGGCGGCAACCGCCGGCTTCGGCGCGCTCACCGTCCTGGGATCGCGCCAGAGCATGCGGCGCATCGCCGGAATCTCGATTGGGATACTCGGCTTTATGACGGTCTGGACTCCCCACAGCATAATTGATGCCCTCTGCGCACCCGGCGAGCGCGCGGCGTTGACCCACGCTGGCGGTGCCCCATGATCGGCGGGGAGAGTGATCCAGTCATCGGAGAACGTTTCATGCGCATGGCACGGATTGTCTTGATGTCGATGGCGCTGTCGGCGCCGGCTGCGGTTCACGCCGGGGAGATCGGCAACGCTACGGAAGGTCTCGCCTACGCACGCGCGCATTGCGCCGAATGCCACCGCGTCGAAACCCCGGCCGAGGACACCCTGCCCACCGAGGATGCGCCGGACTTCGTGACGATAGCCAACACGCCCGGCATGACCGAGCGCGCGTTGATCGTCTGGCTGCAGACGTCCCATCCGACCATGCCCAACCTCATCATTCCGGCCGAGGAGCGCGACGATGTCGTCGCTTACATCATGAGCCTCAGGCAGAAATAGCGGACGCGCGCGATGGTGCTTAAGGCCAGATCCCGAGCTCGGACCTCTGTCGCCCTCCTTTGCCTCGTCGCGGCGACGCCGGCCCCGGCAGAGCCCACGGCGATCGACAAGGGCCGTCACGCCCTCGAGTCCCGGTGCAGCCGGTGCCATGCGATCGGCCCGGACGGCACGAGCCCGCACGCCGAGGCTCCACCCTTCCGCGACGTCGTGAAACGATACCCTCCTGAAAGCCTTGAAGAATCCCTCGCCGAAGGCATCACCTCCGGACATGCCGACATGCCGGAGTTCGTCCTTTCGCCGGACGAGATTGCCGGCGTGGTAGCCTACCTCCACACGCTCGAGCAGAAGAACCCTCCCGCGGGCGACTGAGACGCCGCCCCTCGCGTAGGGGCCCCTCCCGGATCGGATGCGCATCCCGGCACGGCACGGCGCCGTCGGAGGAAAACCGAAGCGACTCATGGCCTGCGCGCCCGTGAGATCCTTGTTCGCTTTTCGACGATGATCTAGGCTGCGACCCCATAATCGGATGGGCATTGACGCGAGGACTTTCGCGCGGCCGAGAGGAGCGGAAGCGCAGTAGACCTCTCTTGCTCTGCAAGCTTTCGCGACGAACCGGCAGCGGGAAAGGACCGCGTCCCTCCAGGGTAGCAGGCTCGGCCAAGGGCGGCGTCAAACCGTGTGCGAGGCATGCGTCGCGTCCGACGATTGTCCGGCCCTTGGCGAGCCTTGGCCCAATCGATGCTCCATCGAATAACGAGGCTGCAACCCAAGGCTCAACAGATGAGAGCCCTGGCACGGTCCTCGTCGACCCAGGTGATCATACGGCATGGCCAAGGACGCACCCTCTTCGCACCCGGCTTCGAGCAATGCGGAGCTGGCCCAGGCTCAGGTTTCGGCCTTTCTCGCCATTGCCGCAGACGCCATCATTTCGCTCGACGACAGGCTCCGCATAACCCTGTTCAACGAGGGCGCGGCGACGATGTTCGGCTACCGCCCCTCCGAGATCATGGGCCAGCCGCTCGACATCCTGATCCCCGAGCGCATGCGATCCAGGCACACCCGCCACGTCGCTGATTTCTCCGCTTCACCGATCGCCGCCCGCAAGATGGCCGAGCGCCAGGAGATCTTCGCGCGCCGCAAGGACGGATCGGAGTTTCCGGCCGAAGCCTCCATCGCAAAGCAGATGATCGACGGCCGCAAGTCCTACATGGTCGTTCTGCGCGATGTGACGGACCGCAAGCTCGCCGAGGTGGCCCTCGCCGCCGCCAACACCGAACTCGAGGCGCGCGTCGCCGACCGCACGCGGGCGCTCGAGGCCGAGATCCGCCGCCGCGAGGAAGCGCACGCGGCCCTGATCCAGGCCCAGCGCATGGAGGCGTTCGGCCAGTTGACCGGCGGCGTGGCGCACGACTTCAACAACCTGCTGACCATCATCACAGGAAATCTGGAGCTGCTCGGCGCCGATCCCGAGCTGGGGCCGAAGGCGGCGTTCCTGAAACGCGCCGCCGACGCGGCGGACATGGGCGCCGCGCTGACCAAGCGGCTTCTCACCTTCGCCCGTCGCCGCCGTCTCACGCCGCAGGTTCTGGACGTCAACGAGATGATCCTCAACCTGACCGAGATCCTGCAGCGCTCGCTTGGCGAGCCCATCGCCCTCACCACCATGCTGGCCGGCAACGTTGGCCGCACGCGCGCCGACGCGAGCGAGCTCGAGAATGCCATCCTCAATCTGGCCATCAACGCGCGCGACGCCATGCCGGAAGGCGGAAACCTCGTCATCGAGAGTCGTAACGCGACGGCCAGGGATGCGGGCATTCCCGGCAACGGCGAGTTCGTGCTGATCTCGGTGAGCGATACCGGCCACGGCATGTCGCCGGCGGTGCTCGAACGCGCTTTCGAGCCGTTTTTCACCACCAAGGAGCCTGGACGCGGAACGGGTCTCGGCCTCAGCACGGTCTACGGCTTCGCCGAGCAGTCGGGGGGACACGCGTCCATCGAAAGCGCCCCGGGCCGCGGCACGACCGTCAACCTCTACCTCCCGCGCACGGAGGAAACCACCGAGACCAAAGCCGGCCCCGCCGAAACCGTCCCGCTCTCGAAGAACAGTGAGGTCGTGCTGGTCGTCGAGGACAATCCCGAGGTCCGCGAGCTCACGTTGCAGCGCGTGGAGGGGTTGGGCTACGTCGCCCTCGAAGCCGAGAACGGAGCCGCCGCCATCCGCATCCTGCAATCGGAAGACGACATACAGGTCGTCCTGAGCGACATCGTCATGGCGGGTGGCGTATCGGGCTATGACGTCGCCCACTGGGTCCGCGAGCACGCGCCGCGCATCAGAGTTCTCCTGACCACGGGCTATGCGGCCGAGGAGACGCAGCCCGGCACGGCCGACGTCGCCATTCTGCGCAAGCCCTATAAGCGTGCGGATCTCGCCCTGGCGCTGCATGAAGCGCTGCAGGAGTGAGCGGCGGACGCATCCGCCCCTGCACGTCGCCCCTGCCCTAAACCCGCTTCACGGTGCCCGCAAACACGTAGCCGACCCCCCGCACGGTCTTGACGAGCTGCGGGCGCTCGTTGCCGGGCTCGATCTTCTTGCGCAACCGCGCGACGAGGCCGTCGATCGAGCGGTCCATCGGTGTCCAGTCATGCCCCTTGAGAAGGTCCATCAGCTCGTCGCGCGACAGCACCCGGCCGGGGCGCTGGACCAGGATCTGGAGCAGGTTGAACTCGGCCGTCGTGAGGTCGCAGGGCGTGCCGTCCGGCATCACCACCTCCCGCCGCCGCGTGTCCATGGTCCAGCCCTCGAAGGCATGGCGCGAGCCGTCGCAAGCGGCCGGCTCGAGAGCCATACCCGGGTCACCGGCCTGATAGCGCCTGAGCACGGCCCGCACGCGCGCGACGACCTCCCGCATCAGGAACGGCTTGGCGATGTAATCGTCCGCCCCAAGCTCAAGTCCCACCACGCGATCGATGGGGTCGCCCTTGCCCGTGATCATGACGATCGGGGTATTGCGTTTCGCGCGCAGGTCGCGCGCGAGCTTGAGCCCGTCCTCGCCCCCGAGCTTGAGGTCGAGCGTCAGCAGGCTGATGGGCTGGGCGGCGAGCTGGCTCTCGGCCTCGGCGCCGTTACCGGCCTCGACCACGGAGAAGCCCTCGGCCTCGAGCCCCGTGCGCAACAGCGTGCGCACCCCGGGCTCGTCATCGACGATGAGAATCGTATCGGGCATGGGTCGGAAAGCCTTGGGGACACCGGCAGTTGCCACTTAGCAGCCGTATACCGCACCGCCGCTGTCACATCATGTCACACAATCTCACAATTGCAGCATACGCGGCATACGCCCGGAGGGCTTACTACGACACCAAAGATTGCAATTTCGGCTTGCACCGAGGCTCTCGGGCGGCCGAATGAGGGGCTGTGCCCGGATGAGATCGACACCGCGCGACGATATCGGCCGGAAAAGCGCCAGATCGCCCTCCGCTGCCGATCTCTCGCCAGAGTTGTATGGGGGTGAACCGACGGACGAATCCGTCCGGGACCGCTTCGTCATCGGAATATTCGACCAGCCGCCGGGGGCTTATGCGGTACTGGGGAAGCTGCAGCCCGATTCCTGCGACGTGCTCGTCATGCAGGACGGCGCACCGGGCGAAACGAGGACCGGGACCGTAACGGACGGGCGGTTGACCATCCATTACCTCGAGAGCCCCGGCGCGCTCGCAGCGAAGCTTGCGACGGCATTGGCGAAGTTCGCGCCGTTTGCAGCCCTGACGCTGAACGGGAGGATCCCGCACGGCGGGGAGGGCATCACGCCCGGCCTCCTGCAGAGGCTGTTCCAGAACCTCGTGCATCATCTGGCCGCCGGCGCCGCGGTCGTCATCATTCACGCCCCCGACCCCGAGCGCCAGCGCCAGGTCTCCCGCGCCCTGCTCGAGGCGAAATGCGACGTTCTGCTGACACACGACGTCTTGCAGGCCACGGGATCGCCGCCCGACACGCTCACCGACGACCGCTACGCCAACGGCGCATTAGAGGCGCGCCCCAGCGCAGGCCCCTCGTCGTAACGGCACGGCACACCCGAAAAAACGACGGCCGGCATGGGCGCGATGGTGCAAGTGCGCTATTCCGAAGCCATGGCCCGATCGCGCGAAGGATCCCCGGATGACCGTTCGAAACCTTGAGTTCATGTTCTCGCCGGCCTCCATCGCTCTCGTTGGGGCGAGCGAGAAGAGAGGCAGCGTCGGACGCATCGTCGCTTCGAACTTGAGGACCGGCGGCTTTACGGGCGACATTCAGCTGATCAATCCGCGTCACGCCACGATCGACGGCGTCCCTTGTCATCCATCTGTGGCGGCCCTTCCGCACGCTCCGGATCTCGCGGTCGTCGCCACGCCGCCCGACACGGTCCCGGGGGTGATTGCGGATCTCGCACGCCACGGCACGCGCGCCGCCGTCGTCATCACTGCCGGCCTCGACGCCGATTTGCGCCAGCGCATGCTGGAGGCGGCGCGTCCGGCCTGCCTGCGCGTTCTCGGCCCCAACTGCATCGGCCTCATTCTGCCCCACCTCGGCGTCAATGCGAGCTTCGCCCACTGCATGCCCTCCAAGGGGGACCTCGCCTTCCTCTCCCAGTCCGGTGCGCTGGTGACGGCCGTCATCGACTGGGCGCAAGGCCGCGGAATCGGCTTCTCGAAGGTCGTGTCGATGGGCGAGATGGCCGACGTCGACTTCGGCGACACGCTGGACTATCTCGCCGGCGATCCGGAAAGCCGCGCCATCCTCCTCTATGTCGAGCAGGTGACGCACGCCCAGAAGTTCATGTCGGCCGCCCGCCGCGCGGCCCGCGCCAAGCCGGTCATCGTGCTGAAGTCCGGACGCCACGAGGCCGGCGCCAAGGCGGCCCACTCCCATACCGGCGCGCTCTCAGGCTCCGACGCCGTCTACGATGCCGCCTTTCGCCGCGCGGGCCTCGTCCGCGTGCAGGATCTCGACAGCCTGTTCAAGGCCGCGGAGATGCTCTCCTTCACGCCGCGCCTCGAGGGAGAGCGCCTCGCCATCCTGACCAATGGCGGCGGTGCCGGGGTGCTCGCGGCCGACCGCCTGGAAGATTACGACGGCAAGCTCGCGGAGCTCTCGCCGGAGACGATCGAAGCCCTCGACGCAGCGCTCCCCGCCACGTGGTCGAAAGGCAATCCCATCGACATCATCGGCGACGCCGGTGCCGACCGCTACGAGGCCGCGATGAACGCGCTCCTCAACGACCCCGCCTCCGACGCCGTGCTGGTGATCAACTGTCCGACCGCGCTCGCGTCGAGCGACGAAGGCGCCGCCGCCGTGCTCAAAGCCATCTCCGCCGCGGCGGCGAGGCCGCGCGCCAAACCGGTGCTGACCAACTGGCTCGGCGAAAGCGCGGCCGCGAAGAGCCGGGCGATGTTCACCGAAGCGCGGATTCCGACATTCGAGACGCCGACCGCTGCCATCGACGGCTTCATGCAGCTCGTGCGCTACCGCCGCTCGCAGGACGAGCTGATGCGAACGCCCCCCGCCTGCCCCGGCGAAGTCGTGTTCGACCGCGAGCGGGCGCACGAGATCATGCTGGCCGCGCTGGCCCGCGGCGAAAGCATGCTGACGGAGTTCGAGGCCAAGGCGGTGCTCCAGGCGTACGGCATTCCCGTGGCCCAGACGATCCGCTGCGCCGATCCCGACAGCGTCGCCGCGACCGCCGCCGAGATCCTGAAATCCCACCGCGCCTGCGTGATCAAGATCCATTCCGACGATATCTCGCACAAGTCGGACGTCGGCGGCGTGCGCCTCGGCATCACCAGCGCCGACGAGGCGCGCGAGACGGCGCGCGCCATGGCCGCCGACATCGCGCGGCTGCGGCCCGACGCGCACCTCGAAGGCTGGGTCGTCCAGCCGATGATCGAGCGGCCCGATGCCCATGAGCTCATCGTCGGCATGAGCGAGGATGAGACCTTCGGCCCGACGCTGCTGTTCGGCGCCGGCGGCACGGCGGTCGAGGTGATGAACGACACGGCCCACGCCTTGCCGCCGCTGGATCGCGGGCTCGCCCGCGACATGATGCGCCAGACCCGCATCAACAAGCTGCTCGAAGGCTACCGGAACCGCCCGGCGGCCGATCTCGACGCCATTGCCGACGTGCTTGTGCGCGTCAGCACGCTCATCTCCGATCATCCGGAGCTGCGCGAGCTCGATATCAACCCGCTGCTCGCCGACAATAACGGATGCATCGCGCTAGACGCACGCATGCGCGTCGCCGACCCGAAGGTCGCGCCGCGTCGCCCGATGGCCATCCGCCCTTACCCGACCGCCTGGGAGAAAAGCGTGGTCGTGCCGAAGATCGGCCCCGTGCACGTGCGCCCCATCCGGCCGGAGGACGAGCCCCTCTACGAGCACTTCTTCGCCAATATGTCGCCCGAAGACATGCGCATGCGCTTTTTCACAGCGAAGCCGCACCGCGCCCACCGCTTCGTGGCGCGGTTCACGCAGATCGATTACGCACGCGAGATGGCCTTCGTCGCTCTTTCGGGCGGCGAGTTGCTCGGCGTCTCGCGGCTTGCGGCCGATCCGGACTACACGCGCGCCGAGTACGCCATCCTCGTCCGCTCCGATCTCAAGGGGAAGGGCCTCGGCTGGATGCTCATGCAGCACCTCATCGCCTACGCGCGCGCGGAGGGCCTCGGCACGCTCTTCGGCGAGGTGCTGGCGACCAACACGACCATGCTCGAGATGTGCAAATCGCTCGGGTTCGTCATCGAGCCCGATGCCTCGGACACGACCGTGCGCCACGCAACCCTGACGCTCAAGTGATCGCTCCTGTCGGTGCGAAGCCTGACGCATCGGTCCCGGCACAAGCTGAAAGCGCGGCTCCGATCGAGGATCTAGCGTTCGGGCGGCAGGGGCTCGTCGCCGTCGTCCTGAATGGCGCGCCACCCTGCGCCGTCGAGATCTTTGAACTGCCCCGAGTTCAGCGCCCACAGGAACGCGATGAGCCCCATCCCGCTGAGCACAAGCGCGCAAGGGATGAGCCAGCCGAGCGCACTCATGACGACCTCCTTGCCGGAACCAGGTTGAGCCGTCGGCTTCTCAAGCGCAGCGCGTTGACCGTGACTGCGATCGAGGACAACGACATGGCGAGCGCCGCGATCAGCGGCGTCACGTGGCCGGCAACCGCAAGCGGAACGAACACTATATTATAGCCGATGGCGATGGCAAAATTCTCAAGCGACATGCGCTGGCTGGCGCCGGCGACGCGCATCGTCTCGAGGATCGGCGCCAGCGCCTTGCCCTGGAACACCGCGTCGGCCGCCGTCTGGCTGACGTCCGCGGCCGTGGAGGGCGAGATCGACGCGTTGGCCGCCGCGAGCGCCGGGGCGTCGTTGAGGCCATCACCAACCATCAGCACGTTCCGCCCGCGCGCCTTCAGATGCTCGACGAAGGCGATCTTCCCGTCCGGCTGCACGCCCGCCCGCCACGCGGCGATACCGACCGCCTCGGCCACCTTTGCCACGGCCGGCTGGCGGTCGCCCGAAACCAGGAACACCTCATAGCCCGCGGCCGCGAGCCTGCGCACCACGTCGGCAGCGTCAGGCCGCACGGTATCCTCGAAATCGAGCGCGATCGCCGGTCCCTCGCCGTCCGAGAACCACAACGACCCGGTCTGTCCCCCGCATGCCGCCGCCTCACCCGGGCCCGATGCCTCCGAAACCCAGGCCTCCGAGCCGAGCCGCAACGCCCCGCCGCCGGGGCGCGCCCCGACGAGACCGGACCCCGGCACCTCGCGGACTCCGGCCGCGGCGACGATCGCAACGCCGCGCTCGCGCGCCGCATGGACGACGGCCTTCGAATAGGGATGGCGGCTGGCGACGGCGAGCGATGCCGCGGCCGCGAGCGCCGTCTCCGCGATGTCGTCCCCGTTGCGCAGCACCGGCTCGCCGCGCGTGAGCGTGCCGGTCTTGTCGAACACGACCGTATCGACGTGCGCGAGCCGCTCGAGCCCATCGCCCGCCTTGACGATGACACCCTTGCCGAACAGGCGGCTGGTCGCCGCGACCTGCACGGCCGGGACCGCAAGCGCGAGCGCGCACGGACAGGTGATGATCAGCACCGCGATCGCGTAGGTCAGTGACGTCTCCCAGCCGGCGCCCGCGAGCATCCAGCCGACGAACGTCGAGGCCCCGAGTACGTGAACGACCGGCGCGTAGAGCCGCGCGGCCCGGTCGGCGAGGCGCACGTACTGCCCGCGTCCCTGCTCCGCCGCCTGCATGAGCCGCGCGATTTCCGCGAGCAGCGTGTTGTCGTCCGTCGCCGTCGCCTCGATCGTGATCGGGGCCGCCATATTCACGGTGCCGGCATGCACGAGGCTCCCCGCAGCTGCCACGCGCGGCAGCGTCTCGCCCGTGATCAGGCTCTCGTCGATGTCCGTCGTCCCCGCGACGACCCGCCCGTCGACGGGGATGCGCTCGCCGGCGGCGACCTGAACCCGCATGCCCGGGGCGAGCGCGCGCGCCGGCATCCGCTCCGCGCGGCCGTCCGCACTCACCACCGTCGCCGTGAGCGCCTTGAGCCCGATGAGGTTCTCCGCCGCGCCGCGCGCCTTGAGGCGCACCTGCTCGTCGAGATAGCGCCCGATCAGCAGAAGGAAGGTCAGCATGATCGCGGCGTCGAAATAGACCTGATGGCTGCCGCGGAAGGTCTGGAACAGGCTCATGGCCGTGGCCAGCGTAATGCCGAGCGAGATCGGCACGTCCATGTTGAGCCGGCGTGCCTTGAGCGCCGCGCCCGCCGAGCGGAAGAACGGCTGTCCCGCATACACGATCGACGGCATGGCGATGAGCGCCGAGAGCCAGTGGAAGAGGGATGCGACCGTCTGGTCCATGTCGCTTACGGCCCCGGCCCAGACCGAAACCGAGAGCAGCATGACGTTCGCGGCCGCAAAGCCTGCGACGCCGAGGCGGCGGAGAAGGTCGTCCGCGCGGCGCCGATCGAGCTCGCTCGTCGTCTCGACCGATTCCGCCGCCGGGTAGCCCTCGCGTGCGAGCGCGTCGATGAGGGGCTGCACGCCGGTCTCGGCCTCGTCGTACGTGACGCTCACGCGCCGCGCCGAGAGATTGACACGCGCATCCTTGACGCCCGCCGTGCGCCGCAAGGTCCGCTCGACGGTCGCGATGCAAGCCCCGCAATGCATGCTGTCGACGACCAGCGAGACCGTCTCGCACGACGGCGCGCGCCCGAGCGGGCGAGAGCGATCCGCTGTCGCGAGCGGAGCCGTCAGGGCGCGACCCATAGGCGCCTCCGCACCTGGTAGAGCGGATCGGACGCAGCCTCATCGGCGGCATAGGCGCGCGCCGTGACGATCCAGGCGCCCGTCCCCGGCGCGGTCTCCAACGGCGCCTCGAACACTCCCGGGCCGACCTCGGCAAGGCGCAGGGCGATGTCCGAGACATTGGTGGCGGGGCGGCCGAGCGTCGCTTCGACCCGGAGGCCCGGAGGCACGGTGCCGCCCGCATCCTTGAGCGAGATCCTGAGCCGCGCCGGGTTGGCCAGAAGCTCGACCGTCTCGCTCCAGCCGAGCTGGGCCTGCTTGGCCTCGCGCGCAATGCGTTCGTTGTAAGCGAGGCCGTCCCGATAGGCGTTGGCGTTGTCGACGCCGCCGAACGTCGAGACGGCTTTGTAGATCAGGGTCGCATCCGCGACGACGATGAGACCGAAGAAGACGAGTATCCCCGCGAGCACTTGCCGGCCGGAGAGCCCCCGGCTCGGCCCGGGCGGCATCCTGGACGCCGTCATGGCCCCGGACTCCGGAAGGCCGCGTCGCGGATCACCTGCGCGCCGCTCTCGAGATCCGTCACGACGAAGCTGAGCGGCGTCGAGCCCCCCGAGAGGCCGGCCTTCGCGCCCAGCGGCACGGTGACGTAGACCTTGAGCGCACGGACGGCGTCGGCATCGACGACGATATCGGACTCGGGCCCGTTGCGCGCCTCATGGCCGACGATCGCGACCTCCGTCCCCGCGATGCCGTCGACGCTCACCGAGAACCTCTGCGCCGCGTGGCGCTTGTTGAGGATCTTGAGCGTGTATCCGTTGCGGATCCCGCCGTCGGACAGCTTGACGAACAGGGGATTGCGATCCGCGATCACGCTGACCTCGACGGCGGAGCGCGTCATCCACGCCCAGCCCATGATCCCGAGCACGATCGCGATCAGGGTCGAGTAGAGCACCGTGCGCGGCCTGACGAAGCGCACAGGGCGCCGCTCGCTCGCATCCGTCGCATCGAGATTGCGGAACGTGTCATACGCGATCAGCCCCCTCGGCCGATCGACTTTCCCCATGATATCGTTGCAGGCATCGATGCAGAGGGCGCACTGGATGCATTCGAGCTGGACGCCGTCGCGGATATCGATGCCCATAGGGCACACCGCCACACACGCCTTGCAGTCGACGCAATCGCCGCGATTGTCCCACGTCTGCCCCTTCTTGTGCGGTCCGCGCGGCTCTCCGCGATAGCCCTTGTAGGAGACGATCAGCGAGTCCGCATCGAACATCGCCGCCTGGATGCGCGGCCACGGGCACATGTAGATGCAGACCTGCTCGCGCGCGATGCCGCCCAGGAGATAGGTCGTGAACGCGAAGAGTCCCATGAACACGTAGGCGACGACGGGCGCCTCGCCGGTCAGGAGCTCGCGGGCGAGTGTCGGCGCATCGCGGAAGTAGAAGACGAGCACGCCGCCGGTAGCGAGACCGATCGCTAGCCAGGTGGCGTGGGTCGCCGTCTTCTTCCAGATCTTCTCGAACGTCCAGGACGAGTGGTCGAGACGCATGCGCGCGTTGCGGTCGCCCTGCCAGAACCGCTCGACGGCGATCATGAGATCGGTCCACACCGTCTGCGGGCAGGTATACCCGCACCACATGCGGCCGGCGAGCGACGTGACGAGGAACAGGCCGAGCGCCGACACGATCAGGATGCCGGTGATGAAATAGAGCTCCTGCGGCCAGATCTCGATCGGCCCGAAGTACAGCCGTTGATTGGCGAAATCGAGCAGGAACGCCTGGTCCGGCAGCCCCGGTCCCCGATGCCAGCGGATCCACGGCAGGAGGTAGTAGATGCCGAGCGTCACCGCCATCACTATCCACTTGACCGAACGGAACGTGCCGTGCGCCCGCTTGGGATAGATGGGCTGGCGCGACGCGTAGTAGGACCGCAGCTCCTTCGACGAGACCGCATCCACATCGATGCGCTGAACGCCGGGCGCTGCCTCGCCGGAATGCGCCTCGTGGATGAACTTCGATACGGGCTCCATCGGTGTCACGGGCCGCCTCCGCCGGCTACTTCCTCGACGGTTACTTGCCGCCGCCCAGCGCGTGCACGTAGATTGCAAGCATCTTGATGGTCACGGGATCGAGCTTTCCGTCCCACGCCGGCATCACGCCGCCGCGCCCGGTGCGGATCGTCTCCTCGATATCGGCTTTCGTGCCGCCGAAGAGCCAGATGCCGTCGGTGAGGTTCGGCGCACCCATTTCGCGCATGCCCTTGCCTTCGGGTCCGTGACAGGCGGCGCACTGTTCGTCGAAGATCGCCTTTCCGCGCTCGACGGCAGCCGCATCGCCCGGCGTACCCGAGAGCGACAACACGAAGGTTGCAGCATCCGAGATCTGGGCGGTCGTCAGCACCTGATCGATCCCGAACCGCGGCATGGCGCTCTCGTGGCTGTCCGAGTGGCCCGACCGGATGCCGTTGCGGATCGTCTGCTCGATCTCCTCGAGCGTTCCGCCCCACAGCCAGTCGTCGTCGTTGAGGTTCGGATAGCCCTTGAAGCCCTGGGCGCCACGGCCGTGGCAGGGCGCGCAGTTGTTGGCGAATTGCGCACCGCCGCCCCGCAACGCAAACTCCATGAGACTGGAATCCTTCTCGATCTCGGCCGGCGTGCGCTCGGCAATGGCAGCGAGGTACGTCGCTTGCGACTCCTTGGCGGCTGCCAAGTCCTTTGCCACCTCATTGCGCTGGCTGTAGCCGATCACCCCTCTCGTATAGCCGTCGAGGAACGGCCACGCGGGAAACGCGATCCAGTAGCCGATAGCCCAGACGATGCACGCGTAAAGGACGTACAGCCACCACCTGGGCAGCGGCTTGTTCAGCTCCTTGAGATCGCCATCCCAGACGTGCCCCGTCGTTTCGGTGCCCGTGACGGCGTCGATCTCCTTATGTCCGGCCATTTGGCTGCCCCTCTTCGTCCTCGTCGCGCAGGATGGAGAGCCCTTTGGCCCGTCCTCCGGGTTCGTCGTCGTCGAGCGCGAGCGGAACCCGCGCCGCCGCGTCGAACCTCGCCCTGTTGCCGGGCCGCAGCGCGTAGACGAGCACGCCCGCCATCACCGCTCCGAAAATCACCATGGCAACGATCTGCGAGCAGCCGGCCACGTCCTGGTAGCTCATCGCGCCCTCATCGCAAGTTGGGACCCGCGGCATCGAAAGTCGTGAAATCGACCAGCGTGCCGAGCATCTGCAGGTAGGCGATCAGCGCATCCATCTCGGTCAGAGCCCCTTCCGGGTTGCCGTCGAACTTGCGCACCTGCGCCTTGGGGTAGCGCTCGAGCACGGCCTTTCCAGCCTTCGTATCGGGATTGACCTGCCCGGCAAGGTCGGCGCTCGCATTGGCGATCATCTCGTCGGTATAGGGCACGCCCGCGATGCGGAGCGCCTTCATGTCCTCGGCGATGGAGGCGCCGTCGAGCTTGCGCTCGGCAAGGAACGGATACCCCGGCATCACCGACGCCGGCACCACCTCGCGCGGCGCCTTCATATGGTCCACATGCCAGGCGTCGGAGTATTTTCCGCCGACGCGGGCGATATCCGGCCCCGTGCGCTTCGAGCCCCACTGGAACGGGTGATCGTACATGCTCTCCGCGGCGAGGCTGTAATGCCCGTAGCGCTCCACCTCGTCACGCAGCGAGCGGATCATCTGGCTGTGACAGTTGTAGCACCCCTCTCGGATGTAGATGTTGCGGCCGGCAAGCTCGAGCGGCGAGTAGGGCCGCATGCCTTGCACCTTCTCGATGGTCGAGCTGAGGAAGAACAGCGGCGTGATCTGCACCAGACCGCCGATGGAGACGACGATCAGGATGCCGATGAGCAGCACCAAGGAGTTCTTCTCGAAGAACGCGTGCGAAAGTCTCATGTGTCCGTTCTCCGTCACTCGGCCGGGGCTGCGAGCGGCGCCCCGCGCAGCTCGGGTGCCGCTGCGACGCGCGGCTGGTCCTTGATGTCCACCGGCTTGTCGCCGCGCACGGTTTTCCAGGTGTTCCAGGCCATCAGCAGCGAGCCGATCACGAACAGGAGCCCGCCGACGGCGCGTATGACGTAAGGCCAGTGCATTGCCTCGACCGTCTCGACGAACGAGTAGGTGAGGAAGCCCTGCGCATCGGTGGCGCGCCACATGAGGCCCTGCGTGATGCCCGACACCCACATCGACGTGATGTAGAGCACGATGCCGATCGTCGCGATCCAGAAATGCCACTCGACGAGGCGCAGCGAATAAAGCCCCTCGCGCTTCCACAGCCACGGAAGCATGCAGTAGATGGCGCCGAACGACACCATGCCGACCCAGCCCAGCGCACCCGAATGCACGTGTCCGATGGTCCAGTCCGTATAGTGGCTGAGCGAGTTCACCGCCTTGATGGACATGAGCGGCCCTTCGAAGGTCGACATGCCGTAGAACGCCACCGACACCACGAGGAGGCGCACGACGGGGTCCGTGCGCAGGCGGTCCCAGGCGCCGGACAGCGTCATGAGGCCGTTGATCATGCCGCCCCAGGACGGCATCCACAGCATGATCGAGAACGTCATGCCGAGCGTTTGCGCCCAGTCGGGCAGGGCCGTGTAGTGCAGATGGTGCGGACCCGCCCAGATATAGAGGAAGATGAGGCTCCAGAAGTGGATGATGGAGAGACGATACGAATAGACCGGCCGCTCCACCCGCTTCGGAATGAAATAGTACATGATGCCGAGGAAGCCCGCGGTCAGGAAGAAGCCCACCGCGTTATGTCCGTACCACCACTGCGTCATCGCGTCCTGGACGCCCGAGAACAGCACGTAGCTCTTCGAGCCGAGGAACGACACCGGCACGGCCAGGTTGTTGACGATGTGCAGCATCGCGATGGTGACGATGAACGCCAGATAGAACCAGTTCGCGACGTAGATGTGCGGCTCCTTGCGCTTCCACAGCGTGCCGAGAAACACCAGCAGGTAGGCAACCCACACGATCGTGAGCCAGATGTCGACGTACCATTCCGGCTCCGCATACTCCTTGCTCTGGGTGGCGCCCAGCACGTAGCCGGTTGCGGCGAGCACGATGAACACCTGATAGCCGTAAACCACGAACCAGGGCGTCCAGTAGCCGGCGAGGCGGGCACGGCACGTGCGCTGCACGACGTAGAGCGAAGTCGCGATCAGCACGTTGCCGCCGAACGCGAAAATGACCGCTGAGGTATGAAGCGGCCGGAGCCGGCCGAAGTTCGTCCACGGCAGATTGAAATTGAGATCCGGGAAGGCGAGCTGCCAGGCGATGATGTCGCCGACGAGGAACCCGACGACGCCCCAGCATACCGCGGCAATGGTCGCGAACTTGATCGGCCCGTCCATGTACTGCGCCTGCTCGGCAACGCCGCCCTGGCGGGGGTTCGAGAGGACGTAGAGGCCGCCTCCCACGCACGCAGCGAGAATGAGCAGGCCGTGAAAACGGATGGCCTCGTCGAGCCCCGCGAACGCCAGCAGCCCGCCGACCGACACGCCGATCGCCGCGGCCAACAGCGCTCCGGCGCCCGAGACCGCGATTACCTCTTCGCTGGTTGCTTTCATTGCCCCTCGCCCGTCGCAAAATGCGGAAAAATAATTCAGCGACACTGTGCGTAGTGCCGCCGGCAATCCTTGATCAAGATCAATCTGCCACGAAACGGACGGCGTTAGGAAGAGTTTGACGACGCCAGCGCATCCAATCGACGAGCGAGCCTGGAACGATCCATGCGCCCCATCACCCTCAAGACGTTGGCTCAGCGTTATGCCGCGCCCGTGCCACGCTACACGAGCTACCCAACCGCGCCGCACTTCACCACCGCGATCGGCCCGCGCGATACCGAAGCATGGATCAGCGGGCTTCCCGCCGACGCCCCGATCTCACTCTATTTCCACATTCCGTTCTGTCGCTCGCTGTGTTGGTACTGCGGGTGCGCGACCACCGTCGTCAACAGCCCCCAGCCGGTGTCCGCGTACCTGGAAACCTTGTGCGAGGAGATGGCGCACGTCGCCGCACTCGTTCCCGCCTCCAACCGGGTCACGCATCTGCATTGGGGCGGCGGCTCACCCAACGCACTCTCGGCCGGTGAGATCGCGGTCCTTGCGGAGCGCACGCGCGACGCGTTCAACATCGACGCAACCAGCGAGTTCGCGGTCGAGATCGATCCGCGGTTCATGGACCAGGAGCGCGTGAAGGCCTTCCTCGGGGCGGGCGTCAACCGCGTTTCCATCGGCGTCCAGGATTTCGATCCGGCCGTGCAGCGCGCCATCAACCGGCACCAGTCCTACGAGTTGACGGCCGATGTCGCAGCCCGCCTGCGCGACGCGGGGCTTACCTCCCTGAACGTCGACCTCGTCTACGGCCTTCCCGGCCAGACCCAGGCAAGCGTGGAGCGCACGGTCGATCAGGTTCTGACCCTCGATCCCGATCGCATCGCCGTCTTTGGTTATGCTCATTTGCCTGATAAGATGCGCCATCAGCGCCTGATCGACACCAACGCGCTCGCGGGCCCCGTCGACCGGCTCGGCCAGGCCAATCGCATCGCCCGCCGGATCCTGGCGCACGGCTATGTGCGCATCGGCCTCGATCATTTCGCGAAGCCAGATGATCCCATCGCCGTCGGCCCGGTCAATCGCAACTTCCAGGGCTACACGACCGACACGGCCGCCGCCCTGATCGGGCTCGGCGCCTCGTCCATAAGCCGCTTTCCCCAGGGCTATACGCAGAACGCCGTCCGCGTCCCCGACTATCAGGAGCGCGTCGCCAAGCAGCGCCTCGGCACGGCGCGCGGCCTCGCCTTCTCCGGCGACGACCGTATCCGCGCCCACGTCATCGAGCGCCTGATGTGCGATCTCACGTTCTCGGAGAGGGACCTACGCGCACGCTTCGGCGCGGCCGCCGAGCCGCTGATCGAGGAAGGCGCCCTCGTCCTCGAAGCGGACCACGACGGCATCACGGAGCCGACGGACGACGGGTTCCGCATCACCGAGCACGGCCGCGCGTTCGTGCGCAGCGTCTGCGCCTGCTTCGACATCTATCTCGACCAATCGACCGCCCGCCACGCCGCCGGCGTATGACCCGCGGGCGAAACCAGGATACGCGGATCTGACGGCCAACCGGCTTCAACCTCTAAAATTTCGACGCCGTTCGCATCTCCCGCTTCCCGCAGTTTGGACCCTTGCCGTCCGGGTCCGCTCGTGCGATGCCCGCAATCGCCTCACCCACGGAACCGTTTCCTGTGGGAGAGCCGCCGCCGGCTGCCAGAAACATTCTTGCCCTTGCCGTCTCCCCTCGCCTAGGGTCCGCTCCGCCCCGGAGCCAGGGCGCGCCGTCAGCATCCACCCCGGCCTCAACACCGCAGCAAAGGACCGGACGCTGTTTCATTCGACGAGATGACGGCGCCTGCGCCGCCAGCCGTCCTCGCGACCGAATGGTCCAGCCGGAGATCGGAGCATGGAGATTGCAGTTCGCGAGCTTGCTGAAACCGCTCGCAACCTTCGGGTTCCGATCCATTTCGCCATAAGCGACACGAAGGCGCGATATCGGAGAAGCGCCCTCGGCCCGCTTTGGCTTACGCTTGGAACCGCCATCGGCGTCGCCGGACTGGGCTTCGTATGGAGCGAGCTTTTCAAACTCGAAAAATCACATGTCCTTCCGCCGCTGACCATCGGCCTCGTGACCTGGCAGCTCATCGCCGGCTGCCTAACCGAGGCACCGGCGGTTTTCTACCGGCAGGAATCGCTGATCAAAAACCAGCGGATTCCCACATTCTCCCTCAGCCTTCAGCTCGTCCTCCGTCAGGTCGTCAATTTCGCGCACAATTCAATCGTGATCCTGGCCATTGTCGCGTTCTATGAGCCGGCAGGCCTTCTTTACCTTCCGCTCGCGCTACTCGGAGCCGTTCTGGTCGCCCTGACGCTCTGGGGACTTGCGCAAGCGGTGGGCTACCTCGGAGCCCGATACCGCGATATCGAGCCGCTCGTGATCTCCTTCCTCCCGATCCTGTTCTTCCTTAGTCCCGTCCTCTATACGCCGCAGCAAATCGGCGCCCGATCGAGCATCATTCTTTTTAATCCGGCCGCTTACTGGATCAGCGTCATCCGCGATCCCCTGCTTGGAAAGATTCCGCCGTTGAGCACGTATGTCTGGGTCGCGCTGATAGCGGCCGCCATCTGGCTCATCGCCCTCCAGGCCACACAGATCGGGCGCAGAAAGCTCCCCTATTGGATCTGACGAGCGCATCCCATGGCCTACATTCACTTCGACGCTGTCACCATCGACTATCCCATCCTGAATGCCGGCAGCATGAGCCTGCGCAAGGAGCTGGTCGCAATCAGCACCGGCGGCAAATTCCTTCGCGAGCCGGGCGCCAAGGTGACGGTGCGTGCGCTCGATTCCATATCGTTTCATATCGCCGACGGCGAGCGCGTCGGCATCACGGGGCACAACGGATCCGGAAAAACGACGCTCCTGCGCACCATGGCCGGCATCTTCTACCCGAACGTCGGCACCGTCACGGTCGAGGGACGCATCTCGACATTGTTCCAGCTTGGCGCCGGCATGGATCCGGAGCTGACCGGCTACGACAACATCATCCGCATGGCCATCCTGAACGGCGCGAGCTTCGCCGAGGCGGAGCGCGCGATCCCGGACATCGAATCCTTCACCGAGCTTGGACAGTTCCTTTCGGTACCGGTGCGAACCTATTCGGCCGGCATGATGACGCGGCTGCTGTTTGCGGTCTCGACCGCCATTCACCCGCAGATCCTCCTGATCGACGAGATCATCGGCGCTGGCGACACGAGCTTCCAGGAACGCGCACGCAAGCGCATTACCGCATTCATGGAGCAGGCAAGCATCGTGGTGATCGCCAGCCACTCCGCCGACCTCCTGTCGAGCTTCTGCCGGCGACGGCTGAGGCTCGAGCACGGCAAACTGCTCGAGGAATGACGGGGCCGCAGCCGGGGCGTCTAGTCCTGACCTAAAGGGAAACAGGAAAGTGCGGGTCCTTCACGTCTACAAGACCTATTGGCCCGATACGTTCGGCGGAGTCGAACGGACGATTCACGCCTTGGCCAAAGGGTGCGCCGCCCGCGGCATACGAAGCGACGTCCTCTCGCTCAGCCGCAAGCCCGCCGAGAGCGCGGCCGAGACCGACGGACACCGGGCCGTCAAGGCGAAGCTGAGCCTCGAGCTCGCTTCGACGGGCCTGTCGCTCGACTTCTTCTCCAAGTTTCGCCGGCTCGGGGCGGAAGCGGACGTCATCCATTATCACTTCCCCTGGCCGTTGATGGATCTTGCGCATTTCACGATCCCGCGCCGCGCGAGAACCGTCGTGACCTATCACTCCGACATCGTAAAGCAGCGAGTCCTTCTGCGGCTTTACGGCCCCGTGATGCATCGCTTCCTGTCGAGCGTCGATCACATCGTCGCGACGTCGCCGAACTACGCCTCGTCGAGCCCCGTTCTCCGACGCCATGCGCACTCCGTCTCCGTCATTCCCCTGGGCCTGGACGAGAGGGATTACCCCCGCGCGGGCGAAGCGGAGACAGCACGCTGGCGCACGCGCTTTCCGCGCCCGTTCTTCCTGTTCGTCGGGGTCTTGCGATACTACAAGGGCCTCCACGCCCTGATCGATGCGGCCCCGAATATCGAGGCCGATGTCGTCATCGCGGGCAGCGGCCCCCTCGAAGCGCACTTGACGGACCAGGCCCGGCGGATCGGCGCAGGGAATGTGCACCTCGTCGGAGCGGTGCCGGACGAGGCGAAAGCGGCCCTCCTCGATCTCTGCACGGCCTTCGTGTTCCCGTCGCATCTGAGATCGGAGGCCTTCGGCCTCTCGCTGATCGAGGCCGCCATGTTCGGCAAGCCGATGGTGACGTGCGAGATCGGCACCGGCACCTCGTTCGTCAACATCGACCGCAGGACGGGCCTCGTCGTACCACCGGACAACCCCGAGGCGCTCGCAGCCGCGATGCGCGCCTTGCTAAGCGACGGTGATCTCACACGCGACCTCGGCCGCGGCGCCCGTGCCCGCTACGAGAGCGAGCTCACCGCCACCGGCATGGTCGACCGCTACGTCGCTCTCTACGAGGCCCCGCTCCGTCGCGCCCGCATCTGAGCCCGTCGTCCCACGGCCCGGCTTCAGCGTGCCTCACGCAGCCGTCCCGAGCAGCCGCGCCGCAACCATCGTCCCGATCGGCAGGGCCGATGTCGCAGCCGGCGACGGAGCGTTGCAGACATGCAGCATGCGCGGCGTCGACAGAAACAGGAAATCCTCCACCGCCTCCCCGTTCCGAAGAACGGCCTGGGCCCGCACGCCGGCGCGGAAAGGAAGCAGATCGGCAAGCGTCAGGCTCGGACAGTATTTGCGGCACTCCTCGAGATAGGCGGCGCGCGAGAGCGAGCCGCGCAGCTCGCGCAGCACATGCCGCCGGTGCCTCCACACGAGCGTCCAGAAACCGGGAAAGCCGGCAAAGCTCAGCGTGTCGCGCAGGTCGAACGAGAGCTTGGGATAGCCCTCGCGCGCGAACCCGATCACCGCGTTGGGACCGACCGTCACGCTGCCGTCGATCATGCGCGTCAGATGCACGCCGAGGAACGGCAGCGTCGGATCCGGCGCGGGATAGATGAGATGGCGGATGAGGCCGCTCTTCTCTGCCGGAAGCCTGAAGTACTCGCCGCGGAACGGCACGATCCTGAAATCGACCGCGAGACCTGCGAGCCGCGCCATGCGGTCGGACTGAAGCCCCGCACAGACGACGAGCCGGCGCGCCGACCAGCGCCTCTCCCCGGAGCCGATCTCCACCTCGCTGCCCGTCTCCCGGACGAGATCCACGGCGGTATCGAGAACGATCGTGCCCCCGGCCGCCTCCACGCGCCGCGCCATCGTCTCGCAGACCTTGACGAAATCGACGATGCTGGTTTCCGGACTGAGGAGGGCGGCCGTCCCGCGGATCGCAGGTTCGCGCTCGCGAAGCTCCGCCGCGCCCACACGCTCGAGCTTGAGCCCGTTTGCCGTGGCGCGCTCGAAGAGCTCGGCGATCCGCCGTTCCTCGAGCGGGTTCGTCGCCACGATCAGCTTGCCGCACATCTCGAACGGAATGCGATGCTCCGCGCAGAACGCGCGCATGGCAACGGCACCGGCCACGCAATACTTGGCTTTGGCGCTGCCGGGCTTGTAGTAGATGCCGGCGTGGATGACCCCTGAATTGTGCCCGGTCTGGTGCACGCCGACGCGCGCCTCCTTCTCGAGCAGCAGGAGGCTTGCGCCCGGCCGCATCTCGAGAAGCTTCATGGCCGTCGCGAGCCCGACGATCCCGCCGCCGATGACGCAAAAGTCGTATGTCATGGCTGATCCGTGCCGAAGTCTCTCACGCCTGCGCTCTCGCCCGAATGTACGGAAGGACGGCAAGCGGGCGGGCAGTCTCCAAGTCCCGCACGCAAGAATTGGAGCTTGGTAGGCTAGCACGTCCAATAGCTTAAGCGCGAGTGGCGAAGGTGAGACCGCGTCGTCATCCCTGACCGACGGGGGCCGGCCTGCGACGCGCGTGGCTCCGCGAATCATCTCAGTGCACGAAATAATTTCGTGCGCCTCTCTCTTGTAGATATCCGACTCGCATTAAGGCTTTGCACTCTCTCGGCGAGGGCCTTCAATGCCTGGAAAGGCTGCAAAGCACCAGACGCGAACCGGACTGTCGAGCGCCGCCGCGCTACTCAAGTGCGGGATTGTTTGTTGGGCAGTGTCTGCCGGCGGGTGTGCGGTCGGCCCCGATTACATTCGTCCCGATCTTGGCCTCCCCGCAGGCTACCTCCCCGGCAATGAGGCGCCAGCCGTCAAAAACGATGCGCAACGTTTCGTCGAGTCCCACGACGTGCCGGCCCAATGGTGGCTGGTGTACGGCTCCAGCAAGATCAACAACCTGGTCGATATGGCCTTTGCGCAGAACCCCTCTGTCGGCGAGGCCATCGCCGCGTTGGAGCAGGCCAAATGGAACGTTCGCGCTCAGGAAGGAGCCTTTTTTCCGCAGGTCGGCGGAGAGTGGGCCTCAACACGCCAGAAGCTGGCAGCCCCCGAGACCGCGCCGTCGCGATACAAAGGTGAAATCTTCACGCTCCATACGCCGCAGGTGAATGTCGGGTTCGTCCCTGACGTGTGGGGGAAGAACCGCCGCGCCGTCGAAGCTCTGATGTCCGTCGCGGATGCGCAATACTACGAGCTGGAAGCCACCTATCTCACGCTTGCAACGAACGTCGTCCTGGCCGTTATCGAAGAAGCCGCCCTTGCCGATCAGATCGCGGCCACGCGCGACATCGTGAGCATCAACAAGCGCATTTTCGGTGTGCTCGACAAAGAGTTCAAAGCGGGCACGGCATCGGGTCTCGACGTCGCGTCTCAGGAAGCCCAGCTCGCACAGGCGCAAGCGCTCCTGCCGCCCCTCGAAAAGGCCTATGCGCAGCAACGCAATCTGATTGCGGTATTGACCGGGAATTTTCCCGCTGACGCGGATTGGGCTCCGACGAGCCTGAATGATATCCGTCTCGCGCGCACCCTGCCGGTCGTCGTGCCCTCACAGCTCATCGAGCAGCGTCCCGACGTGCGGGGTGCGGAAGCGCAGGTCCACGCCGCAAGCGCGGAGATCGGCGTCGCAACCGCGAACCTTCTGCCGCAGTTCGGCATCAGCGGCCATGTCGGATCCTCGGCGCGGTTGCTGTCAGATCTGTTTACGCCCCAATCTCTCGTGTGGTCGCTGACGGGGAGCGTCATGCAGCCGATCTTCGAGGGCGGCACGCTGCGAGCGCAGAAACACGCCTCTGAGGCCGCCTTCCTCGAGGCGGCATCCGTCTATCACTCAACCGTTCTGACGGCCGTGCAGAACGTGGCCGATGTGCTGCGCGCAATCGAAGCGGACAACAATGCCGTTCGGACCGCGCTCGCCTACGAGAAAGCATCCGAGAAAGCGCTCAACATGGTGGAGACGGAGTTGCGCGCGGGCCAGGTCGCAATCTCCGTTCTGCTTACGTCGCAGCAGAATTACCAGCAGGCGCGGCTTTCCGTCATTCAAGCGCGCGCACTCCTGCTCGCGGATACGGCCGCGCTTTTCCAGGCCCTCGGTGGCGGCTGGTGGGATCGCGAACCGAGCGTTATCGCGGCCGCGGAGTGAGCCGGAGCTTCTCCCTGCCGGAGGCGCGCAGCGTGGGCAGGCGGCCGGTTGCTCGTACAATGACATTAGCATTAGGGCAGGCAATACCGTCCCGGACCTGTACGGAGCATCGTGAATAGCCTACGCTCGGGTCGCTTGACGTGATCACGAGCTGCGGTTTGCCATGGAATGCGATCTGTCGTTGCCGTCGGTTGCCAGGTTCGCACATTTCGCCGCTCACGCTCCAAACATCGCTGTCCGCAAAAGGCCCGGCAGGGCCATCCTCCTGGCCGCAACGTTGGCCATGGGGGGCTGCGGTCAAAGCAACACGTATGTGCCCCCGCCTCCGCCGAAGGTCGACCTCGCCTTTCCGCTGAAGCAGACCGTCGAGCAGTACCTGCTGGCTACCGGCAGCACGGCCGCTGTTAACTCCACCACGCTCGTTGCCCGCGTGCCCGGCTTCCTTCAGGCGATCAACTACAAGGACGGCGACGCGGTCAAAGCCGGCACGGTCTTGTTCGTCATAGAGCAGAAGCCCTACCAGCTCGCGTTCGAGCAGGCCCAGGCGGGACAGGCGAGCGCCGTGGCGTCGACGAAGCAGGCGGAGGCGGACTACGCGCGCCAGTCGGAGCTCGCGGCGCAGAAGATCACGAGCCAGGCAACCCTCGATCAAGCCACCGCCTCCAAGGAATCCGCAGTCGCGAAGCAGAAGCAGGCGGATGTGGACGTCGAGCAGGCCCGGCTCAACCTCGACTACACGGAAATAAAGGCGCCATTCGACGGGATCGTCACGGCGCGAGAGGTCTCTCTCGGCCAGTACGTCGGGGCCGGCTCGGCGACGACGCTGGCCACGATCGTGCAGCTCAACCCGATCTACGTCAATTTTTCGGTCAGCGAAACCGAGGTGCAGCGCATTCGCGCCAACTTCCAGGCGCGCGGCGTCACCGCTGAGGACCTGAAGAAAATTCCCGTCGAGGTCGGCCTGCAGACGGAGACGGGATTTCCGCATCGCGGAACGCTCGACTATGCGACGCCCGGCGTCACCTCGACAACGGGCACATTGCTGGTTCGCGGCATCCTGGAGAATGCCAAGCGCCAGCTTTTGCCTGGCTATTTCGTGCGTGTGCGCGTGCCCCTCGAGAGCCAGCCTGATGCGCTTCTCGTACCGGATCACATCATCGGCAGCGACCAGGGCGGGCGCTACGTGCTCGTTGCCGGCGCCGACGACGTCGTCGCTCAGCGGAAGGTCGAGCTCGGGCAAAAGGTGGGAGACCTGCGTGTCATCACAAAGGGCCTGGAGATCACCGACCGCGTCCTGCTGACCGGCTTGATGAGCGCGGTGGCGGGACAGAAGATCGAGCCGGTAATGCGGGAAATATCCGGCGCCAAGCAAGGCGCGCCGCCATGATCTCGAAATTCTTCATCGAGCGCCCCGTCCTTGCGAACGTGATTGCGATTCTGATGGTCGTCATCGGTGCGGTGGCCGTGTTCCGCCTGCCCGTTGCGCAATACCCCAACGTCGTTCCGCCGACGGTGCAGGTGACCGCCCGCTATCCCGGCGCGAGCGCGCGCACGGTCATCGACACCGTTGCGTTGCCGATCGAACAGCAGGTGAACGGTGTCGAGGGCATGCTCTACATGCAGTCCTTCGCGACGTCGGACGGCACCTACGCCCTCACCGTCACCTTCGCGATCGGCACGGATCTCAACGCGGCGCAGGTTCTCGTGCAGAACCGCGTGTCGTCGGCCATGGCGTCGCTGCCGCAATCCGTGCAGGCGCAGGGCGTGGTGGTTCAGAAGAAGTCGACGGCCATCCTGCAAATCATCACGCTCACCTCGCCGGACGACAGTCTCGACAGCCTTTATCTCAGCAACTACGGCACGATCAAACTGAAGGACGAGCTCGCGCGCCTGCCGGGCGTGGGCAACGTCAACGTCTTCGGCGCCGGTCAGTATTCGATGCGGGTCTGGCTCGACCCCGAGCGCATGCAAGCGCGCAATCTCAACGCGCAGGACGTCATACAGGCGCTGCAACAGCAGAGCGAGCAGGTGACGGCGGGCCAGCTTGGGATGCCTCCCGTGCCGTCGACCCAATCGTTTCAATACACGATCGATGTGGTGAGCCGGTTCGACGAGCCTGCCCAGTTCGCGAACGTCGTCGTCAAAACCGGCGCCAACGGTGATCTCACGCGCCTGCGTGACGTGGGACGGGTCGAGTTGGGTGCGCAGACTTACAGTCAGGTTTTCAATCTCGACGGCAAGCAGGCGGCAGGGCTTGCCATCTTCCAGACGCCCGGGGCCAACGCTCTCGACGTGGCGCAGCGCGTCGCCGACAAGATCCGGACCCTGTCGCGGGAGTTCCCGCAGGGGATGGCCTATTCCATTCCCTTCGATACGACCCTGTTCGTGCAGGCCGCGATATCGGAAGTGTATAGAACGCTGTTCGAGGCCGCGGTTCTGGTCCTGATCGTCATTCTCGTGTTCCTGCAGGACTGGCGCGCGACACTGGTTCCGGCAACCACCGTGCCGGTGACGATTATCGGCGCCTTCGCAGCAATGGCTGCCCTCGGCTTCTCGATCAACCTGTCGACGCTCTTCGCCATTGTGCTGGCCATCGGCATCGTCGTCGACGACGCCATCGTCGTCGTCGAGGGCGCCGCGCACAAGATCGAGAACGGTCTGACGGGCCATGACGCGGCGATCGGGGCCATGAACGAGCTGATGGGGCCGATCATCGGCATTACGCTGGTTCTGATGGCGGTATTTCTACCGGCTTCGTTCCTGCCCGGCCTGACAGGCCAGATGTACGCCCAGTTCGCCCTCGTGATTGCCGCCACCGCCCTCATCAGCGCCATCAACGCCGCGACGCTGAAACCCACGCAATGCGCACTCTGGCTGCGACGACCGGTTCCGCCCGAGAAACGCAATTTCCTCTATCGGGGCTTCAATGCGGTCTACGACCGCGCCGAGCGCGGCTACGGGCGGCTCATCGGGTCCATGGTCCGGCGCAGCGGCGTGATGGCCCTCATTGCGGCCGCGATTGTCGGCGCGGCGATCTATGGAATGTCGCGCGCGCCGACCGGCTTCCTGCCGATCGAAGACCAAGGCTATTTGCTGGCTGCCGTGCAGCTTCCGGATGGCGCAAGCCTCGACCGCACGCAGAAGGCCCTGCAGCAGGTGCAGCAGATCGT
The DNA here is from genome assembly GCF_036833075.1 of Hyphomicrobium sp. Taxonomy (GTDB): domain Bacteria; phylum Pseudomonadota; class Alphaproteobacteria; order Rhizobiales; family Hyphomicrobiaceae; genus Hyphomicrobium_C. The sequence continues at coordinate 39,810 of NZ_DAITQL010000021.1, forward strand.
CAGCACGGTTGAAGGTGTCGAGCGGGTCATAACGATCGCGGGCATTTCGGTGCTCGACAACAGCGCCTCGCTTGCAAACGGCGGCGTCGCCTACATCATGCTCAAGGACTGGAGCGTGCGCGGCAAGGGGCAAGACCTCGCCTCTCTCTACAAGACGCTGAACGACAAGCTGACCAACCTGAGCGACGGCAACATTCTTGTTCTGCCGCCACCGCCCATCCAGGGCATCGGCAATGCGGGCGGCTTCACGCTTCAGATCGAGCTGCGCGACGGCAGCTTTGATCTTGCGAAGCTCGGAAGCGCGACCAACGCCGTTGTCGCCGCCGCCAGCACGCAATCGGGCATTCAGCGCATTTCGACATCCTTCCGGGCCAGCGCACCGCAGTACAAGGTCACGATCGATCGGGAGAAGGTGCAAGCCCTCCTCCTGACGACCGATCAGGTATTCTCGACGATGGCCGCGTACATGGGCTCGAGCTACGTGAGCCAGTTCAATAAATTCGGGCGCGTGCTCCAGATCTACGTCCAGGGCGATGCGAGCTTTCGCATGAACCCGGAAGATGTCCTTGCCCTCAGAGTTCGTAATCAGAACGGCGACATGATTCCGCTCGGAACGGTTCTCACCATTGAGCCGAGCCTCGGACCATCCTTGATCAGCCTCTACAATCTTTACCCGTCCGCAGCGGTCGTCGGCGTGCCGGCGAAGGGATTCTCATCCGGCGATGCGATCGCGCTCATGGATGAGATCACGACGCACACGCTGCCGAGGGGGGTCGGCTCGTCCTGGACGGCGCTGTCCTATCAGGAAATGCTGGTCGGCGGCCAAATCTACTTCGTCTTCGCGCTGGCGATGCTGCTCGTGTATCTCGTGCTCGCAGGCCAGTACGAGAGCTGGTTCGCGCCGATGACGGTCCTCTTCGCCGTGCCTCTCTCGCTGGTTGGACCTGTTCTGGTCTTCCTGCTCCTGCGCATCGAGATCAATCTGTACGCGCAGATCGGTCTCGTGCTCCTGATCGCGCTCTCCGCCAAGAACGCCATTCTGATCGTCGAAGTCGCCCGCGACTTGCGGAAGGCAGGAAAGCCCGTCATCGATGCCGCCGTCGAGGCGGCACGCGCCCGGTTTCGTCCGATCCTGATGACATCGTTCACGTTTGCGCTTGGCGTTCTACCGCTCGTGCTCGCGGAAGGCGCAGGGGCTTCGGCCCGCAAATCCATCGGCATCACGGTTTTCTCCGGCATGCTCGCGTCCACATGCCTTGCCGTTCTGTTCGTTCCCTCGCTGTTCGTCGTGGTTCAGAAATTTGAAGAATGGCGGAGCGCGAAAAAAGGCGCTTCGAAGATCGAGGCACCTCAGCCGGGATGACGGTCGCGCGATGGACCTCACGCGCTGGATGACGCGGAAAATGGGAAAGAAAAACGAGATTCCCCAGCCATATCATGGCGGTCCCTACGGGAGTCGAACCCGTCTTTTCAGATTGAAAATCTGACGTCCTAACCGATAGACGAAGGGACCTGGCCCGGCGTCGGAGACGTCCGGAGCGGCAGCGACGTATAAGAAGGTTTGCCCCGGGACGCAAGCGGACGGGTCTCAAGGCCGCGCCGGGGCGCGCCATTTTTGCTGTGCCCGCCCAAGGCCTCAGGGGCTGCGCGGATCGGCCGCGTCCTCGATCTGGAGCTCGATCCTGTTGCGCCCGCCCCAGGTGTCGCGCCGGATCTGCCCCGCCACATGCAGCGGCAGCCCCGAGGACGCGCCCATGAGCATGTCGCCGAGCGGCTGCCCCACCGCCCGGAAGGCAACCGCATCGAGCCGCGAGCCGTCACCCGCCTCCAGCACGCAGCGGATGTGCGACGCACCGACCGGCTTGGCGAACTTCACGCGATGCGCCGGAAACGCGAACCGCGGCTGCGGGTTGCCCTGGCCGTAGGGGCCGGCGCGTTCCAGGAGGTCGATGAGCCCGTCGTTCACCGCCGACGGCGTGAGCGCCCCGTCGATGGCGAGCGTGGCCCGCGCCGCAAGCCGCGCCGCCGCATCCGCCAGCGTCGCGGAAAAAAAGCGCGCGAGGTCATCGAGCCGCGCCTTGTCGACGGTCAGCCCCGCGGCCATGGCGTGCCCGCCCCCTTTGATGAGGTGCCCGGCCGCCACCGCCTGGCGCACGGCGGCACCGATATCGATGCCGGCGACCGACCGCAGCGACGCCGTGCCGGCCAGGACGCCGCCCGCGGCCTCCCGGTCCCACGAAATGACGCACGACGGCCGCTTGAACCGCTCTGTGAGGCGGCTCGCGATGAGGCCGACCACGCCGCGGTGCCAGTCGGGCGAGCCGACCATGAGCACGCTCGTATCCGGCGCCTCGCCGAGCGTCCGGTCGGCGATGGCCACGGCCTCCTCGAGCGCCGCCTGCTCGATCTCCTTGCGCTCCTTGTTGAGGCGATCGAGCAGCACGGCGATGCGCACCGCCTCGCCCTCGTCCTCGGTCGAGAGCAGCTTCGCTCCCAGCGCCGCGTCCCCGATGCGCCCGCCCGCGTTGATGCGCGGGCCCAGAATGAAGCCCAGATGATAGGCATTCGCCGGCTCGGCGAGGCCGGCCGCATCCTGCAGCGCCCGCAGGCCGACGTTCTCCCGCCCGCGCATGACCTGCAGCCCTTTCGTCACGTAGGCGCGGTTGAGGCCCTTGAGCGGAACCACGTCCGCAACGGTGGCGAGCGCCACGAGATCGAGATCGCCGATCAACTGCGGCTCGGACACGCCGGCTCCGTAGAAGCCGCGCCGGCGCAGTTCGCGCGCGGTCGCGACCAGCACGAGGAACGTCACGCCCGCCGCGCAGAGATACCCCTGCCCCGAGATGTCGTCGAGGCGGTTGGGATTGACGAGCGCATGCACGTCCGGCAGCACCTCGTCAGCCTGGTGGTGATCGACGACCACCACGTCCACTCCACGCCTGCGCACACTCCCGAGCACGTCGATGCTCGTCGTGCCGCAGTCGACCGTGACGAGCAGCTTCGCGCCTTCGGCCACGAGCTGGTCGATGGCCGCCGCGTTCGGGCCGTATCCCTCCGTCAGCCGATCCGGGATATAGATCCGGCTCGGCACGCCGTGATGGGCGAGGAAGCGCGCAAGGAGCGCGGACGAGCAGGCCCCGTCCACGTCGTAGTCGCCGAAGATTGCCGTGCGCTCGCGCCGCTCGACGGCATCCGCGAGCCGCCGCGCGGCCGTGTCCATGCCCGTGAGCGTCGACGGGTCCGGCATCAACGCCCTGAGCGTCGGATCGAGAAAGACGGGGACCTGATCGAGCCCGATCCCTCGGGCGGCCAGCACGCGCCCCAGGAGCTCGGGCAGCCCATGCTGCTGGCTGATGGCGATGGCCTCGTTGAGGCGGCCCGGCTGCAGCATCTCGCACCAGCGGTAGCCCTTCGCGGAGCGCATCACGCCGAGAAACGCCCCGTCGTCCGATATTGACGCCGGAGCGCGCACCTTCCTGAGTGCCGTCATGTCCGCGTTGCCCCCGCCTGATTCGCTAAACGGTAAGCGTTTCAGGAGATGGCGGCAGGAGCGACTCCCGCAGCCGCTTGTCCACAAGTTGCAGAGGCTTGTCGACACACGGTACCTGTGGCAGGGGTGCGGAGCAGACACAGAAAGAGGCGCCAATGGACCCCAAGAACCTGCTCATCCTGCTGCTGCTGATCGCCGTCGCCGTTCTCGGCTATCTCTATTACGACAGCCAGCGGACCCAGGTGCGCATCGACGTGCCGGGTTTCAAGCTGGAAGCGAAGTAGCGGAAAGACACCAGCTTCGATACACGTGCGTCGGAAGCACGGAAGCTGGCCGAGACGGCCGTCTGCGCGGCCGTGACGGAATGCGTAGCCGAAATCGCGCGACGACGCGGATGGAACGCCGGCGCTGGCCCTAAAGTGTTTTCAAGCGAAGTGGACACCACTTCGCGTTAAGAAAACGCGTCAAACCAAAAACATAGAGTCTCGCCTCTGAGTCTATCAGAGGCGAACAGTCTCTAGAGAGTTTTCGTTTCAGATGGAAACAGCGGTTCGACATGCGCAAGCCCGTCTGGGCTCCGGCCTTCGCCGGAGTGACGTTGAGTTTGCGTAGCCCGCCTGCATACAAATGACGTCATCCCGGCATCATGGCGGAGCCATGCTCCGCATGGACGGCCGGGATCCAGACACGCCAATTGCTCGCATGACCATGTTTCCACCTAAGTCGGAACGACTCTAGTCGCGGGTCTCGGCGAGCAGGTGCTTGCCGACGTCGCGGAAACGGCTCTTGATCCGCCGCACGGTGCCGGTCTTCGAGCGCATGATAAGCGTCTCGGTCTCCGCCGTCTCGCCGCGGAATTTCACGCCTTCGAGCAGCGATCCGCTCGTAACGCCCGTGGCCGCGAAGATGACGTCGGACGAGGCCATGTCCTCGAGCGTGAATTTCTTCCGGATGTCGGCGATGCCCATCTTCCGCGCCCGCGCGGCCTCCTCGTCGTTGGAGGGCATGAGCCGCCCCTGGATCTGCCCGCCGATACAGCGCAACGCGGCGGCCGCCAGCACGCCTTCCGGCGCCCCACCCGAGCCGAGGTAGATGTCGATCCCCGTCTCCTCGGGGTCGGTGGTCCAGATGACGCCCGCGATGTCGCCGTCGGGGATGAGCTGCACGCCGGCTCCCGCCTCGCGCACCGCGCGGATGATCTCCGCATGGCGCGCGCGGTCGAGCACGCACGCCGTGATGGCGCTGACGGGCACGCCCTTGGCCTTCGCCAGCGCCGCGAGATTATCGGCCACCGGCGCGTCGAGATCGATGACGCCCTCGGGATAGCCGGGTCCCACGGCGATCTTGTTCATGTACATGTCGGGAGCGTGCAGAAGCCCGCCGCGCTCCGAGATGGCGAGCACCGCGAGCGCGTTCGGCATCCGCTTGGCACAGATGGTCGTCCCCTCCAGCGGATCGACGGCGATGTCAACCTCCGGGCCGGTGCCGTTGCCGACCTCCTCGCCGATGTAGAGCATCGGCGCCTCGTCCATCTCGCCCTCGCCGATGACGACCGTGCCGCGCAGGGAGACGCGCGAGAGCTCGTAGCGCATGGCATCGACGGCCGCCTTGTCGGCCGCCTTCTCGTTGCCCCGGCCGCAGAAGCGCGCCGCCGCGAGCGCCGCCGCCTCCGTGACGCGCGCGACCTCGAGCACCAGCATCCGGTCCAGCCCGGTCTCGCCATTATCCTTCGCCATGGCGTCCTCGCCCTTTTCCTAAAGGTCCTCGATGCGGATCATCTGCGGACGCTCCGCAACATGACCATCGGCCTCGATGGCCCAGAGCGCGTTGCGCATCGCGTCCTCGGTGGTGTCGTGCGTGATGAGTATCACATTGACCGCCCGTTCGCCCGTGCCGGGCGGCGGCTCTGCGGCCTGGCCGGGATGCACCGGCCCACGCCGCTTCTGCACGATGCTTTCGAGCGAGACGTTCTCGTCGCTCATGCGGCGCGTGATGGCCGCCATGGCGCCGGGCCGGTCGTAGACGGAGAGGCGCACGTAATAGTTGCCGAGCCGAGACTTGAGATCCATGCCGCGTGCCGGCTCGAGCACCTTGGTCGAGTGGATGAACGGCGGCATGACGAGCCCGCGCGCGATGTCGACGATATCGCTCGCAACCGCAGAGGCGGTGGGCTTGGCGCCCGCGCCGGGGCCGACCAGCAGCAGGTTGCCGGCGAAATCGCCGTCGATGCCGACGCAGTTGGTCACGCCCGACACCTCGGCCAGCGCCGATTCCTCGGCCACCAGCACCGGGGTGACGCGCGCCTCGATGCCCTTGTCCGTCTCGGTCGCAACCCCGAGCAGCTTGATGCAGTAGCCGAGCTCCGTCGCCGCCTCGATATCCGCCTTCGTGATCGTCTCGATGCCCTCGACGTGGATCTGGTCGAACGCGATCGTCGTGCCGAAGGCGAGGCAGACGAGCAGCGAGAGCTTATGCGCCGCATCGAACCCGCCGATGTCGAACGACGGGTCGGCCTCCGCGTAGCCCAGCTCCTGCGCCTCCTTGAGCGCCTCGCCGAAGGCGCGGTTCTCGTCCGTCATCTTGGTGAGAATGAAATTGCAGGTGCCGTTCAGGATGCCGTAGACGCGCTTGACGCCGTTGGCGGCGAGCGCCTCGCGCAACATCTTGATGATCGGGATGCCGCCTGCCACGGCGGCCTCGAAATTGAGCGCGACCCCGTTCTCCTCGGCAAGCCGCGCCAGCGCGACGCCGTGCTTGGCGAGCAGCGCCTTGTTGGCGGTCACCACATGCTTGCCGGCCGCGAGCGCGGCCTCGATGGCGGCCTTGGCAGGCCCGTCCTCCCCGCCCATCAGCTCGACGAACACCTGATTGGAGGGATCCTTGGCCAGCGCCACCGGATCGTCGAACCAGCGCGCCGCCCCGAACCCCTCACCGCGCGCCTTGTCGCGGTTGCGCGCCGAAACGCCGGTCACGCGCACCGGGCGGCCGAGCATCTTCTCGAGGCGCGACGCATGCGCCGACAGCAGTTGAATGAGACCCATGCCGACGGTGCCGAGTCCGGCGACGCCGAGGGTCAAAGGCTCTGACATGGCTGACAAATTTGAGCTGGAGCGGGCCTATCGGCTGGCTTTCTGCGGGATGGGGATGACGTTATGCATCGTTTCCGGAGACTGGGCCAGGAACTTCTTGATGGAGCGGGCCGCCTGCCGGATGCGATGCTCGTTCTCGACCAGCGCGATGCGCACGAAACCCTCGCCGTACTCGCCGAACCCGAGCCCCGGCGAGACGGCAACATCCGCTTTTTCGATCAAGAGCTTAGAGAATTCCACGGAGCCGAGCGCACGAAACGGCTCGGGGATCGGGCACCAGGCGAACATGGTGGCCGGCGGCGCCGGCACGGGGAAACCTGCCCGCCCGAAGCTCTCGACCAGGCAGTCGCGCCGGCTCTTATAGGTCCTGCGGATCTCCTCGACGCAGTCCTGCGGGCCGTTGAGCGCCGCGGCGGCCGCCACCTGGATCGGCGTGAACGCGCCGTAGTCGAGGTACGACTTGACCCGGGCGAGCGCCCCGATCAGCTGCTCGTTGCCGACAGCAAAGCCCATGCGCCAGCCCGGCATGTTGTAGGTCTTGGAGAGCGAGGTGAACTCGACCGTGATGTCGATGGCGCCCGGCACCTCGAGCACCGACGGCGGCGGGTTGTCGTCGAAATAGATCTCCGAATAGGCGAGATCCGACAGAATGATGAGATCGAGCTTCTTCGCCAGCGCCACCGCTTCTTTGTAGAAGTCGAGATCGGCGGTCATCGCCGTCGGATTCGAGGGATAGGACAGCACCATCGCGATCGGCTTCGGAATCGAATGGCGCACCGCATGGGCCACGCCACTCAGGAAATCCTCGCCGTTTCCGGCTTTGACGTGCCCCATGGCCGCCCCGGAGATCAGGAAGCCGAACTCATGGATGGGATAGGTCGGATTGGGCACCAGGATCACGTCGCCGGGCGCCGTGATCGCTTGCGCCATGTTCGCAAAGCCCTCCTTGGAGCCGAGCGTCGCCACGACCTGCGTCTCGGGGTCGAGCTTCACGCCGAACCGGCGCGCGTAATACGCCGCCTGCGCGCGGCGGAGCCCCGGGATGCCCTTCGAGGCCGAGTAGCGGTGCGTCCGCGGCTTCGAGACCGTCTCGACCAGCTTGTCGACGATGTGCTGTGGCGTCGGCAGGTCGGGGTTGCCCATGCCGAGGTCGATGATGTCGGCGCCCTTCGCCCGCGCGGCCGCCTTGAGACGGTTAACCTCGGCAAACACATAAGGCGGCAAGCGCTTGATGCGGTGAAAATCGTCGATCACGATCGTCTCTTTATTAGTATGATGCGGCCTGCATGGCGCATGCGTGCGGGGTAGCGCCCAGTCGGGAAAAAGGCCCGGAACGGAGCCGCTCACAACGGCCTCGTTCGGAATTCGGCAGCAAAACCGGGCCCTTTGCCCCCTCATGTTTACGCTATGCGACGCGGGCGCGTCCAGGGGTGCTCCCGGGCCGTCCGTGGGCTTCTGTGCACAGTCCCGCCGTCGGAGCCGCTTTCTCCTATCCTCCTACTAGGCGTTATCACGCGAAGGGCCTATCTTCGAGCCATGAACGATCAATCCCGCCCCCCCGTCACCCCCTACCGCATCGAGAATCCCGAGGAGTTCGCCCAGAACCTCCTCCGCTTCTTTGAGGAAGGCGGACGCGTCCTCTCCGGGCTGCTGGAGCGCCCGGACGCCAAGATCAGCCCGTATTCCACCGCGAGCGAGGTCAGCCAGGCCGCCGGCACGATGGCCGACATCGCCCGCCTCTGGTTTGCCGAGCCGGCCAAGCTCGCCGAGGCGCAGGGCACGCTCGTCAGCTCCTATGTCGATCTCTGGAACACGTCGATCCGACGCATGCTCGGAGAGGAGGTCGAGCCGGTCATCGAGCCCGAGCCGTCGGACAACCGGTTCAAGGACCCCGAGTGGTCGTCGAACCTCTACTTCGATTTCTGGAAGCAGGCGTATCTCGTGACCACGCACTGGGCCGAGGACGTGCTGAAACAGACCGAGGGTCTCGACGAGCCGGCGCGCCAGAAGGCCGAGTTCTATCTGCGCCAGTTTTCGAGCGCGCTCTCGCCGTCCAACTTCCCGCTCACCAACCCCGAGGTCGTCCGCGAAACCTTCGCGACCAACGCCCGGAACCTCGTGCAGGGCATGAGCCATCTCGTGCATGACATGGAGAAGTCGGGAGACCTCCTGAAGATCAGCCAGACCGACACGGAAGCGTTCGAGGTCGGCAGGAACCTCGCGACGACACCGGGCAAGGTCATCTTCGAGAACGAGGTCTTCCAGCTCATCCAGTACACGCCCTCGACGGATAAGGTCCGCGAGGTCCCCCTGCTCGTCGTCCCGCCCTGGATCAACAAGTACTACATTCTCGATCTGACGCCGCCGAAGAGCTTCATAAAGTACGCCGTCGATCAGGGCTTCACGGTGTTCATCGTCTCCTGGGTGAACCCCGACGAGCGCCTGTCGCACAAGTCCTTCGAGGACTACATGCTCGAAGGCATCCTGACGGCTGCCGACGCCGTCCGGCGCGAGACCGGCGTCGAGAAATGCAACGCCGTCGGCTACTGCGTGGGCGGCACGCTGCTCGGCGCCACGCTCGCCTATCTCGCCGCGCGCGGCGACGAGCCGTTCCGTTCCATCACCTTCCTCACCACCCAGCTCGATTTCTCGAAGGCGGGCGACCTGCTCCTGTTCACGACCGACAGTCAGCTCGACTCGCTCAAGGAGATGATGGCCGAGCGCGGCTATCTCGACGGCTCGCGCATGGCGAACGTGTTCAACATGATGCGCCCGCGCGACCTCATCTGGCCGTACATCGTCAACAACTACATGCTCGGCAAGAAGCCGTTCCCGTTCGACCTGCTCTTCTGGAACCAGGATTCGACACGGATGCCCGCGGTCAATCACGGCTTCTATCTCAAAGAGTTCTACAACGAGAACAAGCTCGCCAAGGGCGAGATGACGCTCGCCGGCGTCAAGCTGGACCTCAAGAAGGTCAAGCTGCCGGTGTTCGAGCTGGCGACGAAGGAGGACCATATCGCGCCGGCGAAGTCGGTCTTCATCGGATCGAAGCTGCTGGGCGGCCCGATCGAGTTCGTGCTGGCGGGGTCGGGACACATCGCTGGCGTCGTCAATCCGCCGGACAAGATGAAATATCAGTATTGGACTGCCAGCAGAGCGGCCGCCGACACCCTCGACGAGTGGATGGGCATGGCCAAGGAGCACCCGGGCTCCTGGTGGCCGTACTGGGTGGAATGGCTCTCCGCGTATTCGGGTGAGTGGACCAGTCCGCGCGAGCCGGGCGAGACGCTCGGCGTCATCGAGGATGCACCCGGCAGCTACGTCAGGACCAAGTCGTAGGCGCCCTGTCCGGGGCCCATTGAATAAGCCTGTCCGGTCCTGCGCGACGCCCGGCGCCCGTGCTTGACCACTCAGGCTCTTATTCAGGGCTGCCGGAGAAGGCCGGAAGAGCGGAAAATAATATCGAGCCCATGACTGCCAAAGCCACGGCAAGCCCGTCCGCATCCCCGACAGCGCCCACGCCGAAGCCGGCGCCGAAGGTCGGCTTCGTCTCGCTCGGCTGCCCGAAGGCGCTGGTCGACAGCGAGCGCATCATCACCAAGCTGCGCGCCGAAGGCTACCGGATCGCCCCCGACTACGCCGGCGCCGACGTCGTGGTCGTGAATACCTGCGGCTTCCTCGACAGCGCCAAGCAGGAAAGCCTCGATGCCATCGGCGAGGCGCTGGCCGAGAACGGCCGCGTCATCGTCACCGGATGCATGGGCGTCGAGGAAGATCGCATCCGCGAGACGCACCCGGGCGTGCTCGCCGTCACCGGTCCGCACCAGTACGAGCAGGTCGTCACCGCCGTGCACGATGCGGTGCCGCCGCTGCACGACCCCTACCTCGACCTCGTGCCGCCGGAGGGCCTGCGCCTCACGCCGCGCCACTACGCCTATCTGAAGATCTCGGAGGGCTGCAACAACCGCTGCAGCTTCTGCATCATTCCGCACCTGCGCGGAGACCTTGCGAGCCGTCCCGCAAACCAAGTGATGGCCGAGGCCGAGCGCCTCGTCAAAGCGGGCGTCAAGGAGCTGCTCGTCATCAGCCAGGACACCAGCGCCTACGGCCTCGATATCGGATATACCGAAAGCCCCTGGAAGGGGGTGCCGCTGAAGGCGCGCTTCCTCGACCTCACGCGCGCACTCGGCGCGCTCGGCGTCTGGACGCGCCTGCACTACGTCTACCCGTACCCGCACGTCGACGGCGTGATCCCGCTGATGGCCGAGGGGAGGATCCTTCCCTACCTCGACATCCCCTTCCAGCACGCTTCGCCTGCGGTTCTGAAGGCGATGCGCCGACCCGCGCATCAGGAGAGGACGGCCGAGCGCATCGCGAGCTGGCGCAGGACCTGCCCCGATCTCGCCATCCGCTCGACGTTCATCGTCGGCTTCCCGGGCGAGACCGAGGCGGACTTCGCGCTCCTGCTCGACTGGCTGCGCGAGACGAAGCTCAACCGCGTCGGCTGCTTCAAATACGAGGCCGTGGCCGGCGCCAGGGCGAACGAGCTGGCAGGCGCCGTGCCCGAGGCCGTCAAGGAGGAGCGCTGGCACCGCTTCATGGCCGTGCAGCAGGAGGTCTCACGCGAGATCCTGGCCGCACGCATCGGCACGACCATCGACGTCATCGTCGACGAGGTGGGCGAGGACGGCGCCGTCGGCCGCTCGAAGTGGGACGCGCCCGAGATCGACGGCAGCGTGGTCCTCGACGGCGCGCGGTCCCTGAAGCCCGGCGACATCGTGAAGGCGCGTGTCGAGGCCACCGACGACTACGACCTCCGGGCAAGCGTGGCAGGGAATCCCTGAGGCGCACCGTTCGTTGCTTCCCCGCCGCGGCTCGCATTGACAGTCCGCGGAAGCCGGTGCGACAGTCCGCCTGAAAGACCAGGGGAGCAGCTCGCAATGGTTTCGCCGGATCAGGCAACGGGAGCCGCGCCCTCGGCGTCGGCCAACCAGGAAATCCGCATCTACGCCCATTCGCCCATCATCTATTGGTGGGTCATCTGGGCCTACGGCTTCTTCTGTGCGGCCCTCACCTACGTCCAGGGCGACAAGCTCACCATCGGCGAGGCTGCCAAGCCGCTCTTCGTCCACCCGAGCCCCTGGGTCGGCCTCTCCTTCACGCTGCTCCTTCTGCTCGTCATCGTCGCCACCTCCGTGCGGGCCCGCGGCATCAACGCCCTGCTCCTCCTCCTGCTCCTCGGCGGCGCGGCGGCAGCCACGTATTTCGTCATGACCACGCCGGGCCTGTGGACCTCTCCGCCCTCGCTGCTGATGCACATGAACCTGGCGTTCTACCTGCTGCTCTCGACCGTCCTGTTTCTGGTCTGGTTCGTGATCGTCTTCATCGTCGACCGGCTGAGCTACTGGCGCGTGCGCGGCACGCAGGTGGAGAAGGTGCAGCTCTTCGGCAGCGTGCTCGGCCGCGCGCCCGAAAGCTGGTCGGTGCTCCACGTCCGCCTCACCCGCTACAGCGACGACCTGATCGCCCACAAAGTCCTAGCGCTCGGCTTCCTCGGCCTCGGCACGAGCGACGTCGACGTGAAGCTCTCGATCTTCGGCGGCGGTCATGAGCAGTTCCGCATCGAGAACGTCTGGAAGGCCGCCCGGCCCCTCAAGGCCATCCAGGCCGCCATGGGCCAGAAAGCCACCGTCGTGATTTGAGGCGCACACCGCCGACATCCGGGGTTGAATGCCGCTCATTGGTGGCCGCCCTCGGAGTCGAGAGCAATGAGCACCTTTCTGACGTTGCACGCTCGGCAGATTGGCATAGATCCCGGACGTCCATGCGGAGCATGGCTTTGCCCGTCCATGCGGAGCATGGCTTCGCCCGTCCATGCGGAGCATGGCTTCGCCATGACGCCGGGATGACGTCAGTTTAGAGGCTGGCCGTCAATTTCGCCGTCATGCCGGCGGAGGCCGGCATCCAGATACGTCGAAGAAAAGACGCGACGTTGGCCCCCAATGGCGGACTTCGTCGAGTGTCCCGATTCCGAAGTTCGTTTGAGTTTGCGGCCAGGTCCCATAGCGAACTTCGGAATCATAAGGGACACTAGGATCATGGACTTGCTAGTGTGATTCAGATCGACAAATTCGCTTGGGAGCAGTCCGCTCGATATGGCGAATTTCTCGATCATCACACGAGCTTCCACACATGAGCCGGTGGGCAATGACTCTCCGACGCCCCTCCCTCTACCTGATCGTCACCGCCGCCGTTCTCGCGCTGGCGGTGGCGCTGCGCATCCTCGACCCGAGCCCGGTCGCGCGCCTGCGCCTCTCCATCTTCGATACCTACCTGAACCTGAAGCCGCGGGAGGCGGACCCGGCTTTCCCAGTCCGCATCGTCGACATCGACGAAGCCTCCCTCGAGAAGGTCGGGCAATGGCCCTGGCCGCGTTCGGAGCTCGCGCGCATCGTCGAGCGCCTCGCAGAGTCCGGTGCGAGGACGGTCGCCATCGACCTCATCCTCGCCGAGCCGGACCGCCTGTCGCCCGAGGCGCTCGCCCGCGAGGCCCGGATCCGCAGCGAGCTCGCGCCCATCGTGGCGGAGCTCTCCGCGCTCCCGTCGAACGACACGCTCCTCGCCCGCGCCATGGCCCGGCTGCCGGTGGTGCTGGGCCTCGCCGGAGACGCATCGGGCAGACGCGAGCCGAGCCCGCCCAAGGCGCGCTTCGCCATCGCCGGCGACGACCCGCGTCTGTTCGTGCCGCATTTCCGGGGCGCCATCGAGCCGCTCCCCGTGCTCGCCGGCGCGTCCGCAGGCAACGGCGCGGTGAACTGGCTCCCCGCCGCCGATCAGATCGTGCGCCAGGTGCCGCTGCTTGTCGCGGTCGAGGACACGCTCGTCCCGACACTCTCGCTCGAAGCCTTGCGCACCGGCATGGGTGAAACAACCGCCTTCGTTCGCGCCTCGGGCGGCAGCGGTGTGCGGGCCTTCGGCCGCGAGACCGGCATCGAGACGGTCCGCGTCGGCGAGACGGTGCTGCCGACCGCAAGCGACGGCCAGCTCTGGCTCAACTTCGCACCCCATGACCCGCGCCGCTCCATCTCCGCCTACCGGATTCTCGACGGCGCGTTCGAGCCGAAGGATTTCGCGGGCCGGCACATCCTGATCGGCGCCAGCGCGACGGGCCTCCTCGACCTCAGGGCAACGCCCCTCGCGGCATCCGTGCCCGGAGTCGAGGTGCACGCGCAGGCGATCGAGCAGATGCTGTCCGGCGCGCATCTCGTCCGCCCTGCATTCGCAACCGGCGCCGAGGTGCTGTTCCTCGCCGCCGTCGGCGCGCTCGTTGCCGGCCTGATCCGCCGCGCGGGCCCCCTTGTCGCCGCTGCCATCGGCATCGCCGCCATCGTGGCGGTGGCGGCCGGATCCTGGCTCGCCTTCGCGAACGCGGGTCTGCTGTTCGACCCGGTCTATCCATCGCTTGCCGTGCTCGCCGTCTACCTCTCGGGCTCGCTCCTCTCCTTCGTCCGGACGGAAACCGACCGCATCCGCATCAAGCGCGCCTTCGGCCACTATCTCGCAGCCCCCCTGGTCGAGGAGCTGGCCGCCGACCCATCACGCCTGAAGCTCGGCGGCGAGACGCGCGACGTGACGCTGCTGTTCGCCGACGTGCGCGGCTTTTCGGGCCTCTCCGAGGGCATGGACGCCGAGACCCTGATCCGCTTCGTCAACCGGATCTTCACGCCCCTCTCCGAGACCATCCTCGGCCACCGCGGCACCATCGACAAGTTCATGGGTGACGCCGTCATGGCGTTCTGGAACGCTCCGATCCCCGACCCCGCGCACGCGTCGAACGCCTGCCGCGCGGCGCTTGCCATGCAGGCCGAGATGGATCGGCTGAACCGCGAGGACGCGGCAGCGAAAGCCGCCGCCGGCGCGCCGCACCGGCCAGTCCGGATCGGCATCGGCCTCAACACCGGCCCCTGCTGCGTCGGCAATGTCGGCTCGCCGCAGCGCTTCGACTATTCCGTGCTCGGCGATGCGGTCAACGTCGCCTCCCGCATCGAGGGAACGACCAAGATCTACGGCGTCCCGATCGTCGCCGGAGAGCGGACGGTCCGCGAGGCTCCTGCCTTCGCCTTCCTCGAGATCGACACCGCGGCCCGCCTGCGCGGCAAGGAGCGGCTGGAACGGCTGTTCGCGCTCTTGGGCAACGAGACTACGGCCGCTTCCCCGCTCTTTGCGCAACTGTCCGGGCACTATGCATCGCTGCGCGCCGCCCTCGCCATAGGCGACGCAGCGGCCGTCTCAACCGAGCAGGACACCTGCCGCACGCTCGCGCGTGCGCTCACGACACTGCCGCTCGACGGCCTGTTCACGTCCGAGCCGAGCCTCATCGGGGAGACGGACCGCCCGCGCGACTAGGCCCGATCCGGCGTTCTAGTACTTCTGCCGGCCGGTGCTCGTTCCGCCGCCGCGGTGCTTGCCGCCACCGCCGCTGCCGATCTTGCCGATCCCGATGCCAATCCCGATCCCGATCGCGGTGCCGACACCGCGCGCCACCGCATCATCGTCCGAGCTGCGCGTCTTGGCGGTCCGCGTCTTCTTGGGTTTGGTCCCCTGCGCCTTCTTGGTCGGTTTGGCAGGCTTGGTCGTCTCGGTCCGCCGCTTGGGCTTGTCGACCTCTTTCGGCTTGTCGTCGTCCGGCAGCTTGCCGAGCACGATCACCTCGCGCGTCAGGATCGGCGTCGGATCGATGCTCGGCGCCTTGACGACGAACGGGAACGCGTCGTCGAAGGATGCCGTGCTCTTGTCCGGCAGCGACGCCCATTTGACCGGAGATCCCACGCTTCCGTCATTGGTGATGCGGATGAGCTTGCCGGGCTCCGTGTGATCGCGACATTGGGTGCCGCGCACGTTGCAGACCCGGATCGCGCCCTCGATGAGAAGCAGCCACGACGGCCCGTTCTCCTGAATGAACACGTCGAAGATCGTGCCGCGCACCGTGATCGCGGCGGACGGCGTCTTGATGACGTAGGTGGGCTTCGCCGCCACCCCCGTCACGAAGCGGAAGGTGCCCTTGACGAGGTCGAGAACGATCGAGCCGTTGGTTTTGGCTGGATCATAGACGAACTTGTCGAGCTTGAGATGCGACCCCGGCCCGAGCGCCAGCTTCGTTTCGTCATCGAGCTTGAGCTCGCTCGAGGCGTCGCTGCCGACCTCGATGGTCTCGTCCTGATGCACCCTGTCGCCGTCCTGCAGCGTGCGCGTGTCGCGATTGAACTCGGCCGTGACCAGGTTGACCACGACGAGCGCGGAGCCGATGGGCTCCTGGGGCGCCGCCCGGACGGCCGAGGCCGAGAGCAGGACGAGACAGGAGCCCGCAAGGACCATGGGCCATATCGAGGCGGGGAATACCGAAGGCGATACCATGACGAGCCATCCTTCCTTTGCGGGTTCCCGGCAACGCCGGGCCCGACCGGTGCGGCATGACGCGAACGGGCCCGAGCCTGCTGAATATAGCAGACCACGGATCGCGCCCCTAGCCATGAACGATCAGGCGGTTGTCCATTAGGGGCGCGTCGCGCCGGCGGCGACCGGGGCCGGCGCGCACGGAGCCGATGTGAGGACAGCACGGACGGGAACAGGGATCTGTTCCCCATGGAACAGGGCTCGGCTAGGTCATGACCTAGGCTCCGTACTCAATTAGGATTCCGCGATCGAGCAAATCGTGATTCAAGCTT
>NZ_DAITQL010000022.1:0-53980 GCF_036833075.1 Hyphomicrobium sp.
ATGGCTCCAGTCTCTCAAGAGTTGGAGCCTCCGGCAAACCCGGGGCGGTTCACTTACCACAATGGAGGTAGCTGCCATCAAGCCCATCAAGCAAGTGAGCCAAACGACTGGCATAGGGACCGTACCTGTCGGCCTGGAAGCGGAGATCGAGCGGATTTGGCAGATGCAGCGCCTGAATGCTGCGTTCCAGAAAGTACGCAAGCTTCTGAACTTCAAGCAACGAGCACTCGATGCCGAGAATCCAATATCTCCGCACGAGTTCGGCCACCAGCGCACGTGCTGGCGTCAACTTTTCAACGCCCGAGCGCTTGGAGACGTTCTGATACTGCTCAACAGGCTCATACACAATCACGCTGACATCAGTCAGCGTACTAAGCGCCGCTTCTATTTTCGGTCGTACGTCGGCCCAGTTGAGGCCACCGTTACCGCTGCCCAAAGGTGGGATCGCAATCGACCGAATGTTCTTCTCGAGGATGACGCGCTTCAAATCCTCAAGACCACTCTCAACCCACTCCATCTTTGAGCTACCACGCCAATGTTCCTTTGTCGGAAAATTGATGATCCACTTCGGGCCGAGCCAGGAGGGGTTCTCGGTCACGAACATGCGACCAACCCGAACCTCCTTCTTCTTGCATGCGGCTTGGTAAGCTTTGAAGTTCTCTGGGAACGCTTCCTTGAACATCAAGGCAATACCTTTGCCCATCACACCGACCGTGTTGACGGTGTTGACTAGTGCGTCGACCTTGGCGTCGAATAGATTGCCACGCGTGAATTCCATCAGAAGTACCAGCTCGGTCTCTTGACCACCTTCATGGTCTGCTTGCGTTCAGCCAATGCTTTAGCCAAAGATTCGCGTACCTCGTCACTGTAGCAGACGAAGCCCGATAGCGCGTCGAGCGGCACATACTTGTGAACAAGAGCTTCGGCCTGATAACGCTCCATCTTCGATGGGTCGTCAGGATCATTGCGGAAATCCCGACGCTGCAGCATCTCCCAGTCGATCTGATCCAGTCGCGCTAGGTCGGAAAAAAACCGGGCGGCGGCGAGATATGCATGCCGATCTGTGAAGAGGAATGAAAGCTTCGCTGCATGAAGTGTTCGAAGCGACGATACAATGATGACAATTTCATCATTGTCCCGCTTCCGAATTCCGGCCCACCCCGTCTTGATATTGTACATCATCGGCGAGAATGTGAGCCCGTCTATCGCGATGGCGACCTCCGCGGCACGGCGCTTTGCCGCCCGCGCCGCCGCTTCCCACGCAGCAGGAGCTGAGTCTCCCTTGTAGGCCTGTGTCAAAGCTTGCTCGGCAGCTTCGTAGTCCGCTGCGGCAGCGAGCACGTTGTGCAGAAGGTGGTCGAGGGTCGCTTCCAGCGCCACGTGGTCCCGCCTCCTCGCTCACGAGTAGTAGCGGTATGAGGGGTTAGGCACCTGATTGTCGGAAAGCTCCGTCATAAGCAGTCCCACCTTGCGCGCGAACGAGACGGTGATGGGGTGCCGCCCGATGCCTTCGCTTGAGTTCCAGTTCATCTTGGTCAGTGCAAGAATTTCAGAGGCGCGCTGGCGGATATCGGTCGGACCGCACGCACCGATCTGCAGCGGCGCGGGAATGTGAGGCCCCGGATATTCTTCCCACCACGGCACATAGCCGCTGGTGAATAGATATGTCTCATTGCCCACAGAACATAGCGTACCCCGCCACGGTTCCTGCGTGCCGCGCCTGATGAGGCGGAACGCCGTGCTGCGCATCCAGATGAGATCGCACACTGGGACCCGCGCCTCGGCCGCGCCTCTGAAACCGGCCTCCTCCTCGCTGTGATACATTGTAGTTTTGTGGACGACGACACGCGCCGGAGCGACGCCCGCAAGCTCCTTATACTTGTCGAGCACATCGTTCATGAGGTCCGCTGCCTGGCGCTCCGTCATGTAGGGCTGGCGGTTATGACGTTGATCGTGTGGGAGCGTCGCGCCCTTAAGCGCAAATGGCTCCACATCGCTGGAGAACGCTTGCGCCACACTGGCGTAGACGACATCGCCTTCGCGGCGCTTCAAGTGGTGAAACGAGATACCGATAAAGCACGTGTTTGCAGGCAAGCCTGCCGGACGCCACGGCTCGTGCCCGGCCTTGTAATAGAGTGAGGTCGCGAGATTCCATGCCCGCGTCGCAACGCTCTGTCCTTCATTGTCCGGACGCATGTAGGTCTCGCGGCGCAGAACCTGGATCGGCACCGGGTTCTGGTGCGTCATGATCTTTGCCTTGAGCGCGCGGTAGAACGTGCGGAACAAAAGATCTTCCGCCTGCGTCCGAAGCTCCTCGGCTGCCTTCAGCTCCTCCGGGTCCGGCTGGAAGAGAGAGAGCTGGTCTTGCTCCTCCTCGCGCTGCAGGCGCTCCAGCGCATGGCGCTCGTTCGGCGACAGCCGCGGATTGCTGATCCGCATGTCGGCCGCCTCGTCAGGCAAACAGACAACGATACAGTCCGGACGCGTATCGCCGAAGAACGTCTGGATCTTGGCGTCGAAAAGATCGAGCAGGTCCTCGAACCGCTCTGGCAGTGACGGACGGTTCATGGCGAACTTCAGGCGCTCATCGTCGAGCGGCCGCACGAACCGATCCTCTACGACGAAGTTGACGCCGAGCGCGCGCTTGGCGCCGGGCCAGTCGCGGTAGCGGCGCGCGTTCTTTTCGCGGGCGACGGCAAAGCCGTTGAGCCGGGCGAGCCACCGGCGGGCAAGGACTACGTCTTCGGCCGCACCGACAAGCGCAAGGCTGATGTCTTTGACAGCCGTATCGACGGCCCCGGCCTTTGCCATGGTACGCCGGGGATCGGGCCCGGTTTCGCCGTGTCCGAACAATAGCGCCGGTTCAGGCAGGCATTCGATTTTGATGTTCAGGCTCATCCCCGATCAATCCAATCTCCGGCACTTCAACGGTGAGGAACGCGGCGTCGAGCAGCAGATCATCGACGTGCCGGCCGCCGATGTTGATGGTTTCGCCGCCCCGCCCCAGGAAACTGCTCCAGAAGGATAGGTCGGCCTCGACGTTCTTGTTGCGGTCGAACTTCACGCGGCTTGTCGCCTTTGCCGCGCGGGCGAAAGACGGCAGCGGCTTTTTGCCGTCGCGGCCGGTGAACATGTAGAATGGCTTGATGCGCACGCCCCACTGCCCACCGAATTCGACGATGTCGTAGCCGAAGCCCTCGTTTTCGAACCAGGCGCGGTATCCCTCGCCGCGCTTCTTCGCGACTTCACGCTTGTTCCCGCGCCGCTGTCGACTGTCCCATGCGATCAGCCGGTTGAGGCCGCCCTCCTTCGCCTCGAAATAGGCGCGGTGCTTTTTCCTGCCTTCAAGGACGAGGCCCTGTTCGGCGAAGCCGCGCAGATGACGCTCCCAATGCTTGCGCAGCAGCCACGACAGAACGCGCTTTGAATCCTCTGATGCTTCAACGTGTTCGCGGGCCACAGTCACGCTGACCTCATGGTCCATCACGGGGCCGATCAGTCCGGCGAAAACCGGAAGCGGCGTGAAGCTCCAGAGCTCTGAGCCGCGAACGATGAACGTGCCGCATTCGGAGAAATCGACATTTCGCGAGAGATCTTCCCATGGCTTCGCAAGCTGCACTATGGAGATCGTTTCGGGCACGACGCTGAACGGCAGCGTGTTGAGCACATAGATGCCGGTCGGTACGTCGGAACGCGCAACCGTCTGCGAGCCGGCGGAAGCCTGCGGCTGCGCCACCCGGGCCTCGAACCAGCCTTCGACGCCATGATGGTAGAAGGCCGACGCGCCGCCCCATCCCGTCATGAGCTGGCCGACATCGATCAGCCCCGTGCCTTCCCGCTCCATAGCGCTCATGCCGAAGAAGATGTCGCAAAGAGCGGGATTGCGAGTATCCGAAACGCTCTCGGTCAGCGTGAAGCGGCCGTCATCGCCGAGCGTGACGAGCCGCGCGACCTTTTGCGTGAGGCCGCCGGGATTGGAGAACGCGATCTCTGCGCTAGGCGTGATGTCGATGCGCGCCGGCTCGTGCACGTCATAGTCGCGGTGGACGATCATATTGACGAGTAGCTCGACGAGCGCGCGCGGCGGGTATGCGCTGCGCTCATCGTGCTGGCGCCGCTTCTTGACCTTGAGCGGCGGATTCACGTCCGCGCTCTCCAACTTGGCGAGCAAGGCCC
The DNA here is from genome assembly GCF_036833075.1 of Hyphomicrobium sp. Classification (GTDB taxonomy): domain Bacteria; phylum Pseudomonadota; class Alphaproteobacteria; order Rhizobiales; family Hyphomicrobiaceae; genus Hyphomicrobium_C. Next base: position 4,177 of record NZ_DAITQL010000022.1, read on the forward strand.
GGTGCTGCGCGATGAGGTTGCCCTCGAACAGCTCGCGCTTCTTACCCGCCTCGGTAAGCGTTATCGCGGCATGCGGATAGAATGCCTGCGTATTCTTGCCGAAGAGAAGGATCGCGCCGGCGGTGACTTTGTCCGTGCCTCCTTCATATACGAGCAAGCCCTGCTCGCGCATCAGAGGAGTAAGCGTCTCGCGGGTGACGGGCGCGCGCTTGAGCTTGACGCAGTATTCGCGCATTACCGTGAGGGCAAGATCGAGGTCGATGTCGTCTAGCGCCGCGCCGTCAACGACGCGCTCGTCGAAGGCCGGTATGCGGCGGGACTGGCTCGCGAGAGCGGCCTGCGAGCTGTAGCGATCTTCTCCCTCAAGCTCCTTGTCGAGCGCGAGGAGCAGTTCGTCGAAGCCGTCGATCTGGACGAAGCGGAAGTTGGCCCCAACTCGACGCGCAAGCGCCTCGACGTAAGGATGGGGAGTTTCGCCGCGGCGGATGCACCAGTAGATACCGTGAGGGAAATCGAGTCTGCCCTCCTTGTTCTGCCCGAAGAGCCCTTCCATGATTGAAGGCTCGGCACCACGATAGCCAATGACGATGATCGGAGCGCCGTCGAGAAGCGGGCGGAGCAAACCGACGAGCGCGGCGTCGGCGCTCGCGACCTCGCCCGACGCATTTCTGTCGGAATAGTGCTCGGCGCGTCCGTGCAACCAGACGATCTGGCATTTGTTGAAAACGCCGAACTGGGCAGTGTCGCCAGGACTGCGGTTGACCTCGTGGATAGTGCGGATGTGCGGCTGGCGCGCCTTCAGCGAGTCGGGCAGGCAAGGGTCGAAATTCGTTGTCAGCATGGTGCTGACGAGGCCGCGCATGACGAAGCTGGACAAGACATTGTATCCGGCGCTGATTTCGTTTTGCGGGCGCATCAGCTCGGTCAGGACACGCTTGCGGAACTCGGCGGGCCGCAGCAGGTGATCGACGACAAGCGGGAAATTCTCTGCCAGCCGGTCAGCGCCATGGATGAACCATGGAAAGCTTTGCAGCCAGGGCTCCCACTCTCCGGGCTTCACCCGCTCGGGGGGCCGCGCGCCAGCGAGTTGCCGCTCCGAGTAGACGAGCCGGGCGATTTGCTTGACGGCCTCTGCAGCCGTCGGCACGCCGGAGCGAAACGAAGCCCCCGCCCCCAGCAGGATCAGGGGACGCGGCTCATCAGGGGCGCGGAACAGCGGCGCGAGCGTTGAGACGGCCTCTCTGTGCAAGGTCATGGCAGATCTCCTTGCGAGGAGTGTGCTTGATTCGTTCCGGTTCGGCACTTCCCGATCTGGAGGTTGCCAACAGATTGCTGGGGATAGACACGCGGGGGCCGAGCAAATGCGCGGGCTTCTGATACGGAACAATGATGGCCGCCTCAGCAACAAGTGCCGGCGGCTCGCTGTCTCAGCGCTACGGCCGTGGGTTCTGATAGCTGTCAGAGTAGTGAGTTCGACTCCGACATGCGCCCGTTCAGCACCCTTATTGCACAGCAGGCAACAGCAGCCTCACTCTGACATCGTCGGATCAGAAAAGCCCTCGGTTGTACCCGCTGCGCGATACCGACCATAGCCGACCTTGACGAGGAGCCCCTCGATGCACATCTTTGAGAGATAGCAGCGGGGAATCCCGATCGCGCTCAGTTCGGCCGTCTGGACCTCGCCCCGCTCGCGAGCCAACGCCACAGCCCGCTCCCTCAAAGTTGGCTTTGGTCCGCCAGCAAGGCGAATGGCCTCAGCCCGGTCCCGGTCACGTTTGCGTAGTTTCGGTTGCCCCGGCGTGGCCCTTCGTAGGGGAATCGTGATTTCGTAGTTCTCATTTTCTACGGTCGCGGCGAGCCATTTTTACATTTAAAATCAATGGCTCATTGTTCGATGCCTTGGGCGCCGCTGAATAGCCCCCTTACACCCGTGTCGGGGTTCTCCCCCGCTCGATCCATAATTACACGCCGCTACCCGTACGCTCTACGCCGCTCGCGGCCCCTTGTTGGTCTTCACTGCCACTCAAAAACCTTCGCTGTCTCTCCGGATTTTCGAGCTTTTCGCAACCCTTCGCGTCGTGTTCGGCGTTCGCTCTTGCAGCGCTCGCCTGAGCGTCGACGTCGACACGGATAGCGACCGGGCAACATCAGGCGGTGACCGGGTGGATTGGGCCGTGTCGACTGCCGCCGCATCGATCTCCTGCGACGAGAGCTTGCGTGGATGACCGAGGATTTTTCCTCGCGCCCGCGGAGATGCCAAGCCTGCTGTGGTTCGCTCCACGATCAAAGATCTCTCAAACTCAGCCAGCGCTCCCAGCACATGAAACATCAGGCGACCAGGTGCACTCGATGGTCCTACTGAGCTCGTTGCGCTCAGGGCCTACTTCGACGTTCTATAGGGACCATCGAGGTCCGCACGCGCTCATTTCCAGGACCGTATGCACCTCTGGGCCGGGTCGGCTACAGTCCTGCAGCCGAAGCTCTGCTGCCAAGGGGATTGCGAACCATGACGAGTCATGTCCTCGCTATCGACCAGGGGACGACGTCGTCGCGAGCGGTCGTATTTCGTGCCGATATGACGATCGCTGCCATCGCACAGGAGGAACTGCCGCAACACTACCCCGCGCCGGGTTGGGTTGAGCACGATCCCGAGGACATCTTGCGCACTGTGCTCTCAACCGCCCGAGCGGCCCTCGCCAAAGCTGGGCTCACGGCGCGCGACATCGCCGGCATCGGCATCACCAACCAACGCGAAACGACTGTGGTCTGGGAGCGCGCCACGGGCCGGCCGATCCATCGCGCTATCGTCTGGCAGGATCGCCGCACCGCCGACACCTGCCAGCGCCTGAAGGATGCCGGGCATGAAGCACGCGTTTCGTCCGCCACCGGACTGCTGCTCGATCCTTATTTCTCCGGCACCAAGATCGGGTGGCTTTTGCACCACGTGCCGGGCGCGCGCGAGCGGGCTGAGCGCGGTGAACTGGCCTTTGGCACGATCGACAGCTTCCTGCTTTGGCGACTGACCGCAGGCGCAGAGCACGCAACCGACGCCACCAATGCCGGGCGCACACTCCTGTTCGACATTCACAGGAACGCGTGGGACCCGAGGCTTTGCAAGATATTCGGTGTGCCCATGAACTTGCTGCCCGACGTGCGCGACTGTGCCGCCAATTTCGGCAGCACGGCACCAGAGCATTTTGGCGGCCCGATCCCGATCTTAGGGATCGCCGGCGACCAACAGGCCGCCCTCGTCGGGCAAGCCTGCTTCCAGCCTGGCATGATGAAATCGACCTACGGCACCGGCTGCTTCGCCGTGCTCAACACCGGTCGCGAGGCCGTGGCCTCGAAGAGCCGGCTTCTCAGCACGATTGGCTACCGGCTCGGTGGCGAGACGACCTACGCGCTAGAAGGCTCGATCTTCATTGCAGGCGCCGCCGTTCAGTGGCTGCGCGACGGGCTGCACATCTTGGCCTCGGCTTCCGAGGCCAGTCCGATGGCCGAGCGGGCCGATCCCGCGCAGGAGGTGATCCTGGTGCCGGCGTTCGTCGGGCTTGGCGCGCCCTACTGGGACGCCGAAGCGCGCGGCGCCATCTTCGGGCTCACGCGCGCCACGGGGTCGAACGAGCTGGCGCGTGCGGCGCTCGAGGCCGTTTGCTTCCAGACCGCCGATCTCGTTGACGCCATGAGGCGCGACTGGAACAGCCCGGGAGAGACGGTGCTGCGCGTCGATGGAGGCATGGTCGACTCCGAGTGGACGATGCAGCGCTTGGCCGATGTGCTCGGTGCCCCCGTCGACCGGCCGACTGTACGTGAGACCACCGCGCTTGGTGCTGCCTATCTCGCGGGACTTCAGGCTGGTCTCTACCCCGCGCCCGATCAGTTCGCGGAAACCTGGGCACTCGATCGCCGCTTCGCGCCAAGCATGGCGCAGGAGGAGCGAGTGCGCCGGCTGGCGCTGTGGCGGGATGCGGTTGTCCGCACGCTAAGCCGCGCGCCGGTCTTATAGCCTCGCCCAACTCCCATTCGCTGGGTCAGTATTTAGGTCGATGACATGGTGGAGCCCGGAGAATAAATCGGATCCTGATGGCTTGCCGCACTCATCTGGCGCCCGAAAGACGGCAACAGGGACGCGCGCGAAAACATTCATATGCCTGGTGCGGGATTATGGTGAGCTCCCCTGCTCGTGAGCTACCGTGCGCGGCGTTTCGTCAGTTCGGATGCGGAGACAAGTTACGCCACGCTGGATTGCTTCCGGGGCCGGTTGATGAGGGCCGAAATCGCGCTTCGCTCAAGCGGGCGGTGAAAGAAATAGCCCTGAAGGTTGCCGCAGCCGAGCATGGAGAGAAGCCTGCGTTGAGCGGCAGTCTCCACGCCCTCGGCAGTCACAACCATCGATAGCCCGTCGGCAATCACCATCGTTCCTTGAATGAGACTGCGTTTGGTGGAATCCGTTTCCATCGCATCGACGAGAGACCGGTCAATCTTGATCCTGTCGAAGGAGAAGAGTTTCAGGTAGGAGATGCTGCTGAAGCCGGCGCCGAAATCATCCAGTGCTATTGAGAGACCGTTCTCACGGAATTGTTTGAAAACGGCATTGGCGCGCTGAACGTCATCGAGAAGGGCATTTTCGGTGATTTCGAGCTCAACGCGGCGCACGTCGATGCCGCTTGCGCTGATTGTTGCGAGCGTGCGCTCCACCAGCTTTTCATTCTTCAGCTGAACCGGTGAAATGTTTACGGCAATCTTGAGGTCCGGCCATGCCAGGCCGTCGTGACAGGCTTTGGAAAGGACAATGTCTCCAAGATCGTCAATGAGGCCGTTCTGCTCCGCAACGGCAATGAAGCGTTCTGTGCCAACCTGCCTCGGCGACGATGAGGGCCATCTGGCCAGCGCTTCGACCCCGACCATGCGGTTACTGCGGGCACACATGATGGGCTGGTAGCGGACCTCGATGGCGCCTTCCCGGATGATCGCGCGCAACTCCTCGGCGATGTCCCAGTTCTCGCTGGTTTCCTTGTCCAGGTCGGAGACATATTCGGTAATCCGCTTCTTGCCGTTTTCCTTCGAGCGGTACATGGCAACATCGGCGCGGCGAAGCAGTTCCTGAAAGCCCAAGGTGCCGTCGGAGGAGGCAATTCCGATGCTGGCTCCTATCGGAGCTTTTCGGCCATTGAGGTTGAAAGGCGTGGCGACGAATGCCAACACATCGTCCGCAAACGCCCTGGCATCTTCCAGGGCAGAGGCCCCGGAAAACACGGCGGCAAACTCGTCGCCGCCGACGCGTGCCAACCCTGCAAGGGCCTGCTTCCCTGATAACTCAGCGAAGCCGGCGGCGACGATGCGGATCAGCTCATCGCCCGCGGAATGCCCGTACGAGTCGTTGACATGCTTGAAGCCATCGAGATCGATGAACACGACGGCATGAGGCAACGCCGAGGGTCCGCCGCATGTCGTCAACAGGCCGGGCCGGTTTAGGATACCGGTCAAGGCGTCGTGGTTTGCGTCTTTTCGCGCGCTGTCCTCCCGCTCGGCAAGGCTCCGCACGAGGCGCCAGCACAAGGCCGCGATACCAGCCATGACAAGGAGCAGGAGTCCTACGGCGGCAAAAGCCTTGTTCATTGCCAATGAGCGCGCCTGGTCGCCGGGACGTCTTTCATCCCAAACGGCCTTTGCAACGGGAGCGCCGTAGACCCCGGACACCAAGTAGCCGTCAAACGTCGAAGATAGAGGCTCGAGGCGCAGGTTATCGAGAACGTATTCGTCACCGAGGTTTTCGACAAAGCTTGCATCGAGATACTCGATAAGGACGAGGTACCGCTTTTCTTGCGGCACCGGAATATCCTTCGAGGTCGGCAGGATGGGAGACGCAGCGACGAGGGCTAAGCCGCCCGGCACCTCCATGACCGAAGCTGCCGCCTGTGTTCTGCTTGTGTCTGTGGACAGGCCACCCAGCAGGACGTCCAGGCCTTTGAAGTACGTTGACGTGTCCGGAAGGAAGGGCTTTCCCTTCAGGTAGCCCTCGACCGCATAGCCCAAAGAGCCTTCGACGATCAGGAACGCGTCGTAGATCCCGGCTTCATAGGTGCCGACCGCCCATGTCTTTGCGACCCATTTTGACGAGGTTTGCGGATAGACATTTCTGGCGGCGTCATCGCGGAACGCGTTGTCCAGAACCGTTTGCCGCATCTGGGCTTTTGCAGCCGCAAAGGCCGAATGCACCACTTCCCGGCTGCGGTCATTGTCGGCCTGGTTGGCCCCGGTGGAGACCTGGGACACGAGATCGTAAGAGAGCAGGCTCACACCGGCAGAGGCCAGAACGAGCGGCACTCCCACGGTCAAGGCGAACGTCCAGCCATATAAGCGCATCACCCAACCGGCTTCTTTCGCATTGCGGCTTCCGGTCACGGACCTTACAGGTTGGCTCTTAAGGATTTGTAATCGCTAATAACTGCCGACCGGCCTGTCTTTTCCCGGATACCGCGGTCCTGGCGCGGCAACTGGCTGCCTTGAGGCACAGACTGGGCCGGCTGCCCGGCAGAACGCTGGCCATGGATTCCGACTTCGTACCGCCGAAAAAAAAATCGAAACGTGCCGTTTTGAAAGCAAGGATCGGAGTGAAGACCCGGCGCCGGCGGCCTATCTTTCGAAATGATCCGCGATGAAGAAAGACCGAAAGATGCAGAGGCTCTCCGACCGGCGCCGACCCGCCGAGGCCGGGCACACGCGCGCCGAGACGACGTACTGGAACGCCGTCCGCACCCGCGACCGCGTCTTCGACGGCATGTTCTACTATTCCGTGGCGACCACCGGCGTCTATTGCCGGCCGTCGTGCCCTGCGCGGCTGGCGAAGCGCGAGAACGTGGCCTTCCATGCCACGTGCGAAGACGCAGAGCGCGCGGGCTTCCGTCCCTGCAGGCGCTGCCGGCCGAACGAGCCGTCGCTGCACGATCGTTATGCGGCGAAGGTCGCCGAGGCGTGCCGCCTGATCGAGGAGGCGGAGGAGGCGCCCACGCTCGCCACGCTGGCCCGCGCGACGGGCCTCAGCCCGTACCACTTCCATCGCGTGTTCAAGGCCGTCGCCGGCCTCACCCCCAAAGCCTACGCCGTCGCGCATCGCCAGAAGCGCGTGCGCGAGACCTTGAAGAGGAGCACATCCGTGACCGAAGCCATCCACGCGGCCGGGTTCAATTCCAGCGGACGGTTCTATGCCGGGTCCGCCGGCGCCCTCGGCATGACCCCAACGGATTTCCGCTCCGGCGGCGCCAACGCCGAGATCCGCTTCGCGGTCGGCGAATGCTCGCTGGGCTCGATCCTGGTTGCAGCCAGCGACAAGGGCATCGCGGCGATCCTGCTCGGCGACGACCCCGAAGCCCTCGTGCACGATCTCGAGGACCGCTTTCCGAAAGCCAATCTCATCGGCGGCGATCGCGCCTTCGAGGACGTGATGGCAAAGGTCGTGGGGCTGGTGGAAGCGCCGGAGACCGGGCTCGATCTGCCGCTCGACGTTCGCGGCACCGCGTTCCAGCACCGCGTCTGGCAGGCATTGCGGGAGATCCCGGCCGGGACCACCGCGACCTACAGCGAGATCGCCGGCCGGATCGGCATGCCGAAAGCGGTGCGGGCCGTGGCTTCCGCCTGCGCGGCCAACAAGATCGCCGTGGCCATTCCGTGCCATCGCGTGGTTCGCAACGACGGCACGCTGTCGGGCTACCGCTGGGGCGTCGAACGCAAGCGCAAGCTGCTCGAGCGCGAAAGCCACGCGTCCCGGGCGACGCCTTGATGGCGTGCCGCCGCGCCAGACAGCGCCGCGGCGACGCCTCGCTCTTCAACGGAAACGGCGTTCAACGGAAAACGGCGCCCCGCTATGGAGCGCCGCCGCATCCGTTCGGCGATCACGAGGTCCGTCAGCGCGGCGGATAAAGCCATCCGGGTCCGACCGACTCGCTCCGCGTCGGCTGGCGAGCGAGGCCGTTGTTGAAGGCGCCGGGGCCAAAGTCGAAGCCCTTGTCGGAGATCGACTCGCCGATCGGCGGCAGCACCGAGTTAGGGTCCATCGCTCCGAAGCCGATCGTGGGCGCGGCATTGGCCTTCGGCGCAGCCTGGGCCGAAGGCTGCGAGGTGCCCTGGCTTTCGAACGAGAACGCGAGCGCGGCCTGTGCGCCCACGACAACCGCGACACCTGCGACCGCAGCGACTATCAAAGATCTCATCGCCCATCCATCCAGATCGATCCGCCCGCGCACCCGACCTTTGGGCCCCGCGGAACACATGCGTGCAACATGGCGCATGAATCGAGGCATTCAAAGGGCGCAACCGCCCGCCGGGCCTGCCCGTGGGCGCCAATTCCGGCAAGTGTGTCCTCAGGGCCACTCCGGACGCCCGGGATGAAACCCGGTTTTTCTCACGCCGCCGGCCGGGGCTCCGGTCTTTTCGCGAGGTCACGGCAGGAGGGCAAAAAAAACGAACCCGCATCGGGCGGGTCCGCCAAAGGATCGAGGAAACAAATGCGCGGCATGCAGTCGGAGGCAGACGGTCAGGTCTTGTCCGCCGGCGCGTGGCTCTTCGAGTGCGTCGTGGCGGGATGCATCGGCTTGGTCGGGGCCGGCTTGTGGTACGTGGCCCTGTGCGCCGCGGCCTTGTGCAGGCAATCGCGACGGAAAGCGGCACGCGCCTTTCCATGGAGCCCCTTGGCGTCGGCCGCCGCCGAGCACTGCAGCGACGCCTGCGTGTGCGGATGCCCGACATGGGGGGCCTTTTGGGCGTTTGCAGCCGAAGCGGCGCCGGCCGAGCCGGCCGCCATCAGAAGGGCGCTCATCACAAGGGCGATACGTTTAGACATTGGAAAAACCTCGCAAGGTTGAATGGTATCAGCCGCCGCCAACATGACGCGACGGGCGGCTGCCGGGCCCTGCAGCTCGCCGAGCCCGACGAGCGCCATAAGACGCTCCGATCCTCACGCCCGTCTTGCCGGGACCGTACGGATTGGTAAGGCGCCGGCCAAAAGTCGACGGGCGCGGGCGCCGATGCGCATTTGATCGCCGTCCGGTTGTCCCCCATATTCCGCCCATGGCCCGTCCCCCGAAATCGTCCGGTTCGTCGAAGGCCCCGCGGCCGTCCCGCGGGCGATCCGGCAAGCCCCCCGCGCCGCCGGTGGAAACGGCGGCCGGCACGCCGGGATTCGGCGAGGCGCCGCAGATGTCGTTCACGGCCGCCGGCCCGTTGGGAGAACTCGGGCCGGCCTATTTCGCCGAGCAGGCCCGGCTGGAGGCCGAAGGGGCTCGGAAGCCGCTTCCCGCGCTCCGCCAGCAAGGCCCGCTGCCGCCGCGCGCCGCCGCCGGCGAGAGCCTTGGCGACAGCCTCAACGCCATCCTCACGCGACCGCACGAGCGCACCGACCGGGCGAAGGAGATCCTCGCCCGCCAGCCGATGATCGCCTCACACCCGCTGGTGTCCGGCGAGAGCCGCATGTTCACGCCGCACCGTCCCGAGCGTCCGGAGAAGAGCGAAGGCGGGCGGCGCTTCGAGATCGTCTCCGAGTACGAGCCCAGGGGCGACCAGCCGACCGCTATCGCCGATCTCGTCGCCGGCGTGCAGGAGAACGAGCGCACGCAGGTGCTGCTTGGCGTGACGGGCTCGGGCAAGACGTTCACGATGGCCCAGGTCATCGCGGCGACCCAGCGCCCGGCGCTCATCCTGGCCCCCAACAAGACGCTCGCCGCGCAGCTCTACGGCGAGATGAAGAGCTTCTTTCCGGATAACGCGGTCGAGTACTTCGTCTCCTATTACGACTATTACCAGCCGGAGGCCTACGTCCCGCGCACGGACACCTACATCGAGAAAGAAGCCGACATCAACGAGCAGATCGACCGCATGCGCCACGCGGCGACGCGCGCGCTGCTCGAGCGCGACGACGTCATCATCGTCGCGTCGGTCTCCTGCATCTACGGTATCGGCTCGGTCGAGACCTATACGGCCATGACCTTCGCGGTGAAGCTCGGCGAGCGCCTCTCGCGCGACCAGCTCCTCGCCGATCTCGTGGCGCTGCACTACCGCCGCAACGACGCGGCCTTCGTGCGCGGCAATTTCCGCGTCCGCGGCGACACGGTGGAGGTGTTCCCGGCCCACTACGAGGACCGCGCTTGGCGCATCTCGCTCTTCGGCGACGAAGTGGAAAGCATCACCGAGTTCGATCCCCTGACCGGCCAGAAGACCGACGACCTGGCGCTGATCAAGCTCTACGCCAACTCGCATTACGTGACGCCTAAGCCGACGCTGCAGCAGGCGATCAAGTCGATCAAGGCCGAGTTGAAGCAGCGACTGGATGAGCTCTACGCCACCGGCAAGCTGCTCGAAGCCCAGCGCCTCGAGCAGCGCACCGTCTTCGACATGGAGATGATGGAGGCGACCGGCTCCTGCGCGGGCATCGAGAACTACTCGCGCTATCTGACGGGCCGCAATCCCGGCGACCCGCCGCCGACGCTGTTCGAGTATCTCCCCGACAACGCGCTCGTGTTCGTCGACGAGAGCCACGTCACCGTGCCCCAGATCGGCGGCATGTTCCGCGGCGACTACCGCCGCAAGGCGACGCTCGCGGAATACGGCTTCCGTCTTCCCTCCTGCATGGACAACCGCCCGTTGCGCTTCGAGGAATGGGACGCCATGCGCCCGCAGACCGTCGCCGTCTCGGCGACGCCCGGCGGCTGGGAGCTGGCCGAGACCGGCGGCAGCTTCGCCGAGCAGGTCATCCGCCCCACCGGCCTCATCGACCCGCCGGTCGAGGTGCGCCCGGCCAAGAGCCAGGTCGACGACCTGCTGGACGAGGTGCGGCAGGTGGCGAAGAAGGGCTACCGCTCGCTCGTCACCACGCTGACCAAGCGCATGGCCGAGGACCTGACCGAGTACATGCACGAAGCGGGAATCCGCGTGCGCTACATGCACTCGGACATCGAGACTCTGGAGCGCATCGAGATCATCCGCGACCTCAGGCTCGGCGCGTTCGACGTGCTGATCGGCATCAACCTTCTTCGCGAGGGCCTCGACATTCCGGAATGCGCGCTGGTCGCCATTCTCGACGCCGACAAGGAAGGGTTTTTGCGCAGCGAGACCTCGCTCGTGCAGACCATCGGCCGCGCGGCGCGCAACGTCGACGGCCGGGTCATCCTCTACGCCGAGCAGATGACCGGCTCCATGGAGCGCGCCATCGCCGAGACCGATCGGCGCCGCGAAAAGCAGATGGCCTACAATGCCGAGCACGGCATCACGCCGGAGAGCATCAAGCGCAACATCCAGGACGTGCTGTCGTCCGTCTACGAGCAGGATCACGTTACGGTGGACGCCGGCCTCGCCGACAGCCCAACGGTCGGCCACAACCTCGCTGCCGTCATCGAGGACATGGAGCAGCGCATGCGCGAAGCCGCCGCCGACCTCGAGTTCGAGACCGCCGCGCGGCTGCGCGACGAGATCAAGCGGCTGCGCGAGACCGAGCTTGCCGTCGCCGATGATCCGCTCGCGCGCCAGTCAGCCGTCGAGGACCAGGCCGGAAGCTTCAAGGGCGAGCGCAAGTACGGCGCCAAGGCCAACGTTCTCGCCGAGCCGAAAACCGCACGCAAAACGCCCTCGCCCGCCGCCGGCGCACCGGGAGCAGGCACGGACCAGGGGAACAATCGCTCCCGCATCGCCACCGACTACGAGCCGGTGCAGCCGACCTATGCGCAATCCGCATCGCGCCCGTCGTCACGCGTCCGCAAACCCTCGCTCGACGACATGGGCCCCGGTACCGACCGCGCCATCCCGCGCCGCCCAGACATCGATCCGCGCACGAAGGCTGGCGCGTTCGGCGAAGGGGTGCGTGGCCCGCACAAGCCGACGCTCGACGAGATGGGCCCGCACGCGTCGCTGGCGGTGAAAAAAGCCTCCGGCCCGCTGCCGAAGAAGCCCGACCTCACCAATGCGCCAAAGCCGACGATCACGCGCGAGATCGAAACCGAGACCGAGCAGAAGCGCCGCAAAGGCCGCTCCCGCAAAACAGGCCGGCCGGGACAATAGTTTGGCCCGCACGCCGAACGCCCCCGCGCGACGCCCGATCGCGCCCCTATGCAGAGATGCCCCACCGGTTGCACATCCCCGCCGATCGCTTCCGGCAGAGAACACCTTGACGCCGCCCCAGCGGTCGCAGACGGTGCGGTCGCTGCGCGCGAATGCCGTCAGCCGGGAGAGAGGGAACACGCTGCATGAGCAAAATCGGGCGCATCTTCCTGACCGGCCTTCTGGCCGCCCTGCCGCTGCTGCTCACGATCTTCATCCTGGGGTGGCTGCTCTCGCTGGTCTATCACTACCTCGGACCGAGAAGCGGGTTCGGCCGCTTCCTCATATCGCACGGCTTCGGCGCGGAAGCGTCCGAGCTCGCGCCCTATCTGATCGGCCTCGCGCTCGTCGTCGGGGGCCTGTTCGCGCTCGGGCTCGTGGTCCACTCGCGCATCGGCTCCTGGTTTGCGACGCTCTTCGACCGGCTGATCCGCCGCATTCCCGTGGTCTCGAACATCTATGACGTCTCGAGCCGGTTCGTCTCCATCGTCGACGCCAAGAACGGCGACAGCATCAAGAACATGAGCCCCGTATGGTGCTTCTTCGGCGGCAAGCCGGGGGCAGCCGTTCTCGCCCTGCTCCCCGCGAAGGCGCCGATCCGCTTCGGTGGCGAGGATTATCTCGGCGTGCTCGTACCGTCGGCGCCGGTCCCCTTCGGCGGCGCGCTGATTTACGTGCCCGCTGCCTGGATCGAGCCTGCGGACGGCGGCATCGATGAGCTGATGAGCGTCTACGTCTCGATGGGCATCACGCCGCCCACCACGGGCGCGGGAACGACGGCGCGCGCATCGGCAGGCTGAGCCGAGGCAGACCGAGCCGAGCCGGGGGCGGCCACCGCCCCCTGCGGGCTTTCCTCGCGCCGGATCTCGCTTAGTCGCAGTGCCTCAGTCGCACGCCCGCCGGCGTGCCGTGCAGGTCGTCGTGAAGGTATCGTCCTTGCACTGCATGGAGATCGGCCCGGCCGCCTTCCAGCCGTGATCGGCGATGGCATTCTTGAGCGCGGCTTCCGCCATGAATTCGGCCACGGCGCGCGTCGGCATCTGCGCCACGCCGCCGGCTTTGCGACAGGCCGCATCGGCGCCGAAGCTCCCGAGCGTGAGAGACGCGGCAAGCGCGAGCGTAAAGCGGAAAGCAGTCATGGCAGCTTCTCCATCCCCGGTTGACGCGCGCACCTTACGCAGAAGCGGAAGCGGCGAACCTTACGGTTGAGACACCCGGAAAAATCCATGCGGATAACCCCCGACCGTGTCGCGACAGCCACGGACCCCCGGGGTCCGTCGGAAAATCCGATCCCGGTCCGACTAGGAATAACCTCTTGATGTCACACTTATCGTGCGCCTTGCCAGCCGGTCGCGAGGAGCCTCGTCTCGTCGTCCGTCCCGAATGCCTCGCCGCTGATCATGGCCTCGACCATTGCATCGATGGAGGCGATGCCGGCGCCGGTGGCGGTCTGGTATCCCTCGGGCGAGGCGGCTTGCTTCGGCGTTTCGACGTGCTGCGCGATACGCCATGCGCCCGCGGCGTCACGGCATGCGAGGCCGGCGAAATCCCGATCCGCCTCCGCCGTCCTGACCCGATATTCGCGGCAGACCGTGTTGTCCGCGGTCCGGAACGACAGCACGGGAACGACGGATGCGCGGGCCCGGTCGGACCTCGATTCGGTGCCGCTGGGGTTTGTCTCGAGGGCCTCGGCGAGGGCTTCGCCCGCGACCAGATGCGATCCGGATGCGACAATCAGCGATGCGGGCTGGTCTCCGCGGCCGGCCATCCAGCCGGCGGCCGCGCCCGCCACCACGAGTGCCGCCACGCCCGCGGCCAACGCGGGCGTCATTCCGTCCGGCATCAGGGCCGCTGCCGCTCGGCGCACGAGATCGACCAGCCGTCCCCCGAACGGGAGACCAGCGGCGCTCGCGCGCGCCGGGGGGCGTGCGCGGCGGATGGCAGCGATCAGGCGTTCCGGAACCGGCTCGTGCAGCGTCGGCCCGAAGGCCGAGGCAAGCTCGGCGCGCGTCCGGATGAAGGGCTCCATGCGCTGGCGCAGGACGGGATCATGCCGCAGCATCCGCTCGAGCGCCTGGCACTCCTCGGGCGTCAGTTCGCCGTCGGCATAAGCCATAAGGACTTCATCGGAGACTCGACTCATGTGGCTCTCACCGTTCTCGGCTTGAAAGAGGAACTGGCGACGGCGACGCGGCGGCGGGAACGTCCATCAAGGCCGCGTAAAGGGCCTGGCGGGCGCGTGACAAGCGGCTCATGACGGTACCGATGGGAATGCCGAGAACGCTTGCCGCCTCCTTGTAGGAAACGCCCTCGACGCACACCATCGCGACCAGCACCTGCTGGTCGGCCGGGAGCCGGGAGATGCCTTCGGTCACGGCGGCGAGGGTGAGTCGGTTCTCCGTGATGGCCCGGCCGTCCATACCGACCAGATTTTCCACCTCGTCGAGCTGCCGCTGGTCGCCCTGCGCTCTGCGGCCGCGGTGAAGGTCGACCCATATGTTTTGCGCAATACGGTACATCCAGCTATCTAAACTTGTTCCAGGTTTCCATTGGTCCAGATGCGCGAGGGCACGCTCGCACGTGTCCTGCACGAGGTCATCGGCCTTGTCTCTGTCGCCGGTCAACGCAAGAGCGAATCTGCGCAGACGCGGCAGTAGCTGGATCATCCGCGACTGGATTTCATCCACCACGGCCCCCCTCCCGCGACTATTGGGTACAACGCGACCCCCCATTGATTATTCCTGAGCGCGGTGTTTTTGGGGCGCGTGTGGCTTTTTGGGGGCGTCCCGCCGCGGATCAGCCCAGCAGGCGCCCTTCGAGCTGGATGATGCAGCTTTCGATATTGTGCAGAATTTCCTCGGTTTTCTCGAGGTCTCGCCGGATGCCGTTGAGGTCGGGCAGGGCCTTTTTGCGGATGAAGACGCGGGAGATGCGCCTCAGGGCGGCAAAGAGTCCGCGCCGGCGCGCCTCGCGTCTCGCCGCGTCCTCGGCACGCGCCACGGTGCGGCGTGCGCGGAGCTCCTGGCTGGTGATTCGGCGCTTCAGGAGCGCCAGCTCCTTCTTCTTGTGGCGCAGCTCCTTGATCGCGGCCTTGGCCTCGGTCGCGGATTTCACCTCGACCAGAACCTCCGTGCCGTCGATACGCGCGAAACGCATCTCCCTCGGTTGCATGCCTCACGCTCTCCCCGAACACCGTCCTGGCGGGACCCTACACGCCGGTCCGCGATGCGTCAGCACGCGCACCGGAGCACGGGGGGCGGCCCCAGGCTGGCCGCAGCCGTCAAAACCTTTTATGGAGGGGTATCCGATCCTCGAGAGGCGATGCACGCGCGCATGACCCAGTCTTCCACCGAAACCCGGAGCCTCAGGGCGGCCATCATCCCGGTCACGCCGTTCCAGCAGAACTGCACGCTGCTGTGGGACGAGGCGACGAAGACGGGCGCGGTCGTGGATCCGGGCGGCGATCTCGACGACGTCCGCCGCGCCATCACCGAACTCGGCGTCGAAGTCGAGAAGATCGTGCTGACGCACGGCCATATCGACCACGCAGGCGGGGCGGCGGAGCTCAAGGCCGCGCTCGGCGTCGCCATCGAAGGGCCGCACGGCGCCGACCGGTTCCTCCTCGACAACCTCGAGAAGCAGGGCGCGGCCTACGGCATTCCCGCGCGCCCCGTGGCGCCCGACCGCTGGCTCGACGAGGGCGATACGGTTACGATCGGGGGACATGTCTTCGAGGTCCTGCATTGCCCTGGGCATTCGCCGGGCTCGGTCGTGCTGGTCAACCGCGCCAACCGCCTGATCCTCATGGGCGACGTGCTGTTCCGCGGATCCATCGGGCGCACGGACTTCCCCTACGGCGATCACGACGCTCTGATCGACGCGATCACCACCAAGCTGCTGCCGCTCGGTGACGATTTCACCTTCATCTGCGGGCACGGGCCCGTGAGCACGATCGGCGAGGAGCGCCGGAGCAATCCTTTCCTGCCGCGCTAAAGCGTTTTCCAGCGCAGTGGGAACCACTTCGCTTTAAGAAAACGCGTCAAACAAAAAACTTGGAGCCTCGCCCTTCATTTCCATCAGAGGCGAGGCGCTGGCGTGAGGCGTCCGGATCGGCACGGCCGCCGGATCAGCGCGGCAGGCCGAAGTCTAGGCAGCCGAAGATGCCGCATTCGTTCTGCATCGTGCCGACGCCGGTCATCGAGCGGTTATTCTCGTGGAGATCGACGGTCTGGACGCGCAGCGTCTCCGAGCAGCTGCGCCGGCATGCGATCCAGTTGCCGCTCGGCGTCCTGACCTCGTAACCGGTGCGCGTGGAGCGGACCGGGCCGGACACGGTGCCGTTGCCGAAACGGCTGACGGCGACCGCGACATCGCCCTCCGCTGGGCGGCGGAGGAGCCGCCCGGCCTCGGCCGGAAGGACGGTCCCCACGAGGGTGCCGGCGGCGGCGATGACGGCCAGCGCGGCGGCGAAGCGAGTGCGGCGAAACATCGTCGGGTTTCTCCTGATTGAAGGGCGTCGCAGTGCGTGCGTGCCGGCGGCTCAGCCGCTCTTGGCGAACTGAAGATTGACGCCGGTGAAGCCGGGGCCGCCGGTGGAGATGGACACCGTCTGCCGCGCGCCCGTCATCGAGACGTTCATGGATCCCGAGATCGCGCCCGAGAACTTCAGGTTGAAGCCGTTGGCCGTGTGCCGGCCGCTGACGTTTCCGGTCTGGTTGAACTCGCGTTCCTCCCAGGTGCCGCTGATCGCGCCCCCGGCGCTCTTCAGGGCCGCGCGCATGTTGATCTTGAACGAGGCGTTGCCGCAATTGATGGCCATGCCGAGGCTGTTGCCCGATTTGGCATTGTAGTAGCCCTTGCACTTCAGGCGTTCGCTCTTGCCGTTGGCGAGGCGAACGCTGCCCGAGCCGGCCCATGCGCCGTCGAGTGCCGAGAACGTGCCCTCGAGCGCCTCGGCCGGCACGGCCGCGACGGCGAGCGCAATGGCCCCGCAGGATGCAAGGGCAAGCCAAGTCCGTGTCACCTCAAACCTCCAGATCCCCGCTGGTCTCCCACCGCGACCTCGGCGCAACATTAGCATCATCGATGGGTTTGGCGATGGTTCCAGGGCAACAGTGTCTTGGGCCTCGCGCGTCGCCCGGCGCATCGGCGGGCGAGGCCCGTTGGGATCCCGGCGATCGAGTCGCTCTATTATTTATTTGATTTTTATATATTTTCTAAAATCCATCCGGTCTAGCGCGCCGCCCGGGCGTCACGATCACGCAGTCCGCATGCAGACGGTCCGCGCCCGTGGCTCAGGGGCTCGCGCTCTCCCGCGTCGCCCGGCGCGCCGATTGCGACAGCGCGTACTCGTTTTTCACGCGGGCGATCTTTCCCGATGGGCCGCGCGGGATCTCGGGGACGACCTCGATTTCGATCTCGATCTCGGATTCGAGCCCTTCGGCCCTCACGTGCTCCATGATGAGGTCGCGGATGCGTTCGCCGTCGAGGCGCTTTCCGCGGAGCGGGACGAGGCGCACCACGAACCGGCGCGCTCCCGTCTGCACGATCTGGTGCTCGGCGAGATCGAGCACGTGATGGAGCGGCACGAGGAAGACGTAGTACGGCACCTCGCGCTGTCCGGTGCCATCGTCGATCCAGAGCTGGTCCTTGGTCCGGCCGCTGATCCGGGCGATGCGGGGCATGGGGCTCGCGCAGGCGCACGGCGTGGCGCTCATGGTGATGCGATCGTCCACCTCGTAGCGGATGATCGGCTGCACGTGATTGTAGAGGTTGGTGACGAGCACCTTGCTGCCTTCGACGCCGGGCGGCACCGGCCTGTTGTGCTCGTCGACCACCTCGAGGATGGCGAGGTCGGCGTTGACGTGGGCGCCGCGGCCGGCGATGCATCCCGACGACAGGACCATGCATTCGCCCATGGCGTACTCGTCGGCGACATGGACGCCGAACACCGTCTCGAGCCAGGCGCCCGCCTCGTCGGTCAAAGGCTCGGCGACGTTGGTGATCTGCTTCAGGCTCCCGGTCCGGCGGAGGTTCATGCGCCCTTCCGCCTCCTCGCGCCCGAGCGCTTCGAGCGCGCTCGCATAGCCGGTGATGTACTCGGGACGGAAGCGTTCGAGGCGGCGGATGTTGTCGGCCATCGGGTCGGAGTAGGAGAGGCGCAGCACTTTGAACATCGGCGAGAGGTAGCGGGGAATGTAGGCGAATGCGGCCGCGCTCGGATAGAAACCGGGCTTCACCGTCATCACTGCCATGCGCGCGGGATTGAGGAAGCGCCCGAGGTGAGGGAGGAAGCGCCGCTTGAGCCGGGTCGCGCGCGCAAACTGTACCGCGAAGATGAGGCTCAGCGCGTGCTGGTCCTGAACGATGAGCGCCGGCTGACCCTGGCTGCCGGAGGTGTGGCTCACGCCGTACTCGCCCAGGTACAGTGAGCCGAGGTTTCTGGGATCATCGACGAAGGCGCTCAAGTCCGCTTTCTTGAGACGAGGGTCGGTGACCAGCTCGTCGTAGTTCTCCATCATGTCGGCCTTGGAGAGCGTCGGAAGCTCCTCCAGTGCGCACCGTGCGATGTCGATGCCGGCGAAACGACGCCTGTAATAGGATGAGCGCTGAACCGCGTGCGCGAGCAGCGCGCGCAGCCGCTCCTCCTGCTTGGCCTTGATCTTGGCTTCGTTCCACCAGAACGGGTAGAGGGCCTGTAGCGTTGCAGCGAAGCGGATCGGGCCTAGCATCCATGGCTCCTGGTCGGTTTTCGTGCACTCACTCCGGTCGGCAAGCCCGACGCGCGACAGGCCCGAAGAAACGAGCTCCGGTCCCAAGAGACGCGCTCCGGGTCCGTTGAGTTCCAAGTCGCGCCCCCATTCATACGGCATTCAAAGGGTCATATCGCATTTAAGAGATCGCGCGCACGGAACAAGAGCCGCCTCCGTCTCCTCCAGGCTCTCCGGTCAGAACCTCCTGCCGTCCGGGTCCCGGGCGCAAGGGCCGCGAACGTCGGGCGGCACATGCGCGAGGCGGACCGCCATTCCACGCCGGTCGTCGGATGCGTGACCTCACGCGCTATCACGACGTGCGTGTGCTGCCCGCACCGGCATGTGAAGCGGAGTGATTGGCCAGCGGCGCGAGCTCCTCCTATGTCTTGGCCATCAGAACGGCGGCTCGACGCGAGCCCCGCGAACCAGACAGGAGACCTGCCATGAAGACCTGGACCGCTCCCCACGTGCGCGAGCAGAACGTCGGCCTCGAAGTCACGAGCTATCTGCCGGCCGACATCGACCTCGTCTGACGAGCCATCGACAGCGGGCCGATGCACCCATCGGGCACCGGCTCGCTTTTCTCTTCTCTTCAAACCGCCTCCAACCCCCAGGGTGATCCCAATGATCCGTATCCTTTCGCTGGCCGCGGCGCTTGCCGTCGGCACGAGCGTTTCTGTGCTCGCCGCCGAGAGCGGCCCCGCGTTCGCGCCGCTCTTCACCGAGGTGCAGGCGCGCCAGCATCTCATGCACATCGGCTACACGAACGTGTCCGGACTGACCCAGACCGAGGACGGCAAATGGGTCGGCACCGCGACGAAAGACGGAACGGCGCGCGTCGTCGCCGTCGACGTCCGCCGTCCGACCGCGTCCACGGCCACGAACTGACGATCTCCTCCCTCCCCCGCGTGATCTCAGGTCACGACCTAGGGCGCCGGTTGCTGAAACCGGCGCTTTTTTTCGTTTTTGGCAATCACGGCTCGCGGCCTCGCGGCGAAGCATCCCGGCGGCCCGGTTGCGCGGCCGGGCCGGGGTGCTTACATCGGCAGGCATATCCTCAGCCAAAATCGAAGGACCTCATCATGAGCACGCTTTCCGCCCGCGGGTCCGGGCAATTTGCGATCGGCGGCGACCTTCCCGTGCACCGCCTGGGCTTCGGCGCCATGCGCATCACCGGGCAAGGCGTCTGGGGAGAGCCCGCCGATCCGGCGGAAGCGAAACGGACGCTCAAGCGCGTGCCGGAACTCGGCATCGATCTGATCGACACCGCCGACAGCTACGGTCCTGAGGTCAGCGAGCGGTTGATCCGGGAGGTGCTCCATCCCTACAAGGGGCTCGTGATCGCGACCAAGGGCGGCTTGACGCGGCCGGGGCCGAGTCAATGGGTCCCCAACGGCCGTCCCGAATACCTGCGCCAGCAGGTGACGGGGAGCCTCAAGCGCCTTGGGATCGAGCGGATCGATCTCTGGCAGCTGCACCGCGTCGACCCCAAGGTGCCGCAGGCGGAGCAGTTCGAAGCCATCGCGGCCATGCAGAAGGAAGGGCTGATCCGTCACCTCGGTTTGAGCGAGGTCGGCGTGGACGAGGTCAAGGCGGCGCAGAAGGTGTTCACGGTGACGACGGTGCAGAACGAGTACAACCTGGCCAACCGCAAGAGCGAGGCCGCGCTCGACTACTGCGAGGCCGAGGGCATCGGCTTCATCCCGTGGTTCCCGCTGGCGGCGGGATCGCTCGCAAAACCCGGCTCCGTGCTCGACGGGATCGCCAGGCGGCACGCGGTCTCACCCAGCCAGATCGCGCTGGCCTGGCTCCTGAAGCGCAGCCCCGTAATGCTGCCCATCCCCGGCACCGGCAAGGTGAAGCACCTCGAGGAGAACGTCAGGGCGGCGGATATCGCGCTCAGCGACGCCGACGTTGCCGAGCTCGGCGCGCTCGCCAAGGCGGCCGCGGACGGGACCGCTTAGGCCATAATCACTTCAGGCCCTATTACCCTGAAGAGTGACTCATCGTGGCCATCAAAAAGAGCGTGATCCCGATCGCGCTCTCGCTGCGTCCGGGGGCCGGCCGAAGCCGGAGCCGCTGCGGGTACAAACACCTCGTGGCGGTTCCCATGGGCGGCGAAACCACTATATATCCTTCATCCCCGGTATGATGACGTGGCCGAGCCCGGCCAGGGGCAAGGACTTTGCATTCCATGACGATCGCCCGGCTCCAGTCCGACTTCGAGCTCCTCGATGACTGGGAGGACCGCTACCGCTACATCATCGAGCTGGGGCGCGGCCTGCCGCCGTTCCCCGACGCCCTCAAGACGGACGCCACCAAGGTGCGCGGATGCACGAGCCAGGTGTGGCTCGTGAGCGAGGCGCGCCCGACCGACAACGGGGCGGGCCCAATCCTGCATTTTACGGGCGACAGCGATGCGCACATCGTGCGTGGCCTGATCGCCATCCTGTTCGCCCTCTACCAGGACAGGCCGGCGCGCGAGATCCTGGCGCTCGAGCCGGAGACGGTGTTTGCCGCCTTCGGCCTCAAGGAGCACCTTACGCCGCAGCGCTCGAACGGGCTCGCGTCGATGGTCGCGCGCATCCGTGCGGATGCCAGCGCGGCGCTCGCCTGACACGGCAGGCTTGGATCGCAGCGTTCCCAGTGTCGCGGGTGCCCGCTTTCGCGGCCATGGCGTTGAGGGTGGGGTGCCGCAATTCCCCAATCAGAGCGGCGGATGCTGCGCTCGGGTGAGCTTTCATTCGGATCCGGCGCGATCACCGGGCTCATCGTCGCCGTCGATGGCGGGGCGGTAGCCGGCCGCTCCCCAATGACGGACGCGGGACGCGCGCGGCTCGGCAACCGCGGGCTTCGCAAAGCCGTAGTGCCGGGCGAGAGCCGCGAGCGCCATGCCGAGCACGATCTTGGCCGAACGCTGCGGCCATCCGGCCCGGCGCTCGGCATCCTCCAGTCCGCGCAGATGACAGCAGACATCGATCAGAATGCCCGAGAGCTCGGGGCCCACGGCCGCGAGCGCGCGGCGGACGCGCTCGCCGGCGGCGACGACATTGTCGGCCAGCTCCACGCCCGCACCGGGCGCGCTGCGCCGGCCTCCGCCTGCGGTGGCGGAGAGGCTCCAGCTCTGGGTGACGTTCGGCGACATCTGGGCGTACCAGAAATCGGCGCGCAGCCTCTCGCCGGCGCTGAACTGCTCCTCACTGATCAGCGGGTTGCCCTCGCCGTCGCGCCGACTGAAGAGCCATCCAATGGGGCTCTCGGCGAGATTGCGTCCGGGCCGCGCGTGAGCCGTGCTCCGTGCGCGCGCCTTGGGCGGGCGCCCCGGGCGTGCGGAGGCGTTCGGCGAAAGACGCGCGGAATGGGTCATTGCTCTCTCCAGGAAACGTCAGATGTCGCGATGCGCGTGCAGAAGGTCACGTCCCACGAGTGTGGGCACGATCCATTCCATGAGCTCGAGCGCCCGGTCGAAGACCGGATCGTCGCGGCGATCCTCGATCACCGCACAGGCATGGGCGACGGTGGTGCGGTCGCGGCCGAAGATCATGCCGACATCGGTCAGGTTCAATCTGCAGGACACGTGCGCGAGGTACATGGCCGCCTGGCGCGCGAGCGCGACCGGAGCCTTGCCCCGCGAAGGTGCCGAGAGATCGGCGCAGGCGACGCCGAACACCTCGCCGATGGCCGCCTCGATCAGACGGCGCAGGCGTTGCGCCTCGCTCTCTGCGAGATGGCGGAGCCCCTCGACGCGTCCGGCTGCCGATGCTGGCCCGTCGCCCGCGGCCCTGGTCGCTCCGGGCCCGCCGGCGTCCCGCGCCGTGGCAAAGCTCGCGCCATCGGCGCGCGGGGAGCTGGCACACTCGACGCCGGACATGAGGCTCATGCAGGACCCTCTCTTTCGATGGAGCTTGCCGCTCGTTCACGGATGCGATCATACGCTCCGTTTGCGGATAACCCAGATCGAAACTAGCGGAGCGGTGAACGGCGAGGATAAGTCCGCGCGCTTTCTGCAGCGCAACACAACGAGGCGCACGACCTTGCGGCCGTGCGCCCTGGATGATCGGCGGGCACGACTTCGGCGGTGCCCAAGAGCCGTTCCGGTGACTCTCGGAACGGCAACAGGTTTTGATGAGGCGTGCTTCTTATCGGGCTTCCTGCTTGCACGGCTTCGCCATGACTGGTTTCCACTTTTCCGGAAGCACCTTTTGAGAGCCGTGCTTCTTATCGGAAAAGTGGATTCCACTTTTCCGGAAGCACTCTTATTTCTCGCGGCGCGTCCCGAGGCCCATCTTCTTGGCGAGATCGGACCGGGCGCGGGCGTAATTCGGGGCCACCATCGGGTAGTCGTGGGGCAGACCCCACTTCTCGCGGTACTCCTCGGGCGACAGATTGTAGTGCGTGCGCAGGTGGCGTTTCAGCGACTTGAACTTCTTGCCGTCCTCGAGACAGACGATGTGGTCGGGCATGACGGACTTCTTGACCGGCACCTTCGGCTTCTGCTCCTCGCGCTCAGGCTGAACGACGGTGCCCGTGGCGCGACTCAATGCGGCATGGGTCTCGTTGATGAGCTGCGGCAAGTTCTCCGCGCCGATCGTATTATTGCTTACGAACGCCGACACGATCCTTGCCGTCAGCTCGACCAGTTCCGGTTGGGGCGCGTCTTCCATCCTCAGATCCTTCCTCGCGGTCCGCAACGCTGCGGCGGCGAAACCAAAACTGAACAAGTCAATCTCAAGGCTATTATAGTTCTATTCTACTAACCTCAAGCTGAACGCAACATGATCGTGCCCTCTCGTTTGACGTGTGTTGTCAAGTGGGCGCTCTATGCCGATCACGTCTTTGGACATCATTCCCTGTTCGATGTCAATGCGACGGCGATCAATCCCGCACCAATACCCACGCCGGTTAAAGCCTTGAATCGGCGTGGTGAAATGCTGTTTTGCTCGGTGCGTCTGCGGGTTTCTCAAGTCTCGAAAGGTTTCGTCGGGCGATCCGCGGCCCGTTCCGCCGGCGTTATTTGTGCACTGCGCTTGCTTGTATCTCCAATCCTTCATTAAGATTGCGGCCTCCGAGACACAATTGCGGCGTTGCCTCCCTGCTGCCAGAGTGCATCGATCGGCAGCGTCCGCTGCACTTCGGAACGCCGGCCCAGGACCCGGTCCGGCTCCGAGCCCGCTCCGCCCCGACATCCGCCGCCCGAAGCTCCAGCCCCCGAGGGCCGGGGCCTGTTCGAACTTCGAGAAGGTTTCCGCCATGCATGGCTCCGCTCCGCACATTCCCCTTCCCTCGCCTCCTCTCGCCGCGTGCCGGCCTGTCACGACGACGCATCACGGCGTCACGCTCGTCGACGACTACGCCTGGCTGCGCGCGTCCAACTGGCAGGACGTCATGCGCGATCCGGGGCTGCTCGACGCGGAGATCCGCGCCTATCTCGAGGCCGAGAACGCCTACACGGACGCCGCGCTCGCCTCGACGGCGGCGCTGCAGGCGGAGCTGTTCGCGGAGATGAAGGGGCGCCTCAAGCCGGACGACTCCTCGGTCCCCTCGCCCGATGGCCCGTTCGCATATTATTCGGACTTCGTCGCGGGCGGGCAGTATCCGCGCCTCTGCCGGCGCCCGCGCGAGGGCGGCCCTGAGGCGATCCTGCTCGACGGCAACATCGAGGCCGAGGGGAAAGCCTACTGGGACCTCGGCGCCACGGCGCACAGCCCCGACCACATGCGTCTCGCCTATGCCGTCGACGACAAGGGATCGGAGCTGTTCACGATCCGCATCCGCGATCTCGCGACGGGCAAGGACCTCGCCGACGTCATCCCCGATACGCGCGGCGAGATCCAATGGGCCAACGACAACCGGACGCTGCTCTACATCCGGATCGACGACAACCACCGGCCGAGGTTCGTCTACCGCCACCGGCTCGGAACGCCCGTCGAGGACGACGTGCTCGTCTACGAGGAAGCCGACAGCGGCTACTACGTCGCCCTCGACAAGACACTGTCGGGCAAGTTCCTGATCGTCGACGCGCACGACCACCAGTCGAACGAGATCTATCTGATCGACGCCGATACGCCGGAGGGCGCGTTGCGGCTCGTCGAGCCCCGCGAGCATGGACACGAGTATCAGGTCGACCATCACGTCGGCCCGTACGGGGCGCACCTCGTCATCACCACCAACTCGGAGGGCGCCGAGGATTTTCGCATCGTCACCGCGCCGGTGCTCGCGCCGGGGCGCGCGAACTGGCGCGAGATCGTGGCGCACAAGCCGGGGCGGCTGATCCTCGACGTCATCGTCTACGAGGGCTTCCTGGTGCGCCTCGAGCGCGAGGACAGCCTGCCGCACATCGTCATCACGCCCATCTCGCCCAGCGCCGAAGGCGGCCGCACCTTCCTCGATGCCTCGAGCGAGCACCGCATCGCCTTCGACGAGGAGGCCTATGCGCTCGGCATGAGCCAAGGCTACGAGTTCCACACGACGACGCTGCGCTTCACCTACTCGTCGATGACGACGCCGGCCGAGACATACGACTACGACATGGCGGCGCGGACACGGACGCTGCGCAAGCGGCAGGAAATACCATCAGGCCACACCCCGGCGGACTACGTCACCCGGCGGCTCTTCGCGCCGGCGCGCGACGGCGAGACGGTGCCGGTCTCCATTCTCTACAAGAAGGGTACGCCACTCGACGGGTCGGCGCCGCTGTTCCTCTACGGCTACG
Organism: Hyphomicrobium sp.; assembly: GCF_036833075.1. Taxonomy (GTDB): domain Bacteria; phylum Pseudomonadota; class Alphaproteobacteria; order Rhizobiales; family Hyphomicrobiaceae; genus Hyphomicrobium_C. The sequence goes on from NZ_DAITQL010000022.1 coordinate 29,725, forward strand.
GCTCCTACGGCATCTCGATCCCGGCGTCGTTCTCGACGGCGCGCCTCTCGCTCGTGGACCGCGGCTTCATCTTCGCCATCGCGCATATCCGCGGCGGCAAGGACAAGGGCTATCGCTGGTACACGGACGGCAAGCTCGACCGCAAGCTCAACACCTTCACCGACTTTATCGCCGCGGGCGAGCATCTCGTTGCGGAGGGGCTCACACGGCGCGGGCGCATCGTCGCCAACGGCGGCTCGGCGGGCGGCATGCTGATGGGCGTGGTCGCCAACATGGCGCCCGATCTGTTCCTCGGCATCATCGCCGACGTGCCGTTCGTGGACGTGCTCAACACCATGCTCGACAAGGAGCTGCCGCTGACGCCGCCCGAATGGCCGGAATGGGGCAACCCGATCGAAAGCGCGCACGAGTTCACGATCATCCGCTCGTACAGCCCCTACGACAACGTCGAGGCGAAAGCCTATCCGCACATCTTCGCCTATGGCGGCCTCACCGATCCGCGCGTGACCTATTGGGAGCCGGCCAAATGGATCGCGAAGCTCCGGAGACTGAATACCGGCGACAACCTCGTGCTGCTCAAGACGAACATGGAGGCGGGGCACGGGGGCGCCTCGGGGCGCTTCGAGCGGCTCCGCGAGACGGCGATCGACTATGCCTTCGCGCTCAAGATCGCGGGGCTCGCTGAGGCGTGACCGCGAAAGGGGGCGCTCACCGGCTTGAGGCCGGCCCTCCTTTCGTGCAGAACGTTTCGTCCAGACGGCCGGCCAAGCGGCTCCGCAATCGGCTCTGTTCCGGCGGCCTGCCGGCTAGCCAATCACGAGTCCGCAACCTAGGGAAATGTCGCGATGTTCGGCAATAGGTCCATGGCCCCGACGCCCGCCCTATCGCCCGGCGACGAGTTGGAGTTGCTGCTGCAGGACGTCAACGCGACGAGCGCGTCGGCGCGCAATGCATGGGTCCTCCTGATCGCTCTCGAAGCCTATTTCCTCATCGCGCTCGCCGGCATCACGCATCGCGATCTCCTGCTCGGCACGCCGGTCGCGCAGCCGATCCTGCAGGTCGCCGTTCCGCTACGCTCGTTCGTCCTGTTCGGTCCGCTCGTGCTCATCGTCCTCACCGCAGGGGTGCTGCTGCAGCACCTCATCCTGGCGCGCAAGCTCAAGGCGCTCGACGCCGGGCTCGCACGCCAGGAGGCACTGCCGCTGACGCACCCGGCGCGGCTGCGCGTGCACAGCCACTATATCTCGCAACTCGAGGCAGGGCCCGAGACAAACGCCGTCGTGCGGGCCGGCTTCCGGGCCATCGACTGGCTGTTCCTGCGGCTCATCCCGATCGGGCTCCTGCTCGCGTTCCAGATCACGTATCTCCCCGTCCACGACGTGGAGATCACCTGGTGGCATCGCATCTACGTGCTGGCGGGTCTCCTGATCGTCGCCGGCACCTCGCACTTCCTGGCAGGGCTCGAGAAGGTCTATCCCGGCCACGAGACGCTCGCGAGCGATACCGTGCTGCGGCGGTTCGCGGCGGGGCTCGCCGGCGCGCTCGTGCTCGCCTTCTCAGTGGCGGTGGCGACCGTTCCCGGCGAATGGATCGACCGGGCGCTCGGGTCTGTCAGCTCGGTCGCGACGCCGGTGCCGGTGCAGGCGCTCGGCAACGTCGTGCGCGATCTGCCGCCGGGCGCGCGCGGGCGGCAGGCGTTCCTGCCGACGGCGCTGCTGTTCGAGGGACAGGTGGACGACTGGACGCGGCGGCCGACGAGCTTTTTCAGCCGCAACCTGATCGTCATGGACGAGGATCTCGTGTCGGACGCCCAAGGCTCCGCCGACACCACGAGCCTTTCGCTGCGTGGGCGCGATCTCAACCATGCGACGTTCGACCGGTCGGACCTGCGCCGCGCCGATCTCACGGATACGTCCCTCAAGGGCGCGAGCCTGATCGAGACCAACCTCGAAGGCGCAAAGCTCGTGCGCGTGCGCCTGCAGGGCGCGGATCTCTCGCTCGCGCGGCTGCCGGGGGTCGAGGTGGAGGCGGTGCTGCTGGACGGCGCGCGGCTCTGCGAGGGCGACACGCCGTTCGACCTTTCGATGAGCGCGGACGTGCAGCGCATCGCGTGCCACGGACGGTCACGCTGAGATCGTTCCGACCGAGGCGGAGGAGCCCGCTGCCTCACCCGGAACCGAGCCGCATGCGGCGCACGGCTCCCGGATGGGAACGGCCCCCTCTCTCGACGCGCGCCCGAGCGGCCGAAGCGTTACTTCTTCACGTCGACCGTGAAGGAGATGCGGGCCTTCTTGTTCTCCGTACCGGCGCGCGTGATCGTCTGGCCGGTCTTGTAGGTCTCCGCGAAACCTTCGATCTTGCCGGTCCTGGTGTTGACCGTGAAATCGAGGTCGCGCTTGTTCGGCACGCGGTTGATGTCGATCGGATCGTCGACGCTGACGTCCTTGTCGATCACCGCAAGGTTGACCGCGACCACGCCCGGCTTGGCCGGAAGCGTGAGCCGCCAGTTCGGTGACATCTCGGTCTGGCCGCTCAGCTCCGGCGAGAACGCCGCCTTGCCGTCCACCCTGATGCGCGCAAAGAAATCGCCGGCCGAAAGCTCGTCGGCTTTGTCGAGAGGGTGGAGCTTCGTGACGGTGACGATGATCTCCTCGGCGGCCGCGCCCGACGGCGCCGCGGCAACGGCACCCGCAAAAGCCGCAAGCGCCACCCAACCGGCAAGCGGCCTCCGGGCCGTTGCGCAAATAACTCCAAACATTTGAAACTCCCCTGAAAATAGTGCCCCGTTGGACCGGCGCCGCCTGCGATCATCCGCACGAAGAAGGTGCGCAGGCGATGTCCCGGCCGGCGGCGATGCTAGCAGCAAGCAGGCGGAGAGTCGCAGCGAGCGAAACCCGGACGCGTTTATCCGCAGCCTGCCGTTGCCGTTCTGCGACATGGCCGGCTCTCGCACACAAAAAAAGGCGCCCGCTTTCAGGCGCCCCCAGAAACGAGGAAGGGCTCCCTTGCGGGAGCCCTTCCGAATTCCGTTGCCTATCTCTAGGCAGCTACGGCGTTGAAGGCCGGCAGCTTCTTATCCTCCTCAAGCTCGAGATCGGATTTGAGTGCGATTCCAACGTATCTCACACCGTCCTTTTTCTTGACTTTCTGAATTCCGAACTCGGCAATCTCACGACCAAACGTCGGTAGTGCGAGAGGCTCCTTCTGTCGTTCTTCACACCATACGCAGTAGGCTTCGTAGAGTGATGTTGCGGAGACCGTGTGGCCATCCTGGCTCTCGACGCTCTCCTTATAGAAGCGCTGGACGTCCGTCTCGGGGACCAGCAGCTTGGTGGCTGTCGATGGCAACGAACGATTGTCGTTGGCACCGAAACGCGGCTTTCTGATCGCCACGGCCTGCTGAGGGGCCGCCACCGCTGCCGCAGCGGTGCTCTGAACCGCCGCCATCTTCGGCGCGGCAGGGGCTTCACGGTCGTAGAGGCGCCACTGGCTGAAGGCAATGTACATGCCGAAGCCGGAGCCCACCTCGAGGAGCAGCGCGATGAAGATCGTCATCGCCATCTGCACCTGGTCGACGCTGACGCCAGAGAGCTTGGCCAGAACCGCAGCCTGCGGATCCGCCTCGCCCATGACCGTCATGGCGTCGGTCTTGCCGAGCTTGCCCTGGATCTCCGCGATCCGGGCCTCGAGCGCCTCAGCCTGCTGGCCGGAGGCCATCTCGGCATGGAGGCCGTGATATTTCTGGCAGAACTCACGCCCCTGCTTGCCGGTGATGTCGGTGCAGGCTTGCGTGAACGTCCAGGCGCGCTGGCTCTTCAACGCCTCGATCTCGCCTTGCACGGCGGCCGCGGGACGATGCTGCGGGATCCAGGACAATTGATCCTGGGCTCGCTTCAGGTCTCCGCGGAGATCCTGGTAGGTCTGCGCCTCGACCATGCGATGGCCGGCCGTATCGAACCGGTTCAGCGCGGCGTGGCCGAGCGCGGAGGTCAGCGAATAGGCCGTAACCACGACACCGACCAAGGCGGCGGCCACGGCTTGCGACCACATCCTGTTTCGAATTGCGGCAAACAGGAAAAACGGGATCAGCGCCTTGAGACCGTCCGCTGCGACGCTTGCTGCGCCGTAGATCATCCCATCCAGCTCGGTTCGTCCCAAACTGTATCCGAAACGCCAGTTCATGGCTGCCGATACGGCGAGTAGGACGCCGGCTGCCATAATACCGAACACGCCTAGAGCATGTCGTATTTTCATTGCCCTCTCCATTGAGCGCCCGCACGCACTGCCCGGATGGCAGCCGATACGGGGCCTCGTGTCATTGGGTCTGGAAGGAACAGACCGGCCAGCCGCCGACGCGGACGCATGTCGATCGGACGAGAGCGCTTCGATTGTCCGTTGAGCTAGACCCCGCTCCCAAAGCGCGGTCATCGGACACTTCTGCACCGCCCCCCGGCGGACACACTGGACTGGACCTGCCCATGTCTCTCTCGCTTATGCACAAGGCGGCACCGCCGCTCGGTCCCGATGTGCAAAACTGAAGCGCACATGAGCGAAATCACGCAAGACACATCCCTCACCTTTCAGGCTTATGCGATTCTCGCGTGAGGTCACTACCTTTTGTTAAGAGAATCAGGTTGCTAAGAAAATTCACCGCCACAGCGCTGCAGAAGCGCATCATGTGTGGCGAACTTGCACGACGGAATCATCCACACGCGCCGCGCTCGTTTTGCACCGGTTATCCGCAGCCGCGCGGCTGAAATCCACAGCCGCCGGGCGCAGCGCGGACGCATGTCCACGGAGGATCCGTCCTTGACGCATCTGTGGGTAGAGACAGCCGGATCGCATTCCACGTGGCCGTGAGCGCGCATATTTGCTATGTCTTTCTCAGTCAAAGCAGCTTGGTACGAGATCGCCTTCACCTCGTACTGTGCGGCTGAAATGCTCGTTCTGCGTTGTGCGCGCATGCGTCCGGAGCGTCGTATCATGCGGTGGTACATCAGCTATCCCGTTCTCCTTGCCGGGCTCGCATTCGGTTTGGAGACCTTCTATCCCGGCCAAGCCAACCATCCCGTCTCGTCCGATGCCGCCGTCTCCGCGCAGCGCGCGCCCGAGAGCGCGCCGGTCGTCGTCATGGCGTCCGAGCTTCCGGCGTTCGGCTCGCGCGTCGGCGCGTTCTCACCGGGGACGCCGCTGTTCGCCGCGGCGATCGAACCCACGCCGGCCTCCCGGATGCCGCCCTCCTCTATGCTCGACTATCTGGCGCAGAAACTGTCGACGCCGCCGGATACGAGCACGTCTCCGATCGCGCCCGCGCCTCAGCCGATCACTCTCGCCGAGTGGAAGAGCGCCATCATTCGCACTGCGGATCGTGCCAGCCCGTCCGACGTGAAGCCCACGGAGCCCACTTCGCGCCTGGCGCTCACGCGGGACATCCAGCGCGAGCTGCAACGCGTCGGCTGCTATCTGGGCGAGATCGACGGCGTCTGGGGCGGCGGATCGCAGCGCGCGATCCTGCACTTCATGGACCGCGTCAACGCCTCGCTGCCGACGCGGGATCCGGACGTGTTCATGCTCTCGCTGATCCGGTCGCAGACCGCGGCGGTGTGCGGCACCTCCTGCCCCCGTGGCCAGAGCCTGACGGCGAACGGGCGCTGCCTGCCCACCACGCTGGTGGCCGAGGCCGACGAAGCCGGGGGCGAGGACGCCTGGTCGCCCGTCGTGGCGCAGGCGCGGGACCGCAACCCCATGCCCTATGGGCGGATGGGCGTCGGCGGCCCGATCCCCGACGACGACGCTGAGGAGCTTTCGTCGGGCTGGACGCAAGGGACCGGCGCTGCGCCGCGGGGCAACGGGCTCGCCCGCACCGCGGCGCTCGAGACGTCGGCCGTGAACGAATTGCAGATCGAGCCGATGCCGGCGCCCAACGCGGCGGCCTCGTCGTTCGATACGGACGTGGTGGTGGCGTATCCCGCAATCGCGACGCCGAGCCGGGCGTCTGTCGCCCGGGCGGCAAAACCGCGTGAACGCCCGAGCCGCACCACGAGCTCCTACCGGCAGGTGCAGAACCTCTTCCAGCACCCGCTCGGACGCATGTGACGCCTCAGGGGTCGGACGCGGTGCGCTTCGTCTCGGCGAGAAGCCAGCCGATGTAATCGGCCGAGCCTCCCTCCACGGAGAGGACGAGGAGCGCCGGGTTGTCGTAGGGGTGGCGGCGGCGCGTCTCGGCGACGACCCGATCGGCCAGCGAGCGGCGGGTCTTGACGATCATCACGACCTCGGCGTCCCTGTGGCGCTGACCATTCCAGACGTAGATCGAGATCATGCCCGGAAGAATGTTAACGCAGGCGGCGAGACCGGCCTCGACGAGCCGGGCCGCCTCGGCCTCCGCGGTTTCGAGCGAGGGAAACGTCGCATAGACGAGAACGGCCTTGTCGTTTTCCTGCAAGTAGGCGAGCCTCCGGTTCCCGGCTTCGAGAGTCTCCGGCTCCCGGCACGATAGCGCCGACCCGCTCAATTCCCAACCGCTGCGTCACGCGGCCTCACCCATCCGTCATGGCCAAACCGAAAAGCAAATTCGAGAAGATCGCCTTCGTGGCGAGCGAGGTCCCCGAGGCGCGCAAAGCGCTAACGCGGCTCTCCGAGCGCTATGGATCGGTGGACGCACGCGAGGCGGACGCCATCGTCGCGCTCGGCGGCGATGGGCTCATGCTGCAGACGCTGCACCGCTACATGAACGACCGCATCCCGATCTACGGCATGAACCGGGGATCGGTCGGCTTCCTGATGAACGAGTACCGCGAGGACGGGCTCCTCGAGCGGCTGGCGAATGCCGAGATCAGCCGCGTGCATCCCCTCGCCATGGTCGCCTACGATGCGCAGGGCAAGGCCAGCAAGTCGCTCGCCATCAACGAGGTGTCCCTTTTCCGCGAGACCTTCCAGGCGGCCAAGCTCAGGATCTCGATCGACGGCACGGTGCGTATGGAGGAGCTGATTTGCGATGGCGTGCTGGTGGCGACGCCGGCCGGGTCGACCGCCTACAATCTCTCGGCGCACGGGCCGATCCTGCCGATCAACGCACCGCTCCTGACGCTGACGCCGATCAGCCCGTTCCGGCCACGCCGCTGGCGCGGGGCGCTGCTGCCGAACAGGGCCCGCATCGGCATCGCAGCCCTCGAGCACGAGAAGCGCCCCGTGAGCGCGGTCGCAGACGCGCACGAGCAGCGCAACGTGGTCCGCGTCGAGATCGAGCAGGCGCGTACCATCGATCTCTTCATGATGTTCGATCCCGGGCACAATCTCGACGAGCGCATCCTCGCCGAGCAGTTCCGCTATTGAGCGGAACGCGCTCAAGCGCAGACTGCCGAAGCGCTCGCAGCCCCAAACGCGGAGACCGCATGCGCTCCGACGCGCGCCCTCAGAACATCACCCGCCCCGAATTGTAGATCATGCCATAGCGGATGATGCGGTCGATGAGGTCGGGATAGGCGATGCCGGCGTGCTCGGCCGAGCTCGCGAAGTCCTCGTCGGCGGCGATCTGCGGATTGGGGTTGGCTTCGAGCAGATAGGCGTCCTCGGACTCCGTGACGCGAAAGTCCAGGCGCGCATAGCCGCTGAGCCCGAGGAGCCGGTAGATCTCGCGCGACAGCTTCTCGAGCTTGGTGGCGAGCTTCTCGTTGATCTCGGCCGGCCCCGTCATGACGCCCGCCTGGTCCTGATAGCTTGGATCCCACTTGCCGCGGCCGGTCGCAATCAGCGGCGCGCCCTCGCGCCGGTTCTCGACGAAGAACTCCCAGGGCGGCAGGACGGTCACGCGCTCGTTGCCCATGACGCCGACGTAGATCTCGCGCCCCTCGATGAACTGCTCGGCGAGCGCCGGCGTTCCCGCCGTGCGGTGGATGTACTCGACGCGCTCCATCAGCTTCACGTCGTCGTAGACGACGGAGGCGCCGGAGATGCCGATCGATCCTTCCTCCGTCAGCGACTTGACGAACAGCGGGAAGCCCAACGTGCTAGGACGCTTCGTCGTCCGGCGCATCGGGAAGATGGCGAACTCAGGCACCTTGAGACCGTCGTAGGCCAGGATCTTCTTGGTGAGCGCCTTGTCGCGGGCGATGGTCAGGCCGCGCGGATTGCAACCCGTGTAGGGCTGGCGCAGCAGCTCCAGAAAGCTCACCACGTGCTGATCGAAATGGCTGATGCCGCCGAAGTCCTCCGCCAGGTTGAAGACGATGTCGGGCTTATGCGCGTCGATCGCGCCGCGCAAAGTCGAGAGGTCGTTCGATAGCCCGACGGCGATGAACTGGTGGCCCAGCGTCTCGACGGCGCGCTTGACGTCGAACTCGGCCTTGCGCAGCAGGCGCTGCTTCTCGCTGTAGTCCGAGAGCTCGCCGGCCGGCACCAGGCGCTCGTCGGTCAGGAGAACGACGGACAGCCTCTTCCTGGGCTTGCGGGTGACGGTCATGTTCATAGCGGCATCCGCGGCCGGTTGTGAAGGATCGCAACGGTTGCCCGGGAGACGAGCTTCGAGACTTTCGCGACCGTTTCGGCTTCCGGACGCGCCTGCCGCAGCTTCAGGATCCTGGCGCGGTGCACGAGCTGGCGCAGCACCTGGTCGACGACGTAGGCGGGGATGCCGAGGGGCTTGGCGGTGCGCCGGCGCAGGCGGGTGCGATGCGAGGCCAGGAGGCGCGCGGCCGACACGTTCCAGCGCTTGCGCCGGCTGCCTCCATTCTCCCGGAAGATGCGCTGCAAGGCGCCGTCGAACTCGTCCTCGGCATCGATGGCGTAGAACTTGCGCTTCTCGTCGTAGTGCTCGCCGAGCGTGCGGGTGGACTCCTTGAGCTCGTTGGCCATGCGCTTCGGCTTGATCTCGGGCTCCACGCCCCGCCTCTCGCGCATCCAGGCATCGACCGTGCGCAGCTTCTCGATGGCGGGCCAATCGCGGTATATCCGCCGCCAGCTCCTCTCCGATTTCAGCCATACGGCGAAGGTCTCGGCGAAATCCTCGACCGGGTGGGACTGCGCGTACCATGCGTTGAGATGCTGAACGAAATCCCGGCTGTCGGGATCCGCGACGTAGTTGGTCGGATAGGTGCGCTGCGGCGAGCCGAACACCTGGCGGTAGGCGCGCATTTCGCTCAGCCGGAAGGCCTCATCGATGGCGTGGCCGGTCTCGTGGCGTAGGATGCTCATCGCTTCATTCAGGGATGCGCCTTCCGCCTCCAGCATCATCTTGCGTTCGAGGCGGATCAGTCGCGGGTGCAGAAGGTAGAACGGGACGGCGAAGCCGACGACCCCGTCCGGGTTATACCATTCTTCGGCTATCCAGATCGTCGGACGGAAACGAATGCCGCGCGCGGTTAATTCATCGAAGACGCGCTTGGCGCGCTCCTCGATCACCGATCCCTTCAATTGCAGCGGCAGGTCGCAGAACCGCGTGCACAGGAGCTCGCTGTCCGGCATCCGTTCAAGGCGCGACGGGCGTATCGGCATTCATCCCTCGAACAACGGCTTCCCCCGGCCGGGGCGGCAAACGCAAAGTCCATTGGAATCAAACGCGAACCTCAAGCCATGGATCATAGGACCGATCCGATTCTCGAGTGCAATCTATGACACGAGCCGGCGGCGCGCCCAACGTGTGGAGCGTAAAATTTTATGATTTCTTTCCAGGGCGTTATGTGCGGGGAGCTGCGACGCGGGAGCGCTCGTGTCGGATCGGTATATACAATGGTGAAAAATCACGGGCAGCAGGGCGCGCCCCGCCTCCGGTTGCAGCGGCGAGACGGAGCCCTGGCGGCCGCCGCTGCGGGCGCGCGTCCGCGTTTTTGATGAGACCGAGGCAAGGCTTCGGACCGACCGGGCCCCCCAGCGACTCCGGGCTATGGCGCCCAGCGCGTGACGATGGCGGAGAGGCTCGGGCGCTCGCGCTCCTCGGGCTTCTCGAGCGGCGTGCCGATGTGGACGAAGGCGGCAATCCGCTCGTTCTCGCCGAGGCCGAGCTTCTCCCGCACGAACGGGCTATAGGCAATCCATTCGGTGATCCAGTTCGTGCCGTAGCCCGAGGCGTTGGCCGCGAGGCAGAGATTGAACGCCGCCGCGCCGGCCGACAGGATCTGTTCCCACTCGGGCGTTCCGGGGCGGTTTATGATGCGCGAGACGACGGCCACCACCAGCGGCGCCCGCAGGAAACGCGCGCGCTCCGTGTCGAGACGAACGTGCGAGGGCGGATCCTTCTCCTCGGCCTCACAGGCGGCGGCAAAGATCTCGCCGGCAGCCGCGCGGGCGTCGCCCTCGAAGACGATGAAGCGCCAGGGCACCAGCTTCTTGTGATCGGGAACGCGGGCGGCGATGGCGAGGATACGGTCGAGCTCGGCTCCGGTCGGGGCCGGCGCCGCGAGGCGGTCGGGCTTCACCGAGCGCCGCGTTTCGAGGGCGTGGAGAACGGCGTCATTCATTGCGCATCTTTCCATGACATGAGATTTTGCCGGCCTCGCTAACGCAAAGGCCGCTCTGTTACAATCTCCACGTTGCCGATCAGGAAACCGGATCCTCGTGCCGATGCCCGCCCGCCGTCTCTTCGTCCCCTTGCTCCTCCCGCTCGTGGCGCTCCTGCTCTTTGCCGGGCCAACCCTCGCGGCGGAGGCGGCCTCCGACGGGCCGGCCATCGTTGTCCTCGACGGATCGGGCTCCATGTGGGGCACCATCGGCAGCGAGCGTCCGTCGAAATTCGACCTCGCGCGGCAGGCGCTGCGCCAGTCGCTCTCCACGCTGTCGCCGCGCGTGCGGCTCGGCCTCATGTCGTTCGGCCAGCGCCGGCGCGCCGACTGCAGCGACGTCGAGGTGCTGGCGGCACCCGAGGCGGGGCCGCCGGAACGCATCCTCGCCATCGTCGACAAGCTCAATCCCAAAGGCAAGGGGCCGCTCTCGCTTGCGCTCCGGGAAGCCGCCCGGCAAATCCCCGCAGGCACGGGCGGAAGCGTCATCGCGATCCACGACGGCGTCGACAACTGCGCGCAGGACCCGTGCGCCGCGGCGGCCGACATCGCCGCCGCCAACCCTAACCTCCGCGTGTTCCTGATCAGCTTCGGGCTCGATCCGGCGGATGCCAAGCGCCTCGCCTGCGTCGGCGCCGCGACGGGCGGCAAATCGCTCCAGGCCCAAAACTCGGCCGAGCTCACCGATGCGATCACCGAGACGCTGAGGCTCGCGAACCTCGAGCGGGTCGATCCGGCAACCGGTCTCGCGGTCCCGGCACCGAAGGCCGCGACGCCGCCGGCGCCCGTCGGCGCGCCGGGACTCAGGCTCTCGGCGGCGCTCGCGCCCGACGGACAGCCGCTCGCGGCGGCGCTCGACTGGACGGTGGCGAAGACGGACGCGCCCGATGATCCCATCGCCAAGGCGCACACGCCGACGCTTTCGGTCGACCTCGATCCGGGCTCCTACGTGGTCGAGGCGAAGCTCGGACAGGCGACGGTGCGCGAGACCATCGAGGTCAAGCCCGACGGCCCCACGACGGCTAGGCTTTCGCTCGGTGCAGGGGTGCTGAACCTCAAGGCGCAGGCCGACCAGGACGGCGCGACGCTCTCCGATGCGCTGCTCACGGTGCTCGCCCAGGACGGAGACAGGCAACGTCCGGTGTGGATCGGACGCGACGGCGCCGCCGAGCTCATACTTCCGGCTGGGCGCTATAGCATACGCGTGGAGGACGGCCTTGCGAGCCGGACCTCGGAGGTGACGCTTACCGCGGGCGCCGGCGCCGACGTGAGCCCGGTGCTCGGCACGGGGCGACTCGAGCTCGGCGCGGTCACCGCATTCGGCAAGGAGACCGAGGACGTCACGTACACGATCGAGGAGGACGACCCCGACGCGCCCCAGGGCCGGCGCGAGGTCGCGCGCTCGGCCGACCCCAAGGCTGTCTTCACCTTGCCGGCGGGGACCTACTATGTGGCCGCGCGCTCAGGCGTAGCGGAGGCGCGCGACCGCATCGCGCTCGGCAGCGGGGCCACGATCAAGCACGTGGCGACGCTCGACCTCGTCCCCCTCACCGTGGTCGCGACGGCCGCACCCATCGCGTCCGAACCCGGCGCGGAACAGCCGATCGTGCTCAGCATCCTGAGCGAGGACGGGCGAGAGGAGCTCGCGCGCACCTATGGCGCCAGCGGGACGTTCCGGCTGCCGCCGGCGCGCTACAGGGTCGAAGCCGAGGTCATGGGCGCCAACGTCAAATCACTCGGCGTGGTCGATCTCACGAGTGGCCGCGGCGGCACCGTGCAGCTCAAGCTCGAACAGGGGGAGGTCTCGGTCGACGCCCCGCCGTCGGCGGGGCGGCACTGGCGCATCACCGACAGCAGCGGGCGGACGGTCATGCATGCCGGGCGCAGCGGCGCCGACCGGGCACGCCTCGCGCCCGGTCGCTATCGGCTCATCAGCGACGGCGCGGAGACGCCGGCGGACCAGGCGTTCGAGCTGAAATCCGGCGAGCGGCAGCAGCTTACGGTGGGACGACCCTGATTTCAGGGGTGAAATCCGCCTCGCGGGGCGGCGCGCCACACTTCGACCATGGTCTGGCGGCGACATCCCAGCGCACGACGAGTCTCATTCAACCGCGCAGCTCCCGCATCATGATCGTGGCTTCACAATCCGATAGACGCCGACCGAAACGCATCGGCGCCCTGCTGCTGGCGCTCGCCGTCCTCGCACCGGCCGGGCTGGCGCGAGCCCAATCGCCGGCCGACTGGCTGATGGGCACGGAGCGAACCCCCGCGCCTCAGTCGAAGGAGACGCAGAAGGAGGCCAACGACGAGCAGGCCGTGGAGACGGCCGAGGTGCGCATGGTCGCGCGCCTCACGGCCGACGGCGAGGAGATCGAGGACGGCCTCGTCTGGCGCGTCTACTGGCACCCACCGGGCGATACCTCCCGCAGCACGCTCATCACCACCAAGCGCGACGCGCGCCCCGTCTTCAAGCTCAGGGCCGGCGATTACGTGGTCAACGCCTCGCTGGGGCGCGCCCACATCACGCGCCGGATCGCGGTCAAGGGCGACGGCGCGGAGCCCGCCACCGAAGAGTTCGTGCTCAACGCCGGGGGGTTGCGCGTCAAGGCGCTGGTCGCGGGCACGGAAGCGGCCAGCAACGCGGTGAGCTATGCGATCTACTCCGACCGCGACCAGACCGACAACCGCAAGCTCCTGCTTTCGGCGGTGCGGCCCAACCTCACCATCCGCCTCAACGCCGGCATCTATCACATCGTCTCCACCTACGGGGACTGCAACGCGGTGGTGGAGAGCGACGTGACGGTCGAGGCCGGCAAGCTCACCGAGGCGACCGTCACGCATTCGGCGGCCAAGGCCACCTTCAAGCTCGTGCAGCGCCCAGGCGGCGAGGCGCTGCCGGATACGCAGTGGACGATCCAGAGCCCGCAGGGCGACGAGATCAAGGCAAGCGTGGGCGCGCTCCCGACGCACATCCTCGCGCCCGGCAGCTACACGGTGGTCGCCAAATCGCAGGGCCGCCAGTTCCAGCGCGACGTCACGCTCGCGAACGGCGAGACGGCACAGGTCGAGCTGGTAATAAATTAGAGAAGAGGGGCAACGGGCAGCAGGCAGGGGTGTGGCAGCCCTGGCCACGTCGCGAGCCGTCATCTGCGGCCTCAACCCCGTCTGTTGTTGCCTCGCCACCCTGCCAGTTGCCCGCTGCCTGCTGCCCACTTCAAAAATCATTCAGGACCCAGTCGGTCGGGCATCCGTGATTGCGCATGAGCGTCTCGGTCTCGTCGCGGCGTGTGCGCTCATCGAGATCGTGGAACAAGGCGCGGGCGAGCTGCCAGTGCTCGCAGGCCGTCGTTAGGTCGCCGGCCGCGCGCGCCAGCTCCGCCAGCGCGAGCCGGGCTTCCGCCTCAATCGCCGCGGTCCGGCTCCTGCTGGCCGCGCGCACGGCCTCGCGGAGATACTCCGCTGCGGCATCAGAGTGCCCCTGCGGGATCTCGGCCTGCGCGGCCGACAGACAGAGGTGCGCGAGGGCGGCCTGATCGTTCTCCGCCGCGGCACTGCGGATACGCACGGCCCAGTCGTCCGGAGGTGCGTCATTGCGGAGCGCGCCGACGGGTGCTGGCGCTGCGGATGTCCCGGCAGGAACGGCGCCGGGCGTTTCGGGCCGCGCCTGCGGAGCCGGGCCGGGTGCCCCGGGGCGGCGGTACAGGCGTGCGATTACGATGAGGAGGATGGCGACCGGCGCCAGCAGGATGAGGGCTGCCGGGAGACCGCTGACCTCGATGAGGCCAAGAGCGCCCAATATCCCGGGTGTGACGGTCGCGATCACCTTGCAGCGCTCCCCCTACTCCTCCCGCGCGTGCTCCGCGTCACCGCAGCGGACCTGCGGAAAGCAACCCGCCGCGCGACCAAAGATTGTTGAGCCCGCGCTCGAGCGCCAACGGTGTTTTCGGGCCCAGGTTGCGATCGAACAGATTGGCATAGCTGCCCACCTGTCGGACGATCCGATAGCTCCAATCGCGCGAAAGGCCCATGGCCTGGCCGAGGTCCGCCTCAAGGCCGAGGAATCGGCGGATGTCGATATTCGCGGAGCCTCGCAGGCTGTCGACGTTCTCCCGCGTGATGCCGAGCTCCTCGGCCGAAATCAAAGCGGCCAGCGTCCAGCGCACGATGGAATGCCACTGCTCGTCGCCCTGGCGAACGACGGGCCCCAGCATCTCCTTGCTGACCAACTCCGGCATGATCACGTGATCGCCCGGGCGGGCGAGCCGGCTGCGCTCGGCGGCGAGCAGCGTGGTGTCGCCCGTCAACACGGTGCAGGCCGCGCCCGTATAGGCTTTCACGGCGTCGCTCCAATGCTCGGAGCGAACGATCTGGACGCGCATCCTGCGGGCCTCGAAGAACGTCTCGACCGCCTGCTCCGCACTGGTGCCCGTCATCACGCAGACGGAGGCGCCGGAAAGCTCGAAAATGCTGGCGACGGCGTAGCCGCGTCTGATCAGGAAGCCCTGGCCGTCGTGGAACAGAGTGTCCGTGTAGCGGACGCCGAGCTCGGTATCGCGCGACAGGCTGCGTCCGCCGGCGTGGGGCAGCACGTCCACCTCGCCGGCGGCCAGAACCTGATAGCGGTTCCCGGCGGTGACGACGCGATATCTGACGGCATCCTTGTCGCCGAGCACAGCGGCGGCGACGGCGCCGCAGAAATCGATGTCGAGGCCGGCCCAGGCCCCGTCCGGCCCGACGGCCGCGAACCCGGGCATGCCTTCCGTCACGCCGCAGACGAGGTGGCCGCGCGCGCGCACGTCGTCGAGGGTCGCGGCGCGCGTCTCGGCCGTTGCGAGCGCGAGGCCGGCGAGCGCCACCACCGCGGCCACCAGGGCCTGGACGGGACGCGCGCCGCCACGAGGGCGACCACGCTTCGGCCTTCGGCGATCAACCCACACGGAAACGCGCCTCCGTCTCGAGAACAAACTTCACCGGCGGTACGTGGACGGCGCTGCCAGTGGGTGGCCCCCGCGCATAGTCCCTTGAACCGCCGTGTCTTGTGCCGTCGCCGTAGTTCCGTCGCCCCTAACACCGTGCCTGCCGGCCGTCGCAGCCCGGCGACGGCGGACACCGGCGGACCGCGCTCCCTCCGGCTGCGGTCCGGCATCCCGGGGGGCCACACATCCCCCGTTGCGCCCCCAGGGTCAAGCCCTTGACCGGCGTTGGAAGTTGCGCCAAAGGGCGCTTCAGGCGCAGGGCGGCCCGCGTCCTCCAGGGCAAGGATCCCGATCCCATGACGACACCGAAGAAGGGCGCGGCCGAGACCCGCCATCCGGAGACGGCCATCCTGCACGACGGCCGCGATCCGGCGCGACAGCACGGTTTCGTCAACCCACCGGCCTACCGCGGCTCGACGGTGCTCTTCCCGACGCTCGATGCGCTCGAAGCCTACGACGAGCAGCCGTTCCGGTATGGACGGCACGGCACGCCCACCACCGCCGCGCTCGAGGACGCGATCGCGAAGCTCGAAGGGGGCGCGCGCACGCTGCTCACCGCCTCGGGCTATCAGGCCGTCACGACCGCCATCCTCGCCTTCGTCAAGGCCGGCGACCACGTGCTGATGGTGGACAGCGTCTATCAGCCGACGCGCAAGTTCTGCGACACGATCCTGGCGCGCCTCGGCGTGACGACGACCTACTACGATCCGCTCGTCGGCGCCGGCATCGCCGACCTCATCCGCGACGAGACGCGCGTGGTGTTCCTCGAAAGCCCCGGCTCACTGACGTTCGAGATGCAGGACGTCGGCGCCATCGCCAAGGCCGCGCGGGCGCGCGACGCGGCCGTGCTCATGGACAACACGTGGGCGACCGGCCTCTACTTCCGGCCGATCGAACACGGCGTCGACGTGTCGATCAACGCTTGCACGAAATACATCGTCGGCCATGCGGACGCGATGCTGGGCGCTATCAGCGCCAACGCCCGCACCGCCCGGCTCGTCGAGGAGGCGCGGGCGACGCTCGGGGCATGCCCGGGATCGGAGGAGACGTATCTCGGCCTGCGCGGCCTCAGGACGCTCGCGGTGCGGCTCGAGCGTCATCAGCGCTCGGGGCTCGAGGTGGCACGCTGGCTCGCGGCCCGCCCCGAGGTGGAGCGGGTCCTCCATCCGGCGCTACCGGGCGATCCGGGGCATGCGCTGTGGAAGGCCCAGTACGGGGGAGCGTCGGGGCTGTTCTCGATCATCCTCAAGCCCACGCCGCGCAAGGCGCTCGCGGCGATGCTCGACGGGCTCACGCTGTTCGGCATGGGCTATTCGTGGGGCGGCTTCGAAAGCCTCATCGTTCCGTTCAACCCCACGCGCTACCGCACGGCGACCGAGTGGACCGCCGAGGGCCCGGCGTTGAGGCTGCACATCGGGCTCGACGACGTAAGGGACCTCACCGCCGATCTCGCGGCGGGCTTCGAGCGGCTGAACGCGGCGCGGTAGCCAGGAGCAGGCGGAGCCCGGCGGGGCCCGCGCCAGCCTCACACCGCCAGCATTGCCGTCGCCTGTCGCCTGGCCCGCGTCGATCCCAACGTCGCGCAGTCACATTTTCGCGATCGCCCATGCCGGCGGGCGGCTCCGGCGATCAAAAACAAGTCTTCGAGCGTCTTTTCGGGCTTGGGGGGAACCTTCGATCCGGGCTACCGTCCTTTCGTGAAGGACCTAGGACCTTTGGCGAATAGACGCGCCTTGACCGCCTCACTAATTAAACAGCACGTCATCCAAAACCGAAGAACAACCAGGACGCGCGCCCGGCGCTCACCTGGGATTGAGTTGCCCTCAAGGAGGAAAATCTGATGATTCAACAGGCTTTGAACGAGCTTTCTCAACAGATCCGCATTCGTCCGCGCTACGACAACTTCATCGGCGGCCAGTGGGTTGCCCCGGTCAAAGGCCAGTACTTCACCAACCTGACCCCGGTCACCGGCAAACCGCTCTGCGACATCGCCCGCTCCTCGGCCGAGGACATCGAGCTCGCGCTCGACGCCGCGCACAAGGCCCGTGCCGCGTGGGGCACCACCGCTCCGGCCGCGCGCGCGCAAATCCTGCTCAAGATCGCCGACAAGATGGAGGCGAACCTCAAGCTGATCGCCATGGTCGAGACGCTCGACAACGGCAAGCCGATCCGCGAGACGACCGCCGCCGACATCCCGCTCGCCATCGACCACTTCCGCTACTTCGCAGGCTGCCTGCGCGCCCAGGAGGGTGCGATCTCCGAGATCGACCACGACACCGTGGCCTATCATTTCCACGAGCCGCTCGGCGTCGTCGGCCAGATCATTCCCTGGAACTTCCCGCTCCTGATGGCCTGCTGGAAGCTGGCTCCGGCCCTCGCCGCCGGCAACTGCATCGTGCTGAAGCCCGCCGAGCAGACGCCCATGAGCATCATGGTGCTGATGGATCTCATCGGCGACCTGCTGCCTCCGGGCGTGCTCAACGTCGTCAACGGCTTCGGCATCGAAGCCGGCAAGCCGCTTGCCCAGAACAAGCGCATCGCCAAGATCGCCTTCACGGGCGAGACGACGACCGGCCGCCTCATCATGCAGTACGCGTCGGAGAACATCATCCCGAGCACGGTCGAGCTCGGCGGCAAGAGCCCGAACATCTTCTTCGCCGACGTCGCCGATCACGACGACGACTTCTTCGACAAGGCGCTCGAAGGCTTCGCGATGTTCGCGCTGAACCAGGGCGAGGTCTGCACCTGCCCCTCGCGCGCGCTCGTGCACGAGAGCATCTACGATCGCTTCATGGAGCGCGCGGTGAAGCGCGTCCAGGCCATCAAGCAGGGCCATCCGCTCGATTTCTCGACCATGATCGGCGCACAGGCCTCGAACGACCAGCTCGAGAAGATCCTCTCCTACGTCAAAATCGGCCAGGAGGAAGGCGCGCAGTTGCTGACGGGCGGCGAGCGTAACATCCTCGATGGCGAAGCGGCTGAAGGCTACTACGTGAAGCCGACGATCCTCGCCGGCAACAACAAGATGCGCGTGTTCCAGGAAGAGATCTTCGGGCCGGTCGTCTCGGTCACGAAGTTCAAGGATGACGAGGAAGCGCTCGCCATCGCCAACGACACGCTCTACGGCCTCGGCTCGGGCGTGTGGACCCGCAACGGCACGCGCGCCTACCGCTTCGGCCGCGCCATCCAGGCGGGCCGCGTGTGGACCAATTGCTACCACCTCTACCCGGCACACGCCGCGTTCGGTGGCTACAAGCAGTCGGGCATCGGTCGCGAGACGCACAAGATGATGCTCGATCACTACCAGCAGACCAAGAACATGCTGGTCTCCTACAGCCCGAAAGCTCTGGGCTTCTTCTAAGACGGGATCGCTACGGCCCGGCCAGGCCGTCCGATCCGGTTCCCTCGATGCAGCGCGGCCGCGAGGCCGCGCTGTTTCCGTTCAAGGCATGCCCTTTCACTCCCCCGACAAGGATCTTCCGTCAATGACCGATGCCCGCCCCACGCTCCGCTCGCTGCTCGCAATGCCCGGCACGCCGGCCCCGCTTTCCAAATCGGCGCTCGTGCTGATCGACTGCCAGCAGACCTACCGCGAGGGGGTGATGCAGCTCGAAGGCGTGGAGCCCGCGCTTAAGGAATGCGCAGCGCTCCTGAAGCGCGCGCGCGATGCGGGGACACCCGTGATCCACATCCAGCACGATGCGGGCCCCGGAACGCCCTACGACACCAAGGCGCCGATCGGCGCCATCGCCGACGTCGTTGCGCCCGCACCGGGCGAGAAGGTCATCACGAAAGCCTATCCTTCCTCATTCGAGGGAACGGACCTCGACGCGGAGCTCAAGCGGCTCGGCGTCACCGATCTTGTGCTCGCGGGCTTCATGACCCATGTGTGCGTCAACTCGACGGCGCGGGCCGCGTTCAACCATGGCTATCGTCCCACCGTGGTCGGCAATGCCACGGCGACGCGTACGCTGCCCAACCCGCTGGGTGGCGATCTGCCGGCCTCCATGGTGCACGATGGTGCGCTCACGGCGCTGGCCGACCTGTTCGCGATCGTGGTGCCGTCGGGAGACAAGGTCCCGACCTGACGGCATCATTGGCGCCATCTCCCCTGAAGCCCCTCATGGAGGTCACCATGGTCGAACGTGTATCGGCGACGCCGGAGGCTCTGGCGATGATCGCCAAGCTCAACGACATGCATGGACCTCTGCTGTTCCATCAGTCGGGCGGCTGCTGCGACGGCAGCGCGCCCATGTGCTACCCACGGGGCGAGTTTCGCGTCGGCGCGCAGGACGTGTATCTGGGGGAGATCGGTGGGCAGCCGTTCTACATGGGGGCTGCGCAGTTCGACTACTGGCAGCACACGCACCTCATCATCGACGTGGTGCCCGGGCGCGGCTCGGGCTTCTCGCTCGAGGCACCAGAGGGCGTGCGGTTCCTCACCCGCTCGCGCGTTTACACGGATGGCGAGTCCGAGGCGCTCGAGAAGCTCGGCCCGCCGCCGACCGGCGTCGAGCGGCCGGCGGCGGCATAGCGAGTTTCCGTTTCAGATGGAAACAGCGTTTCGACATGCGCAAGTGCGTCTGGACTCCGGCCCCCGGCCTTCGCCGGGGCAGGCTTCACCGGAGTGACGTTGGGTTTGCGCAACCGGCCTGCATACAAATGACCGCATGGGCGGGCAATTCCGTGCCCCGCGGATGAGGAGCCCCTCTCGCTCGTAGCATGCGCTACTTCTTCGGCGCCACGATCAGCTCCGAAGTCATGGTCGGCTGGTGGGCCGAGCAGACGATGCTATGGCGGCCGGGCTTGTCGGCCGTGAAGGTCACCTTCTTCACCTGGCCGCGCTTCAGCTCGAACGACTGGCCATAGGCATCAATGGTGATCGGGTGGCTCGCGCCGTTGATGCCGACGAACTCGAGGGTCACCTCGTCACCTTCATCGACGAAGATCTGGCGCGGCTCGAAGACGTAGACCGCGATCTCCCAGCGACCCTTGTCGTCGGGCTTCTTCAGCACATAGCCCGCCCCTTCGGGGAGCGGCGTCTCGGGAAACGGCTCCTTGTCGACCGTCACACCGCCCTTTGGCTCGACGGCGGTGACGACGATGTGGCGCTCGGCGGCCTCCGCCGTCACCGGCGTTGCGAACATGCCCAATCCAACGGTCACGGCAAGGGCAGCGCGTGGCAAGAACGACAACGATATCATGGACAGAGGCTCCGTCATGGCTGCTCGAAAGCCATACCGCACCTGATCTGCAGTCATGTGTCAACGAGAGTCGGACGGCTCAGCCGTCGCCGCCGCCGTCGGCGAAGCTCGGCTCAGCGCCTTTCGGCGCAGACGACCGCGTCGGGTGGACGCGCCGGGCGTTCGGGCTCGAAGGCCCCTTGTAGTACTCGGTCATCGCCTCGAGAAAGAGCGGCTTCAAGCCAGCTCCGCCGTTGTCGATATGGGCCTTCAGCGCATTGCGCATCCGCGCCTCCCACGACGCATGGATGTGCTTGGCGATCCCATCCAGCGCCTCGTTCTTCGGATAGAGGGCGAAAAAGTCGGTGATCTGGTTGGCCATGCGGACGAGGTCTTTGACGTGCATGCTTGAATTCCGTTGATGAGACTGACTGGTCAGCCGTTGAACACAACAGGACCGCCAGGCCCTAGTGCCGCGAGAAACAGATTGGATTTGATTGCGAGATCGAGCGCCAGCGCCGTCGGCGCCGATACCGTGACCAGACCGCCGATGCCGGCGACGACCGACTTCTGCACAAGCTCGAAGCTGCACCGGCTGGTCATGAGAATGAAACCCGCTTTGCGGTCCAGATCCTGCAGAGCGATGGCACCGATCAGCTTGTCGAGCGCGTTGTGGCGACCGACGTCCTCACGCAGGAGCAGGATGTCACCGGCCCGCGAAACGTAGGCCGCGCCATGCACCGACCGGTTAAGAAGGTTCATCGGCTGGTGCCGCTGCAGATCGCGCGCCGCGCGCTCGATGACGGCCGCCTCCGGCGCCCAATCGCGCGTGAGCACCGGCAACGGCCTGATCACCGACCCGATATCCTCGACCCCGCAAAGACCGCACCCCGTGCGACCTTCGATCGAGCGTTGTGCGATGCGTGAGGGTTCGATCTTGTCGGCCGGCAGGGCGACGTCGACGACGAGGCCACCCTCGACCGGCAACGCCATCACGGCCGTGATGTCGCCAACGCTGCGGATAAGTCCTTCGCTCAGCAGGAAGCCGGCCGCAAAATCCCGCAGGTTCGCCGGGGTCGCCATCATAACAGTGAACGGCTGGGTGTTGATCTGCAAGGCCACCGGCACTTCGTCCGGAAGCTGCCACGTCACCATCTTGACGGTGCCGTCGGCCGAACGCAGCTCGCCAGTCGCGGCCCGCGAGCAAAGCCGCGGATCGCTCTCCGGTCGATTGATTACGTTCGCTCTGACGTTCATGGACCTCAACGGCTCAGACGAGGTCGCGGACTACTCCGCCGGCTCGAGTTCCGCTTCCCTGGAGATACGCTTGTTTACTGTCGTGCGCGCGCGCTGCACCTCCTGCCACTCGGACGGAGCGTTCGAGAGCATGACCTGAACCGCCGTAACTTTGTACTCGGGACAATTGGTGGCCCAGTCCGAGCTGTCGGTCGTGATCACGTTCGCGCCCGTTACCGGATGGTGGAACGTCGTGTAGACGACGCCCTGCGGCATGCGGTCGGACACCATCGCCGTGAGCGTGGTCGCGCCGACGCGACTCTGAAGCGACACTCTCGTGCCGGTGCTGATGCCGCGCACATCGGCGTCGTGCGGGTGGATCTCCAGGATGTCCTCGGGGTGCCAGGCGACGTTGTCGGTGCGCCGCGTTTGCGCACCGACGTTGTAGTGCGCGAGGATGCGCCCGGTCGTCAGCACCAGCGGGAAGGTCCGGTTGGTCCGCTCGTCCGTCGGCACGAATCCCGTCAGCATGAAACGGCCCTTGCCGCGCGTGAACTCCTCCACGTGCATGACCGGCATGCCTTCCGGAGTCTCGTCGTCGCACGGCCACTGGATCGAGCCGAGCTCATCGAGGCGCGCAAACGACACGCCCTTGAACGTCGGCGTCAGCCGCGCGATCTCGTCCATGATCTCGGACGCGGAATTGTACGCCATCGGATAGCCCATCGCGGTCGCTACGCGGCAGACGACTTCCCATTCCGCCATGCCCTGCTGCTCGGGTACAACCTTCCGCACGCGGTTGATCCGCCGCTCGGCATTGGTGAACGTGCCGTCCTTCTCGAGGAACGACGTGCCGGGTAGGAAGACGTGCGCGAACGCTGCCGTCTCGTTGAGGAACAGGTCCTGCACGACGACGATGTCCATGGACGACAGCGCGTGCTCGACGTGGTGGGTGTTCGGATCGGACTGGGCGATGTCCTCACCCTGAATGAACAGGCCCCTGAACGAGCCGTCGGAGGCGGCATCGAACATATTCGGGATCCTGAGACCCGGCTCGCCCGAGAGCCGGACCTTCCACTCGTTCTCAAAGAGCCCGCGCGTCTCCGCGTTGGAGACGTGGCGGTAGCCCGGAAACTCGTGGGGGAACGAGCCCATGTCGCACGAGCCCTGCACATTGTTCTGGCCGCGCAGCGGGTTCACGCCGACGCCTTCGCGCCCGATGTTGCCGGTTGCCATCGCGATGTTGGCGATCGCCATGACCATCGTCGAGCCCTGGCTATGCTCGGTGACGCCGAGGCCGTAGTAGATCGCCGCGTTGCCGCCTGTCGCATAAAGGCGGGCAGCCTCCCGCACCTGCTGCGCCGGAACGCCGGTGATCGGCTCAAGCGCTTCCGGAGAGTTCTCGGGCCGCTTGATGAACTCCTCCCAGCGGGCGAAGTCGGCCGGCTCGCAGCGCCGCGCGACGAAATCGCGGTTGATCAGGTTCTCGGCCGCGATGACGTGGCCGATTGCGTTCATGATCGCAACGTTCGTCGACGGGCGAAGCTGAAGGTGATACTCCGCCTTGACATGCGGCGAGCACACGAGGTCGGTGCGGCGCGGATCGATGACGATCAGCTTGGCGCCCTCGCGGATGCGCTTCTTCATGCGGCTCGCGAACACGGGATGGGCGTCGGGCGGATTGGCGCCGACCACCATGATGACGTCGCTTTTCTCGACGCTCTTGAAATCCTGCGTGCCGGCCGATTCACCGAACGTCTGCTTCAGGCCGTAACCAGTCGGCGAGTGGCAGACGCGGGCGCAGGTGTCGATGTTGTTGGTATTGAACGCGGCGCGGACCATGCGCTGAACGGCATAAACTTCCTCGTTCGTCGTGCGCGAGGAGGTGATGCCGCCGATCGAATCCTTGCCGTACTTCTCCTGCGTCTCCTTGAGGCGCTTGGCCGCGTAATTAATCGCCTCGTCCCAGGAGACCACCTGCCACGGATCGGAGATCTTTTCGCGGATCATGGGCGTGAGCACGCGGTCCTTGTGCGTGGCATAGCCGTACGCGAAGCGACCCTTGACGCAGGAATGACCCTCGTTGGCGCGGCCGTCCTTGTACGGCATCATGCGTATCACCTCCCCGCCGCGCATCTCGGCCTTGAAGCTGCAGCCGACGCCGCAGTAGGCGCAGGTGGTGACGGTGGAATGCTCGGGCTGGCCGTTGTCGATGATGGAATTCTCGATCAACGTCGCGGTCGGGCACGCCTGGACGCAGGCGCCGCAGGAGACGCACTCGCTGTCGAAGAAGGCTTCATCCATGCCGGCGGCGACGCGGCTGTCGAAGCCGCGGCCGGAGATGGTCAGCGCGAAGGTGCCCTGAACC
>NZ_DAITQL010000023.1:0-53497 GCF_036833075.1 Hyphomicrobium sp.
GAACGCCGTCCTCCATGACGAGGACCTTGCGCGAGCGCCGGAAGGGTGAGCCGCGAACGCCGATGCCGCTGTGGCGGCCGAACCCGTCATCGGTGACCGTGACCACGCCGGGAACTCGCGCCAGCGCTTCGTGTGTCGTTGCGGGCCGCTGTTCTTCCAACTGTTGCGTGGTGATTCGGCTGGCCGCGCCTTGCGCGTTCTGCAGGTCTCCCGGCATGATCGACTTCGCATTGATGGGCGGCAAAGGCCCGCTCTCGGCGCGCGCCGCAGCGCCGCCGCTCGCCGCGGCGCCGTAGGGCGAGTTCTGTAGCACCGGCGCCTCTTCGGCGACCGTTGCCGCCGGAGGCGGCTGCGGCGTGGGCGAGGCGGCCTGGGGCGCGGGGGAGGCCTTCTTCTTGGCGGCAGGGGACGCTTTCTGGATGACCTCGACCCCGGGGAGGCCGCTGTCGGCCGGCTCAGCCGCGCTCTGCCCGAAGGCGGGACCGGCCATGAGCCCGACCGCTCCGGTCATGACTGAGAGCTTCAAATAGACCTTGAGTGTCATTTCGTGTCCTCCCCCCAACGCGCCGCAAAACGGGCGCAACCCCTTGCCCACCGCTATGCCGGTGCCGAAAAACCGCGCAATCAGACAGTGCTGACTGCCGAGCGATCCCCCTTCGGACCGGGATAGTTCTGATATAAAGTTTCGACATGTTCTCGATCCCGATCTCCTGCGGCAATTCGGGATGGTTCCATGCGGTGGCATTGTTCGGGGACGGTACCTCCGTAGAAGTACAGTAAAGCTCAATAAAATCAGGGAATTATTCCCAGTCTAACTGGAACATTAGGAAGCATGTTTGCCACATGCTCCTGGATTGCCGGGTGGGACATGGGCGCGTCGAGGGCACCAAAGGCGCCGCAAAGCAGGTCGTTTCAGTCTCGGCAATTGGGGAAGCGCACGGGCGGTGCTATGGATCGGGCAAGGCGCATGCGTAGTTCACCGGAGGCGCACGAGAGGAGTGACGCATGCATGAGTGGAGCCAGGAAGCGTCGGCGAGAAATCTGCCGGTGGCCTTCCTGTTTTCACGCCCTCCTGTCGTCATCGGGCTCGGATACGTTGCGGCCTATGCCTTTCTGGATTGGGTGAGCTTCATCAACCCGATCGCGCCGGCCGGCGTCACGCCCTGGAACCCGGCGACCGGTTTGAGCTTCGCGCTCGTGCTCCTGCTCGGCCGGGCGTACATCCCGTGGCTGTTCGTTGCGCCGCTGATCGTCAGTATGGTCGTGCTCGGCCTCGAGCATCCGGCCTGGACGCATCTGCTCGGCGCGGTCATCGTCGGCATGGCCTACGGCGCGGCCACGTTTCTGCTCACCAGTCCCCGCTTGCAGTTCGACCGCACGCTGAGCGCCAAGCGATCGCTGCTGTTGCTGATCGCGGTTGCGGCCGTGAGCACCGGAATCGTCGCCCTGAGCTACGCAGGCCTGCTCGCGTTTTCCGGCGTCATCACGCAGGCCGACGTGGCGATGACGATGGTGCATCAGTGGGTCGGCGACATGATCGGCATCACCGTGGTGACGCCGTTCCTGCTGATCCTGTTCACGCGGCGGCGGATGCTGGTGCCGTCGCTGGAGCTCGCAGCCCTGGTCCTGGTTCTCGCGCTGACGCTCGCCGCCGTTTTCGGGCTTTCCGATACCTTTCGCGTCAAGCATTTCTACCTGTTCTTCCTGCCGGTGATGTGGTTGGCCGTGCGCTTCGGCCTGGAGGGCGTGACGGGCGGCCTCGTTCTGACGCAGATCGGCCTGATGGCAGCCATGCAATATGCGGATGTGGATGCCGGGGAGGTCACGGCCTATCAGGCCCTGATGATCGTTCTCGCGCTCACCGGCCTCACGATCGGCGCTGTCGTGAACGAGCAGCTCCGCACCCAGGCGCAGTTGCGGCGCAACCAGGAGGCCCTCGAGCGTGCCGCCCGGCTCGACAGCATGGGAGCGTTCGCGGCAGCCCTCGCTCATGAGATCAACCAGCCGCTGACGGCCATCGCCAACTATGCGCGCCTCGCCAAGATGGCGGTCGAGAAGCAGCCGGCCGACACCGAGACCGCACGCACGGCCGCCGCGCATGCCGTCGCCCAGGTTGACCGCGCCGCCGAGGTGGTGCGCCGCCTCCGCGACTTCATTCAGCTCGGCCGCAACGAGATGGTGCCGCAATCCTGCGCGGAGCTGATCCGCGAGGCGGTCGCCCATTGCCGCCTCGAAACTCAGACCCACCAGGTTGAGGTCGAGACGCGGATCGCGCGTGGGCTTCCGCTCGTCGTCTGCGACGGATTGCAAATCCAGCAGGTGCTGATCAACTTGATACGCAATGCCGCCGACTCCATATTCTCCAGCGGAAGGCCCGACGGCCGGATTCTCGTGGAGGCCGAGGTGACGGAGACGAACCGCGTGTCCATCAAGGTTCGCGACAACGGTCCCGGCTTCGATCCGGAAATCCTGGCGCGCGCCCTGACGCCGTTCACCACGACCAAGCAGGAGGGTCTCGGTCTCGGCTTGGCGCTCGCCCGCTCGATGGCGGAGACGCACGGCGGCCAGCTCGTCGTCGAAAGCACTGGCGCCGGGGCCGCTGTTTCTTTTACGTTGCCGGCATACGTTGCCCCAACGGCATCACTACAGGACTGATACGGACGTATCGAGGAAATGGCCAAGAGGACCGCCGGCATGACCGTAGCTTTGATCGACGACGATTCTGCCGTGCTGCATTCGATGCGCCTTCTGATCGAGAGCCGCGACATTTCCGTTGCATGCTACGAATCCGCGGAAGCGTTTCTCGAGGATCTGCCGGGCACGAAGCCGGCTTGCGTGGTGGCGGATGTGCGCATGCCGGGCATGACGGGCCTCGAGCTGCAGCGCGAGCTCAAGCACCGCAAAGAGGATGCGCCGCTGATCCTCATCAGCGGACACGCGGATGTATCGATGGCCGTCCAGGCCTTGAAGGAAGGCGCGTTCGACTTCTTCGAGAAGCCCTATGACGGCGAGCGCCTTGCGACGAGCGTTGCGGACGCGGTGGAGAAGGGGCGCAGTCAGAACAGCGGATCGAGCGATCGCGTCGACATCGCCGAACGTCTGAAGGCGCTCTCGCCGCGCCAGCGCGAGGTGCTGGAATTCGTCGCGTCGGGCATGTCGAACAAGCAGATCGCAGCCAGGCTGTCGATCAGCCCGCGCACGGTCGAGACCTATCGCGCCTGGGTCATGGAGCGCATGGGTGCGGTGAACGTCGCCGATCTGGTGCGCAAGGTGAGCGCCTTTCTGCCGAACGAGCAGAAGAAGTAGCAGGCGTCACGGATGTGAAGCCAAGCCGGTAGCGATGCTGCCGGCTTTTTTCGTTTTTCGTATGCACGGACCTCCTGCCGCCCTGCGCGCAACGCCTCAGGCGGGTCATGCTTTGGTCCATTTTCGCCGCCATAGACGGCGTTGATCAGCAACAAAAATACGTGTCGAGGAGGCTGCGGACGATGCCGCAAACCGGTCACGCCCGATGCGTGCAGGCGATGCTGTGGGGCGTCGCCCTGAGCATCGCGGCGCCCGCGCACGGGGCGATGGCCGCGAGCGCAGGCTGCGAGGCCGCCAATCGCGGCGGCCTGAACATCGCGGCGCCGGCGGGCGGGCACGCCGCGCGCGAAGTGCCGCTCTCGCAAGGGGAGACCCTGACACTCGATATCGCGACGCAAGGGGCGGCCGCCGTCACCGTCTCCATCGACGGGGCCGGGGCGCGCACGGTGCATTCCGGCCGGGCCGCCGCCGTGCTCTTCGTTGCGCCGGGCGCGGCCTCCTACGGCCTCCGCCTGGACGCGGACCAGAACGCCGGCGCCGTCCTCGGCGTGACCTGCGCCGCAAGCCCCAAGGCCGATGCGGAGCGGGCGCTCATCGAGCGGCGCAAGGCATTCCTGGCCTCGCGCGAGCCCGACCGCATTCGCATCGACCGCCCGTCCACCGCCGCAAAGGCGATCGATACGCTCACGCCCGCGACGGCGGACGGCGCGTTGCCGCGCGAGGTCACGACGTCGGTAAGCCTGTCCGAGCTGGCCGCCGCCATGAACCTCGGGCAGAAGCACGACCCGAGCATTCTCGATTTCTGGTTCGAGGGTCGCTACACGAGCTACGACCTGGAGCAGCGCCGCGACGACGGCAACTTCAGCGTCATGTACTTCGGCACCAGATACATGCTGGGACCCGACATCATGCTCGGATACCTGGCGCAGTTCGATCAGGCCGGCGAGGAGACCCGCGCCAACGGCAGCCTCTTCGCCAGCGGCTGGATGGCGGGGCCCTACATGAGCGTTCGCTTCGGCCAAGGCGTCGTCTTCGACGGGCGGGCCGCCTGGGGAACCGCCGAGAACCTTCCCAACGGCATCGTGCTGGATACCGCGTCTGCCGACCGCAAGCTGGTCCGCGGCACGCTTCGCGGCACCCGCCAGATCGGCGGATGGACGGTCGCGCCGAGCGTCGGCCTGAGCTACGTGGAGGATACGCCGGAGCGTTTGAGCGCCGTGCTGCCGGACGCTTCGCCCGCGGGCACGGGCCGGCTCGACATCCTGCCCGAATTGAAGCGCCGGTTCGATCTCGACAGCTCGACCTATGTGGAGCCGCACCTCGCAGCCGGAGGCATTCTGTCGTTCGACGACATGAACCGCCTGGGGCCGCGCGGGCTCACGATGACGGATCCCGATCTGCATTGGAAGGCCGAGGCCGGCGTCGCCGTGGGCGTGAAGGACAGCATGAGCTTGCAGGCGACCGGCGGTGTCGAGACGGGCGGTGCCGCGGCCGCCGACACCTGGTCGGGGAAGCTGCGCCTCAACATGCCGCTCGGAAAATAGGCGCGGCAAGCCGCCGGTCAGTGTGCCGCTTGCGGACGCGCCGGCTCGCCGAGGCCGAATAATGCGGCATCGTTGGGTGCCACCCTCTCGGGCGCGCGCGAACGATCGGCAGAGGCCGGCCCCGCTCCCGCTTCGACGGTCGGAATCGTACCGCTGGCGCCGTAGAGTGCCACGGCGCCCGCAACGTCGCCCGGCTGAAGACCGCGCGCGTGCTCCACATAGCGGAAGCTCATGAGCTGGCCTTCGGGACTTGGGTGGTCGAGCCCGATCGCGTGTCCGATCTCGTGCGTGATCGTGAAACGCAGATCGTAGACGTCGAGGTTGCCGTCGAAGCCGATCTTCCACGGCCGGCGCGGATTGAGGCAGATCAGCGATTGGCGGATCGCGCCGACGCCCGTGGCCCGCGCGCCGGCCGCCCCGTCCGCGAGCGCGACATTGGTGAACGCGCGTCCACGCGCCTTGGCATCGGCGCCGATCAGAATGCCGGCGTCCGCAACCGATGGCGTCTCCACGAACCGGATGTTGGCCGCGGCCTCCCACGTCGAGAAGGCCGCGCGCACCTCGCCTCGAAAATCGGATAGATCGATGCCCGACGGTTGAAGGGCCGCATCGGGCGGCAGCATGGCATCGCAGTTGCGAGCACCCGGGAATTCCGCGGGCTCCGTCAGGAACGCGTAGCGGATCGTGACAGGACGCCCGGCGTCGGGGCCGGCCCAGCGGGCCTTCTGCCCGCCGAGCTCGAGCAGCCGGAACGCGGGGCTCGGGTGCGCCGGGGCCTCGGCCGCACGCACGTCCGCGCCAGCCAATGCCGTGGCCAGCACCAGGCCCTGAGCCAGAGACGATCCCCTCAACGAATTCCCCCTGCTTTTCGTCTGCGTTTCCGGATCAACGGGCGCTGGGCACGAACGAGCTGAGCACAGGCGGCGCAAGCCGGCAGCCGATAAATGCGAGCCTTCTAAAGCGCACGCAGACGAGCGTCAACGCATGTGGGGCGGCGCTTCGGATGTGTCGCACCGTCGATTTTTGCATGCCGGCCGGCACGCGACCGGGGAACCGCGGTTTCGCTGTCCACGTTAGTCTCATGATCACGCACGATCGATTGGAGTGCACAGATGAGCACAATGAAGGCGACGTTTCTCGCGGCCACGCTGGCGGCTGCCGCGCTGGCGTTTGGAGGAAGCGCCAACGCGGCCCCGGTCAGCGCGCTCGGCAAGGCCGTGAGCCCCGATGCGACCGGCACACTGCAGATGGTCGACTATCGTCCATATCGCCACTGCCACCGCGGCCGGTACGGGCGCCGCTGGTGCCACGGGGGATATTACCGAAACGACTATTATGACTATGGCTATCGGCCCGGCTTCTCGCTCTACCTCGGGCCGCGCTACGGCCACCATCATCGCCACCGTCATTGGCGCCACCACCATCGCCGTTGACGGATCGCCGCAAGACGCGACCGCAGAAGGCCCGCCCGAGACATCGGCGCGGGCCTATTTCGATCAGGTGCGCGGTCGGGGGTGCGCGCCGGAAACGGGCCGCGCGGGCGGGGCGAGCCGCCGTCCAAGCTGATCGAGCCACCGCACGACCGAGGAGGGATCTGCGAAATCCGCGAGATCCTCCTCGTAATATTCGCCGGCGACGCGGAGCGCGAACCCGTTGAGCCCCTCCGCCGCCGCGAACGCCGCCTCGTCGCCGACGTCATCGCCGATCATGATCGGCATGCGGCCGCGGAACGCCGGCAGCGTCGCAAGAGCCGCGAGCGCCGTGCCCTTGGAGAGCCCGGACGGCACGACCTCGAAAAGGCACTTGCCGGAGAGAAGCTCGAAAGCGCCGGCGTGCCGGCCGAGCGAGGCTTCGAGCGCGGCCAGGATGTCGGCCTCCGCGTCCGGCGCCAGGCGGTAATGGATGGCGATGCCGGCGCCCTTGGGCTCGGCCAGCACGCCCGGAAACCGGAGCGCGAGCTTTCTGATCGACTGCACGACATCGGGCGGCAGCACGGCCGTCACACGCTCGATCTCGCGGTCCGCATGCGTGCGGATCTCTGCGCCGTGAACGCCGGAGGCCGGCAGCCGCAGCGGCGCGAGCAGAAGATCAATGTCGGCGATGAGCCGTCCGGTGATGACGGCCACCGCGCCGTCGAAAGCCAGCGTCAGGCGCTGCAGGATGGAGATCAGCCCATCAGGAACGCGGACGCCCTTCGGCGTGGCGGCAAGGTCCAGAAGCGTCCCGTCCACATCGAGAAACAGAGCGCACGCACGTGGATTGGCGAGAATGGCCGAGGTGCAGGCGCTGAGGCGGGGCCTGAACGTCGGTATTGTCTCCGCAGTCATCTCGCGTTTCGTGCCTCAAAGTTTCGGGGTTGCTCGATCGGGCGAAGCGTAACCCGCGGGGATCGCGCGCCTGCTCTTTGAACGTGACGCAGTGGGGGCCTCATGTAAACCCCGGTTCCCTGTCTGTCCGACCCTTAGAGCGGCCATGCGATCACATTTGGTATCCCATTCTTTCCGGAAAGGCGCTTGTCGACGTCGGGACGGCGCATGAGGCCCGTCTGCGTATCGACGAAGCCGAGCACGGCCGCCGCGTTGAGCGAGGCCGCCTGGAGCGCCGTATCGGGTGCGCGGCCCTCCGCCTGATAGGCCGCAAACGTGGAGACGAAGGCGTCCCCCGCGCCGGCCGTTCCGGCCACGGGCGCTTCGCACGCGGGGCAGTAGAGGAGGCGGCCGTCCACCGCGGCGAACGCGCCGTCGCGTCCGTCGGTGAGCACCACGGTTCCGACGCCGCGGCGCACGAGGGCGCGACAGAAGGCCCTGACGCCCATATGCCGGCCCTGGTACTTGAGGCCGCGCCGGGCGAGCGGCGGGGGCGCCTGGTTGCCGGGAAAATCGATTCCCGCTTCGCCGTCGGCGGGATCGAGCAGAGACACGACCTCGTCCGCCTCGCGGCGATTGAGGGCCAGGATATCGATGTGCGGCAGCAAGGCGTGGAACGTCTCGCCGTGCCCGTGCAGTTGCCGGATGCCGGGATTGGCGGCGATGCGCGCGCCGCTGGCGCGGGCTTTCTCGATGATGACGGGAAAGCAGCGCACGGCCTCGTTGGAGAGATTGGCGATATGCACGAGATCGACGTCGAAGGCGCCTTGAGCCAAGTCGGCCGGCGCGAGATGGGTGTTGGCCCCGCGGAACGTGAACACGGCCGCGTTGTGCTCGTGGGAGGATATGAGCACGGAGGCCCCGGTCGGCTCGCTGGGATCGCGGACCGCCCAGCGGTGTGAAATGCCCTCCGCGTCGAGACAGGCGAGAATCTGCTCGGCGCGCCGGTCCTGGCCGAGCTTGATCAGGACGGAGCAGTCGAGGCCGAGGCGCGCGAACGAGACCGCCGCGTTGACGGCCCCGCCGCCGCAATGGGTCGAAACCTCGAGCGCCTCCGTCTTGCGCCCTTCCTCGAGCAGCAGGAACGAGGCGGCCGCATTGTCGAGCACCACGCGCTCAATGGCGGAGCTGGCGATGATGGCGATGGTGTCGATCATGGCGCCGCCCACCGTCAGCACCTTGAGGGCCGGGCCTCGCTGCGGCCGGGAAGGGCCGCCGTCCGCTGTGCCGCCCGCGCTCATTCGTGGTGGCTCGCGCGTCTATGGCCGGCGCTCCGTCGCGACGGTCCGAGCTTGAGGCCCACGGGCGCAAGCGGCGTGCGCGCGAGCCTCGCCATGGAGGCCCGGATCGACGGCGTGAGCGGATCGACGGCATGGGCGCGCTCCTCGGCGGCCGCCTCGAGCGTCGCTAGGAACGAGGCCGCCCAGGCGGCGCTGTCGTAGGTGCGGATGACGGACATCAGGCGCTCGTAGCGTGCGATCCGCTCTCCCTTGTCCATCAGCAGCGCCGCATTGATCGCATCCGCCGTCTCCTCGATGTTGTAGGGATTGACGATGAG
Organism: Hyphomicrobium sp.; assembly: GCF_036833075.1. Classification (GTDB taxonomy): domain Bacteria; phylum Pseudomonadota; class Alphaproteobacteria; order Rhizobiales; family Hyphomicrobiaceae; genus Hyphomicrobium_C. The sequence continues at coordinate 8,775 of NZ_DAITQL010000023.1, forward strand.
GGCAGCGACGAGTTGCTCGGCGGCTCCCGCGAACCGGGACAGGATCGGCACGCCCGGGTCGGCCGGATCCTGCGAGGCGATGTATTCCTTCGCTACGAGGTTCATGCCGTCCCGGAGCGGCGTGAAGAGCCCGATGCGGGACGAGCGATAGATGTCGCGCAGTCGGTCGCGCGGCGTCGAGCGGTAGATGTAATGGATGGGCACCCAGTCGAGCTCTCCGAACATGCCGTTGATCTTCCCCGACAGCGCTTCGAGCTGCTTGCGGATGTCGGTGTAGGCTTCGACGCTCTCCCGCGTCGGCGGCGCGATCTGGGTCAGCACGACGTTGCGCCGGTACTTGGGGTACTTCTCGAGGAAGCGGCAGAACGCCTGGAATTTCTGGGGCAACCCCTTCGAGTAGTCGAGCCGGTCGACGCCGATGATGCGCTGCGCGTCGTCGACGGACTGCACCGACGACCGCTGCGGGGAGGCCCTCGCAAAGCTCGCAGCGTCGATTCCCACGGGGAAGCTCTCGATTGCGAGCCGATGATCGAAGGCCGCGATGCGCCCGTCCTGGAGGATGCGCCCCGAGACGCTGTCCTCGAGGAACTGGATGAGGTTCGCCACATCCGCCTGCGTCTGCAGGCCCACGAGATCGTAGGCAGTGAGCGCCAGCGCGAGCGCCTGATGCTCGGGGATGGCGAGAAACGTCTGCGACGGGGGGACCGGAATGTGCAGATAGAACCCGATCGGGTTCGCGACGCCAGCGCGCCGGAGCAGCGCCCCGAGCGGGATCAGGTGGTAATCGTGGATCCAGACGATGTCGTCCGGCTGGATGAGCGTTGCGAGCGCCCGCGCGAACCGTTCGTTGACGCCCATGTAGCGCGGATAGAAGCCGGCATCGAAGCGGGCGAGGTCGAGCCGGTTGTGGAAGACGGGCCAGAGGACGGAGTTCGAGTAGCCGAGATAGTAGTCGCGGTGCTCGTCCGAGGTCAGCGCCAGCGTGGCGAGCGCGCTGCCGCCCGAGGATCGGGCGACCTTGATCCCGGGAGCTTCGCTCGCGTGTGCGTCATCGACGATCTTTCCGTTCCAGCCGAACCAGAGCCCCTTGCGGGCGCGGAACAGATCCGCGATGGCCACGGCGACGCCGCCGGCCTGCGCCGCCCTGCGCAGGTCCATCACGCGGTTGGATACGACAACGATACGTCTCAAGCGACCTCCGCAGTCCGCATGAAACGCGAAGCCGGGCGGTGCGGCGGCACCGCCACGCCACGCGCCGGAAATAACACCCGGGGATCAAACGTTTGAAGTGACCCCCGGTTCCGGTGCCGGCGCGTGCGGCCAAGCCTCCGCCCAGGCGCGCGAAAGGTTCATGCAGGAGTTGACGATCCCGGCCATGGAGTAGGTCTGCGGCAGGTTTCCCCAAAGCTGGCCCGTGGTCGGGTGGATGTCCTCCGACAGGATGCCGAACGCGTTGCGCCGGGAGAGCAGGTCGCTCAGCATCTCCCGCCCCTGCGAAACCTGCTCCGCCGCCGTCAGGGCATCGATGTACCAGAACTGGCACGCGAGGAACGAGGTCTCCGCCGCGCCGAAGTCGTCGTTCGTATAGCGCAGCATGAAACCGTTGCGGGTGAGCTCGCGCCCCACCACGTCGAGCGTCCTGACGAAGCGCGGATCCCGGGCTGAGACGAGGCCGAGCTCGGGCAGAAGCAGCACGCACGCGTCGAGGTCGTGCTGGTCGAGCGCACCGGCGAAGGCGCCCGCCTTCTCGCTCCAGGCCCTGGTCAGGATCTCCCTGCGTAGCCGGTCCGCGTTCTGCCGCCACTGATGAGCGTCCTCGGCAAGCCCGAGGATCTGCGCGATCCGCGCCAGCCGGTCGAGCGCGACCCAGCACATGGTGGCGGAGTGCGTGTGGATGCGCTTGCGCCCACGGTATTCCCAGAGCCCCGCGTCGGGTTCCTGCACCACGCGCAACGCATGATAGCCGAGCATCTCGAGGCGCCGGAACAACGCCTCGTCCCCCATCCGCGGCAGGCGCTGGTCGATGAACATCTGCGACACGCCGAGAATGACGCTGCCGTAGGAATCGTGCTGCTGCTGCTCGGCCGCCTGGTTGCCGACCCGCACCGGTCCCATGCCGTGAAAGCCGGGCAGGTGCATGGCGATGCTCTCGACGAGCGGCTGGTCGTGCACGATGCCGTAGACCGGCTTGAGCCCGCCCTTGGCGCCGATCACCACCGTCGTGATGTAGTCGAGATAGGCTTCCATCGTCTGCGTCGCGCCGAGGCGGTTGAGCGCCATGATGACGAAGTAGGCGTCCCGCAGCCAGCAGTAGCGGTAATCCCAGGTGCGCTGCGTGCCGGGCGCCTCGGGGATGGAGGTCGTATGCGCCGCGACGATGGCGCCTGTCTCGTCAAAAGTGCAGAGCTGCAGCGTGATCGCCGCACGGATGACATCGGTCTGCCAGTCGAGCGGAATGGCGAGCCCGCGCACCCAGCTCATCCAGTAGTCGCGCGTGCGTTCGAGCGCCTCGCGCGAGACCGTGTCCGCCGCCGCCTCGAGCGACTCGTCCGGGCCGAAGACGAGCGTGATCGGCCGCGACAGTGCGAACGACGTCTCGTGCACGATGTAGGAGAGCGGCGCGTCGGTCGTGAGCCGCAGGGTGATGTCGCCGCCGCTGAAACGGATGTGGTTCGATCCCACCACCTGCGCGGACCTCGGCTCTCCGTAATTGAAGGTTGGACGCACGCGGATCTTGAGGCGCGGCAGGCCGATCGGCTCGAGGCGGCGGATGATCTGCGCCGGATGCAGCATGCGCTCGAAGCGCGGATAGCGCGGCGCGAAGTCGATGATGCGCACGCCGTTGCCCTGCTCGTCCTCGATCGTCGTCTCGACGATCGCCGTGTTGCGCATGTAGCTCGAGTGCGACCGCACGGCGCCTTCGACGACGATGTCGGTGAAGCCCTTCTCCTCGTCCCCGGCCAGGAGGCGCGAGAACACGGGATCGCCGTCGAAGCGGGGAAAGCACCACCAGACGATGCGGGCGGACCGGTCCAGCAGCGCCGCGACCCGGCCATTGCCGATGATGGCGAAATCAAGAGGTTGAGCAGCACGCTGTTCAGCGGCCATGGGGATCTGCTCGAGAGAATGGAGAGGCAGTGTCAAGCGGCGACGTGTCCCCGTTGATGAGGTCTCCTCGATGCGTCCGGCCTGGGCTCCGCCGCGCGCCGGCCATCCTTATGATGCCGCGTTTCCATCACGTTTGTCGCGCACGGTCCAGGTGAGGCCGCCAAGGCCATAATGACCATCGTGGCCCGCAAGACAATCGGGAATATGGCGGCTGCGCTAGGCCGGGAGACGAAGGTGCAGCCGAAAACGGGATTGACGTCAGGGCTTCGGGGTCGTGGATGCGCGGGACTGGGGAAGGGACATGCAGGGACGGGGGCAGGTGTCGATGATCGGATCGATGGGCGGCGCGAGCGCCGGGTCGGCGCGGTTCAGCGTGCGGCTTGCGCGATGGAGTGTCCTCGCCGCCGCCGCGGCTTTCGCGGTGGTCCTGCCGCTCGTCGCCATGGCGGCGCCGGCCGGGGTCTCGCAAGAAGCCGCCGCTTATGGCCCCTTCGGTCCGGAAGGCCCGCGCCTGCGCGAGCAACTTTGGATCCTTCCGAGCGCCGATCACGGCTTTCCCTTGCGCGCGACCGTGTTTCGCCCGGCCGGCGCCGCCGGCAGCGAAAGCGGCGGGGACCGCCGTCCTCTGGTGGTCATCAACCACGGCACCTCGGATGCGACGCGCGTCGCCGTCGCCATGCCGGTCTACTATTGGCTCTCGCGCTGGTTCGTCGAGCACGGCTATGTCGTCGTGCTGCCGCAGCGCCGCGGACACGGCGCGACAGGTGGCCCGATGGCGGAATCGATCGGAACCTGCGCCGACCCCGATCACGCCCGTTCGGGTCTCGCGGCCGCCGACGACATCCAGGGCGCAGTGGACTTCATGTCGGCGCAACCGTTCGTGATGCCGGGCGAGGCGATCGTCGTCGGCATCTCGTCCGGCGGCTGGGCCTCGCTCGCGCTCGCCTCGCGCAATTCCGGCAATGTGCGCGCCGTGATCAACATCGCGGGCGGCCGCGGCGCGCGTCCGTTCGGCGAGCGCACGGACAGCGTGTGCGGAGAGAAGCGCCTGATCGAGGCGGCGGGCGCCTTCGGCCGGACGGCCCGCGCGCCGACGCTCTGGCTCTATGCGGCCAACGACAGCTACTTCCGACCCGACCTCGCCCGCGCGCTCGCCGCCGCTTGGCAGGCGGGCGGAGGCGAGGCCGAGCTGCATGTGTTCCCGGCCTACGGATCAGAGGGTCACAACCTGGCCGACGATCATGCGGGCTGGGACGTCTGGGGCGCGGCGGTCGAGACATTCCTGGCCGAGAAGCGGAGCAGGACCCCCGTCGCTGCGGCGGAGCCCTTGTCCGTCCCAGTCGAGCCCGCCGCTGTCGCCGCGCCAGCGCCAGCTTCCACCGCCGCGTCCGACGGAGAGACGCGCGCACCCTGAGGGCCGGGGAACATTCCGGGCAATGCGACGTTTGACCGGCAGGCAGGCCAGGGCCCGCCGGACGCGCTGAATTTGAGCGCGACGCACGGGATATACGGCCGACGCGATATCGCCGAGGCCGGTGCGGCACGAACCTCGATATGCTCAAAGGAGATAATCAGATGAAATCCAAGTTGCTGTCTGCGATCTGCATGCCGGCGGCCCTCGCCGTCGGCGCGGCGGCCGCATTCGCTCAGACGCCGCCGCCCGCCCCGTCGCCTTCTTCTCCGTCGGCACCGGCGGAGAAGATGCCCGATACCACACCGGTGCCAACGCCAACGCCAATGCCTTCGCCGTCGGTGACGGATCCGGCGCCTTCCGTCACTCCGGCTCCGGGCGATCGCAGCGCGTTGACGCCGAGCACGGGCGGCACCTTCTCGTCGAACCAGGCAGCGGACGAGTGGCGCTCCAGCAAGCTGATCGGCATGGCCGTCTACAACAGGGCCAATGAGAAGGTCGGCGACATCAACGACCTCATCCTCGCCCCGGACGGAAAGATCTCGAACGCCGTCATCGGTGTCGGGGGCTTCCTCGGCATGGGTGAGAAGCTGGTTGCGGTGTCCTTCAGCGATCTTCAGCTCAACCGCGATGCGGACGGCGCCATGCGCGTGACGATCGCCAGCTCCAAGGAGTCGCTCGATAGCGCCCCCGAGTTCAAGTACTATTCGGATGCCCAGAAGAGTAAGTGAGCAAGCCGAGAATTCGAACCATTCGCGGGGAGCGAGCGATCGCTTCCCGCGTTTCTTTGCGGCCCGCCCCGCGCGGGAAGCGCGTCAGGGCCGCGGCCGCTTGGCCGGCGGCAGATCCGTGGCCGTTCCCTCGAGCACCTCGGCGGCCATGCCGATCGATTCCGAGAGTGTGGGATGGGGATGGATCGTCTTGGCGAGGTCGACCGCGTCGGCTCCCATCTCGATCGCAAGCGCGACCTCGCTGATGAGGTCGCCCGCATGGAGGCCGACGATGCCGCCGCCGATGACGCGCCGGCTCTCACTGTCGAACAGCAGTTTCGTGAAGCCTTCCTCGCGTCCCATGGCGAGGGCGCGTCCCGAGGCCGTCCACGGAAAGACCGCCTTCTCGAACGCTGCCCCCTCCGCCGTAAGCTCGTCCTCCGTGCGCCCGGCCCAGGCGATCTCGGGATCCGTATAGGCGACCGACGGGATCGCGCGCGCGTCGAAGAACGATCTCTTGCCCGCCACCGCTTCGGCCGCGACATGCCCTTCGTGCACGGCTTTGTGCGCCAGCATCGGCGGCTGAGAGAGATCGCCGATGGCGAAGATGTGGGGCACGTTGGTGCGCATTTGTCTGTCGACGGGAACGAAGCCCTTGCCGTCGACGGCTACGCCCGCGTTGAGGGCGCCAATGCGGTGCCCGTTCGGGCTGCGGCCCACAGCCACCAGCACGAGATCGTAGGGCTGGGCTCCGTCCGGCGCCCCTTCGCCGTCGAAGCGTACATGGATGCCGTCGCGCTTGGCGTTGGCGCCGACCGTTTTGGTCTTGAGCAGGATGCGGTTGAAGCGGCCCTCGTTGTGTTTCTGCCAGACGCGCACGAGGTCGCGGTCGGCACCCGGCATGAGGCCGTCCAGCATCTCGACCACATCGATCCGGCTGCCGAGCGCGGCGTACACGGTCGCCATCTCGAGGCCGATGATGCCGCCGCCGATGACCAGCATGCGTTTGGGGATCGACGGCAGCGCGAGCGCGCCGGTGGAGGAGACGATGCGCGGATCGTCCGGCAGGAACGGCAGCGCGATGGCCTCCGATCCTGCGGCGATGATCGCCTTTTCGAACTGCACGGTTGCCGTCCCGCCTTGGGCCAGCGCGACCTCGATTCGGTTGGGGTCGCGGAACGCACCCGTGCCCTGGACGACCGTAACCTTGCGCATTTTCGCCATCGCCGAGAGCCCGGTTGTGAGCTTGCCGACGACGGCCTCCTTGTGCGCGCGCAGCTTGTCGAGATCGATGCGGGGCGCTCCGAAGCCGATGCCATGGTCGCCGAGCGCGGCGGCCTCGGTGATGAGCGACGCGACGTGGAGCAGCGCTTTCGAGGGAATGCATCCGACATTGAGACACACGCCGCCGAGCGTGGGATCGCGCTCGATCAGCACCGTCTTGAGGCCAAGGTCGGCGGCGCGGAACGCGGCCGAATAGCCTCCCGGACCGGCCCCGAGCACAGCCACCTCGCAAGCGATGGTATCTTCTTGTGTCACGACGCGACCCGCCTCTGCGTGAGTGAAAGCGAAGTGCGATCCTCCTGACGTGTCTGGATCCCGGCCTCCGCCGGGATGACGTCTCCTTTTTGGTGCGCCGTCTGCCCGACCTCTGCGTCACACCGGCGAAGGCCGGTGCCCAGACACGCATGAACGGGACGCAGCGGCGCCCTTCCCGAGACAGCCAGGACGTGTCGGGGGATGATGTCGCTCGCTGGCATCGATGGTCCCCCTAAAGCACGAGCTGGCGTACGTCTTCCAGGATGACAGCCAGCCGGCGCGTGAAACGCGCAGCAAGCGCCCCGTCGATGACGCGATGATCGTAGCTGACACACAATGGCAGCACGAGGCGCGGCGCGAACGCGGCGCCGTCCCACCTCGGCTTGATCTCGGCCCGCACCACACCCAGAATGGCGACCTCCGGCGCGTTGACGATCGGCGTGAAGCCCGTGCCGCCGATTCCGCCGAGACTCGAGATGGAGAACGTGCCGCCCTGGATGTCGGCTGGCGCGATCTTTCCCTCGCGCATCCGCTGAGACACGGAGCCGAGCTCCTGCGAAAGCTCGACGATGCCCTTGCGGTCCACGTCGCGGATCACCGGCACCACGAGCCCGTCCTTGGTGTCGACCGCGATCCCGAGGTGATAGAAGCGCTTGAGGATCAGGCTCTCCTTGTCGGGAGCGAGAGATGCGTTGAACTCGGGGTGCTCCTTGAGTGCGACCACGCAGGCCTTCATGATGAAGGCGAGCAGGGTGACGCGGTAGCCCTTTTCCTTGGCGGCCTCGTCGAGCGACTTGCGATAGCTTTCGAGGTCCGTGACGTCCGCCTCGTCGCTGTGCGTCACGTGCGGGATGTTGAGCCATGCGCGGTGCAGGTGCGGTCCGCCGAGCCGTTGCAGGCGCGTGAGCGGCCTGGTCTCGATGGGGCCGTATCTGGCGAAATCCTCTACGGGAATCTCCGGGATGCCGGTGCCGCCGCCCGCGCCGCCGCCGAGCGCGCGCTTGACATCCTCCTTGGTGATGCGCCCCTTCTCGCCTGTCCCCTTGAGCGTCGTGAGGTCGAGATCGAGCTCGCGCGCGAGCCGCCGCACGGAAGGGCTCGCGTGAACGCCCCCGAAGTCGGCACCGAGCGGCAGCGGCGCGCGCTGGGCCCCATCGCCACCTCTGCCGTCCTCTCCCGCCGCGTCCGGCGGTTTGGGCTCAGGCGGTTCGCTCGCCCCGGCTTTTGGCTCGGCAATCTTGGCTTCGGCCGCCTTGGGCTCTGCGGGCGCATCCACCCCGGCAGCAGAGGTCGCCTCGTTGCGCTCCGTCTCCGACGCGAGCCGCACGAGCGCCGATCCCTTGCTCACCCTGTCCCCGATCTTGACCAGCACCTCGGCGATCTCACCGCCCTCGGGCGCAGGCACCTCCATGGCGGCCTTGTCGCTTTCGAGCGTCACGATCGGATCCTCGGGCTTGATCCGGTCGCCTGCCTTGACGTGCACCTCGATGACCGGGACGTCCTTGTAGTCGCCGATGTCGGGAACCTTCACGTCGATGACGGACATGGTCTTCCTCGCTATGCGCGGGCCGGATCGGCCTTCTCGGGATCTATGCCGTACTTGGCGATCGCCTCGACAGCCTTCGACGAGGGGAGCTTGTTGTCGTCGGCCAGCGCCTTGAGCGCGGCCAGGGCCACGACATGGCGGTCCACCTCGAAGTGCTTGCGCAGGCGCTGCCGCGTGTCCGAGCGCCCGAACCCGTCGGTCCCGAGCACCTGGTAGGGACCGCGCACGAAGGGCCGGATCTGGTCGGCGAAGAGCTTGATGTAGTCGGTCGAGGCCACCGACGGCGCATCTCCCCGTGACGCGAGGCATTGCGTGACGTAGGGGACGCGCGGCGTCTCCGCCGGATGCAGCAGGTTCCAGCGCTCGACGGCGAGCGCCTCGCGGCGCAATTCCGTAAAGCTCGTGACGCTCCAGATGTCGGCAGCGACGCCGAAGTCCTGGGCCAGCAGCTCGGCGCCCGCGATCACCTCGTTGAGGATCGCGCCGCTCCCCATGAGCTGCACCTTGGGCGCGTCGGGCGCCGTTTGCGTGCTCTTCAGGAGATACATGCCGCGCACGATGCCCTCCTCGACGCCCTCAGGCATGGCCGGGTGCACATAGTTCTCGTTGAGGGCGGTGATGTAGTAGAACACGTCCTCCTGGTCGCCGAGCATGCGCTGAAGGCCCCGCTGCACGATGACGGCCAGCTCGTAGCCGAAAGACGGATCGTAGGAGATGCAGTTCGGGATCGTCGACGACAGCAGGTGGCTGTGCCCGTCCTGGTGCTGCAACCCTTCGCCGTTGAGCGTCGTGCGCCCGCTGGTCCCGCCGATGAGGAAGCCGCGGGCGCGCATGTCGCCCGCCGCCCACGCGAGATCGCCGACACGCTGGAAGCCGAACATCGAATAGTAGATGAAGAACGGCAGCATCGGCACGTTCGAGGAGGAATAGGAGGTCGCGGCCGCCATCCACGAGGCCATGCCGCCCGCTTCGCTGATGCCCTCCTGCAGCATCTGCCCGCTGCGATCCTCCTTGTAGAACATGAGCTGCTCGGCGTCCTCCGGCCGGTAAAGCTGCCCGGCCTGGCTGTAGATGCCGAAGGTGCGGAACATGCCTTCCATGCCGAATGTCCGGCTTTCGTCGGGCACGATCGGCACGACGTGGCGCCCGAGCGCCTTGTCGCGGAGCAGCTTGGTCAGAAGCTGCACGAACACCATGGTGGTCGAGATCGCGCGCCCGTCCGACCCCTTGAGCTGGGCCTCGAACAGCGAGAGCGGAGGGGGATCGAGCTTGAACGTGGTCTTGGTGCGCCGCTTGGGGAGATACCCGCCGAGCGCCGCCCGCCGCGCTTGGAGGTAGCGCATCTCCTCGCTGCCCTCGGCGAAGCTGACGAACGGAAGCTTGTCGAGATCCTCGTCCGTGAGCGGGACCTTGAAGCGGTTGCGAAAGACCGTGAGGGCATCGAGCGCCATCTTCTTCTGCTGGTGCGCGATCATCTGCCCTTCGCCGGCGCTCCCCATGCCGTAGCCCTTGACGGTCTTGGCCAGGATTACGGTGGGTTGCCCGCTGTGCCGGGTCGCCTCGTCGTAGGCGGCATAGACCTTCCTCGGGTCGTGCCCGCCGCGCGTCAGCGACCAGATCCGCTCGTCCGTCCAGTCGGCGACGAGCGCGGCCGTCTCGGGGTAGCGGCCGAAGAAGTTCTTGCGGATGTAGGCGCCATCCTTGGACTTGAAGTCCTGGTACTGCCCGTCGTTGCACTCCTCCATGAGCTGGCGCAGCCGTCCCGAGGTGTCGCGTGCGAGCAGCGGATCCCAGTTCGAGCCCCAGATCACCTTGATGACGTTCCATCCGGCCCCGCGGAATCCGCCCTCGAGCTCCTGGATGATCTTGCCGTTGCCCCGCACCGGCCCGTCGAGCCGCTGCAGGTTGCAGTTGATGACGAAGATCAGGTTGTCGAGCTTCTCGCGGCCGGCGAGCGAGATCGCGCCGAGGCTCTCCGGCTCGTCCATCTCGCCATCGCCGCAGAATACCCAGACGTGGCGGTTCGCGGTGTCTGCGAGCCCGCGGTCGTGGAGATACTTGAGGAAACGCGCCTGGTAGATGGCCATGATCGGCCCGAGGCCCATGGAGACGGTCGGGAACTGCCAGAAGTCCGGCATCAGCCAGGGATGCGGATAGGACGGCAGGCCCTTGCCGCCCGTCTCCTGGCGGAAGTGGGCGAGCCGGTCTTCGCTGAGGCGCCCTTCCAGGAAGGCCCGTGCGTAGATGCCGGGCGAGGAATGGCCCTGGATGAAGAGGAGGTCGCCGCCGTGGGTCTCGCTTGCTCCATGCCAGAAGTGCATGAACCCCGTATCGTAGAGCGTCGCCGCCGACTGGAAGCTCGCGATATGCCCGCCGATCCCGCTGCTCTCCTTGTTGGCGCGCAGCACCATGGCGAGCGCATTCCAGCGGATCGCCGAGCGGATCCGGTTCTCGATCGCGCGGTCGCCGGGATGCGGCGTCTCCTTGTGTGGCGGGATCGTATTGATATAGGCGGTGTTGGCCGCGAACGGCAGCCGCGCGCCCTGTCGCCGCGCCATGCCGACCGCCTTGTCGAGCAGGAGATCGGCCCGCTCGCTGCCTTCGAACGCCATGACGGAGCTGATGGCGTCGATCCATTCCCGCGCCTCAGGGTCGGGCTCGCCGCCACTGTCCTGGATCTCGAGCACCGTTCGGGGCATGGCATTGGCTCCGTGCTGTGAGACAGACAGAGTAGTCGTAATGTTAATCCCTGCAACACGTTAAGACGTGAAAAGTTCGCGCACTGCGGATCGACGCCGGTCTCTGCGCGCCAAAACGATGTGGCGTGCGCGTGGTCCCGATTCAATTGAAGATGATCACGCTCTAGGAGAGCAGCCTGGCGAGATAAGCCCCATACGCACTCTTCCCGTGCTTCACGGCCGCTCTCTCCAGCGCACGGTCGTCGATGAAGCGGAGGCGCCACGCCACCTCTTCGGGACACGCGATCTTGAACCCCTGGCGCTTCTCGAGCGTTCTCACGAACTCAGCCGCTTCGATGAGGCTGTCGGGCGTGCCCGTATCGAGCCAGGCGTAGCCGCGTCCCATGAGCTGGACGGTGAGCGCGCCGCGCGCGAGGTAGGACCGGTTCACGTCGGTGATCTCGAGCTCGCCGCGCAGGGAAGGCTCGAGGCTGGCGGCGATGTCGACCACGCTCTGATCGTAGAAGTAGAGGCCCGTCACCGCCCAGTTGGACTTCGGCGCCGCCGGTTTCTCTTCGATCGAGACCGCGTTCATGGCGCCGTCGAACGTGACCACGCCGTAACGCTCCGGATCCGTGACGTGATAGGCGAACACGGTGGCCCCGCTGTCGCGCGAGGCGGCGCCTTCGAGCAGCTCCGGCAGGCCGTGGCCGTAATAGATGTTGTCGCCGAGGATCAGGCAGGAGCGATGCCCCGCCACGAAATCGGCGCCGATGAGGTAGGCTTGTGCGAGCCCGCCGGGATGGGGCTGCTCCGCATAGCTGATCGCGATTCCCCACTGGGACCCGTCGCCGAGAAGCCGCTGGAAGTGCGGCAGGTCGTGGGGCGTCGAGATCACGAGGATGTCGCGGATCCCCGCCAGCATCAGCGTCGTCAGCGGATAGTAGATCATCGGCTTGTCGTAGACCGGAAGCAGTTGCTTCGACGTGACATGGGTCATCGGATGCAGCCGCGTGCCACTGCCGCCTGCCAGAATGATGCCTTTCATGGAAGTCCTCTGAAACATGACGATCAGATGGGGATGGAGGCGAGCCGCTCGAGCACCGGCGGCAGGGATGTGCGCCACGGCGCCATGCGAAAGCCGTGGCGGAGGGCGAGCCGCCGGACATCGAGACACGAGTTCGCGGGTCGCCGGGCTGCCGTTGGATAGTCCGCCGTCGTGATCGACTCGACCGTCACGTGACGTCCCCGCTTCGCCGCGAGCCAGGCGCAGATTTCCCCCGCAAACTCGGCCCAGGTCGCCGGTTCGGGCGGCGCCATGTGAAACACTCCGCGCAAATCGGCTCGATCCGGCGCGGTGCAAACATTGCGGGCCATGGTGAGGAGCCCGTCGGCGATATCGAGCGCCGAGCTCGGACCTCCGGTCTGGTCGGACACGACGCGGAGCACGTCGCGTTCGCCGGCAAGCCGAAGGATCGTCTTCGCGAAGTTCGACCCGAAGGGGCTGTAAACCCATCCAATGCGCACGACGATGTTGCCGGAGGAGGCCGCCAGAACGGCCTGCTCGCCCGCGAGCTTCGAGGCGCCGTAAACGCTGACCGGCGCCGGCGTATCCTCTTCGGTCCAGGGCCCGGGCTTCGACCCGTCAAAGACGTAGTCGGTCGAGATGTGGATGAGGGGCACGCCGAGTGCCGCTGCGGCCTCCGCCAGCATGCGCGCGCCGCCTCCGTTGACGGCATGCGCGAGGGCGGGCTCGCTTTCCGCCCTGTCCACCACCGTGTAGGCTGCGGCAGACACGATCACGTCGGGCGCGGCCGCCGCGAGCAGGTCGACTACCGGGCGCGTGTCGGCGAGATCGAGCTCCGGGCGGCCGACGGCAACGACGGTTGCCTCGAAGAGCGGCGCACGCTCCAGGAGCGACTGGGCGAGCTGTCCTTTCTTTCCCGTGACGACGATCCGCATGGTCCGGCTATGCTGCGTCGACGGTGGTGCCAAGGCGCTCGCCGGCGTAGACCTTTTCCCGCAGAGGGCGCCACCACCACTCGTTCTCGATGTACCAGGTCACCGTCTTCTCGATACCGGTCTCGAAGGTCTCCCTGGCCTGCCAGCCAAGCTCGCCCTCGAGACGCGAGGCGTCGATGGCGTAGCGGAAATCGTGACCGGGTCGGTCCGTGACGTACGTGATCAGGCGATCGTGCGGCTCGGGCCCCGGCCGCAGGCGGTCGAGGACACCGCAGATCGTTTTCACGGCCTCGATGTTGCGCCGCTCGTTCCGCCCGCCCACGTTGTACGTCGCGCCGAGCCGGCCCCGGCTCGCGATCAGGTGCAGCGCGCGGGCATGATCGTCGACGTAGAGCCAGTCCCTGATGTTGGATCCGGTGCCGTAGACCGGCAGGGGCCGGCCGTGCAGCGCGTTCAGGATGGTGAGCGGGATGAGCTTCTCGGGAAAATGATAGGGTCCGTAATTGTTGGAGCAGTTCGAAACGAGCCCCGGGAAGCCGTACGTGCGGTGCCACGCCATGACGAGGTGGTCGGAGGCGGCCTTCGAAGCCGAATAGGGCGAGCTCGGGTCGTAGGGCGTTTCCTCGGAGAAGTGCCCCGTTTCTCCGAGCGAGCCGTACACCTCGTCCGTTGAAACATGAAGGAAACGGAAGGCGGTCTTGCGCGCCGCTTCGAGGACCAGCCAGTACCGGCGCGCACAGTCGAGCAGCGTGTAGGTGCCGACGATATTGGTGGTGATGAAGTCCGCCGCGCCGTCGATCGAGCGGTCCACGTGGCTTTCCGCCGCGAGGTGATAGATGCGGTCGGGCTGGAAGGCCTCGAGCGCGGACGTGACGGCGCGCGCATCGCAGATATCGGCGCGAACGAAACGATGATTGGCCGATGGTTCCACGCACTTGAGGCTGGCGAGGTTCCCGGCATAGGTCAGCTTGTCGAAGGTCAGCACCTCGGCGCCGACCTCGTTGACGAGGTATCGGACCAGGGCTGACCCGATGAACCCCGCGCCCCCCGTCACCAGAATACGCATCTGTGTCTCCGCTTCGATCCGAGGACGTTACTCGAAAACGTCCGCAATATCCCGTAGCCTCGGCTGCTCGGCATCTCGCGGTGCAATGGAGACGGCTTCTGCGTCGACCGGCCAGGCAATGCCGAGATCCGGATCGTTCCACAGAAGTCCGCGCTCGTGGGCGGGGCTGTAGGTGTGCGTCACGGCGTACCAGACCTCCGTATCGGGGGTAAGCGTGCAGAACCCATGCGCGAACCCCACGGGGATCCAGAGCTGGTTGTCCTTGTCCGCCGAAAGCGCGACGGCCACGTGCTGCCCGAACGTCGGCGACGACCGGCGAAGGTCGACCGCGACGTCGACGACGGCGCCGCGCGCGCACCGCACGAGCTTTCCCTGCGCGGCGGGTGACGTCTGGTAATGCAGTCCTCGGACGGTTCCGGACTGCCGCGACAGGGACTGGTTGTGCTGCACGAACGTGACGTTACCGGCCTGCGCCGTGAAAAGATCCGCGCGAAAGAGCTCCACGAAATGGCCCCTGCCATCGGTATGCCGCTTGGGCGTGATCTCGATCACGTCGGCAATGCTGCATCTCGTGAAGATCACCTCGACGGATCCTTTGTGCTTGGAATCTGCCCTTGGATCTTGGCTTTGGGGCCGGAGCGGTCCCAAGGCAAGGGACGTCGTATCGCTTCGGTTTATTTGTCCGAGCCGCGGACACGAACATCCCCCGCGCGCCTTAACCGTAAAAATGCTTTAGAATATATATGATAGATCCGTCTGGCGTATTTCGTGCTCCCCTGAGGAGGCTGTGCGGACGAGGCGGCATCGGAGCCTGACAGAAGGGGACGTGGAGAAGGATGAGCGTCGAGCCGATCGACCGACTGGCATTTCGCGGGCTGATGCGGAACGTTCCGGGACAGGTATCCATCGTTGCCGCAGCGGTTGGGGAACGGCGCAAAGGGCTGACGGCAAGCGCGGTGTGCCCGTTGACGGACCTGCCTCCCACGGTCCTCGTCTGCGTCAACCAGGCGGCCAGCGCACACGACCTGATCATCGAGAGCGGATACTTCAGCATCAACGCTCTGGCGGCGGATCAGTCGGAGATCGCGCGCGTGTTTTCCGGAATGGCGGGGCTCAGGGGAGAACGGCGGTTCGAGACCGCGGACTGGTCCACGGGAATATCCGGCGCGCCGATCCTGGCGTCCGCCGTGTGCCGTCTCGAATGTCGTCTTTCCGAATATCGGGCGGCGTCCTCGCATACGGTGTTCTTCGGGCAGGTGATCGCCGGATCGGCTTCTCCGGACGCAAATCCCCTTCTCCATCTTCGCGGTGCCTACGTGGGCGTGGGGGAGCCGCCCGGCCCGGAGCCGTGCCTCGCCCTGGCAAACGGCAAGTAACAGTGTGGAGCGCGGCGCGAGACGACGTGCCGGGGATTTTCGGTGATGGACATTTCGGTGATGGACCATGAGCCGGCGGACGCACGCGACCTAGCCGCCCGAGACCGAGCGGTCGGGACCGAGCGCGCCCGGTCCGATGCGGCCTCCGAACCGCTTTGCATAGCCTATCTGATCAATCAGTATCCGAAGGTCAGCCACAGCTTCATCCGGCGCGAGATCCAGGCTGTCGAGCGGTTGGGCATCTCCGTCATGCGCATCGCGATCAGGGGATGGGACGAAACGCTTGCCGACGAGCAGGATTTCGCCGAGCGCGAGAAGACGCAATATGCCCTGAAAGAGGGTCTGGGACCGCTCGTCCGGGCAACGGTGCGCGCGGCTGTCCGGTCGCCGCGCAAATTCGCCGCCGCGCTGATCGAGGCGATCCTCCTGTCGCGGCGCGCCGAGCGGCCATTTCCCTACCATCTCGTCTATCTTGCCGAAGCCTGCCTCATCCTGGAGTGGCTGCTGAGCGCTAACGTCGCCCATGTCCACGCGCACTTCGGCACCAACCCGGCCGAGGTCGCGATGCTGATCCGCCTGTTGGGCGGACCGTCGTACAGCTTCACGGTTCACGGCCCCGAGGAGTTCGACAAGGCACACGCGTTGCATCTCGACAGGAAAATCGGGCAGGCGAGGTTCGTCGTCGCGATCAGCTCCTATGGCCGCGCCCAGCTTTACCGCAGGGCCGCTTACGCCGACTGGAGCAAGATCGAGGTCGTGCATTGCGGGATCGAGGCCGCCTTCCGCGCGGCAGGGGAGCGTGAGCGCCCGCAGGAAAGACGGCTCGTATGCGTGGGCCGGCTCTCGGAGCAGAAGGGCCAGCTCGTGTTGCTCGATGCCTTCAGCCGGCTCGAGCAGCGCCTTGGAAATTGCCATCTCGTCCTGGCCGGAGACGGGGAGATGCGCGGCGAGATCGAGGCGCGCATCGCCGCGCTGGGGCTCGCCCATGCCGTGACCATCACCGGCTGGATCAGCAGTGCCGACGTTCGCAGGGAAATCCAGAAAGCCCAGGCACTCGTGCTGCCGAGTTTCCAGGAGGGATTGCCGGTCGTAATCATGGAGGCGATGGCGCTGGAGCGTCCCGTCGTCAGCACCTACATCGCGGGCATACCGGAGTTGGTCGTGCCGGGAGAGACGGGCTGGCTTGTCCCGGCGGGCAGCATCGAGCCGCTGGTGGACGCTCTCGAAGCGTGCCTGACTGTCCCCCCAGAGGCGTTGGAGCGTATGGGACAAGCGGGCTGCCGGCGCGTCATGGAGCGCCATGACATCGACGTGGAGGCCGGAAAGCTCGCCCGGCTCTTCGCAGAGGTCTCACCCGGTCGAGAAACGGCACCCGTGTAGGGTGCGATGGTGAGGACTCGTCGCTCCGTCTTTTCCAGCCCGACCAGGGAACTGTCGCTGGTTTTTAGTTCGAGGCCGTGGCTTTAACTATAATGCTGATTTCGCGTGTGAGTTGAGAGTCTGCAGCGGCATATTTGAACGTGCGACCGTTGGGGAAGCACGCGGAACGCGCGCGATTGCCGGACCGACCGCCATCTCAGTTCGCTCTCCGACCATGAAGCTGCGTGTCCAGAGAGGCCTGCTGTCCAGGAGTGGCGCGCATTTCGCCGTGCTAGCCTGCGTTTTGTAATGGCTGGCATGCTGTTCGCAAAGGCTGGCATGCTGTTCGCAAAGAGCGACAAGGGACGCAGGGGAGACGCAAGTGTCGCCCCATCCGGACCTGCACAGCGGAAGGCGATGTCCCGTTTTGAGACAATTGAGCTCGATGGAGCAGGCAAGGCAACGTTCCAGGGCGACGAAGGAAGCCGGACGCAATGACGGTAATCGAACGAGCGTCGAATGCAGAGACGGCGGGGGGAATGAGACGGTCGATCAAGCGCGTGCGCGTCGCGCAAGGCGAGCTCGGGTCCGGCAGCCCGAAATCAGGCGTCGATGACGCACAAAATCAAACGACGTGGTTCCGGGATCCCGAGAGCGCACGGCGCCTGTCCGGGGTCGTCGCAGTCGCGCGCGAGCAATCCGCCGGCGTTATCGGCATCACGGGCCCCCGCCCCGGCGTTGGCGTGAGCGTAGCGAGCCGGCAGCTCGCCGAGGCGTTTTCGGAGTTCGGCATAAAGACGCTCTTCGTGAACGTGAGCCGGATGGAAATCGTCGATCCGGCGCTTTCCGGAAAGAGGGAAGCGTCGTTTCTGCCTCTTGCCGCGAAGATCAAGCCATCGCTTTCCGTCGTGGAGTTCGAGGCCGCGCCCCCCCCGTCGCTGACCGAGAACGAGCTTCGGAGCGCCCTGGCGGAGGCGGTGCAGGCGGGTTTCACCGTCGTCCTCGATCTTCCGCCCATCCTGCAGGACAGTGGCGTGCCGACGCCGGTCATCGCTGCGTTGGGATCGGTGTGCGACGTTGTGTTCCTCGTCTGCCTCAGCGGCGCGATAAACCAGAAGAAGATGGGGACGTGCATCGAGACATGCCGGATCATCGGCTTGAAGCTGGACGGACTGATCCTGAACGATTGGCGGATGCCTGCGAGCGGCTTGATTTCGGGCTGAATGGATGGCCTGAAACGATGCGGCCAGGGTGACACGGAGACAGAAGAGCAATGGGCATCGGATCTGAGGTTCTCCGCGAGTACCTGGTCCTCTTCCTCGACATCGTGCGCAAGCGCTGGCTGCTGTTGGTCGTCCCCATCGCGGTTGCGGGCGTGCTGTCGATGGCGGCCATGAAGCTGGCTCCCACCAAATATGCGGCCAGTTCGCTGATCCTGCTCCAGGCCGCCAACCGCGCGCCCGGCAGCTACGGCGGCGGAGGCTATACGAACACGGTGGAGCAGGTTCAGGCCGTCGAGGCATGGTTGAAAAGCGACCAGGTGCTGGCGGAGCTCGTGCCTCGGATGACCGGTTACAAGCCGCCGGAAACACCGTTTCAGTCGATCGGACAGAGGCGCGCGCTGGCTGCCTCGCTTTCGCTCGAGGTGGTCGGAAATTCCGTGCTCCAGATCAAGATGGAAAGCCCCAATCCCGTGGGGCTCGGCCGCAATCTGGAGATGGTTCTTGCCCGCGTCATGGAAGGTCTCACCGGACCGGAGCAGAATATATTCAGTGCTCCGCAATTCGTACGCTTGCGGCGCGACGAGGAGGCTGCCGCTGCGGAGGCCGCGTTGATGCGTGCCATCGAAGCCGACGGCGTCCAGGCCCCGGCTCAGATCCGCGCCGTGCTGAACCAGCTCTGGACGATGTCCCGCAACATCCGCTCCGCGGGTCAGGCAGAGGAGGCCGACAAGTTGCGGCGCGCGATCAGCGATGACACGGCCAGGATCGCGGAGCTGGAGCGCCTTTATGCGACCTATCGGGAAGCTGCTGACAGGCAGGCTGCATTCCAGGCGCATGCGGGAGCGCCCCGCAGCAACTACGTCAGTTTCTTCAACTCGCCTGACGACCTGCTGATCATCGGCCGCCCGAGCGATCCCATTGCCGGGGAGAGCTCCGCCCGCAAGATCGCAATTGTCGGCATGTTTCTGAGCATCGTTCTGGCTTGCGGGCTCGTGGTGCTCGCCGAGCTGATGAGCAGCGTGCTGCGGACACGGCGTGAATTCGAGATGACGGCAGGCGTGCCGGTCGTGGCGCGCATCGGAAGAATATCGGGATTGCCGGGTGTGTCGGAATGACCGGAGGAAGCGTACGCATGAGTGTCTGGCGTCATAAAATAGGGGCCCTGATGCTGGCCGCGGCGCTCACCTACAGTGGCAGCGCGCTGGGCGAGCCATACGCGGAGTTCGACAGCGCTAGTGGCTTGTTCCGAGTGATGCAAGGAGGCAGCCCGGTTGTCGAGGCGCAGTTCGTGTTCTGGCGAGGCGAATGGTCCTGGCAGGACTCGTCGCTCTCGGTGACGACGCGCGAGCCCCGTCGACGCTATAGCTTCCGCAGCGCCGTGCCGGACAGCTTCGCCGTGAGCGGGGAGGCCGAGCTATCCGATGACGGCAAGGCAACCTGGGCCCTGCGGGTCGAGGAGCGCCCGGAGGTGGCCCGGGACGTTTTCGGCGGCATCGTGTTCCGGATCACGCCCGATGTTCTGAGGCGGGACGGGTTCGAGCCGAGAGCCGAGATCAACCCGGACAAAAAAAGCTGGTCGCTTCGGATCGAGCCCGATCGGCCGCCGCTGATCGTCTCGTTCGAGGGTCCGATCCATAGCCTCGAGTACGAGATGGGCAACCACGGAGAGATCCGCGCCTATCTCCTCGGCAGGAACGATGAGGCCGACGCGGTCGACGTCCGCATGACGCTGTCGTTCCCCGGCGCATTCCGTCCCGATGTCCCGGAGCGGCTCGCCGCGAAAGGCGATACATGGTGGTCGGACGATCTCCATTGGAACCGATCGCCGGTGGACTTGAGCTTTCTCAATGCCTCGGAAAAGCCTGCGGGAAAGCGGGGCTTCCTGCGGGCGGTCGGTGAGGACCTCGTGTTCGAGGACGGCACCAAGGCGTATTTCTGGGGAACGAACCTGTCGGCGTACGTCTTGTTTCAGAGGACAACGCCCTTGCTCGTCTGCAACCAGGCGAGGCGGCTATCGAAGCTCGGGTTCAACCTCGTTCGTATTCATCATCATGACTCCGACTGGGTATCGCCGAACATCTTCGGCATCGAGAGCGCGTCGACCCGAGAGCTCAACGCGGCATCGCTGGAGAAGATCGACTGGTGGATAAAATGTCTTCGCGACGAAGGCATCTACATCTGGCTCGACCTCCACGTAGGTCGGAGGATGACCAGGAGCGACGACGTCGAGGCCTTCGACGAGATTGCCGACCCGAGCAGGAAAACGGCGGATCCGCGCGGCTATATGTACGTGAACGAGAGCCTCAAGGCGCGGTCGAAGGAGTTCGCCGAGGCATATCTCACGCACGTCAACCAGCACACGGGGCTTGCGTACAAGGACGATCCGGCCGTCGTGGCTGTCCTGATCACGAACGAGAACGATCTGACCCACCATTTCGGCAACGCGTTGCTTCCCGATAAGAACGTTCCGTGGCATGCCGCGCGTTACATGAAGCTCGCCGGGGCGTTCGCGTCGAGCTCCGGGCTCGATCCGGAGCGGGTGTGGCGGAGCTGGGAGTTCGGCCCGTCGAAGATTTTCCTCGCCGACCTCGAGCACGCGTTCTTCTCCGACATGGCTCGCTATATCCGGGATATCGGCGTCAAGGTGCCGATCGTCCCGACGAACTATTGGGGCGAGATGAGTGCGGCCGGACTGACAGCCTTGGGAGAAGGCGACATCGTCGATGCGCATGCCTACGGGCGCGCCAACGAAGTCGAGAAGAACCCCCGCTTGGGACCCAGCATGGTAAGCTGGCTGGCCGGCGGAGCGCTCACCAACAAGCCGTATTCGGTCAGCGAATGGAACGTCGAGCCTTTCCCGGTCTTTGATCGCGCCCAGGTGCCTCTTCACGTCGCCTCGATCGCGCGCCTTCAGGGGTGGAACGCGCTGCTTCAGTATGCCTACACGCAATCGCCGCTGACGGGGACCGCCGGCATCGGCAATTGGGAGGCATCGAGCGATCCTTCGATGATCGCCACCCTGCCGGCCGCCGCGCTTCTTTTCCGGGGCGGGCACGTGAACCCGGCGCGGATGAGCTACGAGCTGGCGCTCTCCGAGGACGTCTTCACGGGACAGGAGATCAACGCGCGGACTTCGCGCGCCATCCGGACGCTCACCGAGACGTCAAAAATACGTCTCAGGGTGCCGCCGATGAAAGCGCTTGACTGGATCACCGATCAGCCGTCGGCCGCGGAAAACGTGAAGCGTATCTCCGACCCCGGTTTCGATGCGATCGGGAAGGGCACCGACAAGGTCTGCTCCGACACGGGCGAGATTTGCCGCGACTGGGTCAAGGGCGTCCTGACCGTCGATACCGCAAAGTCGCAGATTGCGAGCGGCTGGCTCGGCGGGCGCGAGGTCGCCCTCGGCGACGTGACGGTCGCACTCTCGACGCCGAACGCCAGCGTGGCGGTGCAAAGCCTCGACGAAGAGCCGCTGGCGGCGTCGGGCCGTATCATGATCTCGCTTGCGGCGCAGTCGATCCCGAACGCGGGGCGTCTCCCCTTCAACTCGGAACCGGTGGAAGGCGAGATCCGCATTCGCGCCAGAAGCGGCCTCAGGGCTTACGCCGCCGACCGGGATGGTGCGCTCCATCCCATCCCGATCGAAGCCTCGTCCGACGGATACACGGTTCCGCTCACGCCGGCGATCCAGTCGCATTGGCTGTTTCTGCAGTAGCCCGTTCTCCGTGACAGTACTGCGGTACGCAAGAGTTTTTACTTATACTCGATGAGCATTCCCTTGCGGCCCATAAGTCGGTCGCGCAGGAACTTGATCTGCCCTGCCGCTTCTGGAAACCGGCCTAGAACGTGGAAGAATGAGGAGGCCAGCGGCAAGGGTGTGCCTCTGCGCTTGAGGTAGAGGCGCAGCACCTGTACGGGATAGACCAGTGCGAGCAGAAACGCCCAGGGCCCGAACGCAACGGCGCTAGCCATGATCGCCAGCGGAATGCCCAGTCCCCAGATCCACGCGCGTCGCGTCTCTGCAACGTTGTGGTATTCGGGCGGGCCGCCATGAATGTGGGCTCCGAGAATAAAGCTGTATCCTGCTCGCATTGACCGGCGCCACCATTGTGGAAAGCGCGTCATCGCCGCGTCGTGCAGTGTCATGGGGTGGTCGATGCAGAAGATCTTCCAGCCCTGCCGCCGCAGCCTTACGCAAAGCTCCGGCTCCTCGCCGGCAATAAGATCGGGACGGTATCCGCCCACGTTGCGCAACGCTTCGGCGCGGATCATGGCGTCGCCTCCGCAACTCCTGACCTCGCCCGGCGCGATTGACCACTCGAGATCGCAGAGGCGGTTGTAGACGGACTGCTCCGCGAAACGCTCCCGACGGCGCCCGAACACCGCAGCCGCTTCTTCATGTGTATCGAGAAAGGCGCGTGCGGTTGCGATCCAGCCCGGTTCGACCTCGCAATCTCCGTCGACGAACTGCACAGCAGCGAGCGTTTCCTCATGCGGATCGAGATGATGGAAGCCAGCATTCCGGGCACGCGCGGCCGTGAACGGCTGCCCGTCATCAAGCGTGACCACATGCGCGCCGAGCTGCCGTGCAAGTGCAACCGATCCGTCAGTCGAGCCGGAATCCACATAGACGATCGACCGCACGGCGTCTGCGAGAGACAGCAGGCACCGGCGCAACCTCTCCCCTTCGTTGCGCCCGATGACGACGGCGGCGACGTCGTCAGCCCGCTGCGCCTCTATGCCCGCATCGCGCGCGGTCATGGCGATGTTCCGTTTATCGACGGATTGAGAAGTGCGCTCTGGCGCGCGAGGTCCGACAGGAAAGAGTCCGGGATCGACGACGCCCGGCCCAGGATCGCATCGCGCGCCATCGAAAGCGCCGTTCCGGACGCGAGGGCGGCATCCGCGAGCGCCGCATAGAAGACGCCATGGTGCTTGATGAAGTAGCGACGGCGCGATTCGAACCAATAAGCCGCACGCCGCTTGCGCTGCTGGGCGGGATCCGTGACGCCCGTGCTTTGCCCGACCAGATGCACGACCCGGCTCTGCGGTACGTACCAGAAGGACCAGCCGAGACGATCCGCGCGTTTGCAGAGGTCGGTCTCCTCGTAATAGAGGAAATAGTCCTCGTCCATCAGCTCGACATCGCGAAAGAGCTGCGTACGGAGGAGCAGGCTCGCCCCCGATAGCCAATCGTAGCGGGTCTGTGTATCCGGTAGCGCCGGCGCAACCTGCCAGCGCTTCAGAAGTTTCGAGACAAAACCCACGTTGAGGCTGGAATCGAACTCGCTCGCCACCGAATGAAAGCGGAAGGCCGAGCACTGGAGCCTCCCGTCCGGGTGTTCGAGGCGGCTGCCGGCCCCACCGGCTGCCGGATGCGCCGCCATGAAGTCGACGAGCGCGCGCAACGCGCCGGGCTGCACCACCGTATCCGTGTTGAGGAGCCAGATGTACGCGGGCGGCGAGGCACGAGCGAGTTGTTCGCGAATGACGCCGTTGTTGCCGTAGCTGAAGCCTCCGTTGCGCGGCATGGGAAGAACACGCGCCCACCTGTCCCAGCTGTTGGCTGCGATGGCATCGGCGATCTCCGTGCCCGAGCCGTCCGGCGAGGCGTTGTCCGCCACGACGACCTCCAAGGCCGGAAACGCGGCCACCTCGCTTGCGAGCGAGCGCAGGCAGTCCAGCGTCAGATCGCGCGTGCAGTAATTGACGAGCACGGCCGTGACGGAGGCGTCCTGGGTCGTCGTCAGGCTCGGATCGGGCATTCGGTTTCCTCAAGGCAGGGCAAGCATGGCTTCACTGCGGTCCTGCTTGGGCCGTTAGCTACCACATCGCCGCCCGGCCGGCGCAATCGACGGGGGTGTTGTTTAAGCCCGGCGATGCCATCCGGGATCGGTCGCGAACGATGAAGCGCGCGCTTCAGAGCAAGCTCGAGCGCCAAGCGCCAACGGGTTAACCAAAGTGATGAATGTCATAATTTATGTGTTGCGCATAACTTAGCCGATCAATAGTTTTTAGTGTCTGGTCGTGTCATTCTGGCACTGCTAGGCGTTCCACACACAGCAATACGGGGTTCGACCAACGCGCGAGCTTCTGTAGGGGTGATTTCGTGAAGAGACAGATGGCCAGCCATGGGCAAGCGCTGCGCGCTCGGAGTCTTGCAGTGGCAAGCGCTTTTTGCGTGGTGAGCGTCCTGTCCGGTTCCGTTCTGGCTGAGGATGCACAAGAGAGGTCGCTGGAGAGCGCTCCTGTCGCGACGGCAAGCGTGGACGCTTCGGTCACCCCGTATGCATATGCCGATGAGGCGACGCCCGTGAGAGACGTCGCCGCGGACGAACAGGCGGGCGCGAAAGCCAAAAGCCTGCCCCAGTTCAATATGTCTCAGGTCGAGCGCATTCGCGTTCGCCTCTGGGGCAACACCGAGCTCGGCGGCGAGTACGCGATTGATCCCGACAACTCGTTGTCGATTCCCCGCGTCGGGCGTATTGCGGTCGACGGTCTGACGCTCGCCGATCTGGAGCTCCTGCTGACGCAGAAGTTGAGCACGGCCTTGAGAACCGATGTTACGGTCGCTGTCGAGGTCGCTCGCTTCCGTCCCTATTACATCATGGGCCAGGTCGCGGAATCCGGCGCTATCGAATGGCGGCCGGGCCTCAAGGTGATTCAGGCGATCTCGCTGGCGCGGGGCGTGCTGCGGGCGGAGGAAAGCGGCGCCGGGCCGGTCAGCAGCCGGCAGTCCCGGACGCAGCTCACATTCGCACTGGCCCAGCTCGCACGCCTGAAGGCCGAGCGCGAGGGCGGCGACGTCGTCGCCACGAACCAGCGCATCGCCACGCTGATCAGCAACGTGCCGGAGTCGAACCGGCTCGCGCTGACGAATCTCATGTCGCGTCAGAACGACATGCTGAGCGAGCAGCGCAGCATCATGGAGTCTCAGATCATCGGGCTGCGCCGGGAGTTCGAGGCTGCCGCACGCGAGGTCGAAACGGCGGATGCTCAGGAGAAAACGGTTCGCGAGCAGCTCGACATCACGCGGGAGCAGGTTGCGAGCATCGAGAGCCTCAAGGACAAGAAGCTGATCAACAACGCGCGCTATCTTGATCAGAAATCGAGCTTGCTGACGGTCGAGATCCGCTATTCCGAGATCAAAGCCCAGGCCGAGCGTGCCCGTACGCGCCTCGCCGCCGTTGAACAGCAGCTCGCCATGCTGCCCCAGCAGCGTCGCGCCGTTCTCAGCGAGCGCATCGATGTGCTCGAGCGCGAGATCGCCCAGCTCGAGCTCGTCTCGGGTATGCCGACCATGATGGGCGACGACCGGGACAACGTGTTGAAGCTGACCTACCATATCTCGCGCGAGAGCGATGCCGGCGTGCGCACATTGCCGGCGACCGTGTTCACCGAGGTTCTGCCGGGCGACGTGTTGATCGTCTCCAACGGGCAGCAGGACAGGATCGGAGCCGTACAGGATTCTTTGCGCGATGACACGGGGAAGCGGCCCTCGTTCGGCGGCGATAAGGACGCGAGCGCGAGCGAGGCTCAGCGCAGGGTCGAGGACGCGGCCATTGATCCGACGCGGGTCTTTCTCCGTCGTGCTTACGACGTCAGGCAGTGACGAAGCGTCAGAGGTGACGTTCGCGCGGGTGGGAAGCCATGCCGCCGAGCGTATTCCGCGACCACTTACGACATCAAAACGTTGCGCTCGTTTTTTCGCAAGCGTGGGTGTTTGTCCGCCAAGCCGTCAACCTAGAGCACTTTCCGATCTGACGGAATCGTTTGTGGATTCCCATCGGTGGCGAACAGTGATTCATGGTGAGGGCTGGTGGAGGAGGCCAGCCGTCATGACCAAGCCGCTGTCCAACGACCTTCGCGAGCGCCTGATCGAAGCCGTCTCGCGAGGCGCAACCTGCCGGGCGGCGGGAGAGCGCTTCGGTGTTGCGCCTTCGACTGCGGTCAAGTGGGTGCGCCGCTGGCGCGAGACCGGAAGCGCGGCCCCACGCCGGCAAGGTGGCGACAGGCGCTCGGTGCGGATTGAGGCCTACGGCCAAGAGATTCTTGGCCTCATCGCCAAGACGGTCGACATCTCACTGGCTGAGATCGCCGATCACCTGCACCGTGAGCACGGCGAGCGGTTCGTCCCAAGCACGATCTGGCGCTTCCTCGATCGGAACGCACAGACCTTCAAAAAAAACGGCACACGCCAGCGAGCAAGAGCGGCCAGACGTTGTGGCAGGGCGTCTCGCCTGGCACACTGAGCAGCCGCAGTTCGATCCAGACCGCCTCGTCTTCGTCGATGAGACGGGCGCTTCGACCAAGATGGCCCGTCGCTGCGGCAGAGCACGGCGCGGCGAGCGGTGCGTCGCCGCCGTGCCGCATGGCCATTGGCGCACCACCACGTTCGTCGGCGGCTTGCGCCTCTCGGGCCTCACCGCACCCATGACACTCGATGGTCCGATGGATGCCGCCGCGTTCAGGGCTTGGGTCGAGCAGATACTCGCTCCCACGCTCAAGCCTGACGACATCGTCGTCATGGACAACCTACCCGCACACAAGCAGGCGGCCGTCCGGATCGCGATCGAGGCACGCGGGGCCGAGCTTCGCTATCTGCCGCCCTACTCGCCAGATCTCAACCCTATCGAGATGGCGTTCTCGAAGTTCAAGGCGCTGTTGAAGAAGGCTGCGGCCCGTTCAGCAGAGACGCTCCGGGACGCTATCGCCCGAGCGCTGACATGCATCTCCGCAAACGACTGCTCCGGATACTTCCAGAGCGCCGGATACGTATGATCGGAATCTGCTCTAGCGTGCTCCTAATCATGAGCGTCGCCGCTATGCTTCCCTCTTGATGCCGACGGGAGGTTTCGCCACCTGGTTGCCATCCAGCCAACTTTGGAACATGAGCACGTTCCAGAGCTGTGGCCCCCAGTTACAGACGCCGGAAATATGCTCGTCCCATTTGCGGCGCAACGGCGCAGCGTAAAAGAACCCCTCGCGCTGTAGACGCTGCGGCGCCAGCAGCGCCTCCGCCCACGAGCGCAGCGGTCCACGTAGCCAAGCAGCGATAGGAACCTCGAAGCCCATCTTCGGGCGGTCGACGAGCTCGCGGGGCACGTGCTTATACAGGATCTGGCGCAGGGCCCATTTCGACTGGCCGCCACGGTGCTTCATATCCAACGGTAGGCTCCAGGCGAACTCGACGACCCTATGGTCGAGAAACGGTGCGCGGCATTCGAGCGAGTTCCACATCGACGCGCGGTCAACCTTGGTTAGGATATCGTCAGGCAGGTATGTCAGCATATCGAGCATCATCATGCGCTCGGCGTCGCAAAGCGCGCCAAAATTGAACTTGCCGGGCGTGAGAAGCCCGACCGGCTCGCGGCCGTCGATCACCACGGCTTCGGGAAAGCGCCAGCGCGACACCAGCTTTCGGTGCAACTCCTCAACTGAACCGCTTCGCGCATAATCCGCGAGCCGGTGGAGGCGCTGACCATTAGGCTCCTTGCCCGAAGCAACCTGCAAGAATGGGTTGAGTACGGTGTCCCAGAAGGCTTTCGGGAGCGTGCGCGCAGCGTAGCTCGCGGCGGTACGCAGTGGGCGCGGCACGGCACTCAAGACGCGCATCAGTGCCGCGCCCTGTCGATAACGGTCATAACCGCAGAAGAGCTCATCTCCCCCATCTCCGGAAAGAGCGACGGTGACCTTTGCACACGCAAGCTTCGAGACTAGAACCGTCGGGATCTGTGAGCAGTCGGCAAACGGCTCATCGTAGATTTCGGGAAGCCTTGGGACGATGTCACGGAGTTCTTGGTCTCCGACATAGAGTTCCACGTGGTCTGTGCCAAGATGGGCAGCGACGCGCTTGGCGAATTCGGCTTCATTGTAGCGCGGATCGTGGAAGCCGATACTGAACGTCTTGACCGGCTGCGTCGACTGGCGCTGCATGAGCGCGACGACGAGCGAGGAGTCGATACCGCCTGAGAGAAATGCGCCCAAGGGCACGTCGGCGACCATCTGGCGCCCGACCGCATCGGTCAAAAGCGCTTCGAGCGCTGCGACCATGTCCTCGGAGGAGCCCGACATCCTGGCGGCCGCGGAACGGCATGCGATTTCGGTAGCCGACCAATAGCGGGAAACGAGCGGCTCAGGGTGTGCAAGGGAGATCTCGACCATCGCGCCGGCAGGAAGTTTGTGCAGGCCTTCGTAAATAGCATTCTCCTCGCCGACATGACCGTGCCGCATCAGTTGCACAACGGCGTCGCGGCTGACGTCTCCAAGGCAGGCGGGGTGAGCCCGCAGCGCCTTCAGCTCCGATCCAAACAGAAACGCTTTGCCCGGACCGGCACCCTGCCAGCCGTAGTAGAGCGGCTTCTCTCCGAGCCGGTCGCGGAGCAGGGTCAGGACGCGCTCGCGCCGATCCCAGATCGCGATCGCGAACATGCCGACCGCACGGCCGATCGTTGGCGCAATTCCCCAGGCATCGAAGCCGGCCGCCAGCGTCTCGGTGTCGGAGTGGCCACGCCACGCGGGGGCCTGTCCCGCTTGGCCGAGAAGCGTTCGCAGGTCGGCGTGATTGTAGATCTCGCCGTTGAAGGCGAGTACATAGCGCCCCGAATGGGAAACCATCGGCTGATGGCCTGAAGGGGAAGTGTCGACGATTGCGAGGCGGCGGTGGCCAAGCGCAATACCCGCCGCTGAATCGAGCCAAGCTCCCTCCGAATCCGGCCCGCGGTATACGATAGCTGTCGTCATGGATGTCAAGAGCCTAGCGGCGTCTTCACCATCGAGCGGCGGCTCTTGCAGAAAGCCGGCAAGACCACACATGCACGCGTCCTCAGTTCGCGCCCCGGCGGAACGTTCCGCGACGAGAGATCTTTGTGTTGGAGGGCATGGAGAGGCGTCACTCCATCTGGAGGCCAGTGGGAGTGCCGCCGGCTTCCCGCGCTGCCGATAGATGGGGTCCGGAGATTTTCCGCCAGAGCGACTCTTGCCGTGACTCGATATTGCGTACCGCCCGCGCCTTGCCGAGAAGCAGCGCCTGACGCTGATACGAGCGAATGAAGCGGCGCAGTTCCAGGTCCTCATGCCGGGGCAGACGGCGTACCATGGCGCTAAAATATCCGTAGAGCATGGCTGCGCCGCCTACCAGAAACGGACGTTGTGTCATGCGATAGACGGCCGTAGCGGTGAAGTACAGGGGATCGCTGCCCATGTAGTACTGTCCGAACCCGTGGCGCCTGCGGCCGGTCAGGATGCTCTGCTGGCTCGATCCCATCGGCCGTAGATGCTCGAATTGTAGGCCCGGCTCATCCCAGCTCCGCGCAACCCAGCCTAACTGGCGCGCTTTGTGGCAATCGATGCCGTCCCACATGACCTCGCAGACGAAGCCGCCGATCGCCTTGAAGCAGGTGACGCGGTAGAATTTCGTCATGCCAACCGACATCTCGTCGCCGCACTTCTCGCTGACCCAGCGTCCGGTCTCCGTATGGTAATAGGGTTTGCCGCTGCAGCTTCCGAGGCGGGGATTCGTCGCCATGCGTGCGATCAGGGTCTCGAAATACGTCTCGGGCAGGTCGAGATCCACGTCAAGCTTGCAGATAAACGCATAGTCGTCGATGTCGATCGCCGCGAGCCCCGCGTAGAATGCTTCGACGACGCCCGGGCCAACGACGCGGTGTCCTCGGTCGGGTTTCGGCAGAACCTTGATCCAGTCGTGCTGTATTGCATAGTCGGCGAGGATTGCGGGCGTCGCATCCGTCGATCCGTCGTCAACGATAACCCAGATCGCGGGCCGCACGGATTGCGCAATGACGCTGTCGAGCGTTTTCTTTATGTACGCGGCTTCGTTGCGGCAAGGCGAAATCAATGCATAGCTGGCGCGGGGTTGTTCCTCTGCACGCACTCGGTGTCGCCTTTTCGTCTTTACCTATCTCGTCATTCTATCTGTAAAGCAGCGACCTGAATATCGCGGACTGGCTGTGCAGCGGACAGTTGCAAACGTTAGCGTTAATGCGTCGATCGGGCGTACCCGTCCCTTTTCCATCTGCTTGGATCTGAGAGGTGCATCAAAATACCCGAAATCTCACCCAAAGCAGACCCATCCGCTTCCCGATGGAAGCAGGCCATGTATGCGAGTTAACCATTTAAGTTGCGAAGCGTTTACAAGAGATTAAAGTAATGAACTATTAGTTGATATTCATTTTTGGGTTGGACTGAGCACTGCCGGATAGGTGGGGGTGCTTGGAACGTACGGCCTCTTCGGAATCTGTTTGCGTTGTCGGGGCTAAAATGGCGTTGAGTGACGCACCCGTTGAGACGGGACATGCCGGTGTCCGCGGGCGCGCGGGGCCGATAGCCCGTCACAAGACGCTCCTCTCGAAACTCGAGAACTACATCACCGCCTGCGCGGTCGCAGAAAGCGTGGCCGTGATTGTCGCCGCGGCGGTCGCCAAGTTCCTGTATATCGATTTGTTTCTTGGGCAGAGCCAGGGGATCGCGCTCTACCTGCTGCCGGCTCCGCTTCTGGCGCTGACGCTCTATCTGCTCCTGAAACAATCCGGTCTCTACGAGCCGCGCGCGATGCTCGGCCCCGTGGTCGGTTACGGCCGGCTGTGGGGCGCTCTCGCGATTTCTGCGCTCATCGTGCTGGGGATCCTCTACATCCTCAAGGCGGCTGAGGTCTATTCGCGCGGCTGGTTCCTGACATGGTTTGCGCTCAGCGCCGCCGGGTTGATCGTGGTGCGCGTCAAGGCACGGCGGCGCGTGCGCGACATGGTCTCGACGGGACGCCTGCACAAACGCATCGCCATCTTCGGCACGCAAGAGTTCATCGCGGCCATAAAGGCCGAGACCGAGGCGGCTGACCCTTCATCCATGGTCGCGGGTCAGTATCTCGCCAAGCCGGCCCCTGTGACGCCGGACGATCTGCCCATCCATGGTGGGCTCGCCGAACTGCGCGCCGCCATCGAGGAGGGCGAGTTCGACAGCATCATCATCGCCATGCCGGCGAAGGAGACGGCGAGGATCCAGGCGGCGGTCACCGCGCTCGGATCTTATTCGACGGAGCTGCTGCTGTGCACGGAGCTCGAGCCCTATCCTGTCGTCGTTGAGGGCAGCCGGACCTTCGGTTCGGTGCGGGCCAATGTCGTGAACCTGGTTCCCCTCTCCGAGAGCCATGGCCTGCTCAAGACGGCGCTGGACTATGCCGTTGCGGCGGCGAGCCTTATCGTCCTGGCTCCGTTGCTGGCTTTAATCGCTTTGGCCATCAAGATCGACAGTCCAGGTCCTGTGTTCTTCCGTCAGCGCCGCTACGGTCGCAACAACCGCGTGTTCCGCATCTTCAAGTTCCGCACCATGGCCGTTGCCGAGGACGGCGCGGACGTCAAGCAGGCCGAGCGCAACGATCCGCGCGTGACGCGCGTCGGACGCTTCCTGCGCCGCACCAGCCTCGACGAGGTGCCCCAGCTTTTCAACGTGCTGATCGGCGACATGTCGATTGTCGGCCCGCGTCCGCACGCCCTTATCCACGATCAGCAGTTCGAGCGCGCACTCGATCAGTTCTCGCGTCGTCGCCGCGTCCGCCCCGGCTTGACCGGCTGGGCGCAGGTCAATGGCTTCCGCGGCGAGACGAAGCGCACCGAGGACATTCGCGGCCGCATGCAACACGATCTCTACTACATCGACAACTGGTCGATCTGGCTCGACATCGAGATTATCACGCGCACGGTATTCGTGCTGTGCCGCGGAGCCTATTGAGCGTGCTCCGGCGTCTCTCCGAACGAGGGCCGATCGGCGTCGGCCGCTTCTATCGATGAGTTAGGCCGCTCAGGACCACGCCGGGAAAAACGAGCAGGCAGTCGAGATAGCGCCGGGCGAGACGGCGCGGGTTCGAAGCCATGCGCCACAGCCATTCGCAGCCAATCGATTGCACGAACTTCGGCGCGCGCGTCTGCTGTCCCGAAAGGAAATCGAGCCCCGCACCGATGCAGACAAAGGACACGCCGTCGGTCTCGTCGAGGCAGCGGTTCGAAAAAAGCTCCTGCTTCGGCGCTCCGAGTGCGAGAAAGCAGAGGCGCGCGCCGGACGCCTTGATGAAAGCGATGCCTTCGTCTGCCGTGTCCGAATAGGGGTCGAAGCCGTGGTCCGGTGCATAGACACCGGATATGGCGAGCCCGGGGTGCTGCGTTTTGAGCTCGCGTGCCGCGATGCGCAGCGTATCGAACGTCGACCCGAAGAGGACGATCGGAATGCTGCGCCGGCTCGCTTCCGCGCAGAGGGGAGCGATGAGGTCCGAGCCAGGTGCACGGGAGAGCGCCCGTCCCTGGAGCCGCCCCGCGAGAACGATCGGAAAGCCGTCGGCAAGCACGATGCGCGCGCGATCGTAGGCGGCGCGGAAACGCGGGTTGCGGCGGAGCTTTGTGACGTGATCCAGATTGATCGTGAAGACCGAGAAGGAGCGGCCGTTGCCGAGCTCGCCGCAGATCCGGGAGGATGCTTCCTCGAGCGACCACGTCTGGACGTTGACGCCCTCGACGAGAAACGGTTCGCGATTCACCTGAGTTCCTTCGCCCAGCCTCTATGGAACCAGATTGTGTTCCAATGCTGCATATCACGCATTTACGGGGCCATTCGGTCTCTGGATTAAGTAAGCTCTGAATAGCATGTTCGACCAGCGGGGCCAGTGACGTTTGCGGCGGTTATCTGCTGATTGAAGTTTCAGGTATAGAACTGGAGCGACCCCGCCGGGACTACGCCCACACTACGTTATGGTGAACGGGCGAAAGGCGGGCCAATAGGAGCCTACAATCGCAAAACACTCAGTGATGCGGGACCTCGGGGGCAGTATCGGAGGACACAAGCTGGCGAACACTGGCTTCAAATTGTCCCGTTGAACCAAATTTACGATGCACAAAGCCGTGAACGTCATCGACATGGCGTGCAAGGAGCTGTACCAGAGGTTCGCGCAAAATCTCCAAATGATCACCGTCGATCGTGTGGCAAACGGTACGAGCAGCCCTATCCCGCCACCCGAGATGAGGTGCGACGACTTGCCAGTGGGGAAGCTTATCATTCGCCGCAATCACCAGGAGAGATGCGTCGAGCACGGTCCGTTTCTTGGCGAACGCGGCGATATAGGAGTCCGCCTCGTTACTGTTCACCGAGAATTTAATCGGTCGTGCGGACTCACGGTCACGCACCAAGCTCGTCCTTGGAATAAGTGAGCTGACGACTTGCCGTAGCTGTTCGATCGCTCGCTTAACCAATTTCGACCATTCCTGCGGCGTTTGGGCCAGCATGCGTCCCGCCAAAGTAAGAAAATACCTGTGCCGATCAATCTGAACGGCCGTTGGTAAGACCGCATCGAGGATCGTAACGGCCGCAATGGTCTCTCCCATCTTTTGGAGTTCATGTGCGACGCAGTAAGCCACGACGCCGCCGAAGCAGAAACCGGCGAGATGGTAGGGGCCTTTTGGCTGGTATTCCCGGATGAGCTCGACATATTTCGCCGCCATCAGCTCGATATCAGGCGGCGCTTCGATGCCGGGGATGTATCTGATGGGAATGTGCATCCCGTAGACGGACCCATCGCCACCGATGCGATGGGCGAGTGCCTGATAGATCTGGACGCCGAACAGGCAGAACAGCGGAGCCCTGCCGTGAGCCCCGCGCCGCAGTTCGACGACGATCGGAGTATCGAAGGAAATGGCGTTGCCGAGATCAGCTGCCAGTTTGGCGATGGTAGGATTCTCGAACAAAGTCCGTATCGGTATTTCAAACCAGAACACATTCTCAAGGAGCGTAACAGCCTGCGCCGCACGCATTGACGTTCCGCCGATCGTAAAGAAGTTATCTTCGACAGATATGTCGCGGACCCTAAGGACTTGTTGCCAGATGACAGCGATCCGAAGCTCGGTATCTGAACGGGGCGCAACGTGCTTGGAGCCGGTGGACAGCATTTGGTCAGGACGCGGCAACTTGGTGCGGTCGATTTTGCCGTTCACATTGAGCTCAAAGCGCTCGACGGGAATATAAAGCGTAGGCACCATGTAGTCCGGTAGGTGGCACCGGGCAGCCGCAATCAGAGCCTCTCGTGATGCTTTACCGATCCAATATGCAGCCAAACCAGGATCGCTTTCCGACTCGGGCACTGAGACCACGAGTACCTCGGAGGCATCTTGGACGGCCCCAAGAACATTTTCGATTTCGCCAAGCTCGACGCGAAAGCCACGAATCTTGACCTGATGATCGTAGCGGCCCAGATACTGCAGGCGTCCATCCGATAATACCCGTCCGAGGTCGCCGGTGCGGTAGATCACTCTTCCTGCTGGATCGTTGGGATTGACAACAAACTTCTCTGCTGTGAGTTCTGGATTCCCACGATAGCCACGAGCCAAGCCTGAGCCACCGATGCAGATCTCTCCTCCGGAATTCGCTTCGACGGCGCGAAGCTCCGCGTCAAGCACATAAACCTGCGTTTCGTTGATCGGCCTGCCGATACTGATGGGGCCGTCGAGGCATTCGACGCGCTCGATGGTCGACCAGACTGTCGTCTCGGTTGGACCATACATATTCCAAAGCTCGGAGCCAGCAGCTAACAACCGCCGGGCCAATTCTTTTGAAAGCGCCTCGCCACCGCAAAGCATCTTCAGCTTTCCGTCTCCCCGCCAACCTGCATCCAAAAGCAATCGCCACGTCGCGGGCGTTGCCTGCAGCACCGAGATGTCCGAACTCTCCAATTTACGACGCAACAACCTTGGATCCTTGGTCGTCTCCTTGTCGGCTATGACAACCGTCGCGCCGACGAACAGGGGCAAAAATAACTCCAGCCCGGCGATGTCGAACGACGTCGTCGTAATCGCTAGCAACCTGTCGATTTCAACGAGACCGGGTGCTGAAGTCATGGACGTGAGAAAATTGGTGAACGCCCCGCGTGGCACCTCCACTCCTTTCGGGCGGCCCGTCGAGCCCGAAGTGAAGAGGATGTAGAGCAGCTGCCGATCGTCGTAAATTAGCTCAGGGGTATGGGTCGGCCAGCCGCAAGTCAGTGACCGCATATCATCGACAGCGATGCGCTGAACGCCTGCCATGTCGGCCGTGTACAATGGCGAGGCGGGATGCACGAGCATGAGCAAAGGCTCTGCGTCTTCGACAACAGCCCGTAGCCGATCAATGGGATGGGATGGATCGAGCGGGACGTAGGTCCCCCCCGCCTTTGCGGTCGCCAGCACGACGAGCAACTCGGTGGCGCCGCGTGGAATAGAAATCGCGACTCGCGTCTCGCGAGTTACGCCCAATCCGATGAGGCGATGCGCCAGCTGATTGGAGATGCGGTCCAATTCACCGAACGAGTATCGCCCATCATCGGCCTCGACAGCGATGCGCTGAGGGATGCGTCCTGCTGTCTCATTAATCGTAGTTAGAAAATCGGACCGCACTATGTAATTCTCCTTCCAACACGATTTCAATCATATGTGAGCACGGACATCTATCAGTACAGCTCGCCATTTTGGCGTGTAGGATTTGAGGGATAAAGGCACGTCCGATCAAGCCCGTCGTCGCCGCAAAACGTTTGGGAGGCAGAGTGCCGCCGCTCAGGAACCCGGTCGTGAAGCGTAATGCCCCGCCCCTCGCTATGCACACGATCTCGGCCGGGCATGCTCAGCGGCTGGAGCACACCGTTCCGCTCATCAGCAGCGTGATGGTCAGCCCATTGATCGACCGTGGCTGACGTAGGCCTCGTGCGGGGTTCGAAGCATCCCGGCCTTGATGACATGGATTCCTAGGAAAATTCCTCCTGCCCGTGGTGCGATGTGACGGTGTTGTGCCGGCCCGATCCTTAAGACGGCGGTCGGGCTACTTCGCTCTCGATCCGGTCAAGCGTGCGCGCGATATCATCCCATTCGACGCGAAATGACTCGGCGACACCTTGCCCCACAACCATTGCGAAGCGCTGCTGCCAGCGGTCGCTCAGTATCTTCATGGCCGTGGTAGCCCGGTTGGCCGGCTGGATCGTGAAAAGCGTTCCGCCCGGAGGCATGACGGCAATTCCGTGATTAAGCTGACTGCCCTCTATCCCCGCGATCACCCGCGCGCCGCCACAAGCGTCCATCAACTCATCGACGCTGTGATCCTCGGGGAACATCACGCGAAAGCCGCGCTCGTGCGCCAGCCGTGCGGCGATGTCCTGTTCGTTCTCCAGGACGCGAAGGTCACCCGACCGGCCGCGGAGCAGGAAGACACCGGGATTGGGGTGCGGGGTGCGGCCTTGCAGTAACCGGTGGCGCATATCTTGGGCGCGGGCCATGCGATGGCTGTTATTAGAATAATCGGCAAAGACGGTCAGCTCATCGAAATGCGCGTCGCCGATGCGGTCAGGAGTCATGTCCAGGAGCTTTTCATAGCGCGGAACATGGCCCTTACAGGGCATAGTGGTCACCGGTCCGCCCGTTGTCTCGGCCAGGCGATAGCTGAGACAATCGTCCAGAAGCCAGTTCCCGAACCAGCGGTTGCCGTTCCAAGTTTCGTACAGCGATCCCGATGCCCGATGTTCGGCGCGCGCAGGGAGCGGCAGGTGGCGCTTACGCGCGCGCAGGTACATCGAAAGACCAGCCGAATAGAGGGCCCCGTCCACGACGTCCACATCGCGCAACCGGTAAGCCATCGTCGGTCCGAACCGCTCGGCTGGATTGCCCGCGAGCGAGTGGATGACATGGTCGAGCGATGCAAACTCGGTGCGCGTAATCCGCTCGGCTTGGCCTGGCAGGATGATCGCCGGAGGCACGCCGATGACCTCGGCAGGCGCGATCTCCCACCGTTCGACGGCTATCTCATCGAGCTTGTCACGATTGAGGCCGAAGGTCCGCAGAAGGCGATAGGTGATCGGTCGCAACGACAGCATGAGAATCCCCGTTGCTCATGAGTTACTGTGCCTGGTCCCGCTCCGCCGCAGCGATCGCGGCGATCAAGCGGTCGGCGGTCGTGGCGTGATCGCGGGGCGATGAGTGCCAGTGACACCCTCGCCGATCACGCCAGGGAAGAACAACTAGGGTGATCCTTGCGCCGCCCTCGCGCAGAGCCTTTTCGGCTGCGCGATGGGCATCGATTAAGTCGTTACCATACTCGCTGAAGGCGAGCAGAACGAACAGCGCTTGCGGATTTCGCCCCTCTCTCGCGCGGACAAAATCGACCAGAGCGTGTTGGTACTCAAAGCTCAGCCGGCGCCGGTCGCGTCCGACTAAGTGAGTCGGCGCGTTCGATACGACGTCGTTCGGGCCAAGCGCAATAACGATGATGTCCGCCGCGGGCTCCGGAGCGGGCGTGCTGTCGGCCTCGTCGGGGAGGGCCCGCGCGTAGCGCTCGACCATTTGCGGTTCAGCGTCCCCATCATGGCGCATCAGCTTGATGCCGGAGCGTGCAATAATACGATAGTCGGCCTGGAAATGCGCTGCGACGCGAGAGACAAAGGTTTGCGTACTGTCGGTGGCCGCGAAGACCTGGTCGGCGCTGCAGTCGCGCCGTTGGGCCCTTCCGCCATAGCCAACGGTGTCCGAGTCGCCGATGAATTCGATAAGCTTTGGCCTGGCGTCGGGGGGCGGCAGCGCATCGCCATCGGAGGCGACGAAGAAGCCGCCGAACGACGCCAGAGAAAAGGACTCGCTGATCTTGTCCATACGGATGTTATGAGGGACGGGGGCGAGCCCTGAAATCCTGAGATCGGCCGAGCCCGGGCGCGACACCTCCACGACACCGCCTGCGCCACCATCGATGGTGATCCGGGCGCGATTGATCGCGTCGTCGAAACGAACGGTCACCGCCCCGCCGCGAAAGCGCGCTTCCGCATAAACGCCCGGCCATTGGTGCTGAAAGGTGCCAGGCTCGGAGCCATTGGTGACACGTCCCGAAACGCGTGTAGGCAGCAACGCAAGGTCGGTCTTCTCGTCCCTGTTAACAAGATCTGCGTGTATCGGTTCAGGAGGTTGCCGCAGGATAGCCAGCTGCGGCACAGGTGTCTCAGGCAAAGGGGGCAGAAGCCAGGTCCATGCCCACGGGCCGTTCCCAGGAAGAACGTAGCTGGAGAGCGCAAGCGTAATGAGGAGACAAACTATTCCCCATCTAAGCATCCGCTCTTCTCTCCGCCTTAAAAAATAAGAAACTCTATTGCCCGCGTTATCGTTTTAACGTCAATCCGATATAGGCTTTGCAGTTAACCTGTCAGCCGTGCTGAACAGCAGCTTTTCACCTTGGCCGGCAAAGGGATTTTTCTTCTCACGAGGATCAGGCTAGAAAAACCTGAGCCCTTGTCAGTTTCACAAGTGTCCGATGCCCAATACGTTCGCCTTTATCGTGCTGTTCAGTTGGCCAGCGGTCGCGTGGATCCTGTTCAGGACGCTCCCTCTTTCGAAGGCGCTGGTCTGGACGATGCTTGGCGGCTATCTGATCCTGCCGTCCGCAACCAGCGTGAAGGTCCCGATGATGCCCCTCATTGACAAGGGGCTCGTCCCGACCGTCAGCGCCGCGATTACGCTCAGCCGTGCCGGGATCCTATCGGCCGTTCGGCACGTCCTCGCCGATGACATGGAGAGCGCCGCCGCAGCAAGGACAGTCCATGGCCTCGATGATGATCTCTTCACGCGGCAGGTGCGCCGGAAGATGACCGCGATTGGCGCGCCGAGCCTTCGCGCACTCGATCCTGACGATGGCGTCGGCCTTCTAGGCCGCAGCGTCCTCGGCGCCATACCCCGTCTCGACGTCCTCCAGGGCCAGCTCCTCGACCCGTATGCCCGATCTGCTGGTTAAGGATTGCAGTACGAGGCGGCGGACTTCGGTCAGCTATTCATATAACATACCACCATACATAGAGGGGGCATGCACAATTTAACCAATGGGGACACGACACACGGAGCGCGTTTCGTGGACCAAACGGCAAACAACGCGGGCGGACCGTTAGCGACGATCCGCGTCGAAACCGGTCTGAGCATCATCATCCCCACATACCGTGAAGCCAAGAACATTCCTTTCATTTTGGCTCGGATCAACGCTCTTCGACAAGAGCAAAACCTCGTTCTCGAGGTGTTGTTCATGGACGACAACAGCGACGATGGAAGTATAGAGGCGATAGAGCAGAGCGGCTTCGATTGGGCACGAATTATTGTCCGTACCGAGAACCGCGGTCTCAGCCCGGCTGTCATCGACGGGTTTCGGGCGGCGCGCTATCCGGTGCTGGTCTGCATGGACTGCGACTTGAGCCACCCACCCGAGATCATTCCGCAAATGATGCTCGCGCTGAGCTCTGGACAGCAGTTCATCATTGGCTCGCGCTATGTTCCGGGAGGATCCACCGATGACGATTGGGGTATATTCCGGTGGCTGAACAGCCGCGTGGCTACACTGCTCGCCCGTCCGCTGACCTCTGCGAAAGATCCGATGTCAGGCTTCTTCGCGCTTCGCAAGGCGGATTTTGACAAGCACGACGAATACAATCCCATTGGATACAAAGTCGGCCTCGAGATCATAACGAAATGCGGCTTCCGGAACGTCGGGGAGGTGCCGATTCATTTCTCGGATCGAATCCACGGCGAAAGCAAGCTGTCGTTTAAGGAGCAGCTGAAGTACATACAGCATCTGCGCCGTCTCTATATCTACAAGTTCGGCAATGCGATGCATCTCCTGCAATTCGTTGTGGTGGGGGCATCCGGCGTGGTCGTCAATCTCGCCACGCTCGCCCTCCTTCTGCTCATGCAGCTTCCAGAGGCCGTTTGCCTCGCCGGCGGCATCGCAGTAAGCGTCGTAACCAATTTCCTACTCAATCGACGCTTCACGTTCAGCTATGCGCGTCACCGCAACGTCTGGCGACAGTTCGCTGGCTTCGTCGGCGCCTCCTCGCTTGGAATGGCGGTCAACTACTCGGTAGCGCTGTATTTGCGCGCCAGTTTCCTCCCCGAAACCACCACCGGGCTCTACCTGGCGGCGTTGATAGGAATTGCGTCCGGCACGATCTTTAACTTCCTGGGAAACCGCTACATTGTATTCCGAAAGCAGTATGTCCGCCGGTAGCAGCTCAGCAACGCAGACGCATGGCAATTGGCGCCTGTTCGTTGGCCCGCTGGATATTGCCATACTTTCGGCTGTGGTCGCAGTCTTCGCGTTGTGCGCTGGCACGTTTGCGAGCCAGCAAACGATCTGGCTGGACGAGACCACGCAGCTCACCGGCCTTACGCTATCTTTCG
This sequence comes from Hyphomicrobium sp., assembly GCF_036833075.1. Classification (GTDB taxonomy): domain Bacteria; phylum Pseudomonadota; class Alphaproteobacteria; order Rhizobiales; family Hyphomicrobiaceae; genus Hyphomicrobium_C. The sequence goes on from NZ_DAITQL010000023.1 coordinate 48,973, forward strand.
GAGAGCAGCTTGCGTGGCTGAGCGGCCACTCGGATAAGGTGCTGGGTGTCCCTCCGGACCGCGCGCCGCCGCTGAGCTACTGGATTGGCTCACTCTGGGCGGAAATTTTCGGGCTATCGGAGACCTCACTCCGATGGATGGGTATTGTTGCGGTGTGTTTGGCTGCGCCCGCCATCTATTTCTCAGGCAGGGCCGTCGGCGGACGGACCGGCGGCATTCTGGCGCTCGGTCTCGTGTTTTTCTCGGGCAACATCATCGTAGGGTCGGTCGAGATCCGCGCCTACCCGCTTTTCTTCGCCGCCTCGGCCTGGGCGATCTATTATTTCGTAGAGCTGATCGTTTCGGATGATCGCGAGCGCGGACCGCGCCGCTTGGCCATGCTATGCGTTTTTCTGCTGCTGTCGATCTACTCACATTTTTTCGGCGTCGTCGCAGCCGCCTGCTTGCTTGCTGCACTGCTGTTGCATGAATGGCTCGTCGGGCGCAGCGTCGGTCGCGTTCTCGTGGCGGGCGCCGCGGTTGCAATCCTGTCATTCGGCATCACGCCATTCGTGCTTGCGGCCATAAACGTATCTGGCGGCGCCGCGCAAAGTAACGTCGCCTCTCTGGCCGAATCCCTCGCGGGCCTCATCAGGCTCATTTTCCGCCTGACCGCGCATCCAAGCTACTTTGCGACCCCGATGACCTTCGCCGTATTTCTCGCAGCTCTCGCCAGCCTTGCGGCGATTGGGGCACTGCGTGTTTTATCCGCAGCCCGTGAGACGACCGCGGTGCAATGTAATCCGCTCGGTCTCTGGCAGGCCGTCGCGATCGCGCTGCCGCTGGTCTTTGCGGTCTGCGGCCTGACCATCCTGGCGCGCGCCGTCAAATCGTTCGATGTTCTAGCGCCCCACTACAATCTCTGGCTCGTGCCGCTGCCCGCAATCCTGCTGGCCTTGGCTTTCAGAGACCTGGACACAAGCTCTCCGCCGGTGCGCCTTGCAACACGTACCGCCGGAGCCATCGCCATTGCTTGCAATCTCATCGCCGCGAGCACGTTGCTGCAGAACGCATCGCTTTTTTCTCATGGGCCGGGCGAGTGGGCGGCTGACGCCATAGACGATCCGGCGACAACACTCGTCATCCACGACGGGAAGGGGGCCTGGGGCTTCCTCTACTTTCCGCTCTACTTCTTGACCGACGGCGCCGTCACTCAATGGGTTGGCAACTCCGGAGCCACGATGCAGCGCGTTTCCACCGAGGGGCTCTTACCAATCACCGATCCCACAGCGGAGGCGGCAAAGTTTCGGACGATCATTCAGGCACAGAGCCGGTCTCTGACCAGCATGGAGATTGCAGATATTGCCCGCGGCAACACACGCTGCACGTTTGAGACACCCCGCGTCCTTGATCTCGTGAAAGATGGAGGCGGGCGTACGACCAGCCCCCCCGAAAGCCGACACTTCTGCGCGGTCGTCTCGACAAGTCTCTCGATCTGGGAGAAGTGATCGACGCTGGAGATAAAGCGCAGGTCGTAGCGGTTTCCTTGACACACTTCGACCGAGATAAGAAATTCTATTTGCCCCGTTTTTTAGTTTTATCGTCAATCCGATATAGGCTTTGCAGTTAACCTGTCAGCCGTGCTGAACAGCAGCTTTTCACCTTGGCCGGCAAAGGGATTTTTCTTCTCACGAGGATCAGGCTAGAAAAACCTGAGCCCTTGTCAGTTTCACAAGTGTCCGATGCCCAATACGTTCGCCTTTATCGTGCTGTTCAGTTGGCCAGCGGTCGCGTGGATCCTGTTCAGGACGCTCCCTCTTTCGAAGGCGCTGGTCTGGACGATGCTTGGCGGCTATCTGATCCTGCCGTCCGCAACCAGCGTGAAGGTCCCGATGATGCCCCTCATTGACAAGGGGCTCGTCCCGACCGTCAGCGCCGCGATCCTTTGCTTGATCTACGAATCGCGGGGCACGCGTACGGCCGGCCCCACGCCGTCCGCAAAGGGAAAGACGCTGATCATCGGGTTGCTGGCCCTGATCATCCTGGCGCCAATCCTGAGCATCCTGAACAATCCCGAGCCGATCGTCATCGGACCGCTTTTTTTGCCGGGCCTGCAACTCTACGACGCGTTCTCGATGATCTCCGCATCGATCGTAGCGATCAGCCCCTTCCTGCTCGCCTGGCGGTACCTGGGCACGCATGAGGCGCACCGCGACCTGCTCGTCGCCTTCGCCGTGGGGGGGCTCGCCTATTCGCTGCCGGCCCTCATCGAGGTGCGGGTGAGCCCGCAGCTTCACAACTGGATCTATGGCTTCTTTCCGCACGACTTCATGCAACATATTCGCGAGGGTGGATTCCGGCCGGTGGTCTTCCTCAGCCACGGCCTGATGGTCGGCATCCTGCTCTGCATGGCGATCCTCGCGGCACTGACGCTCTGGCGAGAGGCCCTGCGCGAGCGCAGGACGTCCGGGCAGTGGGTCTTCGCGATTGACCGGCTGGCAAGCCCGTGGCTCTCGAGATGGTTCTTCGCCGCTGCATGGCTGGCCATCGTGCTGCTGCCGTCTAAAAACCTGGGGGCATTGGCCATCGCGGCGTTTCTAGGTATCGTGATTTTTGTGCGGCCGCGGCTGCAAGGCGCGATAATGGTCGCCATCGCCGTCGTTGTTCTGTTCTATCCGATGTTCCGCGGTGCAGGTCTCATCCCGGTCCATGAGATCTACGAGATCACCCGGTCGATCAGCGAGGAACGGGCACAGTCGTTCAAATTCCGGCTAGATAACGAGGACGCGCTCTTGGCTCATGCCAACGAGAAGCCGATCTCGGGATGGGGAAGTTGGGGTCGCAATCAGCTTTACGACTCCGAGACAGGACGGATGACCAGCGTAACCGACGGAATGTGGGTGATTCTGATCGGTGTCTACGGTTGGCCCGGCTACGTCGCCCACTTCGGGCTGTTGACGATGCCGCTTCTGCTTTACGCGCGCCGCCGTCGCGCGCTCGGTCCCTCGCTGATCACGCCGGGGCTTGTGATCGTCCTCAGCGCGGCGCTGATCGACCTGCTGCCCAACGCCGGGCTTGTGCCCTACGTCTGGATGCTGGCCGGGGCCTTGGCGAGTTACGTGTTGCGGTGTCCGGCCGATGCTGACCAAAGGGCCGAAATTGAGAAGGGGCTGACATATCAGCTACCCGCGCTGCGGAAATGTCGGAAATTTGCATAATGGAAACAAGGCTCAGCTCAGATCTTGGCATCCAATTCGCGCCAGATCTCAAAGAGCTTGGCCTCGAACACGCTACAACTGAAGCGACGATTGATCTCAGCGCTCGCATGTCGACGAAGCGAATCCAGCCGACGTGGGTGTGTCTCGTATTCCGCAACCGCGGCCTCCAAGGCATGGATTAGTGCTACGGTATCATCGTCTGTAACGGGAACTCCGGTCTCGGGCGTGAAATATTCACGCGGACCTAATCCGGTATATCCGACGGTGATACATCCAGCAGCCATTGCTTCTGCTGCTGGAAAACCAAGTCCTTCAAGCCTCAGCAAAGAAATAAAAAACCGGCTTTGTTGTAGCTTTTCATAAATAGCCTCGATAGGCAGCCCCTCCAGGGCCTCGAGTCGATAGTCGCCAATCCGCCCGCGTTCGCGCAGGGCGGCTGCAATGAACTCAGCCTCGGCCGGACGCCTGCGGGGCATGTAAGTAATCAGTCGATCCTTGATCTCTTGAAACGGGAATTTTTCGGGGTTCATGGAAACTGGCAAGTGAAAACAGTTTTTAATCCCAAGCAAATCAAACTGATCCATGCAAGTGTCGCAAGTTCCGATAAAATAGCGGCTGCGCTTGCGGATATCGTGTCCACGTGCAATGCATTTTTGATAGGATTCAAGAAACAAAAAAGGGCCTTGAACAAATATCACCAGCTTCTGCGTCGGAAAAGCCTCCGCGGCCTCCGCAGCCATGAATTCCGGCACGACGATGACGTCACTTGGCAGTAGGTTGAGGGTGGAAGCCGGGCCGCCGCGCACGCGTTCCCACGCCATCCGAATAGCTTCAATCAGTTTTTCGCGGCGACCCGCGTATTTCCGAAACACCTGACGGCAGGCGTGATGATAGACTACCGACGGCGCTTTCGACGGATGCGGATATCCGGCTTCGGGACTGTTATGCAGGATGGAGACATCATAGCATGCGCGGTGGAGTGCAATGACCGCATCATAGATGACCGCAATCCCTCCCGACGGCGAACGGGAATCGGGGCAGAGAAACAAGTAACGATTGGCCATTCTGACCTAGACTGTTCCGTTGAGGATACGTTCCTAGAGGCCCGTAATCTTGCTGCCAGAGCAGATCAAGAGCAACTGTCTCACCCGTCGATCGGCCGACCGCTGAAATCCTTCACTCCCCTTCAGCACGGCTCTGAGGCACCGACTCGATGTTCAATGACCATCCTATGGAAGGTTTCATGCTGGCCACAAGCTCGTCTTAGGTGCCTTGTGATGTGACCCCCTTCTTTTATCCGGGGGCAACTGGAATCCGGTCGTCATTGA